>CAZCCJ010000006.1:5413-85974 GCA_964497235.1 uncultured Staphylococcaceae bacterium
ATTTAGATCAGATAATAGATAAATACGTCGAAATGAACATCGCGCATCCATTTATGGAAGGGAATGGCAGAGCGACGCGAATTTGGCTTGATTTGATATTGAAGAATAGGATCCATAAATGCGTCAATTGGTCGCTTATTGACAAGAACGAATATCTTTCGGCGATGCGAAGGAGCCCGATTGACGCCGAGCCGATAAAGAGGTTACTGACGTCCGCTTTGACGGATAAGATCGATGACAGAGAGATGTTTATGAAAGGCATCGATTATTCGTATTATTACGAAGAGGAATGACATAAATCGAAAATGACGAATGTTCGTTGACGTATCTTCACTAGAGACGCATCAATCAAGCTGTGAGAAGTGGAACGTAAAACGCGGAGTTCCTATAGCTCTTGTAATTTAATTAATCAACAAAACGAACGAACTTTGTATAAAAAACGCGTTTCAGCTTATTGGTTCAAATCTAAATTGATTGTTCTCACGATACATATTTTTTCGTTGTTTGTAAGAACGTTACTGTGGTAACACTTGTTTTTTTTTTTTTTGGCGTACTTTGTACCCGTACAAGGCGGTAATCTATATGAAACGTAAAACGATTTTATTGGGCGTCACGGCGTTTGGCTTCGCCGTCCTGGCCTCGGGCCTGGCTTTGGGGAAGACGGGAGCCGACCGCCTTTTCGTCGCGAACGGGGGAGAGGCCTCCTACGGGATGTCCTTCGGCCCCTCGAAGAACAAGTTGCATGACCACACCGGGAACGTCGCCTACGACGGGGAGGCGACGCTCAAGACGGATCTCGGGAGCGACGTTGGATTCGGCTATTACCAGGTGAAGGGGGTGGCCTCGACCTGGCAGGTGCTGGGATCCGGGGGATATTTCTACAACATCGACCCGATACGCGGGATCAAATCGATATCCCTGTCCTTCAAGACCGCGGGGCTTTCCTACAGGATTCTCTATTCCAAGGACGCGAGCTTCGACCAGAGCGCGGAATTCGTCTCGGCGACGGGATCGGCCCAGACGTTCGACTTCGGCGGCTATCTGCCGAATCACCTGAAGGTCCTCAACGCCGCCGGGTCCAACCTCAACATCTCGTCGGCCGAGATGGGGTTCTCCTGCCTCAACAACTATCCGCTACTGTCGCTTTCGAGCGAGGACGCGTCGATGGGCTCCGTGGGCGGGCCGGCTTGGATGGCCGCCGGGGAGGACGTCACGATCGAGGCGACCCCGAACGAGGGCTATAGATTCGTCGGCTGGTATTCGGGCGGCGAACTTGTGAGCGAGGACGCGTCCTATTCCTTCACGGCCGGCCACGATGACCTGAGCTACACCGCCAGATTCGCCAAGCGCTCCTACAACCTCGTCGTCCAATCAGAATCGGAGGAGATGGGATCCGTGTCGGATTCCTCGGGCGCCTACGACTATCTGACCCCGATCTCGATAAAGGCCTCGGCCAACGACGGCTACTCCTTCGTCGGCTGGTATTCGGGAGGCTCATTGGTGTCCGAAAGCAATCCGTATTCCTTCAAGATGCCCCATGGCGACTCGACGTACACGGCCAGATTCGCGGCCAATCACTATGACGTCGCACTGAATAACGCCGACCCGTCGCTCGGGACGATATCCGGCGCCGGCTCCTTCCCGTACAAGGGCAGCGTCACCCTGACGGCGGCCCCCAACGCCGGCGTCAGCTTCTTGGGGTGGTATGACGCGGACGGGGACATCGTCTCCGCTTCCCCGATTTATACCTTCGACATGCCGCATGAGGACCTGGCGTACACCGCGAGGTTCGAATGGACGCCGTATTCGGTCGAGCTGAGCGCCAACGACCCATCCATGGGCACGGTCTCCGGCGCCGGCTCCTACACATACTTGCAGGCGGTGACGATTTGCGCCGATCCGGCCGAGCACCATTCCTTCGCCGGGTGGTACGATGGCGATGAGCTGGTGTCTATGGAGAACCCATACGTCTTCGAGCTTCCGGACAGATCGTTGGACTACACGGCGAAGTTCGTCAAGAACTACAAGATAAGCGCCTCGAGCGACGACGAGTCGATGGGGAGCGTCTCTGCGCCGTCCGAATGGGGCGAGGGGCTCGAAGTCACCGTGTCGGCGTCCGCCGCCGAGGGCTACGCCATCGACTACTGGTATGATGATGATCTGAACGAGGTCTCCTACGACGCCTCCTACACCTTCGCAATGCCCGGGCACGACGTGAGCCTTGGCGCCTCCTTCGCCGTCGGATATTCGCTGACGCTCTCCTCGAGCGATGAGGCTCTTTGCGCCGTGAGCGGCGCCGGCCGCTACAAAGCCGGCCGAAACGTGACCGTGGCGGTGGATTGCGTTGGTGACACGTTCATAGGCTGGTATTCTGGAGACGGCCTCGTCAGCAAGGACAACCCGTACACCTTCGCAATGCCTTCGGGCGATCTGTCGCTTGAGGCGAGGGTCATGACAGAAGAAGAGCTTCGTAAGGCGCTCGGCATCGACCCTGTAATCGATTCCGAGAATGGTACATTGACTTATGGCCTTTATCCACAAACGCATGTAAACGACGACGATCTGGCCGAAGCGCTCGACAATGTCGCCGCGTCGCAATCTCCGCAAAGCAACGGCTGGTATCTCTATGGCGGCAAGTACTATGCGAGGAAATCGGCCGCTCCGTATAGTTCGAATTACGTCTTCGACGACGGCGTGAAGATCGCCAGTGGGACGACGTATTGGTTCGAGTGCGAGCCCATAACCTGGAAGATCCTCTCTTCCGAGAACGGAGAGTATTCCATCGTTTCGACTGTTCTCCTCGATGCGCATCGATACGCTTCATCATCGAATAACTACGCGAATTCCGAGATCAGAACATGGCTCAACGGCGATTTCTACGGTTCCGCATTCTCGTTGGATAAAACGCTTATTCAGACAATCAGGGTCGACAATTCCGCATCGACGACGAATTCGAGCTCCAACAGCTACGCTTGCTCGAACACATACGACAACGTCTATCTCTTGAGCTACAAAGACTATACGAATGCCGAATATTTCGCCGATTCTGCCGCTAGGCGGTGCAAGACGACCGACTGGGCGAGGGCCAACGGCGCATACTATCCCACAAATTCCTCCTATCTATATAACGGATATTATTGGACTCGCTCGCCTTACTCTTCTGGCTCCATCAACGCGTGGATCGTGTGCAACGATGGCGACCTCTACATCATCATCGTCAGCGACTCGAACGGCTGCGTCCGCCCAGCTTTGACCATCAATCTCCAATAATCTATCCGCTTGGCGAATCTAAAACAAACGCCAAGCGGTGAATGGCATGAAGAAGCAAATATCTGAATTATATGTGGTCACCTCAGCGAAACGGCTGGTTGGCTATCTTGTCGACATCGCCGAGAAGTCGCCAAAGAAGTTTCGATACACTCATTTGGCGAAGGTGCACGAATACGCCTATTCACTCATAGACAATCTGATTAGGGCGAATGGGTTGAAGCTTGGCGATTTAAAAAGGAAGGAGCATCAAAAAGAATCCCTCCATGATGTGAAAATGATAGGTTATCTATCTAATCTAGGAAGGGAGATGAAGTGCTATACCGCTCACCAAACCGAGCATATAAGCACGTTACTGACTGATTGTTATAACGCCTTAGTCAAATGGATTGAATCGGATGACAGGCGAAGTAATAATGGGTAATTGCTGGATGGTCTCGCCCTTGTCTCTGGTTGGTCGACTCGCCTAACTCTTCTAACTCCAACAACGCGTGGAACGTGAACAACGATGGCGACCTCAACAACAACAACGTCAACAACTCGAACAACTGCGTCCGCCCAGATTTGATTCCATTAGTTCATCTAATATGGTCTGTTAGGCTAGAGTCTGACACTGTAGGAAATCAAAGGAGCAATTCACCTGGCTAACGCCAAAATTGGGGTGTCGTTCCGTCGACTGATTCATTTTATTTGACGGGAGTGACGAAATGTCCGACACCCTCCAAACTCAAAATGAGATATGACGATATATTCACATTCGATAATCTGTTGAAAGCCCACTATAAATCTAGAAAGGGCAAAAGACACAAGAAGGAAGTCATCGTTTTTGAAGAGAATTTGCTCGTCAATATTGGAATTTAAGAAGGAGACTGTTGAAGCACGAATACCGGATATCCTCATATAACGAATTCACGATATATGAGCCGAAGAGAAGGGAAGTGGCTGCGTTAAGCTATGAGGATAGAATCGTCCAACATTGCTTTTGTGACAATTTCTTGACGCCGTTACTTGACAAAAGACTGATTTATGACAACGCCGCATGTCGAAAGGGGAAGGGGACGGATTTCGCCAGAGGCAGATTGACGCATTTTCTTAGCGCCTTCTATAGAAAACATAAATTGAATGGATATGTTCTTAGATTCGATATCCATCATTATTTCGATGAGATCGACCATGACGTCCTTAAAAGAAAATTAAGAAAAATCATAAGCGATGAGGTAATTTATGATTTCTGTGCGATGATAATCGATTCCTTCAATAAGGATTTGAACAAAGGCCTTCCGTTAGGGAATCAGACCAGCCAAGCCTTCGCTTTATATTATCTTGATGAAGTGGATAGGCTCATTAAAGAAAGGCATCGGGTCAAATGCTATTGCCGCTACATGGATGATGGGGTCGCCATCCATGAAGACAGGGTCTTTTTGGAAAAGCTACTGTTTGATTTGAAGAATGCATTGGCTTGCTTAAAATTATCCCTTAATGAGAAAACGGCGATAATGCCGCTCAAAAACAAATTTTCGTTTCTTGGTGTCAATTATCAGTTGCATGACGGAGGGAAGATAACGAAGACGGTAAATCATATGAAGAAAGCGCGTATCAAGCGCTATTTGAAAGTAAATGGTGGCAACAAAGACACCATTCAATCGTTGGCTGCTTATTTCTTGAAATATAACGAGCATTTCTTCGTTTTGAATCATTTGAAGCGACGCGTTACCGAATATGGCAGTCACCGAAAATGACGATAGCGTTTAGCCTTAAGGCGTGACGGATGATTATTCAAAGAGCCTGACGCTTTTTGTTTTCCGTTTTTAAACTTAGGCTTGTCATTATCTTTCGATCTGCGCGATTGAAATTCCAAAAAATACTAAAGTTAGTAAAATTTGGAGTTTGCTTTCAAGAAACTGCGTATTTATCGCATTTTTTTAAAATTAGCATGTGGACGTTTCCACTACGAGCGCGATATACGCAGCATGAAAACCTCTAATAAAGAGAAAGAGACAGAAAGTTATCGAGAAATGTCCATTTGTTATCGAAATTCGCTTTTGTTGCCATAAGCGCTCAAAAGCCTCTTAAGGGTTGTCGCTTCTTGACTTAAAATAGAACGTAGAGGTAACCGCTATGAAGATGTCTTTTCGTTGGTATGGTACTAAGGATCCGATATCGCTTGAATATATCAGACAAATTCCGAATCTATCCACGATCGTTTCGGCCGTCTATGACGTTAAGCCGGGTGAGGTTTGGCCAAGAGAGTCATTAAAGAAGCTTAAGGATGAGTGCGAAGCCAATGGACTATCGTTCGAGGTCGTCGAATCGATTCCTGTTCCTGAGGATATAAAGCTTGGAAAACCAAACCGCGATGAGCTTATCGCCAATTATGCCGAGAACATCAGGCGCGTAAGCGAAGTCGGCGTCAAATGCGTCTGCTACAACTTCATGCCGGTCTTCGACTGGATCCGCACAAATCTCGCTTATAAGAACGCTGATGGATCCATCTCTTTATCGTATGATTCGAATGATTTCGCGAAACTCGATCCGAAGAATCTCCATTTGCCTGGCTGGGATGAATCATATGGCCAAGAGGAGCTCCGCTCATTGCTCAAGCAATACGAAGGCATGAGCCATGAGAAGCTAAGAGAGAATCTCATCTATTTCCTTAAAGGCATTATGCCTACTTGCGAGAAGGTTGGAGTCGATATGGCCATCCATCCCGACGATCCGCCATGGGACGTGTTTGGGCTTCCGAGGGTCGTTTCGACCGAAAAGGATTTCGACATGATGTTCGAAATGGTTCCTTCTTCTCGTAATGGCATGACATTTTGCCTAGGCTCTTTAGCGGAATCTACCGTCAACGACGTTTATTCGATGGCTGAGAAATACGCAAGAGAAGGCCGCATCAAATTCGCCCATTTGAGGAACGTCAAACTCGATGATGACAATGGTTCATTCCATGAATCCGGCCATATCTCGAAGGATGGCAGCGTCGATATGGCCCGTTTTGTGTCGATACTAGTGGATAATGGATTCGACGGATACGTTCGTCCGGACCATGGAAGGAAGATTTGGGGAGAAAAAGGAAACCCAGGTTATGGTCTATATGACCGCGCCTTAGGGATAGCTTATATAAACGGCCTCGTCGAGATGGCCGAAAAGGAGAAAAAATAAGATGGAAGAATTGCCTTTGAAAGTCGATTTGTCTAACGAGGTGGTGGTAGTCACAGGCGCCGCCGGCGTCCTTTGCTCATGCCTCTCGAAGGCCCTTGCGAAAGCGGGAGCCAAAGTCGCCTTGCTTGACCTAAATGGCGATAAAGCGGAAGAAGTGGCCAAAGGAATCCGCGATGATGGCGGAAAAGCCAAGGGATACGCTTGTAACGTCTTGGATAAAGACGCTTTGGCGAAGACGCATGAAGAGATAACGAAGGATTTCGGGCCTTGTTCGATTTTGCTAAACGGCGCCGGCGGCAACAATCCGAAAGCGACCCAAGACGTCGAATTCGCCAGCGAAAACGATTTGAGCGGCGAATACAAATCGTTCTTCGATTTGGATAAGTCCGGCATCGAATTCGTCTTCAATCTGAATTTCTTGGGGACGTTATTACCGACTCAAGAATTCGCTAAGGATATGATGAAGGCCAAAAAGGGAAAAATACTCAATATTTCCTCGATGAACGCTTTCAGACCATTGACGAAGATACCGGCCTATTCGGCCGCTAAAGCGGGCATATCGAACTTCACCGAATGGCTTGCCGTATATTTCGCGAAGATGGGCATTCGCGTCAACGCGATCGCGCCTGGCTTCTTCGTGACGAATCAAAACAAAGGACTCTTATTCAAAGACGAGAAACCCACGGAAAGAGCGAAAAAGATCCTATCGATGACTCCGATGGGAAGATTCGGCGAAGCGGATGAGCTAGTCGGTTCTGTCCTTTTCCTTTTGGATGATAAAGCCTCTGGATTCATAACCGGAGTAGTGTTGCCGATCGATGGCGGATTCAATGCCTATTCCGGCGTTTGATTCGTTTTTGAAGACAAAAATTGCGTTTTAGGATCGAACTTCGGCATAGTCCAGCTAGCGAAGACTTTTGTTTTGCGAGCGTGCTTACGCTTTCTAACTACATGCATTATCTTAGAGAAGCTTACGTCATCGATGAAATATCTCAATATTCGTCGAAGGTAAAAAGGGAGCTGGACTTCAATTCGAAAATCTATGACTCCGATGTTTGCTTCAATTCCCTAAAGGTTGATAACGGCCGCTATGATTTGGATCATAACCTTGAGAATATCGTTTATAACGAACTCCTTTGTAGGGGATATGAACCGAAGGTTTTCGATAACAAAGACAAAGAAATCTACTTCATTGCTTCCAAAAACGGCAAAATTTATTTCATTCAGGTAGCTTACTCGGTTTTCGACGGCAAAGCCTATAAAAGGGAGTTTGGGGCCTTCAAAGACTTGGATAACCTCAATCAGAAAATCATTATAACCAATGATGACATCGATTATTCGACTTCCATCGTAAGGCACATCAAATTTAAGGACTTCTTGTTGATGGAAGATTTTGAATGAAGTGAACGATTATCGAAGGAATCAGAAATGAGGCGAATCTATTCGCTTATTTCGTCTAGCCTTCGGATTCTATTTTGTTTTTGCGGGCTTTTTTTGATCGCTATTTGAGCAAGAATGTCGCCGTCGATAGATACGGCAATTTCTTTTTGATATGCACCTTATTTCCCTTTTTTGAATAAGGAACATTCTTTATTTGTCCGTTCTTCTCAAGCGATTCAATCGATGAGAATGGGACGTTTTCTAGTTCTAACTCTATGGAAGCGAAATCGTTATAGTTGGCGTTGACGACCATTAGGACGAAATGTTCATCTTGCTCATATAGATACGTATAAACGGCGTCGCAAAGAGAATAGGCCAAAGGCTTTTCGCTTCTTTTCAATAGGCCTTTTTCTAATAGATATCTTCTTAGCGTCACAAAGAAATCGGTTTGCGATGGGTCTTTTAGCATGTAAGGATAGACGCAGAAATTCTTTCCGACCGCGAAGCCGTTTCCAGTTCTCTTTAAGAAAGGATCGTATAGACCGGTAAGGATTTTGACGTTCTTTTCGTATTCTATTTTGACGTAATTTCCGCATCTTCTTTGCGAGGATGAGCGGTAATTATGCATTCCATTGAGCGTCCCTTTCTCTAGCATCTCAAAGCAATCGTAATTGTGGAGCATTCCGCGATACGTGACGTCTTTGGCCGCGATCAGATGCGACAAGCCTCTTTCTTTTAATACAAGCGCGGCTCCTCCGTCGACGAAGACGAAATTGTCCTCGAATAGCTTTTCCAGTTCGTCATCGGTGAAATTCCTGGCGTTTTGCCCGCATAAAACGATGCGTTCGCCGACAAATTCCTTTTCTTTTGAAATGCGATATGAATAACCGAGGCTAGAAAGGAATCCGACGGCGTCGAAATCGTCCGGTATCAAATCCATGAAGCCGTTTTCCGGATGGCGGCGATAGACGGTCTTCTCATCGAGCGGGAACACTAACCCTCGCATCTTCGAAGGCAATAGATGTAGTCCCTTCACCATTGAGAGATATTTGTCTATTTTCCTGATTTCCTTGCCATATCCAAGCTCTTTTTGAGCGCCGTTTCCAGCGCATTGGAAGATGTTATAGGTCATGCCATCAAGACCTATGGGGAGCGCGCTTTCGACTTGGAAGGCGACGAATTTAGGATCTTTGACGAAATCCGAATAGGAACTGTTCTCTAGTTCCGGATATTGTTCGCAATCATCGCCGATGAAGGAGCGGTTGACCATCGATATGCGGTTGAAATCGAAATAATATTCCTTCGCCCCGGCTTCTCTATAAGCGGGTAGATGCAATCTGTCTATGAGAGTGCCTTCGCTAGAGAGATCGACGTGAAGTTTATGCCAATCCCTGGCTTCCATCGCGTGCATCCAAGGCGTAGAAGACATCAAACCGATTTTCGTTTTGACTCCTAAAGAGACCACTTTGTCTCTGATTTCCTTAGCAAGCCCATCCATAGTCTCCCAAGAGACATCGAGCCATGCTTTTCTTTCGGGGGTGGGCTCTTTGCTTTCTAGGGCTTTCACGAACTCCTCGCGGGTCTCATTCTTGCCTAGTTTCTTGCTATAAGCTTCCATATGGTGGGGACACCAGCAACCGCCCCAATCGAGGGGCTCATGGTTATGGAGGCGGAAATCGTCTTCGATCCAAAGGACTTCCGGTTCCGTCTCCTTGACGTAATACGCCATCAGATCGAGATAGTATTTCTTCCATTCGTTGTCTAAGGGGCAGGCGGTTAAAGCGCACTGCTTGCCGTTGCGGTCTACCATCGTTTGGAAATGCTGTCCTTCTTGGAGGGTGCGCCCTCTATCGATGTGGCCGAGTTCAAACCATGGATTTAGCGATGTGCTTATTCCCACTTCGGCAAACTCTTTCTTGGCTTTCTTTATAACTTCCAGCCAAGGCTTTAGTTGCTCCTTGCTGATGTGCCCGACGTTATATTCCTCGCCGTTAAAGAAAAGGATGACGTTATCAAAACGATATTTGACGCACCAATCTTTGATGCTTTTGATTCTTTCTTCGGCGTATTGATCGGGGTAGATCTGCGCTCGCAAGCAGTGGTGGAATGTGGCTTTCTTCATAAATTCCTTTTTAATCTTTGTCGAAATCGATGACGTCGATGAGAGGTCTATTCATCTATTTGTTGTTCGCGAAATCCGGGAAATAGACCGGCACGCCGCCCTTTTGGATCGGCTCTTCCGTCAAGACGGCTATCGCCATCCAAGCGGTTGCGTCATAGATGCCGCTTAAGGAAACGATCTCGGTATCATCTTGCTTCATCACGCTTGTCTTTCTATTTCCTCTTTAGGAACGTCACGTTTATGTAGCGCGTTATGCCGTGCTCTGGGACATTGACCTCAACAATCACGTTTTCCTTGGCGTCATGGACTTTCAAAACGTCGAAAGAGAAATGCATCTCATCGGTGTGGGCCATCTTCGTCATAGCGGTCCAGCATGGCACGGCGACGTTGGCTGCCGTTTCTTTGGCCTCGAAATCCTCTGGGAGATGGATCTTCATTGTGACGGTTAAGGGTTCATTCCCGAACGCCTTGATATTGTTGACGATCGTCAATCCTATTGTTTTCGTTTCGCCAGATTGGATGTTAATGCCGTTTTCGTATCTCACGATGGCGGTTATCCTCCCCAAATAGGCGGCGAATGTGTTCGGCCTTAAGGTTAACCGCAATGAGCGGATGTCGTCTTGCTCATTGTCTAGGGCCCATGGCTTTGATAGCAATTCGAATAGATTTGGTTCGAGTTCCGTTTTCGTGTCGACGAACTCCACGTCGAGCCCTTTCAAGACGTCGTTATAGATGGCTTCGCCGTTATAATAGGCGCAGATTTCCGCCATCCTCACGACTCTCTTCACCAAATCGTCGATGGTTGTTGGGATGCGAGGGGAGGTTCCGATGTTGATTGAACATGTTACGATCCTGTTTCCGATATAGGAAACCCAATCTTCCGGCAATCCCTTTGTGCCGTTAATGATGCCAAGAAGCGCTCCGACAGTGGCGCCGGTGCAATCGGTGTCGTCGCCGCAATTGACTGCCGTCAATAACGATTTCTTGTAATCGCCTTCGCCGTATAGGAGGCCGATCAAAACGAAAGCGATGTTGCTCGGGGCCTGGAACCAGCCGTCCCCGATGTCTTTGTTTAGCTCGACGATCGCGTTTCTTGCCTCTTGCCAGGTTTTGCCTTCTTCATGCAGACGGATGACCTCTTTCGCGCTTTGGGCGACTCTGGAATCTGAAGGGATTTTGCTGAGGGCGATCTTGATCAATTCATGGATGTCCTTGATGCCGAATGCGGCGCTTTCCAAAGCGGCGGTGAAAGCCGCGGCGATCGTTCCCTCGCCCATCCCGTGATCTACCATGGCATCATGCAGGGCGTATCTTACGGCATGGTCGATCATCAATGGGTTGGTGCAGGCCCAGATCTCGCTTCTAATCCAAGCACCGTTCGAATGGCTCCAGATATTCAGGTCGCTGCTTCCGGCGATTTCTGGATGCAACCCTTGCTCCATATTGTGTTTGCATATGCCATATTCCGACCACGAAGGCGGAATGAAATTGAGCCAATATTCTCCGAGGACCTCGCTATTTATGTTGGTTGGTCCTTGCATTTCCAAGGCTCTAAGCCAAATCAATTGAAGGTCCAAATCGTCGTTTGGAAGCGGCTCTCCTTTCGGAGTGACGAACCCTTTGACGTCCAATATCTCTCTTTTTCCTTCGGTCGGACCGCCAATCGTTCCGCCGATGTTTTTGCCAATGAAGCAAGCGTGTACCTTGTCGATGAATTCTTCCCGATTCAGTTTCATTTTGTGATTTTCTCCTTATTCGTGGATGGCCTTTGGCCCATAGGTCGTCTAAAGCGGTTATGCTCGATGAAAGCGTCCTTACCCGCTAAGTTCGTTGAACTTATTGTAATGATAGAACGGAGGAATGCAAAAGTTAAAGCGAATAGACACAAACAATAGTAGAAAGACGAAAAAACGATAAGTGGACAGAGTTCGGAACATGCACGCGTTCTTTGGAATTTCATATTTATAAACGAAAGCCCGCATCCTTTCGAATGCAGGCTTTGCTTACGTGCCGATTATCGAATTTAAGCTTTGGTGAAGGTGAGTCCGGCGATGGCTTCCTCGCCGTCTTCGAGGGTGACGTTGCTTGGCTGATACGTCTTGCCTGTGTAGTTCGAGTGCATGGCCTCGACCAATTCGGAGGCCTTGACGACGCAATTCGAGAAAACGTTCGCGTCGTTGAAGTTCTGGCCGCGCCCGATGAGGGTGGACATCTGCCTACCGCTCGCGTCGAATTCGCAGTCGGTGAGCTTGTTGTTCATGAACTTGCCATAGGCCAGATAGCCTCTGTTCTCCTCGATTTTCAGATTCCCGGTGCCTCCGGCCGTCACCTTCGTCTTGACGTTCGAGAAGGTCGTGTTGAGCACGCCCTTGGCGATCAGGGAAACGACGCCATAAGCGCTATACCAACCGTCGGCAAGGGTCAGGTCCTTGATGGTCGCCCCGATGAGGTTCGAGAAAGCCCCATATAGGGCTCCGGATTTGCACGTGATGGTCTTGCCGTTTCCGTCGAGCGTCCCGCCGAATCCGTAATTCCAATCGAATCCGAAGCCGTCGATTATTTTTTGGCCGTTGGCTATGTCTATGTCGTTCATGAGCTTGAAATACCCTTTTTTGATTTCGGTGCTCGAGATGATGCGCTCTTGATATTCGGTGGCGGTGGTGATAGTCGCGGTCGCAAGCGTGACCGGTGCTTCGATACTATGGTCGAAAGAAGGGACCAATCCGTCTTGCGGGGTGTTAACGACGATGTCCAAAACGGCTTCACCGTGATGATCGAGGTCGGCTTTTAAAGCGGTGACATCCAGATTCGTCAAATCCGTTCCAAGGTCATACGTCGTCGACTCATCGACCACGTATTTGATGCTCTTGATCGTGTGCTTGCTTGCGTCGTAGCTCGTTCCATCGAGGTTCATGGAGACGGTCGTTCCGCTTAGATCGAGCGTCTGAGAAGCGGCGACTTTCTTATTGAATTTGACTGGCGTTTGGCAAATGCATCCGAAGACGTCATATTCTTCGTTTTCCGTGCTCCAAACGGCTTCATTATGCGATATGGTGAGCGTGGTGGAGATTTCGGCGCCGTCATAGTCGGCCCCTTCGGAGACTGTCGCTTTGACGTAATACACTTTTGGCGAGGACGAATCCGGATCGTTCATGAAAACGTAGTCTTCTCCCAATTCGGCCGCCGATTTATAATCTCCGTCTTCGGTTTCGGAGAAAGTGTAAACGATTTTGCCAAAGGTGGAAGAGACGCCGTCGAGTTCGGTGAACGGTTTGAAGCCACAATGTTTGTTCATGGTTTCTAATCCGGTGATGATGTTTTCTTTTTTGCTTAGCGTTACGTTCGCGGTGGCAATCAGATTCGAATATTCGAACGTTACCTTTAGTTCGGTTTTCGCCAAATCGTCGACGGTGAAGGAAGAGGCGTCCGCCGTCGGATAGGTGATGTGCACTTTGCCTTTTTTAGCATCGCTTAGCGAAGAGCCTTCGCAATGCTCGCACTTGATGGCGAATACGGCATTTTCCATATCAAAGGACTCGCCGACGACGTATTTGGTTCTATAGGATCCGCTAATCGCGAGTTCTTTTGTCCCTTTGTGGTTATTTGGATCGATCGGCGTCACTTTCGGAGCGTCGATTTCTTTCCCGTTCATATCGAAATATTTATTGCACGTTTTGCAGGTTTTATAGGGCTCAGTTCCGGTTTCGACGCAAGTGGGGAAGACCTCCTCGTGTTCTTCGAACTCGTGAGTGTGGCTGCTTGCGCCATCCGTTAAACCACACGAAGCAAGGGAGCTAACGGCTGAAAAAGCCAAGACGAGCAGGGCGACTTTGTTTTTCCTTTTCATGAAATTGATCCTTTCATTTATTTTTGGCGATTGGCTCATATTCGAAATGCAGAATATGATTTGTCCTACCGCCGTTTACTGTATTTTATTATTTTGCATATCCAAAATCCACGCATCCTGTGCGTGAAGTGTGTGTAAGCAAAGCCCTGATTTTGTAGATTTTTACCATTTCGTCTTTCGGGAGAGAATCGTTCCGATTAATTTTTCTAACCACTTAAATATTCATTGTTTTGATTGCGATTTGCGCGGATATTTGGATTTTTCTTAAAAAATGACATCGATTCGATGATGGTGGCATAACAAAGCTTTTCGAAATTGCCGTTTTATTGAATTCCGTTTTTGATAAATAGACGAAAAATAATAGATTCTAAATAGAAAATGCATAGCTTTAAAAGAGGTTATGTCCGCTTTTTTAAGCGCTTACACTGCGATGGTTATGGGCTTTTAGAAATATTGAGCAATAAGTGGGCAGCTCATCGCGAAGATAATAAACTTATCAATTTTTACTCATTCTTTATTAATTCTATCCATGCGGCTATAGCGAGTTGGAAATAAAGTCTAGAAAAGTTATAAAATCCTAGCATAAACTAATCTCACAAATTTCGTTTCTTCGAAACAATCAAGGAGGTTTTATGAAGAATAAAGCAAACAAAAAGATTGCCGTTCTCGCCCTTTGTGCTCTCTCTGGGTTAACGAGCGCCGCCTTAACAAGTTGTGGCACTGACAGCAATATCGACACAACCAAAACTCAGCTCTACATCAAATGCTATCAAGGGGGATATGGCAATAAGTGGTTGTATTCCGCGGCTTCGAGATACGAGGCGTTGCATGCGAATGACAGCTATGAAGACGGCAAAACGGGCGTTCAAATAATAATCGCCGATCAAAAACAAACGCCATCGTCATCCGAAATCAAAAACAACATAAACGAATTGTATTTCTTTGAGCAATTGAATTACCTCAACATGATAGCCGATGGCGCTTTCGAGGATATCACCGATTTGGTGGCCGGCACCAATCCGTACGAAACGGATAAGACCATCGAAAGCAAGATGTACGACGATGTCGCTGATTATCTCAACATCGCCGACGCCAATGGCGGCAAGCATTATTACGCCGTTCCGCACTATACCTCGAATTTCGGAATCGTTTATAACAAGACGGTCTTTCGCAAAAACAATTACTACTTCGTCGATGGATACGAGGAAGAGGAACCTGGCACCGACATGCGTTTCATTATGTCTTCTGGGGATAAGAAATCCGCCGGTCCAGATGGAAAATATGGAACAAACGACGATGGCCTTCCTACGACTTATGACGAATTCTTCGAACTCGTTGATTATATTTATAACGGTCAGCAAATCCCGTTTATTTGGAGAGGCGAAGGGAATGGCGCAGACTATTTCGGCAAACTTCTCAATTCCTTGTCGGCCTTCTATGATGGACCGGAGCAAAGCAAGGTCAATTACACGATGGATGGAAAGATCACCGTTACGAAAATGAACGATGGTTTAACGGACGTTTTATATGACGAGGATAGCAATCCATTGACCGAAGAAGTGACCGTCCATCCTAATAAAGTTGACAGTAAATACGATGGATACGAGGTACAACGCTCGGCTGGCAAATACCATGCGCTCAATTTCTTGAAAAAGGTCGTCAACAACAAAGACAAATGGCTTTGCAATTTGGTCACCACTAGCACGAATCACTTGGACGCTCAGAATTTCTTCATCAATTCGCAATTTGGCAGATTGAATGCTCATCAATGGCAAAAGAATAAATCGATTGCGATGATTTTCGAGGGCGATTGGTGGGAATCGGAAGCCGATGAAACAATCTCTTCTTTGGCGGATAGCGAAAAGAGCGAACTCGATTTCGGTTGGATGCCTCTTCCGAAAGCCGATTCGAAATCGAATGATAAGCAGACGATTTTGGCCGATACTTCCTCGTTCGTGTTCATGAAGAGCGGATTAAGCGCCAGTAAAAAGGCTTTGGCCGGCGACTTCCTTCAATATATGAACACCGACGACGCTTATCGCGAATTCACAAGAACCACGAATGCCGTGAAGTATTTCAAATACGACCTCACTGATGAGGACAAAGCTCAAATGAGCAATTTCGGCAGAGATTATTGGGAATATTATCATAATGCAGAGACGGTTCTTCCAGAAAGCCACGTTGATCAGTTCAACAAAGGCATTGGCCAGCAGCTTTCTTCGAGAAGGTTCGCCATCTCTGATGCCTCATATTTCCCGCAAAACGATTTCATCAACGATTCTGGCCTTAAAGCGGGCCAATATTTGGCGCAAGTCTATAGCTATTACAAGAACAAAATCTGGACTGGGCTTAAATAATGCGTAGAAAGCACAATCGGTCCTCTGACCGCAAAAAGGATTTTGCCTTTCATTTGCTCCTTTTGGCATGGCCGGTATTGCAATTCATCGTCTTCTATATATACGTAAACATCAATTCCTTTTTGTTGGCGTTCAATTATGGCGAAAGCGCTAACCCGAACGGTGGATTCTTCTATTATTTTGAGCAATGCTTCGATTTGAGCGGAGGGACGAACATCTACCTTCAGTCGATGCTCATATCCTTGATCCTCTATTTATGCTCATCGGTCATTTCAATACCGTTCGCATTGCTATTCGCTTATTACATTTCTCGTCGTTTTGCAGGAAGCAAATTCTTTCGTTTCATCCTCTTCTTGCCTTCTATCCTTTCGGCGACGGTCATGATTATCCTCTTCAAGTTCTTCAACAACTACGAAATTCTTTATTTCTTAGAGGAGTATTTTCCAGACAACGTCATCGATGTTCTCGACGCTAGCGAGGTGAAGACTTATATCACGGTCGTGTTGTTCGACGCGTTCATCAATTTCGGAACGACAACCCTCATATATTCGAATAAGATGAGTGAGATACCGAAGGAAATCTTCGAGGCGGCTCAGCTCGATGGCGTGAGCCACGTCAGAGAATTCTTCTCCATCTCTCTGCCGCTATCCTTCCCGACCCTATCGACTTTCATTGTCACAGGGATTGCCGCAATGTTTGTGAATCAGTATTCCTTGTTTACGTTCTTTGGCTCGAACCTCAATAATTTATCTCCTGGTCCAGCCGGTTACGTCATCTATAACAATGTTCAGCAATACGCCGTTCAAAACAATTACGAGGCGGCGGCCTTCCATCAGATGGCTGCATTCGGACTTATTTGTACCTTCGTAACGATACCTGTCGTTTTTGGTGTCAAGTATTTGCTCGAAAGATTCGGTCCTAAGGAGAGCTAACGATGAAATTAAGACTTAAAAAAGACCGATTGAGAGACAATAAACTGACGGTGTTCCCGATTATAATTTTGGTGATTCTGCTTATTTACGCGATCGCGCTCTTCATTTTGGTTGGTTACGCTTTGCTTGTTTCCACGAGAAGCCCCAAGACGAGCGATTATCAAGGCACATACCTAATGATGACGAACAAAAACTTCTATTTTAATTTGTTCGATGTCTTCGATTTGGTCCATGTCACCAAGAGCAACGGTCAAGTGAGCTCTTTGACGGATGTTCTTGTGAACACGTTGATTTATTCGATTGGAAGCGCGTTCGTCAAAACCCTAGTGCCATGTTTGGCGGCCTATGCCTGTGCAAGGTTCGAATTCAAAACAAGCAAAATCGTCTATACGGCCGTTTTGGTCGCGATGATGATTCCGGTTGTCGGCTCCTTGCCTTCAGAGCTTAAGCTTGCTTATGGATTGGGATTGGTCAACAACCTGGCCGGTGTCATCATGCTCAAAGCCAACATGCTCGGGCTATATTTTTTCGTCATGTACGCTTCCTTCAAGAGCGTTCCAAGCGCCTACTTCGAAGCGGCCAAGATCGATGGGGCGAACAATTTCCAGATTCTTTTCCGAATCGGCTTCCCCCTCATCAAAAACGTCTTTTTGACGGTTATGCTCATTAACTTCGTCACCTTCTGGAATGACTATCAAACGCCGATGGTCTATTTGCTCGATAAGCCGACGCTTGGCTATCTCTTGTGGCAACTCGTCACGGGCAGTGGCAGCCCTGGCGATCAAAAACTGAGAACCGGCGCCGTATACGCCTTCAACATGGTTATCTTATCTTCTCTCCCAGTCGTTACCCTCTTTGCCATATTCAAAGACAAATTCATGGGAAATTTGACGATGGGCGGCATCAAAGGTTAAGGAAAGGAAAAACGTTATGAAAGCCAAGAATTTATTTCTCCTGAGCGCAGCTCTTTTCGCGACTGCCGGCGCAGTGACTTTGACGAACACTTCGCAAAATACGGTTATGCCGAGCGTCAAAAGAGCCTCAAATTGGTCGGATTTCGTGGAGGGCGATCACGATTATGGTTCCTCTTACGTCATTCCGACGATGACTTATACGATTAATGGCACGGCTTATCCTGCTAGCGTGATCGTCACTTTCCCAGACGGCTCCCAAAGTGCGGAAACGACGATAACCTTGGATCAAGCGGGTTTGCATACTTTCGAATATTCGGTCAACGTCGGCGGCAAGATTCATAACATAGCCAAGCAAATTAACGTCGGATTCCCGCAGGTTTACGTCGGCGATACCGAAAAATCGTCAATCGAATACATATCAGCGGAAAAATCAAAAGAGCTTGGCGCGGCGGGCACAGCCGGTCTATATGTCAAACTCGGCTTGGGCGACACCTTAAAATTCACCAAACCGATTTATTTGGATGAAATGACGGACGCAAACGCGCTAGTGCGGGGCTATATTGCGCCACTAAACAAGGGATCCGTCGACTTCAATCAGTTTTTCATAAAGCTCACCGACGCCGATGATCCGGAGAAATTCCTTATCCTTTGCTATTATTCGCATGTCGAAACAAATGCCAACGGCACGACTTCCCATTCTTCGTCGGTTATGGTAAGAAGCGATGCGCAGCCGTATTTCGCCGGTTGGCATCAAAGCCAAGGCCTTCACACAAACGACACCTGGGGCACATGGTCCGGTGTTTCTTTCGATGGCTATATGAAAGATAAAAACAACTATAAGGACGCGATTGACGAAGCTAAGTTCGTTTTCGGTTTTGATCATTCTAGCAAAACCGCTTACGGGACAGGATTCGGACGAGGCGCCACCCTTGATACGGTTTTAGATCTTGATGACACGACTCAGGTGTCTTCCCCTTGGAGCGGATTCACAAGCAACCGCGCTTTCATGTCGATTTACGCAGAAAGCTATAGCTCTTCGACTGCCAATTTCGTAATCAGCGATATATACGGCGTTTCCGCCGACGAACTAAAGAACAATTCCTTCGTTGATAGCGAAGAACCGGAGATAACGATTGACGGCGATTACGGTTCGCTTACGAAGGCGGTGGTTGGCTATTTCTACCCAGTGCCTAAGGTTACCGCTTATGACCAGGTCTCTATGGGTTGCGACGTCAAAACCGAGGTTTTCTACAATTATTTCTCTAGCGACAAGACGAATGTGAAGATAACCGACGGCGAATTCTATATGGATAAGCAAGGAACTTATACCATATGCTATACCGCTTACGACAAGGCCGGCAATAAAGCACAGAAACTTCACACCATCAGCGTCTTCGATTCACTTGATGAGCCATCTTTCGAACTTCCGGCGCACGAAAGCGAGCTTCACGTCGGCGATTTCGTCGAAATCAACAAAAAAATAGAGACTAGTGGTGGCATCGGAAAGAAAACGGTCGAAGCCTATTATGAAGTTGGTGGCATAAGACAACCAATCGATGGAAATGGTTTCAGAATCACTGAACTTAAGGACTACAAGGTTATATACCAAGTCACGGACATGATCGGACAGATGGCGGAGAAGGAATACGATATCGCCGTGACCGATGGCAAAAAGCCGATTCTTGAAAAAACGATTGCTTTCCCTCGCTATTTCATTTCCGGCGGATATTACGATTTCCCGACTGAGAAAGTCTATTTCTATGAGGATGGAGAGTTAAAGGAAAAGGCGCTTACACTCGAAGTGACAGATGCAAATGGGACGAATGAATATAGTGGCGAACAATATAGTCCGGTGGTCACGAATAACGGCGAAAAAGTGACCGTCAAAGCGAAATGCGGCGACGTCCTTTTCCAAACAAGCGAAATCTATACCGTCAAGAACATGGGCACTGAGCAAAGTGCGAGATCGATCAATCTTTCCAACTATTTCGTGAGCAAAGGTTTAAATAAGGAACTTACTTCCGATAACGGCATTTTGCTCACCGTTTCCGACGCGAGCTATGCCGGCTTCGATTTCGCGACCCCTTTGCTTCTTGATAGCTTCACCCTTGAAATCAAATCGTTGCTTGACTTCAAGAGCAATGGCGGAGTGACGATCCGCTTGAGCGATTATACGAACGACGCCAATGAGATCGAGGCGAGTTTGTATCTGAAAAACGAGGTTACTTACTTCAAAGTCGGGGATAAGGAAATCGCTTTGACGGGAAATGACATCAATGTTGGGAACAACGACTACGCTATATCGTATGAGGACGGAGTCTTCACCTGCGGGAGCAGTTCGCTTAGCGTCGAAACGTTTGCTAACGGCGAGGCGTTTACCGGATTCGAATCGATGAAGGCTTATCTGACGCTTGAATTTTTGAATCCTCAGATCGGTTCTAGATTGAACCTCATCAATTTCTGCCAATCGGGTTTCTCTTCCAAAACGGCAAGGGACCGCGTGAGCCCAGTAATTCAAATGAACGACAATTACGGCGGAACAAAAGATATCAACACGACCTATCGTATCGATCCTGCTTACGCCTTTGACGTTTTCTCTCCCAACACAACATTCACGTTGGATGTCGTTTCGCCAAGCGGTCAATATATGACGGCGAAAGACGGAACGCTTTTGAAAGACGCCGATCCATCGAAGGGCTACGACATCGATTTGAATGAATATGGTCAATATTATTTCACTCTCGTCGCCGTGGAAGATTCCAGGTTTTTGGCCAACGGCACGGAACTCACGATTGGCTATTACATCAACGTGTATGACGACGTCTTCCCGACGGTTGTCTTTGAAACCGGCATGCAAAGCGAAGCGAAAGTAGGGGAAACGGTGCTTTTGCCTAAATTCTCAGCAAGTGACAATCTGACGGCGAAGGAGGACCTCATCATTCAGAGAATCATGCTCTCTCCGAATGGCGTTTATCACTATTTGGATGATTCCTATACCGCTTATACATTCAAAGAGGCCGGCGAATATAGATACATAATTCACGTCATCGACGAAATCGGGAATATCTACACGAAAACGTTCGTTGCGAACGTGACCGAATAGGAAGGGGAAGAAACCATGAAAAAGATTTTCAAAAACATTCTGAATCTGTCGCTCTTATTCTTAGTTTCTTGCTCTAGCGGTGGCGAGCGCAAAGAAGAGATCGTCGCCTATGACGAATTCGGATATCCTTTGCTGCTCGAAGGTACGTTACATGATGTGAACGTCAAATACGGCAGCCGACAATTCGTGAAAAGCGATGGAACTACCGATTATCAGATCATTTATGACGCCTCTCAAAGCGGAGCCGGTGAAGCGGCATCATGCATCGTCTCGAACGTCTTTAACGCTACTGGAGCCATGATGGAATCCATCAACGTCAATGATTTTGAGGATTCCATTTCAAGGTCGAACAAATACATCATCGTCGGTTCTTCGGATTTGTTTGAGGATACAGGGAAAGAAATGCCCGATTACGACACCCTAGGCGTGGCTGGTTATTATATATCGAGCTACGGCAACAATGTTTTCGTGATGGCTCATCGAATCGGCGGGTATCAGCGGGCCGCTTTATCTTTCCTTAAACACACCGTTGGATATGACATGATCGTTGAGGATACGGTGATCTATGAGAGAGACGGCTCGATAATGCCGGATTTCGAGATAACGGAAAGGCCGGATTTCGATTGGGCGCATCCAACTAACAACATGACGTCAGCCACGAAATACGGATTGGGCTACTCTACTCTATATTCTTATATCGTTCCGACCCCAGAGAATCCCAAGGCGGCTGCGAAAACCGTTCATAATGTTTTCAATTATCTTGACCCGGATATACATTGCGTCGCATCGGATCCAGACAATTATCATCCGGAATGGTTCTCAGATTCCGGCGAACAGCTTTGCTATACCGCCCACGGCGACGAAGAGTCTTTGGAACTCATGGTTGATAAGGCATTTGAAACGGTTAAGAAATCGATCGCCCATGAATCTAATTCCAATATTTTGAACTTCACCGATAACGACGTCGGCAATTCCTGCCAATGCGACGCCTGCCAAAAAAGCATCGCACAAGACGGCGGCATCTCCGGCGCCACCATTCGCTTCGTCAATAGGCTTGATGACAAGCTGCAGGCCTATTTGAAAGAGGAAGCGGAAACGAAGCATAGCGAAAAGAGAACGATACATTTGCAGTTCTTCGCTTATCTTTCTTCTTTGCAACCGCCGACCGTCTCCGTTGAAGACGATCCATCTTTAAAGCTCAATCCTGATGTCTATGTCCTTATCGCCCCGCTTCATGCGAATTACACCAAAACTTTTTATGACGACGTAAATAAGACGTACGCCGACAACATCAAAGAGTGGAGAAAATACGCAAGCCACATCACCGCTTGGCTATATGAAACTGATTACCATCATTACATCTATCCGTATAACACCTATTCGTCGATGATGGTGAACTATCGCTTCGTCAAGTCGCAAGGCGCTTCGAATATCTATAACGAAGGCCAAAGATATAACTTGAACGTCACATGCTTCGGCAAGCTCAAAGAATATTTGGATAGCAAAGCTCATTTCGACGTGAATGCGAGCTACACCGAATACACCAACAAATTCTTCGCCAATTATTTCCAAGATGCCGCATCGATCATGCGCGAGTATTACGAAGAATTGATCGGATGGGAGACGTATTTGGAAAGCAAACCGGAAGTCTATGGCTTAGGCGGTGGCGTCTATCAGGAAATCGGCGACAAAGCGGAATATTGGCCAAAGCAAATGCTCGTCAATTGGCTTAGCAAAATGGACGAGGCCTATAAAGCCATCGAGAAATACGAGACCACGGATTCGTCTTTATATAAGACGCTCAAGAAGCACATACTCATCGAAACGATGTTCCCACGCTTCGCCTTATGCAATCTGCACGGCAGCACTTATACCGCAGAAGAGCTTAAACAGCTTCGTCTGTCTTTCAAAAAGGACGCCGAATCGATTGGGATGGTTGAACATAAGGAGCATTATTACATCGATTCAGTCTATTCGAGCTGGGGCATTTAAGCGGAGGAAAAGAACATGAAAATAAATATCAAAGCATTTGCGGTTCTCATCCCGACTTTCGTTTTCGCTTTAGGATCTTGCGGCGCCTCCTCTTCCGATACTGGCCCTAAACCGGTCCCTTATGTCGAAGAGCCGAATGTCAAAGAAACAAGCGTCTATATGGGCTTGTTTGATAACAAAGAATATACACCGGATAGCAAACTCGATTTCGAAGTGCGGATAGCCGATACATCGATCGTCATATATGATGGCGCATACCTAAGAACCAATATCAACGAAGGCACGACCGTCGCTTCGTTTATCTCTTCGACGACGACATATAATGTCACGGTGACGGTTTCCAAGGATTCGACCGTTCCTCTCTTCGAACTCGAAAGCCAAGAAGTCTCGGTTTATAAAGGCGCGACGTATTCGTTAGACACGTTCTTATCGTATCGCGGCATCGACGTTGGGGAATATGAACATACTATCAACATCACCAGGGAAAGCGATGAAAGGAATTCGAGCATCGTCGTCGATGATGAATCGTTATTGATAAGCGGGAATGAAATCGGAAGCGATACCTATACCATCTATACGGAATTCGTCGGATTCACCCTTTCGAAAACTTTGACCGTCTCCGTCAAAGGCAATGACGGGCTCGTGCTTTGCGGCAAGAATCTGACTTACGATAACCTTGGCCCCCATTATACGATCTCCATGTATAGATATAGCGATAGCCCGATTGACTTAAAAGACGATATTCGAGTCTTGAAAGGCGGAATACAAGTGCCGTATGAGAATTTGACTATCACTTTCGACAATCCGTCTATTCTTTCGCTTGATGGAACCGTCCTTAAACCATCCAAAGGAGGAAAAACATCTTTCGTGGTGGCGACAGGGGGCGATAGCATCACCGTCAATGCGGAAGTGTACAAACCGATTTTGAACGATTACGATTTCGAATTGGCCGAGAAACGCTTCGACCTCGATATGTCGGTTGTTGCCGATGACACGTCTAGGACGCTCACGCCTTCTTCAGTCAACGAAAAGACCTTTGTCATCCCGACCGATAAATCATATCAAGAGATAAGAAGCGTTGCGGTCAATGGAAAAGAGATCGTCATTGATACTTCGAAAGCTTCCTATGACGCTTCGGGGAAAGAGGTGACTTTGTCTGCCCAATTATTCGATGTCTCCAATTATGGCAAGCAAAGCGTCACGATAACCCTTGACGCCGCCGATTATGCCGACACCTATACTTGCATCGTCGATTTCGTCACGAAATATATTTCGACTTATTCCGAGATGAAGGAATATCTCGTTCAGAATTTCGAAAAAGACGTCATTTTCGGCCAATACGTCCTCAAAAACGATATCGATGGAGAAGGAAAGGACGCGATGGGCAAATACATCTCTATGAGCCCGATAAATTATGCATATGGTTTTAGAGGCATCTTAGATGGCGAAGGCCATTCGATCGGAAATTACAAGAGCAGCATGATGGGTCTCTTCTATATAATCGGCAATGGCGCCGTCATTAAGAATCTCACCCTCGATGATGTTACCTATAACGTTAAGGAAAGCGCGACGGATAACCGCGGGCAGATGGTCTTGGGTCGTTTCATCTCCGGAGCGACATTTGATGACATCACCATCAATCTTGATTCGGATAACAGCGTGACGACCGATTCTCGTGCGACTGGATCACAGACCGATAGCACTGGCATAGTTTGCACCGAAACCTTCAATTATTGCGTCGTTCGCAACATGGAAATCCATGCCGAAGGGTTAGACATCGTCTCCGTTTTCGGAAAGCAAATTCCAGGCACCACCTTCTATAACGTGAACGTCTATTGCAATTCCTTGAAATATGTCGGTTCCGCTCGATCCGAAGTAGAAGGTGTGACATTCCACAAAGCCTAGCCCAAAAGCGATAGGCGGTAAACGCATCGCTTATAAGACGTCTAGAGACGAAAGATTCGTTATCCGAATAAACAATGCGCATCCGACTGCCATTCATAATTCTCGCTTATAGATGGTGAGATCAAAAACAATGTGGGGGGGGAATGGACGGCAAAGAGAAGATTTTCTTTTTAATGCCAGGCTTTGCCGCTCTAGAATATAGGATAGAAAGCGAATCTGAGGAGATCGAAATAGAGGTACGTCAATATGATTTCAATCAAAAACAATTTCTTCAAAATCGACACTGAAAACACAACATACTTGTTCAAGGTCAATCCTCTAGGCGTATTGGAGCACGTCTATTACGGCAAACGCATTCCGAATGAGGAGTCCTACTCTTTCATCGAGGAAAATCAAGGATTCGGATATGGCGTTGAGATGAAAAACGACGAATATCGGATGTTCCCTGACCATGCGAGCACGGAATGCTCATTCAAAGGCCGTGGCGATGGTCGCGAGCTCATGGTGAAGCTAGAAGACAATGGCGACGTCGAAAATGAATTCCTTTATCAAAGCCACGAGATAATCCACGATTTCTCGCTTCCAGAACTACCGAGCGCCAATCATAAGGAAGAGACATTGGTCATTCGCCTTCTCGATGAGAGCAAGGGCTTGGAGCTATCGTTATATTATTCGACCTACCCAAACACCGACGTCATTACTAGGAGCGCCTCGCTAAAAAATCTCTCTTCCAAAGAAGTCACAATCAGAAGGCTTCTTTCGTCTCAGCTCGATTTCTCCGAGGATGATTTTTCCATTTTGACCCTTGAAGGAACCTGGGCGCAAGAAGCGCAGTTACATGAGAGAGAATTGCAATTCGGCATCACCAAAATCGATTCCAAGTGCGGTTTTTCAAGCGCTTTCCACAATCCTTTTGTCATGCTTAAGAAAAAGGACTGCGTTTTGAAAAGCGGTGATTGCTATGGCTTTAATTTGATCTATTCTGGCAACCACGTTGAATATTTTGAGAGGAACAATCTTCACGGTGTCCGCTTCCTAAATGGCATTAACGACGACTCATTCGCCTGGGTTTTGCGGGGAAATGACGTTTTTTACACCCCCGAAGCGACACTATGCTTCTCTTCGGATGGCGAAAATGGGTTGACGTCAAATTATCATCGTTTTATCAGAGAACATATCGTAAGGGGAAGGTGGCAATATAAAGATCACCCGGTCCTCATTAACGATTGGGAGGCACTTCATTTCGATTTCACGGAAGAGAAGTTGCTTTCGCTCGCCAAAAGAGGGAAGGCCTTAGGCGCTGAGCTATTCGTCCTCGATGATGGATGGTTCGGAAAAAGGAATAGCGACAACGGCTCCTTAGGCGATTGGTATCCCAATAAAGAGAAGTTGCCTAATGGCATCGGCTCCTTGGCGGATAAGATTCACGATATGGGAATGCTCTTTGGCTTATGGTATGAGCCAGAGATGGTGAGCGTCGACAGCGATCTCTATAGGAAACATCCGGAATTCGCTTTAAAACATAAAGACTATAAGGCGCTAGAAAGCCGCAACCAATTGGTATTGGATTTGGCCAATCCCATGGTTGTGGATTATTTGATTAAAACGATTGGCGATAGCATCGCCTCGTCTAAAGCGGACTATATCAAGTGGGATTGCAACCGCGTAATATCCGATTATTTATCGCCTATTACATCCAACCAAGGCGAGACGCCTCATCGCTATATGTTGGGCTTATATCGTTTGCTCGCTGCCATAACGAAGAGGTTCCCGGACATTCTTTTCGAGTCCTGCGCGGCGGGCGGCAACCGCGTCGATTTGGGAATGCTTTGCTATATGCCGTCTTTCTGGGCAAGTGATGATACCGAGCCATATGAGAGAATGAGGATACAGGAAGGCTTCTTGATGTGCTATCCACAGTCGACAATCGGCGCGCACGTTTCTGCCTCACCTAACCATCAAACACTTCGTTCATCGCAAATCGAAGACCGTTTCAACGTCGCTTGCATCGGCGCTTTCGGATATGAACTCGATCCAAATGAGTTATCCGACGTCGATACTAAGAGCGTCTATAACCAAATAAAATGGTATAAGGAGAATCGTCACCTATTGGCATATGGCGATTACTTCAAGATTTCCTCGATGTCGAATTCCGATCATTTGCAATTCTCCATCGTTTCGAAAGATAAGGAAGAAGCCATCTATTTCGTCGGCAATAAAGCGTTTGAATTCTATGCTCCGCAGATTTTTGCCAAACCCGCGGGATTGAATCCTGATTTCATGTATGAGTTCGAGGAAAGGCAGCAGAATTTCGATTTCCTCGTCATAGGAAAAAGAAAACTCAACGACAAGAAAACGCTGTCTGGCGAAAATCTTGAGAAGGAACTAGAGGCCATTAAGCCGCTCGAAAGCGAGAAGCAAGTCGTCTCCTTAAGCGGAGCCTCCCTAATGAACGCCGGAGTTAGATTGGATTATGAATGGGGAAGTGGCAAATTCTCGAAGAGGATGATGCTCGATTACGGCACCCGTATATACAAGATAACGAAGAAATAGATGCCTGAGATAAAACTTATCGATTTATATTGCTATTACGGAAAAGGCAAGAAAGAGAATCTTGTCATTTCCGAGATGAATGAGACTTTTCCTAATGGCAAGATCAGCGTCATCATGGGGCCGTCGGGATGCGGGAAGACGACGTTATTGAAATCGATGCTCGGCATTTTGGAATACGATGGAGACATCATTTTCGATAGCACGGATATCTATAACATCCCTACTTACAAGAGGAATATGGCTTACATCAATCAAGATGTGAGCTTGTATTCCCATATGACTATCTTCGATAACATTGCTTTCCCGTTAAAAAACCAAAAAGTGGAGCGAGACGAATTGTTTAAGAGAGTGCGCCATATCGCCGAAAGATTCGGCATCGCCCATTGTCTTAACGTCAAGCCGAAGTATTTGTCGCTAGGACAGCAACAGAGGGCATTATTGGCTAGGGAACTCGTGCGCGAGCCAAGCGTCATTTTGATGGATGAGCCGGTGAGTCATCTCGATGCCGTCTCAAAAAAAGACATTCTCGATTTCATCAAAGAGATGAATAAAGAATTGAAGAAGACAATTATCTACGTTACGCATTCTTACAAAGAGGCCCTTGAGATCGCCGATCGGATATACGTGATGGAGGAGGGGAGATTCATCTTAAAAGGATCGCCAAACAAGATCATGGAATCAAGTGACGAATTCGTGATGAAGATGAAAGAGGCGGACTTATATGAAGAAAAGAAAGATTAAGGCCGCTTCTTCGGATTTCTTGCCTAGCGCTTTGCCGCAAACGAGGAAAGACCAGTTTTTCTTCGTTCTCAAGAACCGTTCCGGAACATTGCTTCTAGTCGGTTTGCTATTGGCTCTTTGCTTCCTTCCGATGATTGTTACTGTTCTCCTTCAAAACAGAGCCGAAGTCGGCTTCTATCAAAAATATTTGGCAAAGGAACTTAGCGAGGAAGATTATCGCAGTTCGATGAATGTCTTGATGATATATGGGACGTTATTGGAGACGGCTTTCACTTTCGTGGCCTCGATTGGCTTAAGCGGAGCCAACCGAATCATGAAATCAATCTTATGGGGCGAAGGGGTGCTCTTCAAAGATGATTTCAGACGCGGTATCAAACAGAATTATCTCAATACCGCTTTATTGCTTTTCTTCTTTGGCGTGTTGCTTTCACTTTGCCGATTCGTCGGGACCTTTTTCATCGAGTATTATTTGGGCATACCGTTTTACGTTTTGCTGGTGCTTCTTGTCATCCCTATCTTCATCATCGCTTCGATTTTCTCTTCCGTCTATGAATGCAACGTCTTTAGAGCGACTATCAACGCAACGAAACTATATTTTCCATTTTGGTGGAAGTATCTTCTTATCAGCATCGCGTTATTCGCATCGATATATTGTCTATCTCTTTTGGAGAGTATCCCGTTAGCTCTCTCTCTCATCCAACTTGCCTTATGCGTGTTTCTGCTTCCGATATTCTTGTTATTTCTCTATTCAATTTCGTTTTCTCTTTTCGATAAATACATAAACCGCGATCAATTCGCCGATTATTATCTTCGTGGGCTATATAAGTCGAAAGAAGACGATAAGATTTCCTAAAAAACGAGAAAGGAAGGAAAGAAAAAAATGAAAAAATCCCTGCTATTTCTATGTGTTTTGGTGGCTTTGCCGCTTATGTCGTGCGGGGAAACACAGAACGTTTCTTCGCTTTCCCCCTCTTCCAATCAGGACGTTGAAAGCATCGTCATTCAAGACCCGATCGAAGGCGGAACGATTGACTTGCTATATAGCGCCGCCAGAGGCTATCTCGATAGCGAGAAACCTGCCGCCTATCTGTCTAGCGCTTCCTCGGCGGCTGGAGATTTTTCCGATCCTCTTGAATTGAGGTGGAAAGTGACGAATGGGCAGGGGAGATATTCGTTGGAACTTGCACTGGATGAGGATTTCACGGATGTATACCAAACCTATTCGAATCTAAGGGCTTCCGTAAAATCCGTGTCGGTATATAACTTGGTGCCCGGCACGTATTACTATCGAATCAAGGGCGAAAACATCGTTTCTGATGTAGATTCGTTCACCATAAAAGGGTCAGTCAGAACGATTAATACCAATGACGGGATAGTCAATATGCGAGATCTTGGCGGCTGGAAGACGGATGATTCCCATCGGGTGAAATATGGCCTTTTGTATCGGAGCGCCTCATGGGCGAGCGCCGATTCTGTGACGGACAATATGCTTAAAAGCCTAGGAATGAAGACGGAACTCGATATACGTTATTCTAATGCAAGTAACTCCTATTCGACTTCGGAACACCAGATAGAGGGCGTTAGATATCTCAATTACGGAATGGGCCAATATTGTTCTATCATTCCTAGTTCTAGCAAGTATTATGAGAAATCCAAAGCGAATCTCAAAAACATCTTTGAGACGCTTTCCGATGAGAATAATTATCCGCTGACTTTCCATTGCGCGGCTGGAGCGGATAGAACCGGCACGTTGGCCTTTTTGATTAATGGTTTGCTGGGCGTTGATTATTCGGATTTATGCAAGGATTTCGAACTCACGACTTTCTATAACAGCAAGCGTTGGAGAAGCAACATCGTCGATGGCGAATTCGACGATAGTGGCATCATGCAGGACGATAGCTACAATTACGTCGGCTTCGGAGCCTTATATAAAGAAATGATGAGTGGGTATTCGACGAGCGAAAACGACACCTTAAGCTTTGCGATAGAGAATTATCTTAAGACGGTTTGCGAGGTGAGCTCTCAAACCATCGCCAGTGTGAAAAGCATTTTGACCGAGTCGATTTAATAGACGTGATATTCATTGAATATCTATTTAGCGTGTTGTTGGTTCTATTAATAATTGCCAAAAACGAATTATTTTTCCTTATTTCTCGTGTAAGCGCTTTCTATTCGGCGTTTTGATGGGTAATCTTATCCCAAATAGAGTTATTTAAAGGAGAATAACCATGAAAAAGAAACTATTGATTTTGGGTCTATCGTCCTTTGCTTGCTTGGGCGCGATCGGAACCGGCGTGGCTATCGAAATGGGAAAGAAGATGCCGTTCGTCGGAGCCGAATCCGATAACATCTGGGTGCATTACGCCAAAAAGGATGCGACGAAAGATGAGAAAGGCATCCGCGAATATTGGGTCAATTGCCAAACTAATGAACATAGATTCGTTGCCCCGACGGCCGGTAGCACAGTCAATGAGGGGACCGCTTACGACACATCGGGCTTCGCATCCGACGACGATCGTTGGATTTATAACATCACTCTTACCGCACAGGATGTTCTGATGACCGATACTGCAAAAGCAATCGATTTGGGCGATTATGCTGGTGGAACCATTTCTTCCATCAAAGCGGATTCGTTCGATTTAGGAACCGATGCCGCCAATTTAGATGTGGGCGATTTTGCAACCGACCATTCCGACGATGGTTTAAAGAGCGTTTGCATCGAAATGATGAAGGACGAAAAGGCGTATGTTCTATACTGCGATACGACATTCGTGACCGCGACCATCACCACCGCCGCCGAATATCAAGAGCGCATCATCTCGAGCACCGAAATCAAAAAAGGGTATTTCAAGCTCATGAACGACATAGACATAGCCAACGGCCAAAAAATAATCGACGGCTTCGGATTCGATTGGAACTATGGATTCAGCGGGACGCTCGACGGGAACGGCAAGACCATCACGTGCAAATCCGGAGCCAAAAACGGCGCTTTCTCGAACCTCATCGGCGCGACCATCAAGGACCTGACCCTTGCCGACGGTTGGTATAGCGCTTGTGGCTGCGCCTCCTTGATAGCCAGGGCCGTGACCAACACGACCTTCTCAAACGTCAAGACGAAGGTGACGAACGGCGGGACTGGTAACACGACGATAGAGAACAACAGAGGCTATCTGGCCTATGGCAAGTTCATGAACAACAAGCTCACCGACTGCGAATTCGACGCGAGCGGTAGGCAGATGTCCACCCTCATCGGGCGCGGCCAGAACTTCAACGACGCGAACGTTTTCTCGAATTGCGTCGTCAAGGCCTCCGAATTGGTCGAGGCCATGTATTCGGTATACCTCGCCAACAAAGGCTTGAACGCGACTTTTCAGCCGTCCAACGTGACTTTGAAAGACGGCGAGGTGGCGATCCAAGGGCTGACCTACGTTCAAGCGTAGCCTTCCCGACACGAAACGCAAACAAAGGCCTGCATTCGGAAGGGTGCAGGCGCTTTTATTATGATGTTGGAGATTCGTCAATAAAGGGGTTACTGAAGCTTTTTGTCCCAGAAATCCATATAGAGATTCCAATCTCTTTCGTCTAAATCATGGATTCCTTTTAAATGATGATGAGCTATGTTCCCTTCGTGAGAGACCATTTCTTCGTCTATCGAGAACGCTTTAGCGGGAGCAAAGCCTTTTTCTTCGCGCTCTTCGTAAGCTGCGTTTAGTTTTAGTAGTGTTTCGAATTCGCCTTTCGGATCCGCCCAAAGGTCTTCGCTTTTGGAAGAGGTATATAGAAGCCGAGGGGCGATAAGCGAAAGAAGATCGCTTTGGTTATAGGGCATCGGTTTATTTGCGTATTTGCGGTAATTGGGTGCGAACCAATATGGGAAGGCATCGGTGATTATTTTGATCGTTTCCGCTCCCTCGTGATAGTTATTGGCCTCTGCATCGCCGCTACAACCGGCGCAAGAGGAGCAGACGAGATCGATTCTCTCGTCTAGCGCTCCGGCAAGCAAAGACGTCTTTCCGCCTCTGGAATGGCCGACTGTGGCTATCGGAAGATTTTTGGTGAGTTCGTCTTGCTTTAGATAATCGATTACAATGGAGAAGCCTTTGGCCCACATCAAAAGGGTTCCATACGAGTCTTCTTTAGAGTGATCGACGTCTTGGAAGATGGAATTCAATCCGTATTTGAAACCGTTTTTGTCTTCAGCCACCTCGGAAGTCAAAAACGCCGTGCAAGCGTAGCCTCTTCCAAGAATCTCCTCTATTGGATAGAACGAGCTTTTCAAATCGCGATTGGGATCTATTTCCTTTTTCGATATGCATCCAACGGGTCTATTGCAAAGGAAAACGAAAACGCCTTTGGGATTATTCGGCACGAACAAATCGAAGCCGAAGGAAGTGAAGCGTCCGTTTCTATTTAGATGGACGCGTAAATCCTTTCTGACCGCTCCGCATAAAACGTTTTCGTGGCAATCGACCGTTTCATAATAAACGCAGACGTCTTCGAAACTAGGAAGATGGCCGTATACTTCATTCAAGAAGAATTCCTTTATTTTTCCTTTATGCATAATTTTAATAGATATCCTTATTGTTTTTTTGAATACCGCTGACGACACTATTTTACGACAAATGGCATAAATTTGATAATCCATTTCACGATTATGAGAATTATCTTTTGAATTTCTAAGAACTATTTAATGTCCCAATTTTAATAGGATGTTATATACTAGTTCCGAGGACAAAATGGCTAAGAATCTCTTCCATTTCACGAATCTTACCCTTGATTCGGAATCTAATCATTATTTGAAAGCGACATTCCATCAGGCGAATCGCGATTTCTCTAATTATCATGGTCACACTTTTTGGGAATTCTTTTTGGTGACGAAAGGATCATATATACATAACCTCAACGGAACCAAAGGGATAATGTGGCAAGGCGAGGCGCATTTGCTCCGTCCGGGAGATTTCCATTCAATAACGCAAAATGAGCCGAATTCGGTTCGCTTGCTCGTCACGATGACCGTTGAGCATATGAAAGAGGCGTGCCGCTCCATTTCGGAGAATCTATACGATATTTTGATGAATAAATGCGAGCTATCGTGTTCTTTGTCCGACCATCAGATTCGCAAGATCATGGATCTTTGCTTCTATATCCAAAACGGACTTAATGGCGACTTAAAGAAATTGGAACTTCCGTCGTCTCTACTGATTTTCAATATTCTTAGTACGGTCATAGATCAGAATTACGCCTTCAACGAAAGCAAGCCTGAGTGGCTATTGGAGCTCATCAAAAAGATACAAGCGCCAGAGAACCGCGCTTGGCACGTAAGCGATGTCATGGACAATGCGAATTATTCCCATTCGCATATATCCCGCTCTTTCCAAAAATACATGGGTTGTTCGATCATTGACTACATATCCGAGGTGAAGATGCAAAACGCCGGCGATTTCTTGAGCTATTCGGATATGACGATATACGAGATATCGAATGTCCTTGGCTATAAATCACCGACCAACTTTTCCGCCGTCTTCAAAGCGGCTTATGGCCTCTCACCGGCTCAATATAGGAAAGCGAAGAAGGCACAAAAAGAGAATTCCGAAGAAACTGGCAAGCCATAGAAGCTTCGTCATCATGTTCGCCATGTCGTCCCCAAAGTTGTCAGCAAATACGGGGCTGGTGCTTATGATTTTGGAACTTCCGCGATAACCGTCACGATTCCATTTGAGAAGAATGGCTTCAATGAGCGAAACGCTACTGTAAAATTGTCAGGAAGTGAGAAAGAAATATTCGATTTGATAGCGGCTAACCCAAACGTCACCGTCGAAGAGTTTGCAACACAAATCGAGAAACATGGGACGACAGTCGCGAGGGGAAAAATCGAATTCGCCTTGCCACGCTTCAAAGAATTCGTCAAATTCGAAAAAGAAATGACGAGCGAAGATTGAATAAGGTTTTTCTCGCTTTCGCTTTATGAGGAGCCATCGTTTTCCTTGCGGCTTCTAATTAGAAGCCTATAATAGTGCACCGTTTGAAAGAAGAGAGAAAATGAACCTTGTTCAATTATCGTCATTAACCGCCGTCGAATCATCTCATAAACCATTCGAGATTCTTCTTTTCTTGGGTTTGATAATCGCTTTGGCTAAATTGTTTTCGATCGGCCTATCGAAGCTTAAGATACCTCAGGTCATCGGCATGCTTCTTTCCGGCCTCGTCGTCGGATGCATGACATTCATACCGAGCGAGTGGCTTCAATCTTCTTTTTCCTATTCGCAAGTTGGACTCTCCTTCTTTGCTAAAGTCGGCGTCATCCTCATCATGTTCAGCGCTGGCTTAGAGACGGATTTGAAGAAGGTCCGTTCCCTTGGCGTCAAATCCTTGATTATTACGTCGTTAGGGGTTTTGATGCCTCTTTTATTTGGCTTCTTGCTTGCTTTCTCATTCAATGAAATCACCGATGGGAGACTTAATATCGACGGTGTTTCGCCTATATACACCGAGATATATTATGGCGTTATCCTGAGCGCCACATCCGTCTCGATAACGGTGGCCACGCTTAAAGAGCTCCATCGCTTGGATACGCCAATGGGGACCGCTTTGATAAGCGCGGCGATAATCGACGACATCATCGGCATCGTTCTTCTTTCTCTCATTATTTCCTTGTCTTCTAGCAGCACTGGAAGCGTCGATTCCTCTACCTTTGCCGGAATGATACTCAATGCAACGGGATTAAGCGAGAATGCCGCCATATCGGTGACGCTCATAATCGTTTTCATGATCGTTTTCTTCGCTCTTTCGCTGGGTTTGGCTTATTTGCTTGGCCGTTTCTTCAACTACTTAGGCAACAAATATCCCCATCACATCCGCATCACCATTTTGGCTTTGGCCGCCTGCTTCGTTTGGTCATACGTTGCCGAATTCTTCTCGATCGCCGATATCACCGGTGCCTTCATAATGGGGCTTATGCTATCCAGGACCTCACCTGAGAGATATATCGACCATCGAAGCGAAACGATAAGCGACAACATCTTCGCCCCGGTTTTCTTTGCTTGCATCGCCCTCAATATGTTCCAAGGTACTTCGTCCTTCTCTTGGGAGTTTATGGTATTCGGAATAATTTGGGTCGTGCTAGGGCTATTGGGGAAGGTGATCGGAGCTGGGATCGGCGGGCTCATTACCCATTTCGGGCCTCGTGATTCCTTGGCCATCGGAATCGGCATGATGGCAAGGGCGGAAGTCCTTATCGTCTGCGCGCAAAAAGGCATTGACGCCGGCTTGGTCGATTCCCAGATAATGATCTACACTTTGGCCTTGATCCTTATTTCCAGTTTCTTGACGCCGATTCTTTTGAAACTCGTTTTCAAACATGATCCGATGCCGATCGATAGCGTGCATAGAGACGAAGCCGACCTGAAAGAAAGTGTTGACAAACAATAAGTTGGCTCCTATGCTTATGCGTGCGCTAAAAGCGCAGGATTTGGGGCGTTAGCTCAGCTGGGAGAGCGCCTCCATGGCATGGAGGAGGTCGAGAGTTCGATCCTCTTACGCTCCACCAAATCTAAAAATCGACGGGTTCGACCCGTCTTTTTTTGTTTCTATCGATTTTTATAAATTGGAATCCCGATAAGCGTGATAAAAATATAGCGGCTATCGATATTTATTGTTCATAAAGCCTTTATTATGTATATTTTTAGCGAGGTTTCATTGAAAATGAACAATAAGATTAAACCGTTAATGATAGCCGCTTCGTTTTTCTTGGCGGCCGCTGTGACTTTCATCACCGCCAAAGCCGTAAGCCCTCTTATGTTCGATGCGGCGGCATCGCTTGACCCATGTGTGCTCAAAGATGATGAAGTCGAGCTACGAGAATTTGTGGATCTTGGGAAAAGCTCTAGCGAAACGACGTCTAGAAAAACCACCGGAACGATAACGAAAATCATCAAAAACCATGACGAAACCCGCTCCTTTTATATCGAAAGGCTTAGTCCTAGCACGCGCGAAAGGACTTGTTTAAGAATCGAAGATTATTCGGGGACGGAAACTATCAACGTTGGGGATTATGTCTCCGTTAGCGGCGCCCTCTCCGTTAGCGGCGACGATTATTGGGTCACAGCTCCCGCCATATCTTCTTATGGTCAAAACTCATATGGGCAGGTTTCGGCATTGGAGCTTAGTGAGATAGAGGCCGAAGACTATTATTCGAATGGGCGATATGCCTATGCGCTCAAATTCACGATCGGCGATCTTTATAGCGGTTATACCTATCCAGTCACTTCGGAGGACGGCGCATTGCTATATTCATCCAAGAATTCCTCAGGTTCCTCTTTTTATCCGATTTTGGTCGATGGGGGAACGAAGGATGAGACTAATGCGATCGCGAATAAGCTCGTTTCGGCCTCTTCATCCGCTTATTTCAAATCCTATGGCAATTTGGTTAGCTATAGTGGCAGTTGGGCTTTCAGAATCAGCTCTTCAAGCGATTTGACGCTTGTTGATCCAAACGTCTCGAAGACCGTTGATTTCTATGCGATAAACGATTTCCATGGCGAAACCGATAAGATTTCATCGCTTGTGACTTTCTTCAAAGAGAAGAAGAGCGATAACACCGTCTTCATCAATTCCGGCGATATGTGGCAAGGGAGCATGCTAAGCAATACGAACTATGGCAAATTGCTCACTAGCTCCTTCGATGAGATCGGTTTCGATTGCTTTACCTTAGGGAATCATGAATTCGATTGGGGTTTGAATTACATAATCGAAAACAAAGAATCGACTAAGACGCCGTTTTTGGGCGCGAACATATATCATTGGGATCAGGATAAGAAGGAGTTTGGCGATTTCGCAAGCGAACTCGTTGAGCCATATGCAATCAAGGATTTGGACAACGGCCTCCGCGTTGGGATAATCGGCATCATCGGCAAAGACCAGATAACTTCCATAACGAGTTCCAATGTCGCGACCGTTGGCTTCAAGGACCCTTCTCCAATCGTCGCTTCCTATAGCGAGACGCTTCGCAACGAAAAAGGCTGCGATATCGTCGTTCTAAGCGCCCATACCGGCCAAAGCGACGTCATGACTGATGAGATATCTTCAAGCGTTGACGCCGTATTCTGCGCCCATACCCATAAATTGGAGGAAGGATTCTATAATGAGATTCCGTATATCCAAGGAAAATCATATGGATCTTATGTGTCGAACGTCAAAATAACGATCAAAGACGGTTCGATAGAATCAAGGACGAAGGAGAATATAGCCTTTAGCGCTTCGTCTTATGGCGAAGACGCCGAAATGAAGGCCATCGTCGACTCATATGCCGCGCCGATAGAAGAGAGAGCGAACGAAGAATTAGCGACATTTGATTCCGGCTTATCATCAAATGTGGCGGTTCCTAGGCTCGTCGCCCATGCGATGGCGAATGAGGCGAGCAAAGAGGGCTATACGATCGATTTGGCGATGTGTAACAAGGCCAGAAGCACGATATCGAGCGGTTCCTTGACCTATTCGTCTTTATATGAGTCCGTGCCTTTCGATAACATCGTGTATATCGCCACCGTCACGGGAAACGATTTGATTGCTGAGGCGGGATATAACCCGATTTATAGGGTGAATGGAGCCGCATTCGAAGGAACGAAAACGTATACGATAGCCATTCTCGATTATCTTCTTTTCCATCAAGGTTCCGATAGATCTTATGATTATTTCGATGATGGATTCACGATTATCGGAAATCTATCGAAAGAAGGGTATGGAATCTATAACTATCGCGATGTGACTGCTGATTTCCTTAGAGAAAAGAAGACGATATCGACATCCTTTTATACGGATACGAATGACCATAACAATACAAATTCTTTGACTTCGGAAGTGTCTATATAAACATATAATTGCTTTACGTTTTATGAAAAAGTGCATTTCTTTTTAGAATGCTCCTCCGCCAAAGAAAAATTAGTCGTCCTTAGTTTTTGGGTTAGAATTTGCTTGCTGAGTTTATTTCGTTGTGACTTATGGCTGACTTTTCGATAAATGCTAATATTTTTTCAAACGAACCTTGAAATTTGGCTCTATTTTGGGAAAACGAACCTTGAAATTTGGCGTCGATTGTATTTTTTTGATAGTTTGTTTAGCGATGCCGATAAAACCTAAATTTAGCAATTCATTTTTTTCTTGCTCAATTTTTGATGCATTGATTTATATATTTTATAAAGAAATTTTATTCTATGTTTGGAGTTTGCCACAAATGTTCTCGAAAGTTTTTTCTTCGCCGATTGCGAACAGTTTAATTGAGTGTCTATGCGATGGACATAAAGCCGATAAGGTAATAAACTTTTTCCTATGGAAAATGAAAAAAAGAAAATGGATGAGCTAACCAAGGCCAAACTCATCTATTCTGGCGAACTTGTGGTCTTTGGAATCGTCTTTGCGGTTCTTGGTGTCTTGATTCTTTTGGAAATCATCAATATCCAGGATTGGAAAGCCATCGCTTTCAGATGGGTAACTCTTTTCGGTGGCTTCCTCCTTTGGGGCGATTTCATTTGGCTACTATGCTCGCCAAAGAGGAAGAAAAAGAATTGCATATTGGATAAAATCCTGGTTCTTCCGTCGGCTACCTTTTTGATTGGCTACGATCTCTATTCTTTGATAACGCAAGATGACTCGATCATCAAATATGTCATGGGCGGCGTTTTCGTCTATCTTGCCTGCGTCTATTTGTTCCAAGGAATTTATCATTGGTTCTACGTCCATCCAGGGTTATTGGAAGAAGGAACATCCGAGAAAGACTCTGAAGCCGATTCTTCGACGATAGAGGATAAAAAAGAAGAAAAACCTTGCGAAACCCCAACGGATGAGAAAAGAGAATAAATAAAATGGTCAAAAAGAAAAAGGCTGTCGCCGTTGATAAATTGCCCTTGAAAAAACAAGCCAAGCTTCTTTTTGGAAACGGCTGTTGGGCGACGCACGGCATTGAAGAGTCCAATCTTCATGAGATAAAGATGAATAATGGGCCGTGCGGGCTTGGAGTCCCAATGGATAGCGATCTCCTTCCGGCTACTTGTTTCCCAGCGCCATGTCTTTCCGCTTGCTCGTGGGATACGGAGCTAATGAGAAAGATGGGGCACGCTTTAGCAATCGAAGCCATCGAGCAAGGAACCGATCTTCTTTTGGCACCCGGCATCAATATCAAACGAAATCCATTGTGCGGAAGGAATTTCGAATATCTCTCCGAAGACCCTCTTTTGGCGGGCGAAATGGGCGCCGCATATATAAATGGATTACAGGAATACGGAGTCGGGGCTTGTTTAAAACACTTTGCCGCGAATAATTGCGAATACCATCGTTACACGATGTCTAGTGAAGTCGATATAAGGGCGTTACGCGAGATTTATCTCAAGGGCTTCGAAATCGCCATCAAGAAGAGCCATCCTTGGAGCGTGATGTGCTCGTACAATCGAATAAATGGCATTTACGCATCGCAAAATGAGTGGCTGCTCGACACCGTCTTAAGAAAAGACTGGGGATATGATGGCGTTCTCATAAGCGATTGGTGTTCTGTCGTCGATCCCGTTTTGGCTCATGCAAGAGGCTTGGATTTACAGATGCCATGCATCGATAAAACCCTTCCTAAAACCATTGCCAAAGCAGTCAAAAAAGGAAAGATCGACCGTAAGAGATTCGATGATGAAGTCGGCAGGATAGCTGCTTTATCGGAAAAGGTGGATGAGGCGAAAAAAGAAAGATCGATCAATCAAATAGAACCGGTCAACGCTCATCAAGTCGCCAAAGAGATGGCTATGAACAGCATAGTCTTGGCCAAAAACGATGGAATATTGCCGTTAAAGAAGATTAAGGATGTCTCCATCATCGGAGCGTTTGCGAAAGAACCGCATTATCGCGGAAACGGAAGCGCAAGAGTCAATCCTAAGCGTCTAACGACGTTTTACCAAGAGGCGTCGAGATTGCTTGGTGAGGATCTCCCATATGCGAAGGGATACGATCCAAAAGGACTAGAAGACGATGAAGCGCTACGCGTCGATGCAATCGATTTGGCGAGCACTTCCAAAACGGTCATATTGTTCCTAGGAACGTATCAACAAGACGATGGCGAGGGGTACGATCGCCACGACATGCGTTTAGACGATAGGCAAATAAGCCTATTCGAAGCGATTTATGCTCAGAATAAGAATATCATCGTCGTTTTGTCGTGCGGAAGTCCGGTCGAATTGCCATTCATCGATAAATGCCGCGCTTTGATGATCGATTATCTTTCCGGCGAAGCGGGAGGCGAAGCGCTCCTCTCGCTTATCATGGGTGAGGCCAATCCTTCCGGACATTTGGCCGAGAGCTGGCCGATAAGGTATATCGATTGCCCTAGCTCTTTATATTTCCCTGGCGAAGGTGATGTATCGCTCTATAAAGAAAGCATCTTTGTCGGATACCGTTATTATTTGAGCGCCAAGAAAGAGGTTTTGTTCCCGTTTGGCTATGGACTAAGTTATACCGATTTCACTCTTAGCGATGGGAAGGTTTCGCGAGAGACATTGCGAGATGGCCAAAAGGTCAAAGTGAGCATCAAGATAAAGAATGTCGGCAAGGCTTCGGGCGCCACCGTCGTCCAATGCTATATCGGCGCGAAAAGCGAGAAAACGCTTCATGCGCTTCGCGAGTTAAAGGCTTTTGAGAAAGTGTTTTTGGCTCCTGGGAAGAGCAAGACAGTGACCTTTGAATTCGCCTACTCGGCATTCGCTCATTATGGTGTCACATCCGAAAAATTGGTCGTGAATGATGATGATTATTCCATTGATTTAGGCTTGAATTGCAGGGATATTTCGTTTTCTAAGACTTTGAAGGTGGTTTCCAGCCATCATTCGAGGGATATGCATTTCTTGCTTCCTGGATATTTCTCCAAACCGCAAAACGGCGCTTGGAGGATAAGCGACAACGAATTCGAGGTCTTGCTCGGTCATAGCGTCTCCAAGAACATCAGAAGAAAGAAAAAGAAATTCCATAGGAATAGCACAATCAAGGATTTGGAACGCACGTTTATAGGCAAATACATTAAAAAGAGGCTCATCGAGCAAATGACCGCCTGCGCAGCCGATTATCCTTCCGTCGATATAGCAATCGAAGTCGGGATGAATTTTCCTCTTAGAGCGGCGATTCTAGAGGAGAATAAATTGGCGTTTGTCATCCATATGGCGAATCATCGCCCGATTGCGGCCGTCTTTAGACTTATCTTCGGTTAGTCAAATGCTTATTTCCTTATACGTTTATTCGATCATCAGAAAGATATGCGGGAAAAGGTATGATGGCTCTCCCGCTTTTCCCTATTGGAGAGCGGATGATTTCGATATAACGGAAGAGCGATTTTCGTTTTATTCTGCGAAACGGCGATTATCCGGCTCGAAATATTTCAAAAAAGGCATAGATCCTAAAGCAATCGTAGTCTTTTTCCATGGCTTAGGCGATGGACGGGCCAGTTATATCAAAGAGATATGTTTGTTGGCTAAGGAAGGGTACTTGGTGTACGCTTACGACAACACAGGCTCAATGGAAAGCCAAGGCGATAAAATACGCTCACTAGACCACGCCGCAAGCGATCAAAAGGCCTTCTTCGCTTATTTAGATAAGGAAATATCCGTGAAAGGGCTAAAACGCTACGCAATCGGGCATTCTTGGGGTGGATGGGCCGCTATGATGAGCGCTAAAAAAGAATATGGGATAGAAAAGATAGTCTCGCTATCTGGTTACATCAGTTTTCCTGAATTGCTGAGATGTCGTTTTCCTAAGTTCATCGGCTTTTTTAAGCCTGCTTTTTGGCTCGCTTCTCGCCTCGCCGATCCTAAAAACGGTGGTAAAAACGCCATAAATGTCATTAGGCGAAACAAATCCGTCAAAGTCCTCTATATTCAAGGGTCAGAAGATGGGATAGTCCCCTTAAGAGCAGGTTTTTCGCCTCTTAGAAAGGCGTTTTTGGGTAATCCATCGATTGAATTCATATATGCTGAAGGTTCTAAGCATTCTCCTTTTAGAACTGTTGGAAGCGAGGCTTATGTATCTAATTTTTTGGAGAATGATTCGATGAAAAAAATGAATATGGAAATGGATTTAGAAAAGGCCACGGAAGAAAATCCCTTAGTTTGGAAAGCCATCTTCGATTTCTTTGAGAATTAGAGTATATTATGCCTACGTGCGCTGGTGGCGGAATTGGTATACGCGCTAGTTTCAGGAGCTAGTCCGGCAACGGGTGTGAGTTCGAGCCTCATCCAGCGCACCAACTGCGCTCGTAGCTCAGATGGATAGAGTACAACCCTCCGAAGGTTGGGGTCAGGCGTTCGAGTCGCCTCGGGCGCGCCAATAGCTTATATGGCCGGCATAAGCCGGCTTTTTTGTTCATCAGTATTTTAGTCATTGTTTCTCGTGTTTCTTCGACAAAAATGGCGATTTTTTGTAAATTGATCAGTTTTATATGAAAAAATAAAGGCAAATTGTTAACGTGAAACAGGGGGAAAAAGTTAACGTGAAACAGGGGGAAAAAGTTAACGTGAAACAGGGGATTTTTTGCTGACAGGTATATTTTTAATGCACACCGAGGCGTAACGCGGCGTAGCTAAAACAACGTTTTTGCTATTTGCCGCCTATGGCCGATTTGGTATTCGATCCTAAAACGTTATTTGAGTGATTTAGGTAATTGAATGCGCTGAATTTCTTATATGTATGTGGTGTTTCTTAGCGTCCTACTCAGAAAGCTATTGTGCGGATCACTTAAGGAAGACGAAGTTTATTTGGGAAGTCAATTTAGTAATAAAGGAAGCCGTGCATGTGGACATTTATATTCAAGAGCATGATTGAGCTCAAATGATATGCGCTCTTTGATAAAAAGCGTGATTATAAGCATAAAAATAAAAGACTTTATTCTATTAATAGACAAAAGTATTTTAAAAAATCAGTGAATGCGGTATATTTTTTAATATGAGAACTACCGATAGAAGATTCATAAAAACAGAAAAAACAATCGTCGATTCGTGCGTTGTGCTTCTGAATGAGGAGAAAATGGCCTATATAACGATTGAAGACGTATGTCATAGGGCGGATGTTAATAAATCCACATTTTATCTGCATTATCAGTCGTTGGACGCTTTATTTTCAGCAATTGAAGATGCTGCCATAACCTTGCTTTTTAAAGAGATATCTGTGACTTCTACATCAAACTTGGAGGGTTTGATAGATCCATTAGTATCCTTTGCCAAAACAAACAAAAAGCTTTTGCGCGCCGCTTATTCAATCGATAGATATCGCTTCAATACAAAATTTAGGAATCTTCTTTTACCTTATTTGAAGAAAACAAAACCGGATAAGCGTGGGAAAATTGATGATGAAAATATTTTCATAGAAGTTTCATTGATAGATTTTGTGTCATCTGTTCTAAGGATGTATGTGTTAGATGGCTGCCATTATAAACAAGAAGAAATTGTTGAAATAATAACGTCAATCATAAAAACAGAGAAATTTAAGTCAGTGCTATAAATAATGTCAATTTATAAAACGATAAAGAATTGCTTGTATATTTTTGTTATCATTTCGTCACGAATTGAACCTAAGGAGAAATTCTATGTTTGAAAAAAATAAAACCGCCATTCTTGTCGTTGATATGCTCAATGATTTTGTTACAGGTTCATTGAAATGCGATCGCGGATTGGCTATAGTCGAACCTACTGCCAATTTGCTTAATGCTGCTCGTGCACATAACATTCCTGTCATTTTTTGTAACGATGCGCATCTTAAAGGCATTGACAAAGAGCTGGAGCTTTGGGGCGACCATGCGATTGCCGGAACGAAAGGCGCTGAAGTAATTCCCGAATTGGGACCTTGCGATTCCGATTATGTTGTTCCTAAGCGTCGTTATAGTGGCTTCTTCCAAACCAATTTGGACATCCTTCTTCGTGAACTTGGAGTCGATACAGTGATATTGACTGGTCTTCACACGCACATGTGCGTTCGCCATACTTCTGCCGATGCCTATCAGTTAGGTTATAAAGTGGTGGTGGCGAAAGACGCAACTAATTCTTTCACTAAGGAAGATTACGAATACGGTCTTAAGTATTTGAAAGAAGTATATGGTGCGGAAATATATTCCAATGATGAACTATTCGCCATATTTGATAAAGAGTAGTTTTGTTTTTTGCATCCAAAGCTTTGAAAAGCGTTTTTGACCCAGAATTCGTTGTTTCGATCAGAAACTGAGGTCAATTCCAACTTAAAGTTGATTGTTTTAGGCGCTTATCCTATAATTCGTAAGCCGTCTTCCACCTTGATGAAACGTGGAGGCGTAGGCGAAACGCCCCGATGGCGGAATGGTAGACGCAAACGACTCAAAATCGTTCGGGAAACCATGCGAGTTCGACTCTCACTCGGGGCACCAATTGAAAGAGTGGCGATCAGCGATGGTCGCCTTTTTGTATTTTTGCGTGATCGTTCGAAAATGCGGCTGCCGATATGGCCATGCTGGTTGGCAAAAGAAGGGATGAGAATCCCGTAATCCTAAAGATCGATTCCAAAGCCGCATCCAAAGATGGGGTCAAGTTCTATATCGGAAACGATAAGGTTTGGCTTTGCGACGAGATGCCGGCGAAATACATCAAGATCCTTAAAAACGACTGATTGAGAATAATCGGGAACGACTTATATGGCGGTCACGGGCAATAAATAACGGCCTTCTCCTATCGGATACACCGATTTGCGAATGCATATGATCGCTTCGGATTCGATTGGGTAGTGGCCGTTTTTCAGAACATTTGCCGCCTTCAAATCCTTGGAGGAGTATTGCTCGTTGTTTTTGCATTCCAAAACCGTGAGTTTCTCATCTTTTAGAACGATCAAATCTATCTCATTTTGCAAAGAGCCACGGTAATAATAAAACGAAGCGGATTTGTCCTTGCGAAGATTGGAGTGGGATTTGATGATTTCATTTGCGATGTAAGTTTTTGCCGTACGGCCTTTGAGATAGGATGCGATTGATGCTTCTTCGCTTTCTAACTTCGTGGGCGGCATCTAAGCTCACATCGGATTGGACAAAAAACCAAATCTTTTCTGTTCTTTCCGTGCAAATGATTGTTTTGACCGCGTTACGCTTAAAATGTTCATAAATTGGGAGTTCAATTCCATATTTATTAAAAATTTCTTGTAAGAGACCACGAGACATAAGGGAAAGCGTTTTCATATGTTTCATTCGCTTCTAAAAGGCAATTATAGTATATGGTTGATAAAATTATTTCGATTCCTTTGATGACCTTTTTCATCTTTTTTCGCTTTATTGTGGCATCTTTAAATTGCTAGGCAAAACAACGCATTTTTCTTTTTTAAGCAAAGAAAATATTGGAATGAATCGCCTAAACGTTTCTAAAAATGAAAATATTTCATTGTTTTGAAAAATAATGATTGACGATTTTCATTTGTAATGGATAATGCACATGTTACGAAAGGTGGGGTTATAAAATTATAAAAGACTTAAAACGTCGTTGATTAATCACTCATTCTGAATAAGCAAGAAAAAGGAATTCGTTTGAATCTAATTCTTCATATACGGCGAATTGAAGTGGTTAAGGTTTTATAATCACACATTGCCTCTTTATATATAAATATAAGGATGGCGGAAAGGACAAAATGAAAAAGAAGATCAAGGTATTGTCGCTGCTTGCCGTAGCCGCGCTTGGCGGGGCTGGCGTTTTGGCGATTGGAACGAATGGCATGATAAGCCCGTTCGGAATCACCGCATCGGAAGATAACGTTCGTTCATTCGTTATCACGGCCGAGGAAATTAGGGCCGCGCTAGGAAGCGATGGCTCATCCTCCGATAGGAAATCGGGAACATTCACCGCCTGTGGATTGGGTTTCTCCGTGAGTGGGGCTTATTACGCCGATGGCAAAATCAACATCGCCGGCGGCTCGATTTATAACTCGGATTTGGCCGGCGCAACGGTCGATGCGAATAAGCGCGTCGGAACCGGCTTCAAAAAGATAGAGATAAAAGGGCTTGATTCCAAAAACGGGATGACGGCTTCCTTCCAAGACGATTCCTTAACGGATATCGAAGCGATTTCCGTCGACGCCGATAGCGCAGGCGATAAGACCATCGCCCTCTCTAAGAGTGGAAAAGCGTCGCGCGTCAAGCTTGATTTCGCGGCAGGGGAAGGAACCTCCTTCACCTCGATCGTCTTCACTTATACATGTGGCGACGCGACTCCGACCATCGACCACATAGAATCCACCGAATCGGAAATAGCCGTTGACGAAACCTGCGTCTTGACTGCCAAAACGTCATATACGACCTCGTCCGCCACATATACTTGGACTTCTTCTGGAACCGGTGGCGTAAGCATCGTGCAATCAACTCTAACTCCAGGTAACACCATTGGGGTTCTTGGCACTGCCGAAGGCGAAGTGACCATTACTTGCGTTTTGCAAGATGGCGAATATGAGTCGACGGCTACATATACCATTAAAGTCACCAAAGCCAAAGTCGCCGCCACAGGCGTCGAAATAGCCGACAAATCTTCGCTCGGCTCGATGACGTTGCATTCTAGCGTGAAATTAAGCACGACCGCGACTCCTGCCGATACGACAGACGAAATAGTCTGGTCCTCTTCCGATACCGATATCTTATCCGTCGGCAGCGATGGAACCGTCATTGCGATGGGGGAAGGAGAGGCGACCATAACCGCGACTTGCGGAACCGTTGCCGATACGGTTAGCATCACCGTTGCTGGTAATCCGGTTCTCGACGCGAGCAAAATCACGAATCTTTATGGCTCCTATAAGGCCAGCGTCAATCATTCGTATTTGGTCGATGTGACGCATGGTGGCAAGAGCGCAGACGATGCGTTCGATTATAAAGCGGATACCCCAATCACCTCGACTTATAGCGGAACCCTTCCGCCGTCGGGCGTTTTGGCGATGCATCTTTCTGCTTCGGATGTTAACGATAATGATTACCGTTATATCAAATTCTCCATTGCGCAAACTGGCACCTATAAAATCTTCACCAACAATGTTGACGATTGCGATATGAAGATAAGTTATATCTACGAGGTAAATGAAGACGGAACCGTTTCGTCGACCGAGATAAGTAAAGATACATACAATGATGATTTCCCGAAGTCCGGAGCTGGGGTCGACTATTGCTCATATAAGTATGATTCGTATGTAGAGGCCGCTCTCACCGCCGGGAAATCGTATGTCGCGAAAATCTACGGTCCAAGCGATGGCGTAGGCAGTAATGGCGTTTTATTCGGCATTGTGAACGTTGAGACGGCAAACGGCGTGACGACTGTTACGAACGCAATCGGCGAGCCGGCACAAAAGACAGTCACTGACCCTTATTCTTTCACTTATATAGAGAATGAAGGCGCCTATCGTCAAAACGCCGATGACGGCATCGTCGACGTCGAAGGCGAGCTTCATCAGTTCTCGCATAACACCGAAGATGATGAATATGTATATGAGAACGCTGCTTTGACGGGTGCGGCAGGAGCCGCTTTGACGCCGGCATACCTAAGCAATCTCATTTCTTGGGATGCGATTCTTTCGAATTCCGCTTTGGGATATGTTGGAAGCGACGCAGAAGGACATATCGACACCTATTCAGTCGATATCGATTCGAGCAATCTCAGTTCTTTGGGATCCATCGCCTCTTTCATCTATTTCTTAGGGCTTAACGGCTCTTCGGTGTCCGTTAGCAAATTCGCCGTAGCCCATGATTACGTCAATATGACTGCGACCATCAGCCTTACCTTTGAAGACACGACCGAGCCTAATGGCACGGTGGTGACGATTGAAGAGGCCAATGCCTTCCCAGTCACCGTCGTTGGCCATAATGTCCATAATGGCGGCGCGGGCGGTGACGATTCCGGCGTCGATCAAGAATGGTAATTCGTGGAGGTAACTAACAATGAAAAAGCAAAAGATATTAATTCTCTCCTTGGCTATGATCACTGGCTTGATCGCCACCGGTTGCAGCCATTTCGATTCGCCTAGTGACGACCCCGTTCCTAGCGAAAGCGTGATCGACGACGCCGTTGAGACCTCTGACGAAGTCGGTAGGAAAGTCGCTTTGAGCGCGACAGTCGCCGAAAACAAGGTCAATATGTCTTCTTCCTTCGGATATCAGATACTCGATAAGAAGGAATCCACGATGTCCGTTAGGATCATCGCGGTAGTGGACGGCTATAAGGACTTGACGTCCGCTAGCGTCACCTCGAAAGTGGTCGCGCCGCGTAGCGATAAGGCTACGGCCGTCGATGGCGAGGAAACGATCAAGGAAGAGCAGACTTTCTCTGTCGGTGCCGTCTATTCGTCTCTTACCGACGACGTCAATATCTCTTGGAACGGCGATAAGCCGACATATACCAAGAATTATTACATCATCTACACGCTTCGCAACGTTCCTGTCGCGCATTATTTCGACACGATAATCGTCAAATTTAGCGCCACCTCGACTGAGACCGTGAGCCAAGAGTTCATCGTCAACGCCCAAGGAATCGAAGGCGAAAACAAATACGTCAATTTCGAGAAGCTCGATGGAACCACTGATGAATATTACATCTCCGGAACCAACGATAGCCTCATCAACAACACCGAAATCTTTGTTTCGCCAGATCATTTCACCGTCACCGATAACTATGCCGTCAAGGATGGGAAGATCACAGCGATTGGGGCGAGGGGATTCAATAACTCTTCCTCGCACGTTATTAGTAACCTCGTTCTTCCCGACACCATCACAACGCTTAAGGAATGGGCTTTCTATCAACCATGCGTAAAGAAAGTCAACATCCCTTCTAGTGTTACGACAATCGAAGCGAGCGCTTTCTATGGATCATCATATAATGCTTTCGACACTTTGACATATAAGGCAACTAACCTTGTCAATGACAACAACGCTGGACTCTATGCCAAAAACATCGTCGTCGATGCGAGCGTCGAGTCGATTCCGAACGCTTTCTTTAGCGCGAGCAACGAGCCGGAATCCATTAACTACGGCGGCACTGAAGCGGAATGGGTCGCTTTGCAAAACGAAAACAACAAGGATAGCGGCTTCTTCGCTCTCGACGCCGTTTGTTTAGACACTACCTATCACGATGTCACGTTCCATTATGGCGAAGGTAAGCTTGGCACCGTCACAGGCGATGTAATCGTATCGGCCAGAAACAACAGAACCGTTTCTAACCCTGGCAGCCCTCTTCTCACCGGCAAGGAATTCAGCGGCTGGTTCTTGGATTCAGAAGGAAACACTCCGTATGACTTCAATGATCTCGTGACCGGTCCGCTTGATATCTACGCCGTCTATGGAACACCCGCTGATGGTTATAGCCTCGATCAACCACGCGTGATCACGCCGTCTAGCGCCCAAAACTTCACCGCCACCTTGTATCCTGGCAAGACATACGAATGCATCAAATTCACCGTTCCTACCGATGCTGGGCTTAGCACCGATGGCGATTGGTATTACTTCCAAGTCGATACCGATAGCTGCATCAAGGATAGCTCCATCTCTAGCACCTATAGCGTGGCTCAGAAGATTGAAGTCTATCAAAGCGACAAGACGACCAAAATTACTTCGAGTGGCCTCGCCATTTCTACCGCCAATGTGGTTCAATCCGGTTATAGCGGACCAACGCGCATTTTCGCCAAACCTGGTGACACTTATTATTTGAAGATGGCTATGTCATCTAGTCCTACAAGTTATCCAAACTACGGAACTTTGGCGATGAAGTTCTTCACCTTTGATAACGATACCATCGCCGAAGCCGTCTCGATGAGCCTCGATACGCCGGTTGCACCGACAAGTATTACGTCATCAAATCAAAGAGCTGTGTATAAATACGTTGCTTCTGACACGGCCGCCCTCGTATTGAAGAGAAGCGAATATGGTACAGGCAGCACCGATGGCAGGTATTTGACGGCCAACGTCTATTGCGAGGACGACTTGACGACATCCGTTTCGAAGATCGTAGGATGGGGTGCCGGCTCAGCGTCGCTTGATGTCGTTGGCGGAAAGACCTATTACATCGAAGTCTATATGTCCGGTAATTTCGAAACCAAAGTCCAGATGCCTGATTACACGTTGACCGCGGCCCCAGCTGGGTATTCAAGAGCCGGCGCTTTGGATTATGAGCTTGGCACTTCCGAAACCGTTAGCGCGGTCAATATGGCTGCTGGTAGCGGCTATGACGCCGGAACCTTCTATAAGTTCACGGTCACCGACGAATCCGCGTTATACGCTTTGACGACTCAAGTCGGCTCTAGCAGCTATAAGCAAAAAGTCATCATCTATGATGCCTCTGGCTCTGAGAAGAAGACTTTCGAAAGCAGTTCCGCCGGCATGATCATGAAGAAGCAAGAGGTCACCCTAACGGCTGGCGATTACACGATGTTCGTCGGCTATAGCAGCTCTAGCACAATCTCCGCCTCCGCATGGGTCGATTATAACTTTAACCTCGGAAAGGTTGCCGCTGGAGACTCCGTCAATTTGCCAGCCGATATCACTATCGGTTATGACGCCGACACGACTTTGACCTCGACAACCGATGGGAAGTTCTATCGCTTCACCGCCGATGCCTCCAATTTCTTGACCATCGACACTTCGAATGCGGGAACTAACGTCAGCGTCTCTCTTCTTAGCGCCGCTGGCAAATCTTTAAAGAGCACGACCAATAACCAAATCATCTACAAGACTACCGCCGATACGCAATACATCATTCAGATTAGCGGTGCCGATGCCGATGCCGTTCTAAGGTTCTCAAGGAGCGATACGGCTGAGACTGGCGAAAGCGCTGAGACCGCTTATGCTATGTCCTTTGGCGCTGATGGGCTGATGGATATGACGCCATATGCGACCGGAAATGATGTCTACTTCAAATACACTGCTACAGAGAGTGGCACTTATAAGATGTACTTCCAAGCCACCTTGGCTGGTGCCGCCCCGTCGTACTCATACGCGGCCGATAGCCGTATACGGGACGTTTATGATTCGACCGATTCGAGCGCTAGCGCACTTACTGCGATAGTGAACATTGACGATGATAAGTCTGCCCACGATGAAACAATCGCACAAAATAGCGGTTATGCTGAATATGCGTTTGAAGAAGGCAAGACGTATTACCTTAAGTTAAAAGTACCTTCGATCAGTTCCTATTTCGATACCATCAAATTTGGCATCGCTAAGAAAGTGGCCGGCTCTTCGGCTGATATGGCCACCGACTTAGGAACGATCGTTTCTGGTATTTCTTCTATGACCGTTTCGATGAACGAAAGCGGCTATTGGAGCAAGTTCACGATTTCTTCGCCTTCCGAAATGACCTTCTCCACCTCTGCCCTCGCAGTAGGCGACGCGACCCTTGGATTCTATGCAAGCGAAGCCTCAGCGACCCCAATGTTTAAGATCACTAGCGGGGAAGAAAACACTAGCGTCCTCCTTGCCGGCACTTATTGGATTCGCGTCATTGCTACCGAGGGGTCGACTGAGACTTCAATTCCCGTCAATGTGACATGCACTGAGCCTTCGTATGGCATTTCCATGACATACGGCACGGGCAGTTATAGCGATAGAACTGGAGCTCCGACGACTGCGGCGACCGATAGCACAAACGGTTGGAGCGTGTATGCCAACGTTTCTGATGGTGATGGCGTCGTTTATACGAGCGGCCAGAAGGGCGTCAACTATGGAAAATCCGCTTTGACGTATACCTTCACGGAAGCTGGAACATTCTCCTTCTCTTGGGCTTTCTCCGGCGAAAACTATCAAAAATACGATTACTTATATATCACCCATACGAGTGGAGGTGAAACGGTCGCTGCCGATACCATGAACGGAAGCTCTGGGAGCGGTTCTGCCGGTGTCAGCTCATATTCGAGCCTTACTTGGACGGATGTGACGATTACCGTTGCCGCCGGCGATACGATTACGTTCCTTTACACCAAGGATAGTGGCTCTAACGGAGATTTGGACGCCGCTTTCATCAAGAACGTCGTCTTCACCCCAGCAGCCGAATAACGATCATTTAGCGAATTAGCCGAGGATTTCCTCGGCTTCTTCGCGTATTATGAGATACTGAATTGGAGGTTAAAAATGAGGAAAAACAAACAAATACTGGTGTTGGCATTGTCTTCGCTTCTCGTTCTTGCGGGATGTGGGAATAACGATTCATCTTCGAATGCCGGCGCGTCTTCGAGCGATGGCCAAGTGACGAGCTCGATTGACGGAGGGGATATCTCCTCTTCTGATAGCGATGTCAATCCATCGCCCGTCGATTCCGATTCTTCGGATGACGAAACTAAGAAATATTCGATCGCTACCAATGTCGATTCGGGTGCGACGGTGACTGGCTTACCACCCCAAGCGGAAGCAGGAGCCGAGATTCATTTCGTTTTGAATGTCCTCGATGGCTTTGAGCTTAATAGCATCGAGGCGAAGTCTGGAACGAATGCGCTCTCTTTGACCGAAGGCCTTGATGGAGACTATTCCTTCACGATGCCGAAAAGAGGCGTCACAATCAATGTCACAACGATCAGAAAGAAATACGAAGTGACGATCAACGATTCTCAGAAATTCATCAAATCGGTCACCCAAATGAAGGTCGGGGCATCAGATTATTCCGATCTTGATACCATCACCGAGACCGATATAGACGAGGGAGAAGAGGTGACGACGAGCTTTAGCGCAGCCGAATTCGGAGCGACGATAAAGGTCGACTATAAGGATTCCGTTGACGGATATAAGCTGATGGGCATCAAAGTGAACGGTGAGAGCGTCACCCTCAAGAAAGATGCCGCATCCTTCACTTTCACGATGCCTTCTAAGGCCACTAGCCTCAGCGTTTCCTATGACTACACCCCGATTTCCATCAAGGTCAATAATTCTGAGCATATAACGTTATCGCTATATCAGGAAGATAAGATCACGGAGATAAAGGATTCCTACACTCCTTATAAGGACATTTACGTCAAAGCCGTCATCTCCGATAACAATTACGCCATCAAAGCGTTGACTTACACCGGCATTAACGGAGTCACTAGCATCATGAGCTCATTGGAAGATGGCTATTACCATTTCAATCTTCCGAAGATCGATGCCGGAGTGACGATCACCGTGAGCGAATATAACCTTTCCGCTTACAAAGACTATAATTTCGTCGGCGAGTATTCGCGCGTTTATTTCGGCGGAACGTCCGCTAAAGACGTTACTTCTTTCGTTGAGAATTCGAAGCTTTCTATTGCAAGTTCCGGCGATATCACCTACAAAGTCAGCGAGCAAAGCGAGAAAACCGGCTATTTGGTGTCTGGCGCTACCTCTTTGACGGGCGAAGGCATGATTTCCACGAACCAAAATGGAAGCTATTCGACCACGACCATCGCATATGACGATAACTGCATCGTCTTCGATTCCTATTTCGGCGGTGGCGCTGAAACCACTAACGACATCAGCGTCGGCGTCAAGGTTAGTGACGCCAATGCGGTTTACACGACCAAATCAACCCAATTCAAGATGGGCGACGTCAATTATGCGTTGGCTTCTTTCTATAAGGATGCCGCTTTGATAGAGAACGTCTTAATCGAAAGGAAGACGACTTCCAGCGATACGCCGACCAATACCATCAGATTCGGCGTTGCGGTGGAGATGCTCGAAGGCGATTACGTCAGCGATGCGGAAGCGATATTCAGAGTCAAAGACGGCGACGATGTTATTGTGGCCGTCGGCTATCAAGGAGACGGCGGAGCCAAAAACCGCGTTGCTCTTGGAGATGAATACGGCGACTATACATCGACTGATAACGCCACTTTATATCTGAATGGCATATCCGAGGCGAAATATAACGGCGATACGTATGCTTATACGATCGACGGAACAAGCGTCGTCCTTTCGAGCAACGACAAGACGGTCAATGTGACGATAGACGTCGATAACAAGACCTTCACCGTCACGAAAGAAGAAAGTGCAAGCACCCCAGCGTGGTACGGCAAGACCTATAAAGGGACGGCTCAATGGGGCGCCAACGACGATGAAGCCACTGAAATGTGTACGATGGTTTTCCACAGCAATGAAGCCAAGTTTGACCTTAATTGCGCTTATGGCGGCGGCAACTATAAGACGAGCGACATCGAGTATGAAGTAAGCAACGGCACCACCATTACAACCAAATTCTATAACGCGGCCCACCCAGACGGCTTCACGGTTACTTTGGTCTATAATGCCACCGCCGACAAATTCACTGCCAATGGCGGCGTTAATGGCATCTATTTCAAAAACACCGTCTTCTCGTTGGTGGCTTAGGAGGATAGGAATGAAGAAATCATTATTGCTATTATTGACCGGCTTATGCTTGTTAAGCGGATGCGGCGAGGCGTCGATCGTTGATGACGTCGATCACACCGTTATCGAGGAATTAGATGATTGTACCAGCGGCATCAGCGTCTCCTCCTCGGGGTTCTTAAACGAGATAAGCATAGGGATACCGCTAGCGGGGCATTCCTCATATCCGATCACTTTCTCATTGACGGATAACCCAACAGATGTGGTCAATGTCTATACGGACAATCCGAACGTCTTGACCGTTGAAACCAATGAAACGAGGACGGCGTGGACCCTAAAGACCCATAAACAAGGGCAAAGTCACTTGATAATCGAGGATGGGGACACGATCCTTCATTTCCGCAAAGTCGTGACGGTCAAAAAGAAACTCTCGGAAGAAGAGATGAGCGAAAAGCTATATACAGTCGACCATTACATGACCGATGTCGCCTATTCGTCGGCGTTCGGAACGCTTAGCATGGTCTTTATGGAAGATGGGACGGGCTATATAAGCGGCACCGAATCCGGTGGCGTCACGTTCAATAACAACAGCTTCACCTATAGCTACGACGCGACCTATAACGATATAGCGGAAAACCATGAAAATTGGTACATCTATAAGATCTCGAATTGGGAGGTCGCCGAACTCGTGTTGGATTATTTCGCCGTTTGGAACACCGGCGATATCATTCATCTTCATGCTGATTCTCTTATCGGGATATTTAACCCAATAGAAGAAGAATAACCTTAAGAAAGGAAAAAGATTATGAAACAGATCATCAAGAAATCATTGCTCATCCTAGCCACGATGACTCTTTTGGCTGGATGCGGCGAAGGAAACGACAATGGCGGCGGTGGCGAAGGTGATGGAGATGGCTCCTCAAGCCTTCCTGCTACGAAATACGCAATAGTTGACCGCACATCGGACGCCGTGACGCTCACATTCGATAAGACGAGCGCTGCCAAAGGGGAGACTGTCACGATCACCGTCAAACTCGAAGGCGAGTACATCTTGACTGGGCTATACGCGAATGGCACGGCTTGCACGAAGGTGAACGACACAACCTATACCTTCGTCATGGGCGATAAAGCGGTGAAGATAACCGCGACGCTCAGCATCGAAGGCGACGTCGTCATTAATGGAGATGTCGCGGTGGCGTTAGATGAACAAGCCGATGGAACATATAAAGGCTCATTCACCGCCGAGAACAACACGAGCTTCGTCCTAGTCGCCGCCGGCAAAGAATACGGTTTCATGGCAATCGATAGGAATAGGTCCTATGGCGACATTCTTCAACCGGGATCCAGGGATTCGAATATAACCGTCGGAGGCAATGCCGTCTATGATATTACCTTCGACGCTTCGAAAGAGAAGCCGATCATCATCTATAGGACTGGCATCTTGAAGGCTCCTAGCACCGCAAGTGAGCTCAATAGCTATTTCTGCGGCTCCTATGCCGGACGTTCGGCGCTCGATGGCGGCACCTTCAACGTCAAAAACGTCAATCACGTCTCCTATCGCGATTCCCTTAGGCAAATAAATTACACCTGGGATCTGCATGAAGACGGCTCTTTGGCTACTGTCACTAACTACATGACGCAGAAAGAGAACAAAGTCTATAAGTCCATCAAAGACAATGTTTACACCGTCGTTGACGAATACATCGAAACCGGCAAATATTCCGATGAGATATTGGATAGCACTGTGACTTATTACGATAGGACGAAGACGCAAGACAAGGCCAAATTCTCCGCCAAATACGCCATCGTCGACGAGGTCGGCAATTCGCACTATGAGAAGACTTCTTTCGATGCGAATCACGATATGATCACGCCATCGCACGATATCTCGAGCATCAATAGCGAGATCCATTATGGCTACTATGTCGGCTATTCCGTCGAAGACGACATCAAAGCTTGCAATAGAGTCTTCTCGACTGAGACCACCGAGAATGGCGGATACAAGATCACGATCTACGCTTGGAAGAACTATTCCGACACAAGCTCCGTCGAAACCCGTTATCAATATGACACAAGCATCGTCATCAATGCCGATGGCACCCTTTCTAGCGTCACCTTCCTTGAGACCCATTTCTCGAAGGATAGCTGGAATTTCGATAACGACGACCTCAATAACGGCGGCACCGCGAAAGCGGGCATGGAAGGAACCGTCAAGCGTAGCAGCAGCGTTTCCTATGGCTATGGGTCCGCTCTAACGGAGGCGATTTCCTTCGATACGACGCCATACTTCATCTCCTCGATCTCTAACCTCGTCGTCAAGTCAAAGAAAGACAAGACGAAAGAGGATGGACACGTCCAATATGCCGAAGTGCTAGATGAATCGCGTCGCGATCCCGACTTGGAATCGATAGACGACGATTCGGCCCTCGGCTATACCTCCGTCTTGAAATATGATTATGCGCCAAGCACGGCCCTAGATAGCTGGCAATACGGCATTATCTCATCCGATGATCCAAACGTCGTTTCGAAGGATACGAGCAACACGTATCAATGGATTGCCGTTGATGAAGGCACGACGGAAGTGACGATCGGCAACCATACGACCAATGACGTCACCGCCAAAGTGAGCATCACCGTCGATACGGCCCCATCGCCTACCGGCTACTATGCCTGGGCGTATGGAAGCCAAACGGACGATGATGTCTCTTCTGGCAAGATAGCTATGAAAGCGGGCCGTATAATCAAGGTTTATCTATGGGGTTCCAAGAGCGGCAGCGAATCCTATAAATGCGTTGCGAAACCCGTCGTTTCTTGCAGCAACCCGAATGTCACCCTCTCCCTTAGCGGGCAAGTCACGGCCACCGATTATACGATCAGAGCCTATCCGGCTTTCATATTGACGATCGATGCCTCGAAGGTTGCGACCGATGTGGCTCTTAGCGAGACGATCACCGTTACCGATAAGCGTAACTCTGAAGTCAAAAGCGATATCGCCTTGACCATCAATCCTGGCACTGCGTCGTTGCTTCCTTCTTCGATTGAAGGTACGACATGGACCGCTCATAACTATAGCGGCGTCGAGGATACCGATCCCCGTTATATGGAAGGCGATTTTGTCGCCGCCAAGCTTAGCTTCACCTCGGAAGATGGCAAAGAATACGATGGCACGATGTATAAGAAGGGGACGTTGACCCTAACTGCCAGCGGAAGCGTCTATAACTTCTATTACAACTATTATCTCGGCGATAACGGCGCCATGAGCATTAGCCTTAAGGACGCCGGGAACGGCTATTCAACGGAAGACGCCATGGTCGATTTCTCGATCGGTGGCACGACGTTAGAAGACTATGGCTTGATTGGCTTATGGGCGACGGAGCAAACATGGTCTGGCCAAGACAGCGTGGAAACCAATTACTTGATCGGCTATCCGGAAGAAGAAGACGACGTCGTTGAGTACGAATGGTTCACCATGGACGCCTAAACGACGATAAAACGGTTCATGGAGAGATCGGAATGTTCCGGTCTCTTTTTCTTTTGCCTGGCGACAGGCATCTAACGATAAAAAAAAGAACGTGGTTCGCACGTTCTTAGATGGTTGGGATGGGCTATTGATCAAGCAACGTTCCAAGGAATTCGTCGATTCCTGGGATATTCGTCGTCCCGAAGTTATAGAAGTCGTATATTACGTCTCCGCCGCTGGTTTCCAAGTTGAAACGGATGAATCTTTCGTTTCCTTCCTTTGCGTCTATATCGTGCCAGCCGATATAGAGGTTTTGAAGCGTCACATTGGCGACCATCGATGTCATTCCGAAGTTGCTTACGAGATCGCTTATGATGATAGAATCGTCGGTCACGTAATAAGCATCAAGTTCTTCTGGCGCTTCGGTGGCGACAAAGAATTCCGGATTGCTCCATAGTGAGAGATAGCTAGGATAGTTATAGGCTAGCGGCACCGAGGGGTTTTCATTATAGTAGTGCGACAGATTCACGTTTAGCTGATTGTTGCTTATGGTGATCAAGTAGCAGCCGTTTAGAAGGACGCCTTCGGATGTTTTCTTATGGTCTATTCCCACTAATCCTTGACTATAGAGGAGTTGCCCTTCCGAAATCATTTTGTCGATGTATGCGGAATCCCAATATCCGAAATAGTAGTCCTCGTTGAAATATTCCGTCCCAACGACGCCGCTACCGTCTTCGTCATAGTAATCGTGCGTGTAGTTGTTTCCTTTCATTAGGGTTCTCGCTTTCGCGAAATCGTCGTCAATGACGAAATAAGTGCCGCCATTAGACAAGAAGTCGGCGACCTCCTCGCTTTCGGTGACGAGTAAATCGGTGACGATGGCATTCACATATATGATGCCGCCTGAGCTCGTATCGTTTACCCTCACGTTGAATTCCAGATCGTTATCGTCGTTGACGCTGGCTTCCATCGCGATGATGCTTGTGTAATAGGATGAGTTCAAGCCGAACATCGATAATAGCTCGAGCTTATTGGCCTTCCCTTTGATGGAGACGAGCTCTTTCCCATCTTCCATCGAATCGATTTGATCGGTATCCAAATCATTGAAGCTCACGAAGAAATCGTTATCCCATAACGACGAATAGGCTTTCCCTTCGCCGTCGCGGTATATTTCGCCACCTAGCAAAGAATCGCCGTTCGCATTGACCGGATAAACGCCGTCCTTCGATTCTATATACCCATAGGAGCTCGCGCCGAAAGAATAGAAATAATTGGTTTTGCTGAACTTGATTTCGGCATAGTTCGAAGAAGTCGCTTTGGTGGATGAGACCGTTTCCTTGACGGTGTAGTTATGGATGTTTTTGAGCGCTTTAAGGTAACTCTTGACGGAACTTGCGTAATCATCTGGAAGGGAATCTTCTTTGATGCTGTTATCACCGCAGGAAGGCAATATGGAGGCCGCTAAAGCAAACAGGATGATTTTTGATTTTTTCATATACCCACATATAATGTGGGAACTTTATATTTTTTCAATGATTATTTGCTTTTTTCATCGCGATTCGATCTGATTCGCCGGCATATCGCATAACTCGATGCCACATGGCGTCTACGAAAAACGAACTGAGGATTGATTTTTCGCTATCCAAGGATAATAATCGAAGTGGGGCACATAACCTTGCTATACCTCTAGAAGTATAGTAATAATCTATATTATTTTGTAAAATGTAAATTGACTAAACATTATTTTCGGCATATACTGTGAGCATGAAGAACGAAGTGCTGCTTTACGAAACTGGAAAGGATGAGAACCGCGACAGGCATTGTGACCTCTGCGGATGGTTCGTCAATAGGTTCCAAAACCACCGAGCAAGGAGAATCGTCCATGAACTTCCAATCGACCTCACTCCGGATTGGGAGCACGAAGACAGGCATCTTGATTCGATGACTGCCGAGGAATTTTCGGATTATGTGATCAAGGATAATCCATATGCTAGGCACGATTGGGATCCTAACGAATTCGCGGAGGTTCTCCAATATAGCGAGAACAACGACAGGGAGATAAGCTGCAAGGTCATCAATGAATATCTGAGGGATGGGAAGATCGATGAAGCGTTTTCGAGGGAGGATATAGAGAAAACGATTGAGGCGATGAACTCCGAGATCGATAAATTCAAGATTGGATGGGGCGTTACCTTATATCGCGGCATATGGTTTGAACCTGGCGATGAATTTTTAGGAATGCTGGACGATTGCCTTGAAACAATGGATCGGGAAAAGAAACCTGCCGTTTTCGCCGAAAAAGGGTTTATGAGCACCACTCGGAGTGTTGAAACGGCCGAAATATACGCAAGAAGCAACGAAGGCAATCTGTGCCACGTCTATATGTCGGTGACGGCGGAGCAAGGCGTTTCCGCCATGCCATTATCGGCGAGCCACGGCACGGCGGCGAATACAAGCGACAAAGAAGTGCTGTTCAAGTCTGGGCAGAGCTACTATATAATCGGGATGAAGAGAAAAGATATGGGCGAAGGGCGCTGCGATTACTACATCAACCTTCTAGCCACCGATAGGAGGATATAGAGATGAAAATAGATCCGATGAAGATACAAGGAGCCGCCATTAGGGATCCGCGCGGATGCTTGATGGATCGAATGAACAACGACGATCCGACTCTCACCTATGAAGAAGTGATCCTCTATTGGATGTGCCGAGCCAGCAGTGCCGCTGATTTTATAAATCCCGATCATGATTTTGCTTGTTGGAAAAAAGGCGGCCATCTCGATCGAATATGGTTGAGACTCAGTGCCAGCAAAACTCATCCGATGGAGATAACGCACCCATGGGACGAGATATTCCCGATGTATAAAAAGGAATTGGATGAGAAAACTCATCGGAAGACGCAGCAAAGCGAGGAAGCGAATAAATAGGCGATTGAGTTGTAAAACAGTTGCTGATTTGGAAAAGTTGTGACGAAAAAATAACGGCCCGCATTACGACGAGCCGTTATTTTTATTATCGTAGTTGGTTACTTTTGTTTTTCCTTCGCCCTTTTGTCGTTGATTATGTCCATCTCTTTGGCGGTGATAGTCTTGACGTTATTCTCTTCTGCCCATTTGATGCAGCCTTTTAGAGCGAGTGGCAAGAAGACGCGTGGCACTTTGACGAGCTTTTCGAGGGCGTCATCGGTGAATTTGACGTCCGTTTGAAGGCGGTCTGCGGCATAACGCACGCTGGAGACGCTCGTTTGGCGCATTGGAAGCAATTCCGGCCTTGGTCGTTTGAATTTGGAACACCAGAAGTTCTTGCTGTCGCGATAGCCATAGTCGACTGGGACGGGTGGGAAATTATGCGAATTGACGCCATTCACGATGGAGTTCCAATATTTTTCCTTCATGTCGATATGGTCGATTCTTAGGATGAAATGCGCACCAAATTTGGAGGTGATGCCGTTGAAGTCGTGATATGGTCCTTCATAGCCGTTCAGCTCTCCTGGCTTGTCATCTTGCGCATTATCGAGTTCCTTCATCCAAGTGCATTCGACGGCTTGGAAGGACTCGGACACTATCTGAGGATATTCGCCACTTGGGTCTTGATCCTTCGATTGGGAATCTTCCAAATGGAATAGGCATCCCTTCATCTTCTCTTCTGGAAGGTCTCCAGGCCATCCCATCCTGACCGCTTCCTTGAAGAGTTTCTTGTCATCGGGAATGAAATTGATCGTGCATTTGCCGGTTCTAAGGATGTTTTGCGCGGTGTTGGATGAATTGCGGCATTCTAGCAAGAAAGCGTAATATCCCTTTCCGGCGATGTAATAAGGGGCCAACAGGGAATAGGGGCCCAAAGTCGTTTTCCCCTCTTTCGTCAAAGTGCCGATCATGACGACTGGCATTGGGAAAAATAGCGAGGTTTGGTAGAAATTGTCTTTCGGTTCAAGATTCTTGAATTCTTTGTTCATTTGCTTCTCCTTTTTTCGACAAAAACAATTTTAGGATGTGAGAAAGAAGAATCAAGAATGCTCAAATCAGGGTATCTATATATGAGGAGGTCATTTTATCTTGCAATTTATCTTGCAATTTATCTTGCAGTTATCTTGCAATTTGTTGATTGGAGAAATGAAATGCTTATGGGAGGTAGCGAAAGATGAATATCGGAAGAGAGAACGAGTCGCTCGAATTCAAAGAATCCACTGCGGAATTCGATAGGGCGTGCAAAGCCATTGTGGCGATGCTAAACAAATCCGGTTATGGGACTATCTTTTTGGAGTCAAAGACAATGGCGACGTAATTGGCCATAACGTCGGCAAAGACACTTTGTCGACGTTGGCGGATAGAATAAAGACTCTATCAAACCCAGCGTTTATCCGACGATTTCGCCAGCGACGATCGATGATAAAACGATCATCGCCGTTACCTTCTCTGGCAAAAACAAGCCATACGCATATAAAGGGGAATTTTATATCCGCGTAGAGCAGCAAAATCTACTGGTGGATCCTTTGGTTTTGAGAGAACTCATTAAAGAAGGACGCGAATATAACGATCATTGGGAGAACGAATTGAGCGATTATGGAATTGACTCGATAGATGAAGCTGCTGTCGATGCCTACTATCGCCAGGCCGTTTCGATGGGGAGAATCAATAAGTTTGAACATACGAGCGAAAAGCTTTTATCGCAGCTCGGTCTTATAAAAGAAGGAAGGCTCACGAACGCCGGACTTTATCTCTTTGGCAAAAATTGCCCATTGGTTTTTAAGGCGGTCGAATATCCGACGACCGAAAGACTAGATCCGATTGATCTCAAAAGATTCGAGGGGAACATCTTTAGCCTCATCAACGACGCGGTCAATTTCATAAACCAAAAGATGAGATGGAAAGTCGATGTAAGTGGCTTGCAAAGGTCGGAAAAGCCGGAAATTCCCGTTGTTGCCATTAGGGAAGTCGTGATTAACTCTTTCGTCCATTCCGATTATCATGCCGATTCGGAGCATCAGATAACGGTCGATCCGGAAAACATAGAAATATACAATCCTGGCCCTTTCGGAGAATACACTCCAATCGATTATGTTAAAAGGGCGTTGCCTTCGAGAACCAAGCACAAAGTCATTCAGGGCGTTATTTTTAAGGCGTTCGACGTCGAAATGCTCGGACGAGGGCTAAAAAGGATGGACGTCGCTTGCAAGAAAGACGGAGTCGAATGGGATTATTGCAAATACAATTTTGGTTTCTCTTTGACTTTCAAACGTAAGAAAACCAATATACCGATGGGAAACAAAAACGTTTCAGAAGATGCGAAAAAAATCCTCAAATTCATGAACGACAACGACGGCGTTTTGCGAAATTCCTCAATCGCCGTCGGCGTTATTGAGAAGAGCCCTAGAACCGTTCACGCGACGATTAAGGAACTTTTAGACGCAGATATGATTGAAAGGATAGGCTCTAACAAAAACGGCTATTGGGAGTTGAAGCGAAGCATCAATTAGATTTCGTTGACGAACGACACGTAAGGCAAGGAAGATAAAGCGGTTATTATTTCTTTGTGCGTCAATTTGTTTTCTTTTCCTTCGAGCGTCAGGGCGATTGTGTAAACGCTTAAGCCGGAGCCGATGTATGCGCTGTTGATTTCAAGTTCGTCGACGCTTATGGATAGTTTTCTAAGGGTGTAGATGAAGTCTTGGAGTTTGGCCTTTTCCGTCAATTCCAAATGTATTTCGAAATGGTTCGAGCGGTTTTTAAGCGCTATTTCGATGAATGGGAAGAGCATTAAGATCGCTACCAATAGGGCCAAGAGAATCAAAGCGATGAGATAGAATCCGATGCCGATAACTAGCCCTAGTAGCAGGCAAACCCATAAGCCGACGGAGGTGGTGAGGCCCTTGATCTGCTTCTTGGCGTTAAAGAGGATGGAGTTTCCACTTACGACGACGGTGCCTAAGATCGAGGCGGCGCTAAATAGATATAAAGGCGTCGAGGAATCGCCGACGATCGCCAAATCTAGCATCATCGCGACGCTTCCTAGCAACGTGATCAAAATAAACGTTCTTAAGCCGGCGGAATGCCGCTTATTCGATCTTTCGCAGCCGATTATGGCTCCCGCCAAAACGGCCAATGCCAGCCTAAAGATAACCGAATAAATGTCTAATGACATCGACCAATCGCCTAGAAGCTTCGCTAATGGGTCCTCGAAAATCACGATGTTTGTCATATCTTTTCTCCTTTACATCTTTCGATATTTTTGATTGTTAACGCCGCCATAATAGAGGTCTTCGCTGGCTTCGATGAAGGCCTTCTCTTCATCTGACATCACGCTGCTACCGCGTTCTGGCATCGTTTCTTGAATCTCTTTTATCTCGCTAATCAAAGCGTTTATCCTTTCCTTCGCCTTCTCTTCTTCCGTTTGTTTCGTCGTTGCCTCGGAGGCTACTTCTTCATTATTCGCATATGATTTGGATAGGTATAGCGACATTTTCGCTAACGCCGGCCCGACGAGTTCGTAAAGGATGCTCGTGGCCAAGATTATCGTGTTTAGCGCCGCCCCTTCGCTGCCGCCGATGCTTCTAGCTCCTAGCGCGGCTAGCCCAATCGCGACGCCCGCTTGAGGGATAAGGGCGAAGCCAAGGTAATTCCTGACCTCTTTCTTTTTCTTGGTGACCAAAGAACCTAAATAGGCTCCGCCGTATTTGCCGGCGATCCTCACGAAGAAATAGACGATGCTGATGACGAATATCGGGGTGGCTCCGACGCTTGAAGAGGAGAACAACGCTCCCAAATCGAAGGAAACCCCAGAACGGACGAAGAAAAGCAGCAATATCGGAGGGGAGAAGTAATTGAGCTGTTTGAAGATTTTGTCATCGTTGGTGACATTGATATAGACGGTGCTCATGGCCATGCAGCCAAGAAGCGGCGAAACGTCGACTAGCGAGCATAATCCGCAGAAAGCGAAAAGGACGGCGATCGAGATGATGAGACGGTTGTCGGTCGAGCGTTTTTTCGGCATCAATATCTTCATCAAGAATCCGAAGAGGCCGCCGACCAAAAGGCCAGCTAAGTTAAGTCCTATCGGCTTGATGATGCTTATGGCGTCCAGCGCTCCGCTAGAAGAGACCGTGGCAATCGATATCGTGATGCTATAGGCGATTAAGCCGATGACGTTATCGATGGCTATCACCAATAACAATGTGTCGACGAAATCTCCTTTCGCTCCGGTTTGCCTGATCGTCATCAAGGTCGAAGCGCTTGCGGTCGTGGCCGCCAAGGTGCTTAGCACGAGAGCAAAGGTAAGATCGAGCTTCAAAGCGAAATAAGAAATGAAAAACACCAAAAGGCTCGTCAAAACCGCCTCGAAAAGAGTGATGATGAAGGATTTAAGGCCGTTTTTCTTCAAAGCGCCCAAATGGAAGAATTCGCCTGTGCTAAAAGCGATGAACGCCAAAGCGATATCGGCCAAAAAGGAGCTTCCTTCGACGAAGCTATCGGGTACGAGCTTCAAACAATATGGCCCGATGATGATGCCGGCGATGATATAGGCGGTCACGTTTGGCAAACGGAGAAGCTTGGTGATTCTTGTTAATAGGAACCCGGCGAAAAGCATGATGGCGATCGAAATGATGGCGATGCTGACGTCGGAAGTGATATTAAGGACTTCGTAAATCGATTTCATGCTTCTCTCCTTTCTTCGCTTCGTCGAAAAAGAATCTTTTTCGGCGTATCCATTAGTCTAGACGAATTAATAATAACCATTTATTATTGTTTTGTTAATAACGATAAAAGTTATTTATAGGAGACTGCTCATGATAGACAGCAAACTTATAACTCTAGTGACGCTAAGCGAGAAAAAGAGCTTCACCAAAACGGCAGAGGCCCTTTCCTTGACCCAACCGGCGGTGTCGCATCATATCCAACAACTTGAGAATGAGCTCAAGGCAAAACTTGTGATCCGTAACAGAAATGACGTTATTTTGACGGAAGAAGGGCGAATTGCAGTGGATTTTGCGAAAAAGATAATCGGCATATATAGCAAAATGACCTCATCAGTGAGCGATAAGGAACATCATGTCACGAATCTTAGGATCGGCATAACGCATACGTCGGAAAGCAACATCATGATGACTGTTTTAGCCAAAGTAAGCACCCTCATGGAGAATATGAACATAACGGTTATTACTGAAACCATAAAGAAACTTTATGAGATGTTGGATAATTATGAGATTGATATGGCGATTTTGGAAGACCGTGCGAATCCAGATCGCTTCAATTCCTTGCTTCTCGACACCGATTCGCTCGTATGCATCTTGTCGAAAGAGAACGAACTTGCAAAGAAATCTGCATTGACGGTCGAGGATTTGAAGAAAGAGAAGATGATCCTCCGCCTTCCTGACAGCGCCACCCGCATGCAATTCGAGAGCACATTGGTTTCGATCAATCAATCGGCGAGCGATTTCAACATCATTCTCGAAGTCGACAACATCGATACCATCAAGACGTTAGTCAGGCAGAATCTTGGCATATCGATTCTCGCCCGAAGCGCTTGCCTAGACGAAATAAAAAAGAATAAGATAGTCGCGCTTCCGATTGAAAATCTAAGCATGATTCGCGAAACGAACATCGTTTATAAAAAGACATTCGGTTATTCGAATATATTGGATGTCATCTATAGCACCTACCAAACGGTCAAGAAAGGAAATGAGTAGATGGAAAAAAGAGTTCTCACCATTCAGGATTTCAGCTGTTTAGGGCGTTGTTCATTGACTGTCGCCATTCCAACTTTAAGCGCGGCCGGCCTTGAGTGCGTCGCAATCCCTACGGCCGTGCTATCGAATCACACCGCTTTCCCGTCTTGGACTTTTCATGATCTTACCGATGAGATGATGGAAACGATCGAGAAATGGAAAGGATATTGCGATGATTTCGACTATATCTACACCGGTTATCTATCGACTAAGCAAATACCCATAGTCATCGATATCATTAGACGCTTCAAGAAGAAAAATACCGTTGTGATAGTAGATCCCGCGATGGCTGATAATGGGAAACTTTATCCTGGATTTCTTAACGAGCATGTCGATTGGATGAGGAAATTGATCGGAGTCTCCGATATCGCAATACCGAATCTCACCGAAGCGTGCTTGCTATCGTCTCTACCTTTCCCTAAGGAAACGAAGGATATTCCGCATTGCTTTTGCGAGAAGCTATTAAGCGACATCTCTTCGCTAGGGCCTAAGAAAGTCATCGTCAGCGGACTAGAAAACGACGACGGAGAAATCGAGGATAGATACATGGATAATGGATCATCCGGATCATACAAGACGCCATGCCATCCTGGGAGGTTCCATGGCACCGGAGATCTTTTCGCCAGCGCGTTCGTCGGCGCTTTATCTAATGATTTGTCTTTTGAAACCGCACTTCGAATCGCTCACGATTACGTGCATGAAGCAATCGGGATAACGAATGCAAACGAGAAAAACGGGCTTTTATACGGGCCGGATTTCGAAACAGCTATCCCTTCTTATATAAATATGATAATAGATTCGAAAAATAGATAACGAAACGAATCTAAAATGAGAATTAAGGAATATTATCGGAGTTTTTGTGTCCTCGAATTCGATAAATGGCCAAATGAAGACTGGCTTATATTGAAAAGTTTTTGGATTTGATTCCAAAAAGTATGGAAAAACATGAAGTTTTTGGATTTGATTCCAAAAAGTATTGACAACAATAAAGTTATTCGATGAAATACATTTAGCATCATAGGGGAATTTTATGATTATAAAAAGAAAAGAGTATCTGGATAAATTAATCTCGCTCAAGGATAAGAAAATCATAAAGGTGATAACTGGGGTAAGAAGGTGCGGGAAATCCACTTTAATGGAGATTTTCAAAGATTATTTGCTGCAAACCGGAATTAACGAAAAAAACATAATTTCCATCAATTTCGAGGATTATGATTTCTATGATCTGCGGAAACCGGACAGACTATACGATTACATAAAAAGCAAGCTTGTCGTCGGTGAGCGAAACTATATATTTCTCGATGAAATTCAACATGTCGACGATTTCCCAAGGATTATCGATAGCTTATTCATAAAGAGCAATATTGATATCTATATCACCGGTTCCAACGCCTATATGTTATCCGGCGAGATAGCGACATTGCTTTCAGGTCGTTATGTCGAGATTTCTATGCTGCCTCTTTCTTTCGCGGAATACGTTTCGACCACCGGCGACAAAAAAGATCTTTCGAGAAAATATATCGATTACATCGAAAACAGTTCATTTCCTTATACATTGGAGTTAAGGAATCAAGAGGCTCAGATAAAATCATACCTTGACGCAATTTATAACACTGTGATTGTGAAGGACATCGTTACCAGAAAGAAAATATCCGATATCCCTATGTTCGAAAGTGTCACTAGGTTCATGTTCGATAACATCGGAAGCCCGTTATCCACGAAAAAAATAGCGGACACCATGACTTCTGATGGAAGAAAAATCGATGTGAAAACTGTCGAGAAATTCATAAGCGGGTTGACCGAAAGCTTTATTTTGTATAAAGCGAACCGCTACAACATAAAAGGAAAGCAATATTTGAAAACCCTCGAAAAATACTATGTGGTAGACATTGGTTTGAGATATGCGCTGTTAGGTTTTCGCTCGATTGATGTCGGGCACGTTTTGGAAAATGTTGTATATCTGGAGCTATTGCGCAGAGGCTACGATGTCTATGTCGGGAAAGTCGATGATATGGAAGTCGATTTCGTTGCGATGAATAACAAAAAAATCGCGTACTTCCAAGTCGCAATGACTGTTCGCGATCCCAAAACGTTAGAAAGAGAACTAAAGCCTTTGCGAGGCATAAACGACCATTATCCGAAGTTTATTCTGACTTTGGACGAAGACCCCGAAGTCGATTATGATGGCATAAGAAAAATCAATGCGCTCGATTGGCTCCTCGGTGACGCTGGAAACTTCTAGAGAATATTTGTGCTATAAAAGCAGGTTTTGATTTTCGAATTCAGTCGTTTGAAGCAAAAGCTATTTTTGACGTCAATCGTTTTCTTCCATCTTCTCTTCGATGTCTTTTTTGACTTTTTTTAACGCCGTCTTATTCAAAGCGCAGAATTTTTTGAAGTGTAGGACGATAAGATCGGCGATTAAGAAGGCGACGATGAAGATGAACATAACGAGAACCATGTTCCCGGAGTTGATCGGAAGGCCGAAGAAGGAAACGGAGACATAGACTCCGCCCGCTTCGTTTTGGAAGATGTTGAATTGCTCGCCTAATGCCGATATCAGCGAATCGGAATCGGCGATCGATCCGTTGGCCAATATTTGTTCGACTTGGCCATGCATCAAGAAGTTCCTGAAGAGGCCCACGCTATAGGTGCCGGGGAAGAAGCCGGTTAGGTTGTTTATGTAAGATGGCATCATGTTGTTTGGTAAATAGGCGCCGATAAGGAAGCCGATGGCCGCACAACATATGGCGATGATTGGCGACATGACCGCTTCGGTGTTCACGAAGCTTGCGACCAAGAAAGAGAAAAGAGCCGCGGTTATCGTGCTATATAGCAAAACGCCGATGAGCGCGAAGAAATCCAAAATGGATATCAGGTATGCACCATAGCAAACGAGGACGATTAGGGAAATGAAGAAGACCAATAGGTTTATCAAGAACGTCACGATTATGTTGAATGCGAAATAACTGAACATGATGACGTTCGAGTTTATCGGAGAGCTTATCATATCTCTGTTAAGCATATTCTCCTTGTCTTTGACCATGATATATTGGCAATTCATCGACACGGTGACGCAACTTACCCCCAAAACGCCGGAGATCATCCAGCTATCCGCCAACGCGGAGATCTTGTTTTGCATCTCTTCCGACAAAGAGGCGTAGCCGCTATAGAAATTTTGGATTTGTTCTAACTGGACTTGGCGCAAAAAGATCAGATAAACAGCGAAAATCGTCAAAGGGACCATCATCGTGAATATGACGGTCGGGATGTTCTTGAAGAAGACTTTGAGGTGACGTTTGGTCAAAGATGCGAACGCGGACAGTTGGTTATGGCTTTTCTTAATGACTTGTTCCATCATTTGTCCCCCTCGATCGCGCCTTTGATGCCGGTCACGTTTAAGAAAACGTCGTCCATCGAGCCCTTTTCCACTTCGAAATCCTTGACGATATTGGCATGGTTTTTTAAGAACAAGACGGCTTCATTCGAATCTTTGACGTGGATTCGATAGTATTTTCCATCGCGGTTATATGAATATTTGATGTTTTCTTTATCGAGCGTGGCGCTGATTTCTTCGCTTATGGGCGCGTATAAAAGGATGTAATCGCTCGAATAGGCATTCTTAAGTTCCGTCGGTGTGCCTGTTGCGATGATTTTTCCTTTATCCATTATCACGACGTATGTCGCTTTCTCGGCCTCTTCCATATAGTGGGTGGTTAAGAAGACTGTCATTCCCGTTTTGGCCCTTAACGAATTTACCAAGTTCCATACTGAAAGGCGCGTTTGGGGATCTAATCCAGTGGTCGGCTCGTCTAGTATCAAGAGTTTTGGGTCATGGATCATGGCGCGAGCGATATCGACTCGTCTTTTTTGCCCGCCAGATAATTTTCCAAGAGGTCTGTTATAGAAGGCATCCAAGTCAAGCATTTCCTTTAGATACGCTTCCCGTTTCCGCCATTCTTCGCCTTTTATGCCGTAGAACCCAGCACGGATTCTTAGATTCTCTTTTGGAGTGAGGAGAGGGTCGAGCACGCTATTTTGGAAGACGATGCCAATTAAATATTTGATCTCTTCCGATTGAAGATCCAGATCATAGCCACCGACTTTTACGACACCGTCTGTTTTGGCCAAAATCGAAGTGATGATATTGATAGTGGTGCTTTTGCCGGCGCCATTTAAACCCAAGAAGGCGAATAACGATCCTTTCTTGACTTTAAACGATATGCCATCGACCGCGACGAAGTTGCCGTATTTTTTTACGAGGTTGGATACTTCCAATATGTATTCATCCGAACCCTGCGTTTTCTTTTTCTTTTTTCTCTTGTCTAAAATTGCCATAAGTGTTTTCGCAAGACAATATACTTTTCTTTTATAAGAAAAGCAAACTTAACGAATGAGCGTTATCGCATTGGACTAGCGCTTGAGCGAAAACGGCTGAGCAAGGATTGGAATGCGTAAAAGATAAACATTGTCAATCAAAAAACGAAAGTCATAGTTTGTGTTTTTGTCAATCAAAAAACGAAAACGCGTTAAACCGATTAGATGGATGACGCTCTATTTAAAATGAAAATTATTCATTAAAAAGCAACTATATTAGTAATGGCATAAAACAAACGAAAAATCGGTTTTTCATTTACTTAAAGAGATGAAAAAGAGAAGCTTTTCGAGTTTTTGAGAAAATATTTTCAGAAAAAATTATGAAAAACATATCAAAAATATAAGCAGAATGATTTTGTCATTGCTTTGCCATAATTATGTCAATTAACTAAGACGATATTATTCGGTATGTTTTGCTATAATTCTCGCGTTTATATAAGGAGAGACAACATGATCACATTACATATCGAAGAGTATGGCGACATCGTTTTGGAGATGGATTATAAGAACGCTCCGATATCGGCCGCTAATTTTGTTGAGCTTTGTTCGAAAGGCTTCTATAACGGATTGACATTCCATAGAATCATCAAAGGATTCATGATTCAGGGCGGGGACCCGTTAGGCAATGGCATGGGTGGCCCGGGCTATTCCATCAAAGGTGAATTCACCGTAAATGGGGTTCCTAATCACTTGAAACATTCGCGTGGCGTCATTTCCATGGCCAGAAGCCAAGATTTTGATAGCGCAGGCTCCCAATTCTTTATTTGCGATGCCAACGATGATTTCCTTGATGGGCAATATGCCGCTTTTGGAAAAGTCGTTTCCGGCATGGAAGTGGTGGATAAGATAGCCAAACAGCCGAAAACTCGTAGCGATAGGCCGATCACGCCGATTGTTATCTCTAGCGTCGACGTCGAAAACGAACCGACTCCGGTCTTCGAGAAGATACTTTATTAATCTCTTTTATTTGTCGAAGCGAAGCGATAGATACATAATCGCCAATCGAACGTCGTTTGAGAAGAAAAGATCCTTTCTTTTTAGTAGTTCCAGCGCCTCGTCTCTCGGAATGAGCTTCGTTTGGATATCTTCGTATTCTTCGAGCTTTTGTTTGTCGAAAGAGGTGATTCGAGCCAAGACTATCGCATTCGTTTCGTCGGAAAGCCCGCTGCTTGTGGGTCCGCCTTCGGATATTATCTCTATATCATCGATATTGGCTCCCGCCTCTTCGAGGGCTTCTCTTTTGGCTACATCAGATATGCTTTTGTCGTCTTTGTCCATCAATCCGGCCGGCATGCTATAAACGTAAGTTCCCATGGCTGGCCTAAATTGCTTAGTCAGCAAGAAACTGACTTTGCCTGCATCGTCCAAATAATAGAGAAGGATAAGAACTCCATCCGGTTTATCGAGGTTATGCACGCATGGCAAAAGATTGTCTTTGCTATGCCTGCTGGCCAAGAAATATTTGTAGTTTGGTTTGTTGTCTACTTCATACGTAAGGGTAAAAAAATTGAGAAAAGGGTGCGACGTTTCTTGCGAAACCTCTTTTAATTTCCATTTCATATATTTATTGGCCCAACGAGACCGTCGTTTCGAAGAACATATATCCTTCGTCGCTTATTGAAGAGCCGTGTAATGTGGCTTTAGTGCTGTTAAGAGGTGGAACGACGATGGTGGTGACCTTATTCCTGGCCGGGTTCATTATGCCCTTTATTTTTATTGTTTCCGCTTCGGTGTCAGCGGCGATCCACTCCTCATTTTCGAGCGTGTCGGCGAGCGTATCGAAGAGGGTTTCGCTCAAATCGTCGGATACGATTTTATCGCCGATATAGAATTCGTCTTTTTTGAGGGTGATTACTGCATCAGTGGTATTTTTGGCATCCTTGAAATTCAAGACGAAGGGAATTTCGGCGCCGCCGATGTTGACGGTGAAGACGAAGGATATCTTTTCGTCGGTTATGTTGGAATAGAAATTGTTGACGGTGGCGAAAGAGCCTTTGTATTTGTCACCGAATAGCGCAGTTGTCATGAATGTTTTGCCAATCAAAGGGGTGTTTTGGAACATGGCGTTTAGTTCTGTTTCGGTGACTTTGACGCCTCCGGCTATGAATTCGGTGGCTTTGCTGTCTAGCAATGTCTGCAAATCGATGTTGGCTGGGATTATTTCGGCGCCCTTATAGGCGGTGACATCTATGATTTTTGGTGATTCCAAGGCAGAGAAGTCTTTGTCTTTGATGTATTTTTGTGTTTCTTCGCTCACACCATCGTACCCTCTGATCAAATACTCCATGACGTATGAACTATATGGATAAGCGGCATCGAATCCCGATCCTTCGGCGTTTATGAGCGTCATCGTTTTGTCGCGATATGAGGCGAAATCGTTCGTTGTGAGAGTGATGTTTTTGCTAGGGGTCAGGTAGTCTTTGTTGTCTTTGATCGATTCGACGTTGAATTCGGCCGTCAAGGCGTTGTCTTTCATTTTGACGGTGAAGATGTTCAGATCCAAAAACTCATTCAAAACGGCCGTGTAGAGATTGTCGTCGTCACCAAAGCCTTTCTTCAAGAAGTCTAAGACGTCTTTTTCCAAGTTGGCCTTTGGATAATAGATGGCTCCTTCGCCTAGTTTGCAAGTGACGTGGACGCCTTCATTTGCGAAAGCTTCATTGATGGAGTCGTCGTTTATGTATTTGGCGGCTATGCCAAAGGCCGAGGTTCCTGTGCTGATTTTGCCGATTTTGAGATCGACTATATTAAAGACATAACCGTCGTCGGCTTGTTTGAAATCGGCGGTGATCGTCAGTTTCGTTTTGAAATTGACGGGAAGGTTGGCGATATATATTTCAAAGGAGAAACGATTGTCTTCGATTCGTACGTCGACTCCGCTTAGATAATTTGAGAGGCCGTTCTTATTCTCTTTCTCTCCTTCGCCTTCTTTCTTTTCTAAGGCTTTCGCCAAGATCCCACGGAAATCGTTTTCGTCAAAGGAGGCGTCGATGAGGTCGCTATTCGCCCTTTCCTCATCTATCGCCAACACGGATTTTTGCTTCAAAGCGGTATCTAGGTCGTATTCGGGCGCCTCTCTCGCGCTGCTGGCATCATATATAAATATGTATAGGCACGCGATAGGCAAGGCGATGATCAAAAGTATGATTATCAATGCAACTACCCACCCGTGGTGGCGTTTTTTCGGTTCTTCCTTCGGCGCTGCTTTATTTTTGAGAATTTCCTTTTTTTCGGCTTCGGTTGCGATGCTCATATTTATCTCCTATCGGCTATGATAGAAAGTTTAGCACGAAAAGGAGGCTTTTTTACAATGAGTGTCGCCACTCTTGCGCTTTTGCTCTTTTCCATTGGGTGTTTTGGGTGGGGCTTAGGGAATTTTGGATCATGTGGTTAGGAGAAAACAAAAAACGGAAAATCGTTGCAAAATCCATACATATTCCGCTCGATTGGCAAAAATGTTGTCATTCATTCTTTTTTGATACTATAATTTCGCCATATGCGAAAACTTAGCAAAGCAAAAGTCCTGGAAGTGGCTAACAAATTTACTTTCGAAGGCGATGTCATCGATTGTCTCGATGAACATAGCGGTCACCTTAACAATACTTATCACATCGTGACGACGAAGGGGAAATATATCCTTCAGCGCCTCAATGGCGATGTCTTCAAGGATCCTGAAGCCGTCATGTCGAACATTCGTGGGGTAAGCGATGTCCTAATCTCCAAGATCAAGGAAAGAGGCGGCGTTCCTAGCCGTGAATGTTTGGTTTTGATTCCGGTCAAAAACAACGGCAACACATACATTGACGATGCCGGAGACCGTTGGCGCGCCTATATCGAAGTCAAGAATTCTCGCACCATTTTATATGCCGAAAATGCCGATATCGTATACGAAGCCGGCAAGGTTTTGGGTCGTTTCGAGAGCGATTTGTCCGATTATCCGGCCGACAAGCTCAAAGAGACGATTCCCCATTTTCACGATACCGAAAGCCGTTATAACGATTTCATCAAAGCGGTCAATGACGATAAAGCGGGACGTTTGGCGAATGTCAAAGAAGCGGTGGAAGAGACCATCGGCTACAAGGATTATGCGAAGCCGTATGGCAAATTGTCTCTTCATGTCACGCATAACGATCCGAAGATTCCGAATATCCTTTATGAGAAGGACGAAGACAAAGCTCTTTGCCTTATCGATTTCGATACCATCATGCCCGGCTATTTGCCGGATGATGTCGGTGACGCCTTAAGAAGCGCGGCGGCGAAATCGGACGAAGATGAGCCGGATCTATCGAAGGTCGGCGTCAACGTCGAATTCTTCAAAGCCTTCATGAAAGGATATCTCTCCGAAGCGAAAACCTTCGTTGACGAAGACACCAAGAAAAACCTCGTTTATGGATATCTCAAGATGACTTACGAGCTCGTCTTGCGCTTTATGGGCGACTATTTGAATGGCGACACTTATTTCGCGATCGGTTATCCAGAGCATAACAAAGTGCGCGCTTTATGCCAACTCGCTTTATTCAAAGACATTCTTAAGCATCGTGATGAATTAGAGACTTTCGTGAAAGAAAACGCTTAGTCGACCCTCTTTATTTGTTTTTTGTCATTGCACATTTGCATTTTGCCTTAATGATTTTTCGCTGTCCGACGGAATTATTTGTGATACTATAGATTTTTGGAACATCAGTTTTGAAAATATGATAATTATAATGTTTTATAATTTTGACAAAATATAGATTATTGTTTATAGTATTAAACATAGGTATGCAAAGAGAAGTTGTATTATTGCCGAATTCGAAGAAAATGCTCTCACAAATGGGTGAGCAGATTAAATTGGCCAGGTTAAGGCGCGATTTAAGCGCCACGTTGGTCGCGGAAAGAGCCGGCATCAGCCGCAGCACCCTCTGGGCGATTGAAAAAGGAAACCCGTCTGTGGCGATTGGACACTATGCACGCGTTCTTTTAGCGCTCGGCGGCCTCGATAAGGATTTGCTTTTGGTGGCGAAAGACGACGAACTCGGTCATAGACTATTGGACTTGAAGATATCCGATAAAAAAAGAGCGAGTGGCAAATGATGGATTCGCATAAGGACAAAACTATATACGTTTATGATTCGTTTTCCGACGACGAGCCCTTGTATATGGGCTGTTTATTTTCCGAGGTCATTAGAGGCGAAGAAACGTTCTCTTTTTGCTATGATCGATCTTGGCTTCTAGCGCACGATGGAATGGAATTAGATCCATTTCTGCATGGATATGAAGGTCGACAATATTTGCCTTTGGATAAGAAACAGTTCGGCGTTTTTGCCGATTCATCCCCCGATAGATGGGGCAGAACTCTATTGAAACGCAATGAGGCAATCGTGGCGAAAAAAGAGAATCGCCCTGCGGTTACGCTTCTGGAAAGCGATTTTCTTCTTGGAGTCAATGATGCTACGAGAATTGGCGGATTGAGATTCAAAACCGATAAAGATGGTCCTTTTCTTTCCACTTCCGATGGCAGCGTGCCGCCAATGATAAGGCTGCGTGAGCTCGAGAATGCATCAATTGGATTTGAAAACGACGATGAACTTAGCACCAATTTAGAATTGCTGCTATCGCCTGGGTCTTCTCTTGGCGGTGCTCGTCCAAAGGCCAACGTCGTTGATGAAAACGGAAATCTCTGGATAGCGAAGTTTCCGTCCAAAAACGACGAAGAAGATGTGGGTGCTTGGGAATATGTCGCTCATGAGCTAGCCGTCTTGTGCGGTCTAAAGACGCCAGAAGCGAAACTTTGCAAATTTTCTAATTATGGAAGCACCTACATCTCTAAAAGGTTTGACCGCGATGCCGACAAAAGAATTCACTTTGCATCCGCCATGACCATATTAGGGAAGGAAGACGGCGAATCAAATGAATGCAGCTATTTGGATCTTTTGGAATTTTTGTTATCTTTCGGTGCTATGCCGAAAGAGGACGCAAAAGAGCTTTGGAGAAGAATCGTTTTCAATATTGCCATCAAAAATACAGATGATCATTTGAGAAATCACGGCTTTATTTGGAGCCGAAAGGGCTGGATTTTATCTCCGGCCTACGATATAAATCCGAATCCAGATGGGTCGTGCCTTTCGTTAAATATTATGGAAAATAGTTCATTGCTTGATTTTAATCTGGCTTTGGATACGTCTTTTTACTATGGCGTCAGCCGAGCGGATGGAGAGAAATATATTGCGACGGTCGTTTCTGTCGTCGAAAAGAATTTGTCGATTATCGCTAAGAAAGCCGGCATTGGAGATCGCTCGATAGAAAGAATGTGTCAAATATTGACTGAGCGTAGGTGAAATCCGTCTTTTTTGTTCAAGACGTGTGCTCGCTGTTTTTATTGTTGAGGTGCCTTTCTCGCTTGCGTTTCGCCTGTGCATAGTTATACTTTCCGTTGTCATATGAACGAAAAAGAAAAGATGGTAGCGGGCAAACTCTACGATCCAAACGATCCAGAATTGCTTTCTCTTAGGCAAAAAGCCCATTTGTTATGCCAAAAATATAATCAGATACAGGAAACCGATGCGGTTTCAAGAAAAGGAATATTGGACGAATTGATGGGAGGAGGGGAAGGCTTATATCTCCAAGGCCCCATCCAATTCGATTATGGAATCAACACGACGTTTGGGAAGAATTGCTATGCCAATTTCAATTTCGTCGTCTTGGATATATGTCCAGTGAAAATCGGCGACGATGTTTTCTTTGGACCGAATTGCTCTCTATACACCCCGATGCATCCTTTGCTTAACGAGGAAAGAAAGATGCATTTGGGCAAAAACGGCTTTAGCGATGACGAATATGGGAAACCGATAACCATCGGTAATGGCTGTTGGTTCGCGGGGAACGTCACGGTGATAGGTGGAGTGCATATAGGTGATGGCTGCGTTATCGGCGCTGGAAGCGTTGTCACTCGCGATATGCCGGATGGTTATTTGTGCTATGGCTCACCTTGCAAACCGATTCGTAAGATCACCGAACTCGACAGTGTCTTCCTAAAAAAAGAATTGTTTTGAAAAAACGTTGCAAAATGCGGTTATTTTTGAAAAACGATTGGGTTTTGCATTCATTTTTTGAAATCTTTCATTCTTTGATATTGGACAATTCGTTTTCATATTCATCTCGATTTGTGCTATAAGAAATCTATGCCAATTTTAGCTAGCTTCATATTGCCTCATCCGCCACTCGCGATACCGGAGATAGGAAAAGGAAGAGAGAAGACGATCGCGAAGACCATCGAGTCTTTGGAGAAGGTTTCCGAAAAAATAGCTTCCTTAGCCCCCGAGGCCATCGTTTTCATTTCCCCGCACGCTGAAAGCTATAGTGATTACTTTCAAATTGCCGATGGCGAAGTGGCCATGGGGTCATTCGCCGAATACAAAGCTCCGAACGTTAACTTCCGCCTTTTTTACGACCGACAATTGATCGGGGCCGCGACGTCTTTGGCCAATGATTTCTCCTTCCCGGCCGGCGTCGACGGGGGAGAGGAAATATATTTGGATCATGGTACGATGGTGCCTCTCTACTATATAAATAAAAGGTATAGAAACTTCAAAGCCCTGCGTCTTGGCGTCAGTGGTTTGTCCTTAAGCGAGCATTACCGTTTTGGACAAATCGTTCAGGAAGCCATCGACAAACTTGGCAAACGGGTCGTCGTCGTCGCAAGCGGAGATTTGTCTCACCTCATCGAAAAGGGCGAACCCAATACGCATCATTCAACCGCCCTTTCATACGATACGCAGATCATGAAAGTCCTTTCCGATGCCAATTTCGGCGAGTTGTTGAGTTTCAATAAAGAAATGCTCGCCGAAGCGGAGGAATGTGGGCACCGCGCTTTTTGCTTGATGGCCGGGATTCTCGACCGTTTATCCGTCAAAGCGACGAAATTAAGCTACGAAGATTCCGCTGGAATCGGCTATGGCGCGCTCGAATACGACGTCAAGGGCGAAGATCCTTCTCGCGCCTATTTGGAGTTATATCGCTCCAAACAGAGTTTCTCGGTGAAGAAAGAGATAGAAAACTCCGATATCTATGCAAAACTCGCGCGAACGGCGATAGAACGGTATGTGACGACGGGAAAAATGCCGACTTTGGATGAGGATTGGCCCAAGGTGTTCTTCACCAAAAAAGCCGGCGTTTTCGTAACGCTTCATAAAGATGGCGAGATACGCGGTTGCATGGGCTCGATTAGGCCGATGAGGAAGAATCTCGGAAGCGAGATCATCGCTTCGGCGGTGGCTAGCGCTTCGCTAGACACCCGCTTTCCTAAAGTGAGAAAAGAAGAACTTCCTTTGCTAAGCATCACGGTTGACGTCCTCTCTTCTCCGATTCCGATTCTGTCGGTGACTGATTTGGATCCGAAGATCTATGGCGTGGTGGTGGAATACGGCGAGAAAAGAGGCGCATTGTTGCCTGATATACCAGGAATAAAAACGCCGGAGGAGCAAGTTCTCACCGCGATGTATAAAGCGGGCATCCCAGAGAAAGAAGACGTCGCTTTGTATCGTTTTTCCTCGAGCAGGCATAAATAGATTTTATTTCCTTTTCTTTTGCGGTATCTTCTTTTTGGTATGAAGCACCCACTTTGGAAGCAGCGTTTCCTCAATAATTACAAAAAATACGTGGCCATCGTCCTTTCTTGTATCGGTTTGGCCTTTCTCATCGCTTCTTTCATCATTGATGTGATGTGCTATTCCAACGCCGAGAGCATTTCTCCGGTCAGCGCCGTTTCGGAGCTCATCAACTTCTTATTGCTCGCTTTGGCATATGGATATTTGTTCTATGGCAACCTTAATGGAACGAGCCTCGCATATCGAGGGATGCTTCTCTTCATAATCTACGTCTTATGGGATTTCGGATATGCCGCCATAAACATGTTCGTCGATACGATTATCGTCTCCTCGAGCGGAGATCCCGTGTCGATCGTCGTTTCCGTCGTTCTTTTGATAGGCTCCATAATGGCGCTTGCGACAGGGATATTTTGTTACGTTAGAACGAGGCAATATCTGACTTCTCGCTACGCCAAATACGAGATGGTGCGGCTATGGGCGCTCTTATTCATGATATTCGTGATATTAAGCAATGGGCTAGTCGTCTTCTATTACGCTTATTTCTATTACGTCACGATGGCTTCGATCGATATCTTCTTCTCCTTATTGGAGCCGATTTCGATGATGCTCATGTCGATCGTTTGCTTTTTTAGCGTTTTGCGGCTAAAAAACGATTATTGAGAATTTAGCTTCAATTCACCGATAAAATCTATTTTTTGCCGATTGTATGATTTAACGCGAATTCTTTCTTTATTGGGTTTCATGATTCTTTTTTTGATGGATTTTTAAAAAAATTGATCAATCAAAAATGAAAATATCGGTCAAAATTTTTTGAAAAAACGGGTCAAAATTATTTGAAAATATTGGTCAAAA
>CAZCCJ010000007.1:0-85487 GCA_964497235.1 uncultured Staphylococcaceae bacterium
ATGCCAAAACGTTACAATTGAGGTATTTGGACGAAAATTTTTGAGGCATTTGGCGTTTTAAAAGAAAAACATCAGTAAATATCGATAGTTTCTAAAATATCCTATTTGAGCAACATCGCTTCTAATGTTTTAGCGACGCCGTCGTGATCGTTGTCATCAAGAGTCAACGGATGCTTTTCTTTTAGCATCTCCGATTTGGCACCCTTTATGGCATAGCCAAGCTTAGCGAAGGATATCATCGAATCGTCGTTATCGCCATCTCCGAAGGCAATCACATCATCGCTTGATATTCCCATATATTTCGCTAAGTCTATTAGGGCCGCGCCCTTATCCTGGCCGTCTATATAGATCTCAGAATACGGCATCTTATTCCATCTTCTATATCGATATGGCTTAACGGCTTCTATTTCCTTTTCCAATATGTCTTCGAGGTCTTTATCCGCTTCGAAGACGGCGATATAGGGGTCTTTGCTCAATACCTCTTCTAAGCTCTTGCGGTTGCTATCGTCATATGGGAAGAAAGGGTTAAGGATAGGCTCGTCTTTCTTTAGATATAAGGAGGAGTCATCGCTTTCGAAGAGATAGTTAGTGAGCCTATCTTCGTATTTGTCTGCTATGTCCTTTAAGAGGTCTTTTGATATCCTTCGCTCGGTTTTTGGGAAAGAGGGGTCGCTAGGATTGAGCGTCAATAGCCCATTATAGGCGATTAAAGGAGTCTTTAAGCCAAGATGATGATAATAGGGGATGATGTTTCTTAAAGGCCTGCCACTTGCCAAGACGATCGCGTGACCCATTTCGCTTAAGCGGCTTAAAACGTCTAGCGAATAGTCTGTTATTTTATAATCGCTAGTCAATAAAGTGCCATCCAAGTCGATGGCGATTAGTTTCTTCTTAATCATCGATGGAGAGGAGTCCGACGGCTTTCTGTGCGCGTTTTAATGTGCGATTTGCAATGATTTTCGCTTTTTTGGCGCCTTCTCGAAGGACATCAAGATATATTTTGTCGTTCTTTATCTGCTCATATCTTTCCTTAAATGGCGTCAGTTCTTCTATCACTTTATCGGCGACCGCTTTCTTGAATTCGCCATACATCTTGCAATCGGCGAAGCGTTTTTCCGCCTCTTCGATTGAGATATCGGATAAAGAGGCGTAGATGGTCAATAAATTGGATACGCCAGGCTGATTGATTGGGTCATAATGGACGTTTGCGAGCATGTCGGTCTTCGCAGACATTATCTTTTTTCTAATGACGGCGAAGTCGTCGGTGAGGAAGATGTCTCCTTTCGGATCGCTCTTGCTCATCTTCTTTGTCGGATCGGATAAAGACATGATGCGGGCGCCGACTTTGGGGGAGACGGCTTTCGGCATCTTGAAGACTTCCCCGAATTTGGCGTTGAAGCGGTGTACCAGGTCCCTTGTCAATTCGACGTGCTGGACTTGATCGTTTCCGACGGGGACTATGTCGGCGTCATAGAGAATGATGTCGGCCGCCATCAAAACAGGATAGGCGAAGATCCCTAAGCCTATCTCGGCGTCGTTCATCTTGCTGCATTTGTCTTTGAACTGGGTCATCCTGCGAAGTTCGCCCATGTATAGGTAGTTCTGGACGATCGCATTGAGCTCTGCGTGCTCGCTTACGCTGGATTGGAGGAAGATCGTCGTCTTCTTCGGGTCTAATCCACTGGCCAAATAGAAGGATGCGATGTCGATGGTGTTGTCATGAAGCTCTTTCGGATCGATCGGCATCGTCAAAGCGTGCAAATCCGCGACGAATATATAGACCTCTCCTTGGTCTTGGTATTCTTTGAAATGCCTTAAGGCGCCTATATAGTTACCTAACGTCAATTTTCCGGTTGGCTTGATCGCCGATAGTATTCTTTCCATAGATGATTCCTGCTCAAACACGTTACATTATACTCGCGAGACCACGCACGTGCACGGGCAAAAGGGAATGGGAGCCTTTTCGTCTCGATAAATGCGTCGGGAAAATTGGTAAGCTACATGGAATAAAGGGTCTAATTATATCTTCATCGCTTAATTGCAATGCAATCGATTGATCCATGGCACAAAAAACAGTTTTCGCCGCTCGTAGCCCTTTGCAATCGTTTGTTTTGAAAATGTGTGTTTTTGCTTATTGCCTAAGAATGATAAAATCTAGACATGATCAAGATTTATTATTCGCCAAGTTGCTCCTCTTGCCGCAAGGTGAGGAAATGGTTCGATGAGCAAAAGATACCTCACCAAGACAAGGATATATTCTCCGGCTCTTTAAGCGTTTCCGATTTGAAGGAGATCATCTCCAAATCGATCGACGGAACCGATGAGATAATCTCGCCAAGAAGCAAGATAGTCTCCGAAAACGACATCGATTTCGACAATATGACCATTTCTGAGCTCATCTCCTTTATCCGTGAGCATCCTAGCGTCCTTCGTCGCCCCATCATCGTCTCCGATAGACAAGTTCAGGTTGGCTATAACGAAGAGGAGATAAGGACTTTCATCCCCAGAGCGAGGAGACTAGCCGAATCCTCTTGCGATGAGACTTGCGAAAAATACCAGACTTGCCCAGCCGCGAAAGATAGAATCAAATAATTGTCGAAGATAGTGGCTGTTACTTATTTTCTAATGCGTCTAGCGCGCGGGCCACTTTCGTGCGCTTGTTTAGCTCAAACGGTATGCCATAGGATTCAAGTAGCTCTTTTAGGTTATCTTCGGCATCTCGCTCATTGTTGTGCTCAAGCTCGACTTCGTAATCGACCAAGTCGGAGTAGTGGTTTTCGTCGATTGATAGCTTCCCTTCCTTATATGGGGCATCGATTCTTTTCGTCGTTAAGGAAGTCCTTATATGCAAAGTGTTCGTGTCGATATCCATCATCGTCAAGAAGCGCTTGATGTCCCCTTCCGGGAAGATGCCGTTATCTTTAAAGGCCAAGAAGGTTTCCTTCGACCATGGGCAATTCTTTTCGAGTAGCCCTTGGCTTAATGGGGTTTTGAGCGTCATTTCGTATAAATCGCCTTTTTCCCTTACTCTTAGTCCTAGCCCCTCTTTCCTAAGCAAGGAATTTTCATCGTCTATGTAATAATTCGTTTGGACATAGGAAGGGTATTCCTTGAAGGCATTTGCCAATTTGATGTAATCTTCTTTGCTTACCAATGCTTTCGCTTCAATCTCTATTGCGTTGCTCATTTTATTACCTCGGTGCTATTATAGACCCATGTTCACATTTTTGACACGGACCGTCGATTTCTATCTCTCGAATCTATGGTGGGTCATCACCTTGGCGGTGTTTCTTGCCTTCCTTCTTTATTTCCTTATCTCTTATCTTATCTCTAAGAGCAGAGGCAAAAAGAAAAAGGCCTTCTCAAGGGAAGGGTGCGCTATAGCGCTAGGCGGCATGGATAACGTCCTCTCGCATGAACTAAAAGGATCGAGGATCATCGTCGCCTTGAAAGATTATTCCTTGATTCAAAAGGAGAAGCTAAAGGAGATAGGCGTCGCCGGATTCATCCAAAAAAGCGACTCTTTGACGTTAGTGATAAAAGACGACGCGAAAGAAGCGTATAGCTCCTTATTTAACGATTGAAGACGTGCTTCTTTATATCCTCAGTCGGAAGTCCCATGACGTTATCGTAGGAGCCGACTATTTTCTTTATGAGGGGGTAGTCGTCTTGAATGCCGTAAGAGCCCGCTTTATCGAAGGGGCGAAAGAGATCGACGTATCTCTCGATCTGCTCTTTTGAAAGATTATTGAAATAGACTTCCGTCGAGACGGTTCGGCTTATCTCCCTTCCTTTTCCGACGTAGGTATATCCAGAAAGGACGATTTGCCTTTTATCGTTTTCGAAAGAGAGCATTCGGACGGCTTCTGCACGGTTTTTTGGCTTTTCGAGTATCTTTCCTTCTAGCACGACGATCGTGTCGCACGCCAAGATCTCATCGTTAGGATGGGAGGAAAGGATCGCGTACGCCTTAAGGCGGCTTTCTTCTTTGGCGAGATCGCTAGGCGAAAAAGAGCCGTCGATGGCTCTTTCGTCGATGTTGGGGACTATTATCTCGAAGGAATCTATTAATTTCCTTAGAAGCTCCTTCCTACGGGGCGAGGCGCTTGCGAGGATGAACACTAATGGTTGCCTCCGATGTTCATGATGACTGGGATTATCATCGGGCTTCGCGCCGTTTTGCGGTAGATATAGTGGCTCACTGTCGTTTTGATCGCCGTTTTGATGTCGCCGAATGTCGCTTTGCTTGCCAATACCTCTTTGACGGCCTCTTCGGCATGCATCTGCGCGTGCCTGATGACGTGGGTATCGGCGCCGGCGTTAAAGCCTCTTGCGTAGATCACAGGCGGGACGACGAGCTCGTTCTTACGGCTATTGATGGTAAGCAACACCGCGACCATGCCGTCGTTTTTAAGCTCTTCCCTATCATGGATTACGGTATTCGATAGCCCATCTAAGAAGTTGCCGTCGATATAGACGTCCTCGGCTGGCACATGCCCGCCACGCGTCACTTTGCCGTCTTTTAGCGTCAGCATATCGCCGTTATCGCAAATGAAGACGTGATCTTTGTCGAGCCCTAAGTCCATCGCGATCTCGCCATGGAGCTTAAGCATCCGGTATTCGCCATGCACTGGCATGAAATAAGCCGGCTTGGTTAGACGTTGCATCAAGCGGAGCTCTTGCCTCGAAGGGTGGCCTGAGCTATGCAAGGAGAAAGCGATGCTATTTTGCTTGACGTCTGCGCCTTGCTTGACGAGGTTATTGACGAGCTTATCGACCAAAACTCCGTTTCCTGGGATCGGGTTGGAGCTGAATACGACGGTGTCGCCAGGGATGATCCTGATGTTCTTATGCTCACCCTTGACGATTCTCGATAACGCGGCCATCGCCTCACCTTGGGAGCCGGTGCAGAGGATGCATATTTCGTTGGCCCTATAGTTACGGACCATGTCGTCGCTAATAAGGGATGTGTCGGGGATTTTGATATATCCGTATTTTCTAGCGATAGTAACGACAGTCTCCATCGAACGCCCAATGATACAGATTTTTCTCTTATGCTCGACGGCGACCTCAACCACTTGTTGGATACGGTTGATGTTGCTTGAGAAGGTGCTTACGATCACCCTTCCCATCGCTTTGTCGAAGACCTCTTCGACGCCTTTGCGGACGTTTTTCTCGCTTGGCGTATAGCCTTCGATCTCGGCATTGGTGCTATCGGCCATCAAAAGGGTGACGCCTTCGGAGCCGAAACGAGCCAATTTATCGAGCTCGAATTGCGGTCCGACCGGGGTCAAATCGATTTTGAAGTCGCCGGTTTCGATGATACGGCCTTCGCTGGTGTCGATGCAGATGCCATAGGCGTCGGGGATGCTATGGGTGACGCGGAAGAAGGAGACGCGGAAATCGTCGCCAATCGGGACGACGGTGTCGCTATCGAATTCGACGATCTTTATGTTGTCCTTGATCCTGGCGTCCTCTAGCTTATGCCTTATCAAAGCGGCCGCCAAACGCGGTGCGTAGATGACTGGGATATGGACGCTACGAACGAGGAAGGGGATCCCGCCGATATGGTCTTCGTGGCCATGTGTTATGAATAAAGCGCGAATCTTCCCGCGGTTGTTTTTCAGATGTGTGTAATCCGGTATGACGTAATCGACGCCCGGGAGATTGGCCTCGGGGAAACGGACGCCGGCGTCGACTAAGATGATCGAGCGGTCGTTTTCGAAACAATATGTGTTCTTTCCGACCTCTCCTAATCCGCCTAGGGCGAAGATGTTCACCGATGAATCCAATCTTGACATAAATAACTCCTAACTACCTACTATAGGCATAAATAAACGATGGCTACCAACTTATGGTCTTTCGCTTCGTCCTAAATATACCATAAGAAAAGCGGCGAAAAAGCGGAAAATAACGAAAAATCACCCTCTTTTCGATGAAAGCACTTTCATTATTTCAGGCTTTAGAAAGAAGAAGAAAGGAGCCAAGACGTTTGGGATGCTCCATAGATATAAGGAGACGCGGAGGCTGCCCATATAGTCGAGCGGATAATAGGGGTGGAAGCAGGTTTCGACGTAGGCGCCATCCGCCAAAAGCATAAACAAAGGCAAGACGCCGATCACGATTCCGACCGATAAGGAAACGATAGCGAATATCAGTCTGGTCTTATCGTTTTCGAGCGGATAGAGCCTAAAGATCTCGCGAAGCAATAAGAAGATGGCCGGCAATAGCATCGCAATATAGGCAGGTATCCCATAGGCGAACTTCGGCGAATCGTAATTCGCGAAATCTAATCCAAGCAACAAACCGCCGAATTCATAAAGGGCGATGAGGGCGAGAAGAGGATAGAAGATGGAATGGAGGACTTTCTTCGTCATTCCCCATTTGCCTAATCTTGTTTTCTCTTCCGCCACTTTCGGCATCCTTATTCCCAAAACCAGAATCGAGATTCCAATGGCTAGCGATAAGAAAGCGGCGAGCATGACGTCAAGTGGGAACATGGCGTTAAGCGCGCCATCCATCGGATAGATCCCGATTCCTAGATAAACGCTCGCCCAAAGGAAGGAGATCAAGGATAACGAGGATAGCACAATCCCATTTCCAAAGAGGATTTGCCGCTTCTTTTGCGATTTTTCGGTGTGCATATATAGATGCAAGACGATCAAGACGTATAGAGGCATCGTATACCCGATAAGTGCCGGACCCGTTCTCCATAGATGCGAGAAATCCATGAAATCGGCAGCCAAGAATTGGAAGCCGTAGAAGAAAGAGACGCCAACCAGCATCCCAAGGACTATTTCTGATAAAAGCATCAAAAGCTTCTTGTTGATTTTCATAAGGACTCCTTCTTCCAACCAAAGACTTTGCTTGAGTCGTTATAGTCGATGTAAATGTGCTCGATGTCGAATGTCTTATCGGTTTTGAGCGTGTATAAAGCGCCCCCCGTCAATGTCATCGTCTCCCCATCGTGCGTAATCGTCGTGCTATATAGCTCGGTGTTGGCCTTGACGCCGTATCCGAGGACCACGCCGTCATATTTGGTGACTAAGTCATTGCTATGGTCATGGCCATAGAACATGCCCTTGCCGCCATGCGTCTTCATCGCCTCGTGGAAGCGGGAGGGGATGAAACTCTTTCCGACTTTCTCGTGAGTGTATCCGCCGACATAGCCGTCGGTCACCTCACCAACTGGGTTATCGTTGGCTTCCGCATTCTTGGCCGCTTCTAACGCATTAGTCCTAGCGGTATCGACTTCGACTAGTGGAATATGCCCAAAGACGATGGAGGGGAGATAATCGCTTTCTTCGCCTTTCGCCAAATCGGTTTGCTCCTCATACCATTTTATTTGGTCGTCATGGATGTAATTGTACCCGTATTTGATGGGGTTTTTGCTGATATAGTGTCCCGTGTCGATCGAATAGATCTGCCACACCGTCTTCCCATCCTTCTTCCAATTGATGACGTAATTCGATTCGCCTTCCATACTGTCATTGACGTTCACGAAATAGGAATTGTGACGTTTAGGGGCGCTTACGTTCTCATTCATCCAGGAAGTCGACCATTGGCCTTGCAGATCGTGGTTGCCATAGGTGACAAAGAAAGGGATATCCCAAGAATCGATCAACGAATACAGCCGATCGGCGAGCTCCTTCGTTCCGACTAACAATGAATCGCCGGTCACGGCGATGAGGTCGAGCTTGCCGCCCGCTTTATCTTTGGCTACTTTGATTGTCGTGTTTAGGTATTCCGTCGCCTTCCTGACGTCCGTCGTCATGTTCCAATGAATATCCGTCAATTGGAGGATGTTAAAGGAATCCGAATCCTTCGACATCTCGCGAATGTAATCGGAAAGCTGGTGATTGCTTGCCGCGTTAGAGCAAGACGAAAGCAACGCCAATAAAAGGGTTGCCGGTAAGAAAAGATGTTTTTTCATGATGGCTATATTCTATAGAGAACGTTTTCAAATGGCAACGCTTCCGGGAATCTGTTTATAGGGGTTTTTCTTGTCGATTCGGTCGTAAAAGAGGATGCCATCCAAATGATCGATCTCGTGTTGCAAGACGATGGCGTCGAATCCGAAGGCCTTGAAAAGGACATCCTGCTTCAAAAATCCGTCATAGGCTTTGACGGTGACTTTGAAATCGCGATAGGAATATCCCGGGTGCTCTTCGTCCACCGATAAGCAGCCTTCGCCTGAGCGAAGATAGCATTTCTTGATGGAATTCGCGACGATCTTCGGATTAACGAGTCCATGTTTCACGAATTCTTTCCCTTCGGCATCCGCCGGGTAATAGATGACGAGCATCCTTTTGTTCACCCCGACTTGTGGGGCGGCCAATCCGACGCCTTCACGGACTTTGGGGTGTATCTTTCGGTATTCGGGATCTTGCGAGGACTTCAAATAATCGAGCATCTGATATAAGAGGGTCTCGTCTTCCTTGCTTAGAGGGACGTTGACCTCGGCGCAACGTTCGCGGAGGGATGGATTGTTGTCTTTGACTATACGTAACATAACTTTTCTATTCTAGCACATATTGAAACGATTCATTAGAATGTAGCGTATGAAAAAAGAGCTTATGGACGCTTTAACGGCCTTAAAGGAGGCAATGAGGGAAGATCCCCGCTTCAAAAGGCTAGAGGAAACGGAAAAGATAGCCGCCTCTTCGCTTGAGGTCCAAAAGCTTCATAAGAAGATGGAAGCGATAGCCAAGGATTACGAACTCGCCTTGTCGACGCACGATATCCATGATGATGAGGTTAAAGAGATCGAGAAGAAGCTATATGCCGCCAAACTCGAATTCGACAGCCATCCGTTGGTGAAGGACTATAGCGACGCTTTCACGACAGTCAAAGACCTGACCCTTAAGATAGACGATATCCTTTTTGGGCCATACAATCGCAAAATACTTAGCATCGGAGGCCAAAATGCTTAAGATTGCCTCTGGAGTATATCGTTCTAGGGAGATAGACGTCCCTATGAGCGTGACCGTTCCGACCAAAAGCATCGTAAGGACGGCCATCGGGAACGCGCTAGGCGATTTTTTGTTGGGCGCAAACGTCCTTGATCTCTTCGCCGGAAGCGGCGCGCTTGGGATAGAGTGCCTTTCTCGAGGCGCCTCGAAATGCGATTTCGTCGATTCCTCTAGCGAGGCCGAAAAGATCGTCGAAATGAATTTGGCTAAGCTAAAAGAAACGAAAGGAAGGGCTTTCTGCGTTGATTTTTCGAAATTCATCGAAGAAACCGATGCCGTTTATGATGTTGTTTTGCTAGATCCGCCATATGCGAAAAAGGAATTCTACGGCCAAGCGATCGAATCGCTATTTTTAAACAACCGCCTTAACGAATCCGCCGTCATCGTTATAGAATACGAAGGGAAAGAACCCGATTACGATATGGGGCGATTCCAAAAGATAAAGCGATATCGATATGGAAGGACTTCCGTCTCGATACTTTGGAGGCAGAAATGAAGAAAGCAATATATCCCGGATCCTTCGATCCGATAACCATTGGGCATATCGACGTCTTAAAAAGGGCGTCCGCCATATTCGATGAGGTGACGCTGTTACTTGCCGTCAACCCTTCCAAGAGCTCTCGTTTTAACGTTGAGGAACGTCTCGACATGATGAGAGAGGCGGTTAAGGGGTTCCCCAACGTCAAAGTCGACTATTACGATGGCTTGACCGTCGAATACGCGAAGAAAGTGGGGGCTAAGCACCTTATCCGCGGGCTACGCGCCGTAAGCGATTTCGAATACGAATTCTCTTTGGCGGCCGCAAACGAATACGCATCACCCGATATCGATATGGTTTTCTTCATGGCCCGTCACGAAGAGGCTTTCGTCTCGTCGAGCGCGATAGTGGAGCTATATCAAGGCGGCGTCGATGTCTCAGGGCTTGTGCCTCCCATCGTTATGGAACGCTTGGCCGAGAAGTACGGAAAACATAGATAAAATATATATTATAAGGTTAAAGAAAAGGGGCGCCTCGGCGTCCCTATTTTCTTGACTTGGTTATTAGGCTCTTTGCAAGAAGTTGTTGTCTGGGTAATCGACATAGGAATCGAGGTGATTCCACATGTTCATCAGGAATTGCGCACGGGCGTGATCGCTATCGCCGGTCAAGCTGAAGATGATTTCGGAGACGCCGGCGCGATGAGCGCTGATGGCTGCATCGGTGAAGTCACATAGGACGATCGTCGGTTTTGGGAAATCAGAGCTTAAGGTCGTTTGGGTGCTGCTTGTATTGCCAAGTCCGAAAGCTTCGTACTTGGTTTCGTCGATTCCGGCATTTGTGCGGTATGGCAGTTCGGCGAGGACTTCAGCGGTGGTGTTGAACAAATCGGAGTGATTGGAAAGATATCTCTCGAAAGCGCTCGGATTGTTTTTCGCTTCGAAATCATCGTCGTTGGAGCTTTCCTCGTCGGTGTAGATGGCTTTGAAATTGAATGGCAGATTCGCCTTTTCGTCGTGCAAATCCAGCTTGTAATAGGAGCTGCCCCAGTTGTCGCTAAGGAAATGGAAGGCGTCGCTTATGGTGTCGCTGTCGCTTGAGGAACTGTTGACGAAAGCGAGGAAGAATTTTTCACCGTATTCATTTCTTATCGCAGTCACCTCGTTTGTCACTTCGTAAGAACCGGTGACGCTGGGATCGGCTTTATAGATGGCTTGGGTCAATTTGTCAGCGTTGGAGGCGTCTTCGTCATAGATCTCGCCTTCCAAAGACACACGGTAGTTAAGCAACCATGAATCGCTCGATGTTTTAGTCCAGCTTTGGATGGCGTTGGTGATGGATGGAATGGAGAAGATAACGGCGAAAATGGCTCCGACGATGAGAAGCGGCTGAACCCAGGCGGTTTCCTTGATCCAACGCCATATTTTCACGAAAAATGAGCCAATTGTCTTTAATATAAGCATAAGTTCCTCCGACAGAAAGCAGCCTGTTTCTTAGAAACAGTGTTTAAACTATATCATTACGCAATATCTACCGCAATAAATCATTTTATGCAATTGAGACGGTTTTCTGGAATCAGGCTTCAAAAACGTCCTGAACACATTAGAAACGGTGAAATACGCAAGCGAAAGGCCTATTGCTTTTTCTTGCGATGCGGTTTGATTTTTGTGAATTCATTAAGCAAAACGCTGCAAATTCATTAAATAGAAAGCAAATTTTCATAGATGCGCTCTCTATTTTTTCATCAATTGTTCTTTTATAATCGAAGCACCAATGTTTATAATGTTCGCGCTATGAACATCAAGAGAAGATTCGAAGAATACAAAGAGAAAAGAACCAATTGGCTATACGACCATATGTGGGCGAAAAGAGGCATCGACATTTTCGTCTCTCTCGTTCTATGCACCTTGAGTGCCTTGATATTTGCCTTTGGATTCAATTGCTTCATGGACCTCGGCTCTTTTGGCTCTACGAATAGCACCGATGCGCTCAATTTTCAGAAGATCGCAAGCGGTGGGATGTCTGGCGTATCGCAGGTTGTGGTTTCTTTTTGCGAAGTGATATATGAAGCGATCCACGGTAAAGGCACTTCGGCCTCCGTTTTCCCGGAAAGCTTGCTTTATTCAATCCTTTATTTCGCATTGAACGCCCCGATGTGCTTGCTTGCGTGGTTTGGAATCGGCAAAAGGTTCACGATTTTCACCTTGATTAACGTCGTCGAGACATCTTTATTCATCAAGTTGCTTAGCATCGAAGACATCGCCGTGATGCAAGAAATCGCTAAATTCATCACCCAAAACGGCGGCTTGCTATCGAGAGCTTTGGTCGGCGGGGTATGCACGGGGCTAAGTTGCGCGATCTGCTTCAAAATCGACGCTTCGACGGGCGGAATCGATATCATCTCCTATTACATCGCCCTTAAGAAAAAGACCTTGGTTGGGAAATATAGCTTCATTCTCAACTCCATCACGATCGTCTCCTTCACGCTTCTCGCCATCACGAAAGAGGGGTGGAACGAACCTTCTTTCGTCGCTTCCTATGTCGGCGGCGCCCTTTATAGCGTTCTTTATGTCCTCATTTCCAAAATCATCATCGATTCAATCAACATCAGGAATAAGAAAGTCAAAGTCGAGATCGTCTCGAGCCGCCGCGACTTGGGCGAGTTCCTGATCGAGTCGTTGCCTCATGGCGCCACGATGGTTGTTGGGGAGGGCGTCTATACTGGGAAAGAGCGCTACATCTTTACCATGGTCGTCTCCTCTTACGAGCTCTCGCAGTTGATGAAACTCATAAAGAAAGAGGACGACAGCGCCTTCGTGCAAGTGGTTCCTCTTAGTGCCGTGAGCGGCCGCTTCTACACAAAACCGATAAGATAAAGGAAACGATTATGAAAAAAGGAAATTTCTGCAAACTGGCTTTGGCTGTCTTTTTGCCGGTGGCCGCCGTCGCCTCTTCTTGGGCCATCGTCGATTCGCTAGGATCTAGGAACGCTCTTTACGCCGATGGGGAAACGATGTACTCATTGCTTTTGGATGGCGATAATTCCCCATTCCATACCGCCGCCGTAAGCGGTGAAGTCTCGATAACCAATGCGAACGGGACGACTTTCGTCTTCAAAACCGACAAATGCCTTAAAAGCGGAATCGGGTTCGTTTCCATCAAAAAAGATGGCTATTTCGCGAACAAAACGGAGATAAACGGTTTATCTTCGATCAAAATATCGCTGATTGGATCGGCATCGGTGGAGACGTTCTTCTCGAAAGACGGGACGACCTATGCCAATGCGACTTCTTCCACCTCGATATCGAGCGCGGATATCCCTTCGGGAGCAAAATTCTTCAAGATCTCCTGCGCCAGTTCAAACGGCGCTTGCATTTCTTCGATCTCTATCGGCTATTCCTGCGTCCCTTCTTCTAGCGACACGCCTGATAGCAGTCAGTCGGATGACGGTCAAAGCAGTCAATCCGATAGCACACCAGACGGCGGCTCGACGGAAGGGGATGGATATTCCAAGAAAGCGACGGCCTTCACCTCCAAATCCGTCGATTCGTACTATGCTCCGACGCTTGGCAATCAAAAGGTCCTGATCGTCCCGATAAAGCTCAAAGGGAGCCCGACTTATACATGGACCAGCGCACAGCTTTCATCGATCGAAAAATACACTTTTGGGGAAGACGAGCCGTTATCGCTAGTCAATTATTATAAACGCGCCTCATTAGGTAAAATGAACGTCACGGGCGAAGTCGCTGGGACCGTGAGCAAGATGTACCAAAGCGACAAATACACGGAATCGGCTTTCGAGAACGCGACCGATGAGACCTATGAGAAGCTCTTCGATTTATTGCAAAGCGCGATCGAATGGACGAAGAACTCATACGGCCTTAATCTTGATGAATATGATAGCGACGACGATGGCTATATCGACAGCGTCCATTTCATCGTCAATGGCAGCGACCAAGACGATTGGGGCAGCAATGCTTTATGGCCGCATATGTCGTATACCGATTATGATCCGGGGACTAAGAGCTTGCCATCCGTTGGCACTTATAGCGTCTCTAACTTAGGCCACCTCGAAAGCGATGGCATCACCACGATCCATGAGCAAGGGCATATCTATGGCCTCGACGATTACTACAATTACGAATCCCAAACGTCGGAAAATTACACCTATTATCAGGATTTCATCGGCGGCGTTGACATGCAAGATGACAATACGATGGATTGGAACGCCTTCTCGAAGTTCACGGCCGGATGGATTGAGCCGTATGTGCTAGACGGCACGAAGAAAACGACGACCGTCACCCTTAGGCCGAGCGCCACGAGTGGCGATGCGCTATTGCTCGCAAGCGATTGGAATGGCAGCGCATACGATGAATATATCCTTATCGAGCTTTTCACCGATGCCGGTAACAATTCCTATTTTTGGGATGATGTGGATAGCGATTACCCACTTAACGATGGGGGGATCAAGGTCTATCACGTCGATGCGAGACTTTGGGGGTATAACAACAGCAAGACCATAGAGACGGATGGCGCCTTGATCGATGATCCAAGGAATAGCAAATACGAATACGCATTGCTTGCGGCGTCGAATAGCACCGGGACGGACTATGGCACACCGATCTCTTCTTTCTCCAACTATCAATTGCTCCATCTTATACAGAGGGGAGGAAGCAACACGTTCGGAAAATATGGCAAAAAGTATCGCCATACGCTTAACTACACCGACCTTTTCCAAACCGGAGATACCTTCTCCATCGGCTCCCATAGCGGTTATAAGGACTACGGCTCGAACTTCTTCTATAACAAAACGAAGATGAACGACGGATCGACTTTCAATTATGGAATCAAATTCGTCAACGTCTCTTCTAGCGGTGCGACGTTAGAGATAACCGATTTCACGAAATAATGGCGATTTGACGATGATTTTCCGATTTCTAATCTCTTTTTGGCGCGTAAAACGCACTCAATAACGATATCGGCGCGGCGACGAAGGAAAGAATCGCACCGACTTTGAAACCGTCTCCCAAATAGGCGTTTGATGAGGAGATGAAGGCTTTCGTTTCTTCGATGGATGCACCAGAAAGGAAGGAGGAGACTATTCCCTCCAAGGACAAGAGAGAAACCACGCCGCCGGCGATCAAAGAAGAGAAACAAAGGACGCTCATGGCGATGGCCGCGCCTTTCCTTTTCGCGATCGATAAGACGAAGGAGGCGACGGCGAATGCCATGCCGCAGGCATATAGGCCATACGAGACAATCGGATATAATGACAATGGGACGTTGACATAGGAAGTCATGCTTGTGACCGCTTCGCCTACGCCGATCGTCGTGACGACCTTCGCTTTGAAACCGAAGATGAACGAAAAAGCGCTTCCGACGTCGAGAGTGCCACGATAGCCATTAGGGGCATCTCCCGTTTTGAAAGCGGCCAACACCGGCAAAGCTAAAGAAGAGGCGATTAATCCTATGGCGATGATGCCGAAGAAGATTGTGCGGAATCCGACGTGCTTCCTTTTCATATATTTGTAATCATTGCAAAAAACTCGGCAAATGTGAACGGCCAACTGTTGACGTTTCTCTGATAAACGACATGAAAAACCGCGTTATATCGAATAATCGTAGGGGAAGGGCGGATAGATCACGAATGACCATCCTTGCCGCAAACAATTCTGTGCCGCGAGCTTGATGGTCGGGGCCTTTCCTATATATAACGCCATCCCGATTCCTAGCGATGCGTCGGCGTTGCTTATGAATCCGAAATCGCCGGGTATCAGATCCTGCGGCATGATGTAATAGATCGTTTCATCTTTGTTGATCGGCTCATCCTTATCCAAATCGAATCTCCTATGGCAGTGTGGGCAATGGAGAATGAGCTTTTCGTTTTTTACTTCCTCTTCTAGAGGGTATCTGCAATCGGGGCAGGGGCGATAGTTTTTTCTCATGCTTTTATTCTACTCTTTTTGTTTCGACGGAAGTCGGACGGTTTCGCCCGATGTGCTTTCTTTTCATTTATTTTAAGATTGCATGCAAGTATTTTGCACATATTTAGCACATATTTCTGTTTATTTTTTTATTGGTTCTCCTATAATGATAGCGAATATGGAGGCACCATTATGGCAAGCGTGAATGTGACAATCAGAATGGATGAGAACGACAAAAAAGATGTTGAGAAGCTGTTCTCCGAATTTGGCTTGACGATGAACGCGGCGTTCAACATGTTCGCAAAGCAGACCATCAGAGAGCAAGCCATCCCCTTTAAGATCGCAAAGCAGCCTACCGTCGAATATATGGATAGAAGCAAGCTGAACGAACTATACGCTAAGTCAAGTAAGAAGCATGCGAAGGCGTATGAGGAGCTTGGAAAATAATGTTCTATTTTTCGGAAGACGACATCGTCTTTCTCCACTCAAAACTCATCGATGATTTTGGTGGAATGGATGGGATTCGAGACCAAGACATGCTCGAATCTGCCATTAACGCCCCTTTGCAGACCTTCGACGGATCGGACATATATCAATCGGATATCGAGAAGATCGCAAGGCTATCATACGGATTAGCGATGAACCATCCCTTTATCGATGGAAACAAAAGAATCGCGGCTCTTTCGCTTGATCTCGGCTTGTCTGGCAACGGCATCGAATTGAAAGCGGCGGACGAGGACATAATCAGCGAATTTATTGGGCTCGCTTCTGGAAGAATCGAATTCGCTGAGTTTCTCCGCTGGGTCAAAGCGTCATCGTTTTAAGATGAGGCTTGAACGTTTAACGAAAACCATTGCCGAAAACGCGGATAATTGCATAAGAAAATAAAAAGACATCCTGCATTGACGGGATGTCGCGTTTTCGTTTGGCGGAGAAGCAGGGATTTGAACCCTGGCTGGGCATACACCCACTATCAGTTTTCGAGACTGACCCCTTCGACCGCTTGGGTACTTCTCCGGAGCGATGGATATACTACCCCTAAAAGCCGTCTCTAGCAACTAAAAATATGCTGTAGAATGCGAAATGATGGGGATATGCGAAGGATTTTTCGATTTTCGCATCATCTTCGTGTGGTTTTTGTCAGAAATCCCCGAAAGCTTTCGATATCACGCGTGCGCTATATGTGCTAAGATTTAGCCTATGCGGATGACGCAAGCTTCTTTTAAAAACGGATTGGCTGCCTTGAATGGTTTTTTCAGCCTCGAAAATCTTCCGAATCTCTTAATAACCGCAGCATTGTTGCTATGCATCGTTTTCGTTGTCGTCTTGATCGTCACTTGGATCGTCTATTCGAAAAACGACGTCAAATACCTAAGGCATATGAATAGCGAGGTTAATAGCGTCCGTATCTACCGCATTGAAGCGGAGCGAGCGCAAGTCACTTTCTTCGACTTGGGAAGGCTATCCAAGCAGAGGCATTGCACATTGAACGAATTCTATAATTCCTTCCCAGGCGGCGAGCCGACGAGGGTCCGTAACTGGATCAACGACATTTTGGCCGAGAAGAAATCGGCCGATTATCTTCAGACTTCCGTCTATTTCCATCAGTCGAAAAGAAGGATGAACGCCTTCTTGCATGTCCGTAAAACCGACGTCGCCCATGGCGTCATCCATTTGGAGAGCTATTTGCTGCCTTCGAGAAAAACCAAGGCATCGATAGGATCCTATATCCGCTTATCGAGCGAAAGGGAATTCTCCGAGGCCCTTAGAAGCGTTAGCGGCGGGGCGGGCACCACCTATTGCTTCAGCCTCATCCAAAAAGCCCCTAAAGGCATTAAGAGACAGACGAAATTGACGCAAGGGGCATCCTTCCGTTTCCGCATGGCCCTCGAGCCTTTCGTCAAAGGGAGCATGAAACTCATCCAAGCCAGCGAAAGCGAATTCCTGATCGCCTCCTTCGAACAAGTCGATTCCACGGAGGCCATATCGTTCGCTTTGATGGCTGCCCATGAGGTTGAGAGGGAACTAGCCCCTTTCAAGAGCAACAAACACCCAATCGAACTTCGCGTCGGAATCGTCAAAAACAAGGATTTGATGGGGGATGGGGACGCCATCATATCGAGTGCTAGAAGAACGGCCATGAACGCCTTTGAGACTACGAGCTCCATCGCTTTCTTCAAGCGCGGCACCGAGGATTATAGCGATAACGAAATCACCCAATATCGAAGCGAGGTCGAGCGCATCATCTATGAGAAGAGGATACTCTATTCATTCCGCCCGGTTTATTCTGTTTCGAAGAAAAAGGTTATTGGATATATGGGTAAGGCGACGCCGAAATCGGATTGCGCCTTCGACTCGATAGACGAGCTTAAAAACTACGCCGTGCGGGCCAAAGACGATAAGAACCTCTTCGCCGCTTTGGCGAAGAACTTGGTCGGGACCTTCGTTTCGGAAAGGGAACTAAAAAGCCAAAAGCTCTATTATCCGATCAGAGCCAGGGAAATGCCTTCCGTCCCTTCCTTCTTCAAGCGTTTAAAAGGAGCCAAAGACGCGAATATCGTCTTCACTTTGACTAATGATGACATCGCTTCCTCCGTTACGACTATCGGTTTGGAAACGCTAGTGGAGAACATGAACGCCATCAAGGAGAGCGGATACGGAATCGCCTATTCCTTAAGCGGAAAGAACCTCAACATCGAGCCTAATTTGCTCTCTTTGGCCGACGCTTTCTTTGTTGATTTCTCATCGAATGACGACGATTCGGGGCTTGATACGGCCATACGAAGCCAGCTTCACGCGCTCGTCGAAAAACTCCTCAAATACAAGAAACCGATCATTGGCTCTAACCTTTCCAATTGGAATGCCTTAGAATTGGTCGTCGGAAGCGGGATGGAGTGCATATCGAGCGACGTCTTTGCCCCATATTCCCCGGCTTTGGCGCCGGTCAACGAGAAGAATGAAAACAGGATATTGATGCTGAAAGGAAATGCATAATATGGAAAACAAGAACAACGCGATCACCTCAAGGGACGTCGATTTCGCCCAATGGTATACGGATGTCTGCAAAAAAGCTAAGTTGATGGACTATGGCAGCGTGAAAGGATTCATCAACTATCTCCCGTATGGATATGCGATTTGGGAGGAGATACAAGCGTATCTCGATAAGAAATTCAAATCGATCGGCACGCAAAACGTCTATTTGCCGACGGTTATTCCCTCCTCTTTGTTCAACCGCGAGAAAGAGCATATCGAGGGGTTCGCGCCGGAATGCCTTGTTTGTACGATCGGAGGTGGGCAAGAGCTCGCCGATCCTTTGATCGTCCGTCCGACTAGCGAGGTCCTCTTTAGCGACTTATTCAAGAAAATAGTCTCTTCATACCGCGATTTCCCGATTCTCTTCAATCAATGGTGCAGCGTCGTCCGTTGGGAAAAGACCACCCGTCCTTTCCTTCGCGGCTCGGAATTCCTTTGGCAAGAAGGGCATTGCCTTTTCGAGACCGAAGAAGACGCCGAAAACAACGCGAAATGGATTCTCGATAACGCATACGACGCTTGTGGAAAAGAACTTTTGGCCATCCCATTCCTAAAGGGCAAAAAGACGGAGCACGAGAAATTCGCCGGCGCCGTCAATACCTATTCCATCGAGGCTTTGATGCATGATGGGAAAGCCCTTCAAAGCGGCACTTCCCATTATTTAGGGACGGGATTTGCCGAGGCTTTTGGGATTTCTTATCAAGGAAGGAACAACGCTTTGACGGCCCCGCACCAGACTTCGTGGGGAGCGAGCACAAGGCTTTTAGGCGCCATCATCATGGTTCATGGCGATGACAATGGACTCGTCCTTCCGCCATATGTCGCCCCAATCCAAGTCGTCATCATACCGGTCAGACAAAAAGAAGCGGGGGTGCTTGAGGCTTCGCAAAAGCTTTGCGACGAGCTCAAAGCCAAAGGAATCCGCGTCAAGCTCGATGCCGATGATTCGAGGACCCCGGGATGGAAGTTCGCCGAATATGAGATGAAGGGCGTGCCGCTACGCATTGAAATCGGCCCGCGCGATTTGGCAAAAGGGGAAGCGACACTCACCAAACGCGTCAATGGTGAGAAGAAGTCGTTGCCATTAGATTCCTTATCTTCCTTAATTCCTGATTTGCTAAAGGAAATCCATCAGAATATGTACGATAAAGCCCTGGCTTTCCTTAACGACAACATCCATGACGTCAAAGACATCCAAGAGCTTAATGCCGTTTTGGGGAAAGGCGGCTACGCCCGCATGGCGTTTTGCGGCAAACCGGAATGCGAAGACGAGATCAAGGCCATCACCAATGGCGGCTCGGCCCGCGTCATTTACCAAGAGCTTCCGTCGGATACCGAGCTTCGTTGCCCAGTCTGCGGGGAGAAGGCGAAAGTCATCGCCTATTTCGCGAAAGCGTATTGATCGCATGCTGAAACCCAATGGGCGCAAATGCGCCCATTTTTTATATCTTTCGTGGCTTTAGGCACATCGTTTAGATTATAATCTAAGAAACATGGAACGAAACGAACAACTGGAACTCTCCCTTAGCATCAGAAAAGACATAAACTATGTCAATTATCAGGCGGAGACGCTTAAAAAAGAAACGACGGAAGGGGAATCGAATTCCTTCTCTTTTTTACGCTATATCGAAATAAAGAACATATCCGAAACGGACGTCAAGGATGTTTGGATCCGTTTCTCCACTAACCCTGAGCGTTTCCTCTCAATCGATCCGATACATATCTCTTTTCTAGAGAAGAAGAAAAGAACGGTCGTCAACCGTTTCGGCATCCATTTGGATATCGAATCGCTATATAAGATAACCGAGAAGGCGTTGGCTTCGATAAAGGTGACGCTTGAAGACGATGCCGGAGATGTTTTGGCGGAAAAAGAAGAAAACATCGCCTTTTTGCCGATTGAGGAAAGCGCATCGAACGATAGAATCGATGAGATACTCGCTTCTTTCGTGACCCCTAACGACCCTTCGGTCATCGACGTTCTTTCTAAAGCGCAGGAAATCAGCAAAGAGAAATACGGCCATTCGTCTTTCGAGGGGTATCTGCTTCACGATCCGAACAAGATCCTAGAGGAGATGGATGCGATATACACCGCTTTGAAGGGGTTAGGGATCCGCTATTCCTTGCCTCCCGCTTCCTTCGAATCGACCTTCCAAAAGATTAGGCTTCCGCGCGACGTCATCGCGAATAAGATCGCCACTTGCATCGATTTCTCGATCCTTTTCGCCAGCGTCTTGGAAGCGGCCGGCATCAAGCCGATTCTCTTGATGTATAAAGGGCATTGCAACTTAGCGGCGTGGCTAGACGAATCATGCGCCTTTTATTCATCCAAAGAAGAGAATTCCCAAACGATACTCAATAACGCCTCCAAAGGATTCAATAACCTCGTCATCGTCGAGACCACCCATCTTGCGGACGGGACGGATATCTCATTCCATGAATCCACCGATAGGGCCTATCAAGAATTCGAGAAAGGAAAAGAATTCCAATATGCCTTGGATATCGCCTCTTGCCGTCATGATGGCATTTTGCCGATCCCTTCCCCAAAGACCCTTTCCGACGGAACCGTGTCCTTCGATTTCCCTTCGCTAAAAAGCGATGACGCGAAGGCTCCAACCGTGGATTTGTCTTCCCGTCGTTTCCTTGATCCCTTAGCGAAAGGGAGAAAGAACCGCTTCGACTATTGGGAAGATAAGTTGCTAGATTTAAATCTCCGCAATCGCCTTATTTCCTATAAAAGCGGATCTAGCGGCATCGAACTTCTCTCTTATGACCCTGAGAAGGCCATTTCCTTCTTGTCGGACAGGGCGAAGGTGACGTTAGTCCCGGCGCCTTTGAACATCGATTCCGGCGGGAGAGCGCCGGCGATCCTATCCTTATCGCCTGCGGTTATAGCGAAAGACGTGGAGAATGCCTACTCGCACGACTCCCTATTGGCCGTCAATTTCTCAAATACCAGCGAGACGGCCCTCAAGAACCTATCGAGAAAAAGCAACACAGCTCTTGAGGAAAGCGGATGCAACCCATTGTTTTTAACCCTCGGCTTGATACGTTGGTTCGATAATCCGAAAGCGGCGAGTAACGGCACAGGCGCGATGTACGCTCCTATTTTCTTGCTTCCCGTCAAGATGCCGCGCCGCAAAAGCGGTTCTTACTATTATCTGGAATATTCATTCGATGACCTCCAGCTCAATAGAACGGCGTTCGAATATTTCAAAGAGGCATATGACCTCGATCTTTCGCGCCTTAATCCTCTTCCAAAAAAGAGCGACGGGCTTGTCGATTTACGCCTTATCTATAACGAAATACGAAACACCATCGCCCCGATGAAGAATTGGGCTTTGATCGAGAACACGAGCGCTTTGTCGCTCTTCTCTTTCTCCCATTACGTCATGTGGAACGATCTAAGGAGCCATCGGAATGAGATGATGAACCATCCAATCGTCGCCTCTTTCGTCTATGGCGAGAAGAAGTGGAATTCGGCGGAGAACCTCGTCTCGCCAGAAGAGATGGACGCGAAGATATCGCCAAGCGATTTCGCCGCCCCATTGCCTGCGGATTCGTCGCAAATCAAAGCGATTATCGACGCAGAGAAAGGCGAATCGTTCGTACTCGATGGCCCTCCTGGCACTGGCAAAAGCCAAACGATAGCCAATATGATCGTCAATTTCCTTTACCATGGCAAAAAGGTTCTTTTCGTCGCAGAGAAGGAAGTGGCGCTAGACGTCGTCAAAAGGAGGCTTGACGATTTGCATTTAGGGCAATTCGTTTTGGAACTCGCTAACCTTGGCATGCCAAAAAGCGACATCTTATCCAATTATTCTCGCTTGCTTGAGCTCGGGCAGCTTTCGAACGACGAGAATTACGATAAGCAAAGCGAGGACTTGCTCGAAAAGAGAAAGAACCTCAACGCCATCATGTCATCCATGCATACCGATGCGCCGTATTTCCTTTCCCCATATGATGCGATAGTGATGTATCTAGAGAATGAGAAATACGCGACGCCTGATGAGATTCCCTTCTCTTATGTTACCGATCTCTCGCATCTCGAATATAAGAAGGCCATCGCCTCTTTGGATGAATTGACCCGTTTGTCAATGGGTTTCGGCGGCTATCATCTCTCTTCTTTCCTCGCTTTCCAAAAGAAGGAATATTCTTTGGCATATCGCGAAAAGGCCAAAGAAGAGGCCGAGAGCCTAAAGGCCTTATGCGACAAATTGCGTTTGGCATCGTATAACGCCATGTTCAAAGGCGGCATCAAGAAGGATAGCCGTCGGAACGTCGAAGCGTATTTGTCGATAATCGCCACTTTGCAAAGCGGCACCCCAACCTATAAGGAATATTATCTCGATTCCCTCTTCTTAGAGAAAAAGGACATGGTGCTCTTCTTAGCGGAAAAGAAACTTGAACTTGCGAAAGGACTTGAGCAATGCTCCCTTTATTTCAACGATAGAGCGTATATCCTTAGCGACGTAGCTTCCTTGCTTAAAGAATTCGAAGGCATAAAGAAACTCTCCTTTTTCAAGAGAATAGGCGCGAAAAGGACGTTCTGGAAGAAACTAAAACCTTATTTCCTTTCCTCAAAGCGGCTCAAAGACGATGAATTGTCCTCTGCCCTAAAGGAACTCGATTCCGTTAATGCCTTGAAGAAGGAGATCGAGAGCGCCGACCCATATGCGAAAGCGGTCCTTAAAACCCTTCCATTCGACGATTCTTCATCTTCTTCCGAAAGCGTCAACGAACTTAAGGCGACTTTCGCCATCGCTTCGGAACTAAAGAAGATGGAATACGATTCCGATCCCGAGGAATTCGTTTCCTATCTCTCGGAAATGGGGAATGGGAAACTATTCGGCAAGACGAATGAGACGCTGAAATCGCTATACGACGAATTCCTTTCGAAGACGAAACGCATGGAAGACGAATTCGAAATCGACGTGTCTTTATATGGCGACGCTTCGAACTATTTCGGATACATCGCCTCGAAGATGAACGACGTTGTTTCATCGATTGGCAGGCTAAGCGATTGGACGAACGTCGTTTTGGCGTATCTAGAAGCCGCCAAAATGGTGCCCGAATCCCTTATGCTTTCCTTCCGAAATGGAAAAATCCCCGACAAAAACCTATCGGATTCCTATATCGCGGACGTTTGCTTCGCTTTATTGACGCACGTTCTTTCGGAAAGGGGAATCGGGACGTTGTCACACGAGAAGACACTTAGCGAGATCTCTTCTTACCAAGAGGACATCAAAGCCTTCCAAAACGCATCGATCGTCGAGACGGCGTCAAGGATCACCGCCAAATTCCCAATCGGCGCCTCTTCCTTCGCTTCCTCGACTTCCGCTTATCAATTATCCAAATTGGCGAAAAACGGAGGTCGCGGATGCTCATTAAGGCACCTATTCCACGAATATCGCGATTTGATATCCATCTTGACGCCTTGCTTCATGATGTCGCCGGCCACTTTGGCGCAATATCTTGATCCAAACGATTACCATTTCGACGTCGTCATATTCGATGAAGCTTCGCAAATACCGACAAGCGAAGCCGTCGGCGCTCTCTATCGCGCCTCTTCCTTCGTCATCGCCGGAGACGAGGAGCAGATGCCGCCATCGAATTATTTCGCTTCGTCTTTGTCGAATCAGGACGAAGCTTCTTCCTTGTCTTCCATCGATGAGGATTTGGAAAGTCTTTTAGACGATGCAATCGTCCTTCGCTTGCCTAGGAAGCGTCTCACATGGCATTATCGCTCGCGCCATGAATCCTTGATATCTTTCTCGAATAACCGTTTTTATGGCAATTCCCTTTTGACTTTCCCATCGCCTTCTTCCGAGAAGGGGAGCGTCTCTTTCAAGCTCGTCAAAGGCGCTTACGAAAGGGGAAGAGGAATCAATAAGCCAAGCGCTAAAGCGATCGTCTCCGAGATAATAAAGCGGTTGAAAGACCCTCTTTTAAGAAAGAAATCGATTGGTGTCATCACCTTCAATGAAGCGGAGCAAAACCTCATTGAGGATATGCTAGAGAAGGAGCTTGCCCAGAATCCGCGTTTAGACAATGCGCCAGGCGGGGAGAAGATCTTCGTCAAGAACCTCGAAAACGTTCAAGGAGATGAGCGCGACGTCATCTTATTCGACATCACTTATGGGCCGGATAAGAATGGAGAATTATCGTTGAATTTCGGCCCTCTTTCACTAAAGAAAGGCGAAAGGAGGCTCAATGTCGCCGTATCCAGGGCAAGGGAAGCTATGGTCGTCTTCTCTTCCTTCGATCCTTCCTTGATCCGCGCCGAAAAGGCGAAAAACGAAGGTGCCTCTTACCTAAGGGATTTCCTTTATTTCGCCAAAGGAGGCTATGACGCCCTTCCGAATCGATATGGCAACGAGAATTCGGAGAATCGCCTGGGCGTCGCTTCTTTCTTGGCGAACGATTTGAGGAAGAACGGATATAAGGTCACGGAGAACCTCGGCAACAGCTCCTTTAAGATCGACTTGGCGATAGCTTCGAATGAAGATCCTGAAGATTATGTCTTAGGCGTCCTTTTCGATAACCCATATATCGCGAAAATGAGTTGCCGAGATAGGCTTGTGAATGAGCCTTCCGTTTTGAAGCGGCTTTCCTGGAACCTAATTTCCCTCTATGGCGTCGAGTATTTGGACCATCGCGACGAAGTCCTTAAGACAGTCGTGAACGCGTATAACGAGGCGCTAAGCAAAAAAGAAAGAGGGGAAGACGAAAAAACGGTCCATGATTCGCCTCTATTCATCAAAAAACCCCGTCAAACCCCCAAGAATTTCAGGCCTTACGCGAAAATGCCGATAACGAAGAAAGATGGGATATACGTTGAAACGTCCTTCTTGCAAGACGTCATAAACGCCGAATATCCGATAAGCACCGCCCTCTTAGATAAGAGAGTTCGCGATGCGTATGGCTTCGAGCGGATCGGAAGCAACATCAGGAATCAGATCTCCGGATGCTTGGCGAGCCTTGCTCCAGGCGTCGAGACGTGCGGCAGCAGGACCTTCTACTATCCGCGTTACTACGTTCCGATGAACTATAGGTTCTGGAGAAAAAGCGACGAAAGCGTGCCGGAAAGAAGGATAGTCGACGTCGGATTCATCGAAATCGGCAATTGCGCGGCCGATATCTTACTTGAACAAGGGTCGATGTCTCTCGATGACCTCGCCAAATCCGTCTCCATGGCCTTCGGCTATTCGCTTCTTTCCAAGAGCGCGAACGATTATCTTAAGCAAGGCATCCGCTGGAACGATTCGAAGCGCTTAGGCATCTATATAGACGAGAACAACATCGTCTCCCTCCGCTAACTGGGTTTTCTTTTCCTCTCTTTCTCTTCCATCCTCACGATGGCGTTCTTTTTCCCATATATCGCCAAAAAGCAGGGGACGACCATCACGAGCGTCGCCGCAAGCCATGCCAAAGGGTCGCCTAGCGCGGCTCCGATATAACTAGATAACGGCGATTCGCTGTTGGTTGGATTCATATCGTTGAGCGCCATAGGGAGATAGACGCAGATAATGACCCTGGCAAGGAGCTCCGCGACGCCGGAAAGGAAATTTGGCAAAGGGATTTCAAGCCCTTGCAAAGTGTTCCTAAGGATCAAAAGGAAGATGAGAAGGCACGATGGCGTCATCGCCACATAGATATAGGCATTGCCATAAGTGATAGATGCCTCGGTGATTTTGTCGCGGCTCAGGAATATGTATTGATAGGCCCCGTTTATCGTGAGTAGCAAAGAGGCCGCCAAAACGACCAAATAGATCGCCAAACCGATAAACAATGAAGATATGAAGCCTTTTTTGATCCTATCTAAGTTCCTCGCCCCTAGGTTTTGGGAATGGAAGTTTAGCATCGCCATCCCGAGAGCGTTCATCGGAACCATGAAGAAATTGAGGATTTTGCACCCGACTCCATAGCCGAGCTCAGCCGGAAGGTCTGTCACAGCGGCGCCGCTAGGGGAGATGTCAAAACGGTTCACGGCCGATTGCATGACGATGATACCGACCGCCAAAATCGATAAGGCGAAGCCCAAAGGGAGTCCGTTTCGCAAGGATGATGAATTGATTTCGCCATCCCATTTGAAATCCTCTTTCGTCGGGCGTAGGTCTTTATAACGCCAATAAGCGTATACATAGCAAGCAAGCGCGGCGAGGCCTTGCGCGAATACCGTCGCGGCGGCGGCTCCGGCGACGCCCCAATAAAAGATCTTGATGAAGAGGAGGTCTAAGCAGATGTTTAGCGCGGTGCTCACCAATAAAAAGCAAAAAGGCGTGAAGCTATCGCCTTTCGCCCTAAGGACCGAGACGATATGGTTATAGAAAATCTGGGTGAGCATGCCGCCGAAGATAATCGAAAGATATATGCGTGCGCTTCGATAGATCTCGTTTCGAAGAGGATCTGAATCGCTAGGGGCGATGCCGATGAGTGAGAGAAGAGGGTCGATTGAAAAGACGCCAATCACGGTCAAAACGGCTGTCATTATGGCCAATAGGTATATCTGATTGACGATCGTCCGACGCGTCTTCGCCATGTCCTTGCTTCCGACGGCTTCGCCCACTACGACGCCGAAACCGCTCATGGCGCCGCTAGCGAAGTTAAGGAGCAAATAGACGATGTTAGTTGCGTTATTGACGGCCGAAACGTCGACTTCGCCTAATGTTTGCCCGACTATTATGCTATCGACGAGGGTATAGATCTGTTGGAAGAAAAGACTAAGGATTATCGGTATCAAAAACCGCAAAATGCCTTTCGCGACGTTTCCGCTAGTCAAATCTTCGGCTGAGAAATAAGCCGCTATTTTCTTGATTCCCTTGCCCATGGCGATTGCAGTATGCGTTAAAGCGGCTTCTTTCAGTTTTCGAAGTCCTCATACGTCAAAAAGGAATCCGTGTTTATCCGTTTGTCGATGGATGAAGAACGGTCGAAGAAGGCGATGTCCTCATGCCCTCCGATCGTTTTGAAGGCGAAGGAATAGATCTTGCGCGCTATGGCGAAGAATCTGACTTTCTCTTTGTCTGGATAATAGTCATAACGGGAAAAAATGTCGTAATCGCCGAAATTGGATAGGTAATCGGGAATTCTGACCGATATCCCTTTATACGTCAAAATGCCGAAGGAATGCCAGATGTTAGGGGATTTTGCGTATTTCTTCGCGTATTCCAAAAAGAAATCTTCCTCCTTCGCCATGTATTCCTCAAATGCCGCTTTGTCATCGGTTTTGATATAGGCCTCGCCTTTGACGATCGTTCTTTTTTGGCCGTTGACGTGTAATTCCTTGGTTATTAGTTTCTTCATGTCGTCATCGCAAACGACAAGCAGGGAATCCTTGGATTCCGGATGCTGGTAGTAACGGTTCGAAGGAACGATGAAGGAGAATAGATTTGGCATGCGCTAAGTCTATCGCTCTTTGGTAAGGTAAGCAAGGAAGCCCACTTGCGTTTCCTTGTCCTTCGGTTACCATAATGGCATGGCGAAGAGAAGAAAGATCAAAATATCAAACACGATATCCGTGCATGATCCTAACACCAATCAAAACGCCTCTTTTTCCGTCGATAGCAAGCCTTTGAGCCAAGAAGAGCTTCAAAATGAGGAAATAGGGGAGGATACGACGCTCCTATATTTCGTTTACCGCGATCAGAAGGGCTTCCATGCCGGATGGGTATGGAGCAAAGAGAAAGAGAAAGTCGTTTCCTATTTGTTCGACTCTTTGATAGCGAAGTCCCTTCGCTTAGAGCATGACGTCAAGACGAAGAAGGAACTAGGCTTCGGCGGGACGCTTGGGAAGCTATTGCTAAATTTCAAGAAGAAAGGCGATAACTCCGATCCGACGTTGCTAATTATCCTTGGCGCCATCGCGGCCAGCATTCCGCTTGTAAGCAATAAGGATGGCGACGATCTTAATGCGCTCTCGGAAGAATTATCGGAGATTTTCTCTGAGTGCTATTACTCGGTTATGTGGACATTCGTGCATGGGAAAGAAGGAGCGATATCCGAACTCAAAGCCCATGGTATATCCGTAAAAACTCGTGATTTGCAGGAATTATTGAAGAAAGACATCAGCATTTGAACGCATCGGTTAGAAAAATGGTGCGCAGATAAAAATATTGGTGTATATTACACCTTGCTACGGAGGCGTACCCAAGAGGCCGAAGGGGGCAGGTTGCTAACCTGTTAGACGGGAGTCATCCCGTGCTCGAGTTCGAATCTCGACGCCTCCGCCAGTAGAAAAAAATGACCAGATTCCTCTGGTCTTTTTTTGTTCCCGTTTTCATATTATTAATCAAAATCTTATTCGCGCGGCACGTTCTTGTGCTGAGATGGATTCTCATGATTTTCAATTTTTTGCGATTCATTTAGCATAAGAGTCCTCAAAAAGACGGAAGATGCATGTAGATAACATGCTTTCCGTGATTTTGCCCACTGATTGGCTTAAACTCTTTGTGATATGAGATATTTGTTCTTCGACATTGAGTGTTCCAATTGTTTCGACGGAATCGGGAAGATGTGCGAATTCGGCTACACGCTAACGGATGAGGAGTTTAACGTGATCGCCAAGCATGAATTCCCGATGAGCCCAGGTAAAGGAAAGAACAACCGTTTTCATCTTAGGGATCGTCTAAAGGGATCGGATTATATCGTTTTGGCGTATGACGAAAGCTATTATTACGAGCAACCCGAATTCCCTTATTTCTATGAGAAGATAAAGAAACTGTTGTCTAATGAAGACACCTTGTGCTTCGGCTGGGCCATCTCTAACGACATTCAGTTTCTTTATGGCACTTGCAAGCGATATGGGAAAGAGCCTATCTCTTTCGACTATGTCGATGTCCAAAGAATCGCCGACATGTATTTCAAACTCAAGGCCCAAAGTGGACTCAAAGACGTTTGCGAGCGCCTGCTAGGCAAATCCGAATTGATTGGCATCCAAGAGCATCTGTCGAGCGACGACGCCAAAATGACGATGATGGTTTTGCGCTCGATCGCAAAGAAAGAGGGGCTTTCCTCAAAGGAACTACTCAAAAAGCTCGAATCCGCAAAACGAAACTCATCGCAATTCGCAAAGCGATACGAAGCGAAAATGGAAAAGATGGCGCTTATCGAGAAGAACAATAAGGTCTATCGAAACGCCTTGAACGAGGACCACGAACGGGGGGCCGTCTCCCAAATCGGGCATCGTTATAGATTAAGCGGCGACGCCAAAAATAAGATCGAAGATATGGAAGCATTCATAAAAGCAATCCACGATAAAGGCGGCTTCTTCGTCAAAGAGCTTGGCGATGCGGACTTCTTGATACTTGGCGACATCGCGAAAAAAGACTCGATCGATGAGCATATCAAAGGACTTTTTCGAGGCGAATACGTATCATTGTCTTCGGTTATTGATGGTGAAACTTATGAGAATAGTCGAATCTGAAGATACGATATCCGTTGAAGTGGATGGGGTAGCTAAAGCGGTCTTATCGTTCTATACGGAATCCGACGTTTGCTATGTTACCAAGACTTACGTGGACGCATCTCTTCGGGGACAAGGCATAGCGTCGAAATTGATGGATGCGCTCATCGATAAAGCGAGAAGAGACGGGTTCAAAATAAAGCCGATTTGCGCTTATGCCGCCTCCTATTTCGAAAAGCATCCCGAATCAAATGATTTGCTTGCGCTAAGGGAATAACCTATATAACGAGTTTCTTGGCTAATTCTCTAAGCCCTTCGATATCCAAAAATCCATGCAGATCGGCAATGTTTTTTATTTCCGTGCCTTTCAAAAGGAAATGCAGGCCATTTATCAATCTATCGCCAAGCGTCTCGGATTCCATGTAATCGTTATCGCTCGTTTCCCGATTCATCTCTTCGTCGAACAAAACGATTAGCGAGCGCCTTATCAAAGAAAGCATCGACTTCTCTATCCAATAGGAGAAGGTCGCATTTGGGTGGATGTCTTCGTATTTTCTTAATTTGATATACATCGGGAGCCCATCTTCCGGCATATGCCATAAATCGGCGAAGCAATAGTCGAATGCTTTGGCGTGTGAGAGATATTCAAACGCATCGCCTTCGATTATCTTTAGTTTTTCTTTGTTAGGGAAAAAGGGGAGCAAATGCTTCTTAAAAACCTCGATGATGTCTTTGTTATACTCAACGACCGTGACCTCTTCGACGTTCTTTTTCATAAGGACGTTATAGACGTAATAGCCGATTCCTAGCCCTAAGGTCAAAACCTTGCCGTTGGCTTCTTCTATCGGTTTCCTCATCGTGTTGATTTCGTGCGGTATGACGCTCATCCAGGTCGCGTCTCCCTTCCCTAAAGCGAGATAACGGAATCCTTCGTCGAAATAGCCAAACGGCGTTCTTTCTTGATAAGTCATCGGATCATACGTTATTTCGTCATATACGAACCCTTCCTTTTTCCGATAACGTTCATAACGCAGGAAAACATCGTCGATTTCGCATTCTTTCGGAAGGACGTTATTCATGTATGGATCGTCGATATAATCGGAAATGGAAAGCCTTTTGGCCTTAGGAAGCCACTCGTTTTCGGGGATTTCTCCGAACAAAACGGCATTCCAGAAATCGGATTCCTCTATCGTGAGATCGAGAGAACGAAGTATCTTTTTCCATTCTCTCTTTTCCTTTTCGCTTAAGAAAATTTTCATACGCACATTCTATGTTTTGAGAGATTTCTTCTCAAGGCGTATCATATCGCCATGAACGAATCCAAGGTGATATTAACGAATCTATGCATGGTCTATCGCGATGATGGTTCGTTTTTGGTGCAGCTTAGGAAAAAGAAGGATTGGCCGGGGATAAACTTCCCGGGGGGACATGTCGAGAAAGACGAATCGATTCTCGATAGCGTGCGCCGCGAAATGAAGGAAGAGACGGGGTTAGAGGTTTTCGATTTAAAGCCGTGCGGCTATTTCGAGTGGAATGTGCCAAGCGAAAACGTCAGGCATCTTTCTCTCTTATTCAAAACGAATGAATTCAAAGGGGAAATATCATCGAGCGAAGAAGGGGAGGTCTTTTGGATTAAAGAAAGGGACCTCAACAAATACCCCCAATCGACGGATTTCGATTTATTGCTCAAGCAAATGAAGGAATATTAATCGAAGAATTCTTTTCTTTTCTCGATTTCCTTAGCGTCGATTTTGCCGATTGGCGTGCGAGGCAACCTATCGATGAAGAAGATTTTTTCTGGCATATAGGAGAATGGCAACGACGACGATATCTTCTCGGTTATCGCTTTTTTCGCCTCTTCGTCGCTTATCGGGTGATCACCCTTCCTTTTGACGGCCAATAGCCGAAGCTTCGAGCCTTTCCGTGCATCGCTTACGCCATAGCAATAGGCGTCGAAAACGTCTTCTAGGGAAAGAACGACATCCTCGATTTCGCTAGGGCAAATCGTCTCGCCGTTGATTTTGACGATTCTTCTGATCCTTTGACGAAAATAATTGAAGCCGTCTTCGTCGCAATAGCCGTAATCCTTCGTCAAGAAATAACGTTCCCCATCGATATGGATGAATTCGTCTTCGTTTGCTTCTGACTCGGTGAGATAGCCGTTCATCAAGGAAGGTCCGCCTATCGCTATTTCTCCCGATTCGCCATTCTTTTTCTCTATTTTCGTAGCGGTATCGAGTATTTTGATCTTAACGCCTGGAAGCGCCGTTCCGATTGAGCCGTTTTTATCGTGCCCTTTGGTGCTTACGGCGACGACTCCGGCCTCGGTTAGGCCATAGCCTTGGTATAGCTTCGCCTCGCTTCCGTTATTTCTCATGGCCGCGTTCCATCGCTTCAAAAGGCTTTCGGGGACGTTATCGCCTCCGACAAAGGCGGTTATCTGCTTCCTTAGGTGTTTCCCATAGAATGAATCTCGTGCCAATAACGCATTATATAGCGAAGGCACGCCGAGGATGACCGTGCTATCGCCCTTCTTGATGTGTCTAATGGCTTCCTTTGTTCGGAAACGGAGCATTAACACCGACGCGCCGCCAAATGACAAAGGAGTGTGGACGCCCATCTCAAGGCCGAAGACGTGGAATAGGGGAATGGCCGTCAAGATCCTTATCGATTCATATGGCCCGCCGATCAACTGATAGCTGTTTTTGCCGATATGGTTTATGGCCTCGTTCGACAAACGGACGACTTTGGGCTTTCCATCCGTCCCACCGGTGTTTAGATACACGGCATCGTTGTTTTCACTCACATCCGTTTTCGGAAAAACCCCGCAAAAGGGCTTTATTTTTGAAAAATAAACGGAATTCGTAGGCTTTTTTGCTTTCATTTTGAAAACGAACGATTTGATTTTGGATGAGGATTCATATGGGTTCACGGCGAATGCGCGAATGTCTTTCCCATAATCATCTTCTCTTTCTTTCCCAGTGACGAAAAGAAACTTGGAATTGGCCTCTTTCATCATTTTGATGACGTTATCGACTGGCGAAAGGGGATGGATGTTATAGGAGATGGCACCGATTTTGCTAATCGCGTAAAAGATGGAAACGGTCTCTATTGAATTCGGTAACGCCAAAGTGACGACGTCGCCTTTCCTTATTCCGATGGATATGAGCCTTCTGGCGGCTGAGTCGATTAATTTATCTAGTTTCTTATAGCTTATCTTTTTCCTCTCGAAAAGAATCGCAAGGTTATTGGGGAATCTTTTCGCCGTTTCGAAGAATTGGTCGTATAGCGATTCGATTTTCATCATAACCCTTTGATCTTCGCCCCCAAAGAAAGAATCATGACAATCATTATGGCATAGATGACGACTTGGTGCGTGACGTATATGAGAAGAGAATGTCGCCCCATGAAAGCAATCGGCTTGCCCCATTTCGTCGGGAAGGAATCCGGCAATATCGATTTTCTCTCCTTATAGAGGTTTTTTCCTATCGCACTTCCGAGCAAAATCACGATCGTGACGTTAAGCGGCGAGAAATAATCGTCGCCATAACGGAATTTTCCAAGCATTAGGCCGATTAGGTTATAGACGCAATCGCCGAAATCCTTCGCGTTTTGCGGATTGATTCTCTCCATATACCCATGGGAATGGGCGTTTAGCGTCACGAAGCCGTTTAGCGCGATTAGAGGCAAGGCGAGAAGCAAATCTTGCCACCATTCTTTGAAGAAAAGATCGAAAAGGGAATAGATCAATAGCCCGATGGACATCGAATTCAATATGCCGAACCAAATATGGATTTCGATGATTCCGGTGTAGGAGATGGAATCCAGCGCGATCGTGACTAGGATCGCCAAATAGCATAGCTTGACGGATCGCGACATATTCGACTTCGAAAAGGCACAGGAGATGCCGGATAGCAGCATGAAGACGCCGGAAAAGAAGATTTCCAAGCAATAGAGGTTGGTGTGGAGGTTATAGCCGGCTAGGGCGAAACTCGAATTGACTCCGCCAGAAAGGGCGCCATTCGGCTGCGTCACCGATAGGAAGACGAACTCGAAGAAGGTCGACATCCCTTCGATCCATGAAGGAGCCTCTCCTTCGAAGCTCATCATCGCCTCATAGCCATATCCGAAAGTGTAGCAGCCATGGATCAAAATCATCAAAAAAACGGCGATGCCGCGTATGAAATCCAATTCGAATATCCTTTTCGGCTTCTTTTCTCCAGCACGAAGCGGCAAGGACATCGCCTTGTCGCAGGTCATTTCCTCTTTCTTCCTTTCGCGTGTGCCTCACTAAGTGACGAGACGGCTAAGAAGGTTTTCGAAGAATTGTACTTCTTTTTCATCATCATCTCTCTTCTAGATGAAGTTCCTTTGCTAAGGCGGAGCGCTTTCGCGGAAGCGTTTTCGCCATGCATCCTCAGCTTATATCCTTCTTCTTTTGTCATAACGATGACGGATTCGGCGGAATAGAGCCCTTTATTGGAAATGAGCAAGATGATGAGAAGCGAAACGATTATAAGCCCCCAGGCGATTTCGCTTAGGTAGTGATTGCCATCGCTAAGCTCGGAAACGATCGAGAGGATGATGAAAAGGAAAGCGAAAGCCGAGGCTATCGCTTCCTTCATCTTGATTTTCTTTGGCATCGCTAGGGGGAGCAAAAGCGTTAAGGCGGACAAACTCGAATTCAAGGATATGCCGCCTCTTAGATAAGCGATATCCAAACCCGCCTTTTCTATATATTCGGGATCGCTCGATTTGAAATTCCACCAATCGAGGAAAAGGTCGCTAGCGCCTTCTTTTTCAAGCATGCCCTTATATGAGGGGCGGATGACGACGAGATTGGACAAGAAAGAGATGAGGAACGCCAAGACGAAAGACGTCAAAAGGACGTAGCCGGCGCTGGTTAAGCTCTTTTCTCCTAACTTCTCGTATAGCCACATGAATAGCATCGTAAGACCGACCATCAGGACGATTCCTATCGATACTGCAAGGTAAATGGATGATATTATCTTGCTTATCGACATAAACCCATATAAAGCGCCGGAGCCGATTGACATGACTATCAAAGGGATGGTGTTTAGCAAATCTTTGGCCTTCGAGGATTCGTCGGCGATTTCCGAAGTGATCATATAGCCGGATAGTGCGAAAAGAAGGTAGCCTGGCAAAACGGCGATGGCGGATACATAGGGGGCCGCCTTATCAAGCGAGCCATAGGCCGAAGAGGCTATTTCCAAATCTTTCGAACCTGCTACCAGTAAAAGGACGATGGCTGCCAAAAGGACGGCTAACGACGATAGCAATGGCGTTTTCCTCAAAAGCTTGGCTTTGCTCATAAAACCACTACATTATATTATTTCGCCGGCATAAAACACTTCTTTTCGCTATGCGAATGTTGTTATGCGTGGGCGCGCGGTGCTAGAATTCATCGTATGAAAAAGATCAGCAAAAAAGCAAAAGAGGTCGAAAAGCACTTCTTCGACAACGATTCGGAGATCCTAAAGAGCGATAAGTGCACGTGCTTAAGCTGCTTGAAAACCTACGATGCCAAAGAAGTTTCCGAATGGGTGAGCTATGGCGAGGCAACGGCGGCCGTATGCCCTAAATGCGGATCTGAGTCGGTTATCGGTGACGCTTCTGACATTGATTTCGCCGATATGGACGAGAAACTCGCGATAAGCGAAGAATTATATGGGAAGGGCTTTGGGCCAGCGAAGATAGATAATGCCAAGAAATTCATCTATCACTACAAGAACAAGGAAATCGCACATAGCAAATACAACGAGATGCTTTATCTTGCCAACCTAAGGAACCTCGCGAGGATAAACGACGCCGACGCTTGCTACACGCTAGGTGAATTCTATGCCTACGATAGCCCTTATACGAAGCATTCCTACGCCAAAGCGATCAAATTCCTCACTAGGCCTTGCTTATCCACGAACCCTTCGGCCCTCGATAAATTGGGCGAGATATACCAAGCGAAAAAACAATACGCCGAAGCCTTCGTTTGCTATTCAAAGGCCATGTCTCTTGGCTCGGCGATGGGGTTCATCCATTATAACGATTGCTTCAATGACGGGATGTTCGTCAAAAAGGACACCTCGTTCGCTTTGAATTCATATTTAGGGGCTTTTAGCGACGCCATCGCCAAATTCGTAAGAAGCGAAGGGCGTTGCGTCAGCGTTTTGCCAGAGGCTTGCGTGAGGGTTTTCTCGACCGTCGCGATGGCCGCTCCATCCAAGCCCGTGAATGCCGATATGGTGAGGACGTTCCTATTGATCGCCTTATTCTCGCTTGATTCGCTATCGGAAGTCGAACGTGATGAGCCGAATGTCAGGGAGCTATTGGACTTCTGCAAGAAAAGCTATAAGACCTTCTACGAAAAGGAGTGGGACGATAACGACGTGGAGCCGTTATACGACACCATGACGTTCGTGGATTCGCTTATCAATGCGAATGCCTTGCCGTTTGTTTACCAAGGCTCTGCCAAAATCGTTTCCGCTGATTTAGACAAATCGACCGATACGATGACTTTGACGATCGACTATCCCCATTTGCCGCTCATAATCGACGTCGATAACGGCTATTGCGGCTTCGGCCCAAAGAGGATAACCTGGACATTCGAGAAAGTCGAAAGCCTTGAATTCAAAGAGGGGGCCAATTTCAATTACGTCAATATGGGCCCTGATTTTAGCGGAGCCAGTTTCATCTATGACGATGGCAAGGGCGAGGAAAAGACGGTTTTGACCTATAAAGAATTCGAACTGAGCTCCGAAGAGATGGAAGATTTCGAAAAGATAAAGAAAGCTGGTATGGCATGAAAAAGGAAAATGCGCTGACGCCTCTAAAAAAATACCGAGTCAAAGTGATTTTGGCGCCGTGTTTAAAGCTTTTTGAATGCGTGACGGAGCTCGCTTCGCCGTTTTTGGTGCGTTACATAATCGATTCCGGCATCAAAAATAACGATTGGGACACGACTTGGAAGCTCGGGCTTCTTCTTTTCTCTTTCGCCGTCATGGGCTTTTTGATCACGATGGTCGCCCAATATCTCGCGGCCAGCGTCGCTTCCGCATATTCATACGATTTGAGGAGGTCGTTATTCGATAAAGCGGCTTCTTTGTCGGAGAAACAGCTTGACTCCTTTGGCAGAGAGAAGGTCTTGACGCTTATCGGAAGCGATTCCTACGCCATGCAAAGCGGGGTCATGATGTTCATGCGCCTTATCTTCCGCCCGCCTTTCTTGCTTCTTGGCTCGACCATCATCAGCTTCATCATCGATTGGCGCGCCGGCCTTATCTTCCTTGGCGTCGTCCTTCTTAGTGCCGTTGTGATCGGTTTGGTGATGTTATTGTCGCCAAAAAGATACGCATCGATACAAAACGATCTCGATAAGGTTTCGACAATCGGCAACGATTCGCTAAAAGGCGCCCGTCCAATCAGGGCCTTCAACAAGCAGGAATTCGAAGAAAGAAAGTTCGAAAAGGTCAATGAATCGTATAAGAAAAACACGATTTCCCTTGCAAAACTCAATTCTTTCTTGAATCCTTTGACCTTTTTCCTCGTCAATGCCGGATTAATCGCCATCGTTTGGATAGGGGGACTTGATCTAGGCAATGATAGCCTTACGACTGGCAAAATCGTCTCTTTGATATCCTATCTCGTTTCTTCTTTGGCCGCTTTGACGATGTTCTCCAGGCTCATCCTTTCCTTAAACAAGGCGAGCGCCTCAAAAAAGAGGATCGATTCCTTCCTTTCGTTAGAGCCGTCTTTGCGAAACGAGGCCCAATATTCGAAGGAAGACGAAAAAGGAGAAGATAAAATCATCTCTTTCAAAAGCGTCTCATTCACTTACGGGCATAAGGGGGAGAAGAACGCCATAAGCGGAATTTCATTCGACTTGAAGAAAGGCGAGTCGCTTGGTCTAATCGGCGGGACGGGAAGTGGCAAATCCACGGTCATCGGCCTATTGACGAGGCTATACGATCCTAGCGGTGGCGAGATATCTTACCGCGGCTTGCCGTTAAAAGAATACGATTTGGATGCCCTCCATAAGGAAATATCATTCGTCTCGCAACGCCCATCGTTATTCAAAGGCACCATCAGATCGAACCTCTTGCTTGGGAAAGAGGATGCGAGCGAAGAGGAGATCGTCAAAGCGCTACAAGACGCTTGCGCATATGAATTCGTTCGCTCCTTCCCCGAATATTTGGAGCATCCGGTGAACGAAGGCGGATCGAATCTAAGCGGTGGGCAAAAACAAAGACTACTCATAGCCAGAGCCTTCTTAAAGGGCGGGGACATATTGATTTTGGATGATTCCATGAGCGCGCTCGACTATTTAAGCGAGCAAAAGATAAGGAAAATCCTAAAAGAGAAGAAAGAACTCACGAAGATCATCGTCTCGCAGCGCGTTTCCTCGCTTAAGGATTGCGATGACATCTTGGTTTTCGATAATGGCAAAGTGGTGGCGGAAGGGAATGATGAGACGTTACGCGAAACCTCCTCTCTTTACGCCGATTTCGCCTCTTCTTCGTTGGAGGAAGGAAAATGATCAAGCGTTTGAAGAAAATATTTCCATATCTGAAGGGCTCATATCCGAAAATCTTCCTTTCTTTATTCTTCGCCCTTCTTTCGACGGGCTCGAAGCTCGCCATCCCCTTTTTGGCTGGCAAAGTCGTCAATTTCATCGCCTCATCGGATTATTCCAATATGCATTTATATGTGCTTTTGATGACCGTTTTCCTGGTCGTCGGAGCTTTTTTCCGTTATCTATTCGACTTCTCGACTTCCTTAATCGGCGCTGATCTCATATATCGCCTGAGGAAAGAGGTCTTTCATTCCTATAACGACGTTTCGATCGCCTCAATCGATAAAAGTGCGAAAGGCGACCGCTTACTCACCCTCACCAGCGACATCGAGAAGATCCAAAACGGCTTGGTGAGCGGTTTTGCCGCTTTCTATGACGGCGTCATCGCCATCGCCATAACGCTTGTCTTCATGGCCATGATCAACTACATCCTCGCCATATTGGTCGTCGTTTTGACGCCTCTTTCGATGCTTATCTCTCGTTTCATCTCCCGCTTCAACAGCAAATATTTCAAATCTCAGGCGAAAGCGACCGCCGAACTCAACGCTTTCTCCCTCGAAGAGCTCACCAATAGCGAGGCGATTACCTCCCTTGGCTTAACGAAAAGGAGATCGGATGAGTTCGAAAAGCTCAACGAAAGCCTTAAAGAGGATACCTTCAAGGCAAATCTCGGCGCCTCTTTGATCAACCCTTCGACGAGGTTAGTCAATGCGCTCATCAATTCCTCTTTGATACTTTTGGGCGCCCTTTTCATCATCAAGGACTTCGGCTCGCATTTGGGGATCGTCTTCTTAGTCGGCGATTTGAGCGCTTTTTTGACTTATGCGTCGAACTACATGCAGCCGTTTAATGAAATATCCGACGTCATCAGCGAAATCGACTACGCTTTCTCTTCCCTTGACCGCGTGGACGAAGCGCTTCACGAAGCGAAAGACGTTGACAATGGAACGCTTGACGTCACTGGATCTTTGAACGATTTGTCGGCCGAGAACGTCACCTTCTCCTACGATATGAAACGCGACGTCATCAAGGATTTCACTTTCAAATTCAAAGATGGCGACCGCATCGCGCTAGTTGGGCCGACGGGATGCGGGAAAAGCACGCTCATCAATCTTTTGCTACGTTTCTACGATCCGCAAAAAGGGACCTTCAAAGCCGGTGAAGACTCCTTCCTCGATATAAAGAAAGATGGTTTGCGAAAACATATCGGCATGGTTCTCCAAGACACTTGGATCTTCAAAGGAACCGTTTTCGAAAACATCGCCTACGCGAAAGAGGGGGCGACTTTAGAGGAAGTCAAAATCGCCGCCCATAAAGCGCAGTGCGACAAGCTCATCGAACGTTTGCCGCAAGGCTACGACACCATGATTTCCGATAGCTCCGGTCTATCGATCGGCGAAAAGCAGCTTATCTGCGTCGCCCGCGTGATGCTATTATCTCCCGAGATCGTCATTCTTGATGAAGCCACCTCGAATATCGACCTTAGGACGGAACGAATGTTAAACGAATCCTTCAAGGAATTGATGAAAGGGAGAACGTCGCTAGTTGTCGCCCATCGTCTAAGCACCATCGTCTCAAGCGACGTGATCCTCGTGATGAAAGACGGCGAGATCATCGAAAGCGGATCGCATTCCGCTCTCCTTGCCAAAGGCGGCTTCTATAGCAAGCTTTATGGGGCGCAGTTCTTATGAGAAAACGCCTGGCTCTTTTCCTTTTCGCTTCCTCCCTTGGCGCCTGTTCTTTCGTCTATCCGAAAGCGATCACCTTTAACGAGGCGAAAAACATCCTCTCTTCCTCGATATCTTCTTTTAATGAGAAAAAAGGGGAAGCGAAGACGTTTGGAATCGGGTTAAAGAAGAAGGAAAGGAAGACCACGAAGGAAGAAACGAAAGAGGAAATCGAAGAGACTTTCTTCGTCCGTTACCATCTCCTAGGCGAGTCGTCTTTCTCATTCGATTATTTCGATGATATGACATCTAGTGAAACCACTTTCGTGACGGTTACGAAAGATGGTGGATCGATAGAGGTCAATGACGTCTATACGGATGAAAAACGTCAATATGATGCGGAAAACGATAAGGATTTGCAGCCTTTTTTCGATTTCTCGTCCAATTATTATCCGAAACTCGCCGAATCGTTCTTGAAAACGGCGTCTACCCTCATGAGTGCGATAGGGGATGAGGAGAAGACGAATGAACTCACCCTTTATACCGCCCTTTCCAGCGCTTCGGATCAGCTTAGCCTATATTTCCAAGGCAAGGACATAGGACTACCGGATCTACTCTTCTTCGAGATAAGCGAAGGCGCGAAATGCGATTCGCTCGATGTCACGATAGAAAACGGCCTTCTAAGCAAAGTGGCCGTGGAATATGCCTATAGCGAAAGCGAAGACACTTCAGTCAAAGGGACATTCACTTTGGATTTTGAGATGAAATGAAACGGGATGAGGCCATTGTTTCCTATACGATGTCTAGAATCAAAGGCAAAGACACCGGCATCGAACTATCGTTAAGGAAAGAGCTATATGCGCTCGGCTTTAGGTATAGGGCCAATAGCAACAAGGTATTCGGACATCCCGATATCTCTAGCAAGAAATACAAAATCGCCGTTTTCTGCGACTCGGAGTTTTGGCACGGCTATCGCTTCGAGGAAAATGAGGCGAAGATAAAAAGCAACCGCGATTATTGGATACCGAAGATCAAAAGGAACATAGCGCGTGACGAAGAGGTTAATGAACGTTTAAGGAAAGAAGGCTATGCCGTCATCCGTTTCTGGGGCAAGGAAATCGAAAAAGACCCGAAAGGGTGCGCGAAGAAGGTTATGGACGTTCTTTTGGAACGCGGCTTCAAGAAGTAGTTTCGCTAAAACCAATAAAAAAAGACGCCCGTTTCCGGACGTCCGATAGTTACTATAAGATTAGTCGACGGTGACTTTTTTCTTGCCCATCGCGATGATTAAGAAGGATAAGAAAGCGGCCACGAAAGAGAAAACGGAAACGCAAATCGGGCCAGCGCCTAAGCCGGTTTCGCCAGTGCTAGCCAAATCGACGCCGTTGGCGGACGAGAAGAAGTTCCAGGTGAGCAAATATAAGACGCCGGTTGCGATGGCGAGGACTATTTCGATCAAAGCGATGAGTTTGTGATGCTTATCGCCAAGGACGAAGCCGACGATCGACATGATCGTAAGCAATGACAACGTCGACATGGCGATGACTAGTGGGGTGACGATGTTATATCCTTCGCATAGCCCATAAGCGTAAATCGAATTGAAGAGGTTGCCATGGACGCTGCTATGGTAATCGGTGCTGAAGGTCGGGGCGAAGTTGCAGAAGAACGCCACTAAAGCGGCGATGGCCACCAATGCGTTTAGGATGCGCGGCAATGAACGTGTTTTCTTCATAAATGTCTCTCTTTTCAAAAATATCCTTATCGAAAGGAAAATTAACGACGCTATTTTAACCTTAACGCCACCTTTTGCAAACTCTATAGTTTGCTTTTTCTTTCTCTTTTGCCGATTATGGGGCATAATTCGCATTGATAGAAGGAAAAAATGGAAATTTACATCAATTTCGTGGCCCTTAGTGCCCTCTTCTTCCTCGGCGGTTTGTCCGGTTGGGTGATAGAACTATTCTTCCGCAGGATTTTCACTCAGAAAAGGTGGGTGAATCCTGGCTTTTTGTCGGGACCGATGCTCCCTTTATACGGCTTTGGCCTCACCGGTTTCTATGTCTTTGCCAATTTCATTCCTTTTTACACGCTGGGATGGGAGAGGTGGCAAATCGAATTGCTGATCGTCTTGGTGGCCGGCGTGGCGATGACTTTGATCGAGTACATCGCCGGGCTCATCTTCATAAAGGGACTAAAGACCGCCTTATGGGATTATTCGGATAGACTAGGCAATATCCAAGGGATAATCTGCCCATTGTTCAGCTTCTTTTGGCTCCTTATCGGCGCCGTCTATGTCTTCTTGGCTAACCCTCTCTTCGTCACGATCTATGACTTCGCTTGCGATAATGCGATGGTCTTCGGATTCGTCGACGGCTTGCTATATGGCGTCCTCTTCGTCGATTTCGGCTGGTCGATAGGGTTACTCGCGCGGATCAGGAAGGCGGTCAAAGACTCAAAACTCATCGTCTATTGGGAGAACATCAAAGTCTCCTTCCAAGACCACTATAAGAAGATGGAGGGGAAACACCATTGGATTTTCGCCTTCCGGACGAAGCGCGAAGAATGGAATGCGCTTATGAATGAGTACATATTGGCGCTAAAAAACAAAAACGCTTTGCGGATCGAGGAAAAGAAGAATAAAGCGAAGCTAAAGAAAGAGAAAAAGAAGGATTAGGAGTCCTTTTTGAGGAATTCGAGGAGTTTCACGATGGCTTTTCCGCGGTGCGAATATTTGCTTTTCGTTTCCTCATCGCATTCCCCGAAATTGATGTTTCCCTCGAGGGAATGGAATATCGGGTCGTATCCAAAGCCCTTTTCACCTGTCACTTTGACGAGGATGCTCCCAGGGCATTCGCCCTCGAAATAATAGGTTCTCTTGCTGACGATGAGGGCCAGCACGCAATAGAAAGCGGCGCTTCGGTCGCCCGCTCCGCGCATAAGGGAAAGGACTTTCTTATCCGCTTCGATGGGGTCATCGCTAAGGCTTTCGAGGAAACGTGCGCTCTTAATGCCCGGGAAGTTCGGGCCTAAGGCCTTTATCTCGATCCCCGAATCGTCTGCCAAGACGGGATAAGGGGAGAAAGGCTTGACGGCGTTCGCCTTGATGAACGCGTTTTCGTGGTATGTTTCGCCGTCTTCCTTGACTTCGAGGTTCTCGACGAATTCCTTTTCGCTATGGACCTTGATTCCTAAAGGCGACAAATAATCGCTAAATTCCTTGAGTTTATGCGGATTGTGGGTGGCTAGGACTATGTCTTTAATCATCATTCTTTTCCTTTTCGCTCGGTATTGTAGCATTTATGGCCGTTTTCTTGCTCGCTTTATCGAGCCAAATCGTCGGAAAGATCGATAAGACGATGAAAGCGAGGGCCACGAAGAACATGACGCTTGATGGCGTTTTGCCGTTTAGCGCGAAATTGGCGTCGTCGTGGTACTCCGTCACCGGGAACAAAGCGCTTGATATAAGGGGCCCAGTGACCATCGGCAAAAGGACGCAGAAGACCATGCGGATGCCTTGGAAGAGACCGACTTCCTTTTTGGGCGTCAAGTCGCGCACGATGGCGCCGAGAATCGACGTCGTTATGAGGTAACCGGTGATCAAGAACGTCCCGAAGACGATGATCCATGCCATTTCGTTTAAGAAAGCAAGGCCAAGAAGCCCGATCACCGAGAAGATGAAGGATACGTATAGTTGCTTGATGCGGTCGAAACGATCGAGCAAGAAGACGCCGTTAAGGACGGCGATGATGCTGCTGATTATGAAAATCACGCCGATCGCGATATAGAAATCCATCCCAACTAGCCCCGCGCCGCCGAATTCCGTCGATAGCTGCATATAGACCATGTAATAGGGCATGAATGAGTTGACTGCGCTATTGAAGCAAAGGAAGACGAGAAGCGCGATATATAGCAAAGCGTTCTCCTTGATGACGCTTGGCCTAAAGCCGTGAACGAGGTTCTTTAAGTAGGCGCCATCGCGATTGGGCACGCACTTGTCTTTCGGGATGAGGAAGAGAGAGACGATGCCGCTAAGCGTCACCAAAGCGCCGCAGATTATGAAATATATGAACCAGCCATTCGCCAAAGCGCTTGCGCCATCCGAATAGACGCCGCTTGCTATTTGCTCACTCAAATACTCGTCAGGCGTGGCCCCGATATGCAAAGGCATCCCGATCACCATCATCACGACGTTGGCGAACAAAGGAAGGACGGAGAGGAAACTTTCAACTTTTCCGCGGTTTGAGTTATCCGTCATGTCGGTGACCATGGCGTTAAAGCAAGCGTCGCTTGCGGTGCTGCCGAAGAAAGTCATCAAGCAATCGATCACGACCATCCATACGCCGACCATCATTATGGCGTTGGAAGCGCCATACGCCGCTTCCATGTTGTCTTTGCTTATGAGCCCAAAAGAGAAGACCGTGGCGCCCCAGATGATGAAACCCCAGGATATGAATAGCTTCCTCTTTCCGATTTTGTCGCTGAGGGCGCCCATGAAGAAGGTCGTTATGGTGGCCATCAAGGCGCTTAATATCGTCATATAGGTGATGGCGTCGCTATTTCCGGTCTGGGAGAAGACCCAGAGGTTTATGTAGTTGTTCTCAATCGCCCAGGCGAGTTGCCCGATGAATCCCACTAAGGCGATGGCCGCCCAGAAGCGTCCGCCGAGTTTTTTCTTTTCCATACCCATTCCTCTTTCGTCTATCCTACTACTTATTGGGCTTCCGATGGTATCCGAAGACGTGGGAAACGGCTAATTTCGTTAGTCTATGATGAAATTTGGGCAATAAAAAAAGCCTCGAATACCGAGGCGAGGTTCCGTTTGGAGCAGGTGACGGGAATCGAACCCGCGTATTCAGCTTGGAAGGCTGAAGTTCTACCATTGAACTACACCTGCGCTGGCGGACCATACGAGATTCGAACTCGTGATCTCCTCCGTGACAGGGAGGCATGTTAGACCGCTACACCAATGGTCCGGGTGCGTGAAAGAATATACCACAACTGTTGGAAGGGTGGAAGAAAAAACGAAAAAACGTATGGCGGCTAGATTTTCGCGAAGCGGAGGACGCTTTCCTCAGGCAGATAGCCGACTCTCATGTCGACGGCTTTCCCTTCTTCGAAAAGGATGAGGGTCGGGATGCTTCGGATCCCGAATTTCGAGGCGATCTCCGGCGCTTTGTCGACGTCGACTTTGATGATGTCGACGTTTTCGTGCTCGGAGGCGATTTTCTCGAGGACCGGGGCCAACATGCTGCATGGACCGCACCAAGTGGCGTAGAAATCGACGACGATCTTTCCTTTGCTCGTCGCTTCCAAGAATTCCTTTTCATTATCGATGTGTTTTAGCATGGCGTTATCTCCTTAATGCATAAAGCATAATACGAAAATGCCCCAAATCAAAACCAGATGCACTGGATAATATAGGTAGTTGAATATCTTCCACCATTTGGCGTTGTATCCGCGCTTCCCGTTATAGAAGATGATGAGAACGGCCGCTATAGCGGCATAAGACTGCGCTTCCATGTAGTAAGGGTCAGGCAAGCCGAATTTGATGAGCGCCCAGAAAATTAGATTGATAACGACGAGGAAAAGAGCCGATATCGCGTTCGAAAAGCCTTGAAGCTTGCTTTCGGTCGCGACGACTCCGTACATCTCTTCGTCACCTCCGGTCATCATTTTGAGGACTCGTTTCGCAAGCGGCAAAGCGAAATAGAATGAGACGATGATAAGGAAACCATAGAGGTTATATGAACATCTAAGGAAAGACGGATAGAAACTAGACCATACGGATATGGCGTTGTTATTCGAAGCGTAGATCTCGCTTATATCCATGGCGTAGCACAAAAGGACGTATCCGAATGGGAGGATGGCTAATGGCCTAAGCCATTTGTTTGGATGCTCAAGGAGATAAATGAAGAGAGCGGCTACGATCAAATCCAAAAAGGCGTTCCCTTCCATTGTCCCAGCCATATCCTTATCGATTAAGAACATCGCGGTTTGGACGAGAATTATCGCAAGGCACATGAGCCCCAGCCTCATTATGTAATTGAGGCGGTCATGAGTTTTCCTCATCCCCTCAGCCAGCATGAAGGCGAATAAAGGGAAAGCAAGCCTTCCGATGTATTGGAGAATCATCGCGGCCATATAGCCAGGGCTATCGACGGCGAAATACCCTCCGGTTATCATCATGTATCCGATGTGGCTGGAGGTCATCGTCAAAAGGGCGATGATCTTAAGGGCGAATTGGTTTATGAAGAGTTTCTCTCCCTTCATCGCTATGACCCTTTCCCTTCTAGTAAAATCAAGATGACGCTAAGAAGGTTGTTTAAGGAGTGGGCGGTCCAAGAGGTGGCAAGCCCAAATCTCTCATACGCGAAGGCCAGGGCTAAGCCAGAGAAGACGTAAGTGGGGTAGGATAGCCATTCGTTAGGGCTAGTGAAATCCTGGATATGGATGAGCCCGAACAAAAGGCTTGCGACGATGTAGGCCAAGACGCGGTTGATGCGCTTGGCGAAGCCGAACAACCCGACTCGGTAGGTGAGTTCCTCGCATAAAGGGCCGATTATGCCGGTGATAAGAACTGCGCAAACGGGGCTATAGAGAACCATCTCGTTGACGGCCAATTGGTTTTCGTTGGTGGTCGCCTCGAAGAATTGCTGGCTTATGAAGCTCCATAAGAAACTGAAGCCGATGCAAACGCCGGCCACCCCGAACGCGGCTAGATAATTCGTGGCCCGCTTAAAGGAGGGGAAGAGCTTTGGGATTTCGTTCCAAAGGATGAGCATCAACCCGGCGAATAAGACGATGTAGGAAGGGTAATTGCACCAAGCGAGGGCTTCGGCCGATTTGGTGAAAGCCTGGTATTCCGCTTCAAGGGCGTCCCCGGTATAGCCCATGTTCGCCAAAGAAGACATCTTCACTCCGGCGACGATCAAGCTGGTGACGATGGCAATCGCTTGGAAGCCAAGCCAGCCCATCAAGAAAAGGAAAAGCTCCCTAAGGGGCGAGACGTTGGAGATCTTGCCGAAGCTTCTTAGAAATCTATCGTCATCCACGTTTTTTTCGTGGCAATTCGGGCAAGCGCTTGACGCTCCGTCATAGCATGCGCCGCATTTTGAGCAGCGATTCTTCTTGAATGGATTATGGAAGCAAGGTTCCGTTTTCGCGTGGTTTTGGTTTTTCATGGCGATTATTGTAATTGATAAATGTTTCGATTACACCGAAAATTGTCGGTATGGAAACGGAAGCCATTTGCCCATTTGAGGAGAAGGAAGAGGAAATCGACGTCTTGGGGTCGCGTTTCATCGCCTCCCTATATCCGCTAGAGGAGAAGGATGACGTCAAGAAGTGCATCGAAAGGACGAAGGAACGCCATCCTAAGGCGACCCATTATCCGTATGCTTATAGGCTAATGCCATTCGAAGGAATGAGCGACGAAGGGGAGCCGAAAGGAAGCACCGGAATCCCCCTTTTAGAAGCGTTAAGGCAAAAGAAAGTCGATAGGGCGCTAGTCGTCGTAACTAGGTATTTCGGCGGGACGAAGCTCGGATTGCCAAGGCTCACGAGGACCTATCGCGAGGCCCTTTTGCTTGCCGTGACGAATATGGAAGAAGCGGTTTTCGTCCCGACGATGCGCGTCAAAATCAAGACGACGTATCCGATATACGAGAGCCTAAAAAGAGACGCAAGCAGATATGGATATGAGATTTCGAACGTCATTTTCTCGATATCCGTCGAACTGGATCTCGTCGGAGATGCTAAGATAATCGCATCCCTTTTGGATAGACATCAGAAGGAGATTGAAACAATCGCGAAAAGCGAGGAAACGATAAGGAGAAAAAAACATGATCAAAGCCGATGAATATAGAAGCAGAAGGGCGAAACTGCTTTCGCTAATGGACTATGGAAGCGCCTTATTGGTGTATAGCGGCGTCTCGAAGGTCAAAAGCGCGGACGAAACCTACCCCTTCGAAGTGAATAAGAATTTCTATTATTTGACGGGCATCGAGCAAGAAGACAGCGCTTTGCTTCTTATCAACGCCGAAGGCGAGCAAAAGGAATACCTTTTCATCTCCCCATACGATGAAAGGAAAGAGAAATGGTATGGGAGAAGGATCAAGACGGCTGAGGCAAGCGAGATTTCCGGCATCCATAATGTTTTGGTCAACACTTCCCTCGAGGCCAAGGTCCAAATGTGCCTAAACCCCGATGAGGCGGAATATGGCGACCTCCGTACCCTTTATTTGGATTTGGATCATGAGCTCAAAATCGCCGAGGACACGACGACCGTCGATATGAAGAACACTTTGTCGGCCGCCTATCCGGATCTCTGTATAGAAGACGCCTATCCACTCATCACCACGTTGAGGCTCCGTAAAAGCACTTCTGAAATCGACCTCTTCCGCGAAGCCATCTCCAACACGCGAATCGGAATCTATTCGATATGGAATGAGATGGCGGTCGGAAAGAAAGAATACGAATTGGCCGATACTTTCCTTCATAAAGTGAACGATCTATCCGGCTATCAAGGCTTAAGCTTCCCAACCATCATGGCATCGGGGAAAAACGCGGCGATCCTCCATTATCCAACGCCGCTAGCCGAATTAAAGGACGGCGATTTGTTGCTTATGGACCTCGGCTCCAGAAGCGGGTATTACTGCGCCGACATATCGCGCACCGTGCCGGTCAATGGCAAATTCACCGATTTCCAGAAGACGGTTTACGAAATCGTCTTAGGAGCCAATAAGATGGTGGCGGCGATGGCGAAGCCCGGCGTCAAGATAAGCGAATTGCAGGAAGCGACGATCGAATATCTTGCAAAGGGCTGCTTGGAAGCCGGACTCATTGAGAAGCGCGAAGACATAACGAAATATTATTTCCACAGCGTATCCCATCTCATCGGCCTCGATACCCATGACCCATACCTTAATGTCGAGAGCAGGGAATATAAGGACATCCCCCTCGAACCTGGCATGGTGATCAGCGATGAACCGGGGCTATACATAGCCGAAAAGAATATCGGAGTCAGAATCGAAGACGATCTATTGATAACGAGAGACGGCTGCGAAGTCCTTAGTGCCTCAATCGTCAAGGAAGTCGCCGATATCGAAGAAAGACTCGCCGCCAAATAGCGATATAGCCTCTAGAGATTAGGGGCTTTTTTGTTGCTTCCGATATTTACTAACGAAAAACCGAGGGCGATAATATCAGCATGCGAAAATACATATTGTCGATTGACCAGGGCACGACCTCGACACGTGCCATCTTGATTTCCAAGACCGGTGAGCGCCTTTTCCACGCCCAAAGGGATGTGGCTTGCCTTTATCCTAAGCCAGGTTGGGTGGAGCAAGACCCGGATCAGCTATGGATCAGCGTCGTCGACGTGATCAACGAGCTTCTCATCAAAAGCGGGGCCTCGATGAACGACGTCGCCGCGATAGGGATCACCAATCAGCGCGAAACCACGGTGATATGGGATAAGAACACCGGCAAGGCGATAGCCAACGCGATCGTTTGGCAATCCAAGCAAACGCAGCAGATATGCGACAAATACCTTTCGAAAGAGAAGAAGATCAGCGCGAAGACGGGATTACGCATCAACCCTTATTTCAGCGCCTCGAAGATTAGGTTCATACTCGATAACACCAAAGGCGCGAAGAAGAAAATGGAAGATGGCGACTTGCTTTTCGGCACCGTCGATAGCTGGCTCATCTACAAGATGACCGAAGGGAAGGTCCATGCGACCGACGTCTCAAACGCTTCAAGGACCCTGTTATTCAACATCTTCGACATGAAGTGGGATGAGGAATTATGCGATCTCTGGGGCATCGACATGAGGATGCTTCCGGAAGTCAAGGAGAACGTGGCAGATTACGGCGAAGCCTCTTTCTTTGGCGGGCACGTCCATATTCATGGGGTGGCAGGCGATCAACAAAGCGCGCTATTCGGCCAATGTTGCTTCCGCGAAGGGGAAAGCAAGAACACCTATGGGACGGGTTGCTTCATGCTTATGAACATCGGAAACAAGCCGGTTTTGTCGAAGAAAGGCCTCTTAACCACGGTGGCTTGGAAGATAAACGGCGAAGTGACGTATGCGCTAGAAGGATCGGTGTTCATCGGTGGCGCGGTGGTCCAATGGCTTCGCGATGAGATGGCGTGGTTCAAGGATTCCTCCCAAAGCGAGGAATACGCCCAAAGGAAAGCGGATACGGCGGGGGTCTATTTCGTTCCCGCCTTCGTCGGGCTTGGCACGCCTTATTGGGACGATGACGCCCGTGGCGCGATCTTCGGCCTAACGAGGGGAGCCGATAGGCATAACATCACCAGAGCCGCCCTTTATGGCGTGGCATATCAATCAAAAGACGTCATCGACCTTATGAAAAAAGAAGCGGGGCTTGAGCTACCGATATTAAAAGTCGATGGCGGCGCAAGCGCTAATTCCCTCCTTATGCAGTTCCAAAGTGATATCCTCCAATGCGAAGTCTCCTTGCCAAAATGCATCGAGACCACGGCTCTAGGAGCCGGCTATCTTGCCGGGCTTGGCTCTGGCTTCTGGAAGAGCGTCGATGAGATAGAGAAGAATCACAGCTATCAGAAACGTTACCTCCCATCGATGGATCCTTCGGAGGCGAAACGTCTATACAAGGGCTGGCAAGCCGCCGTCAAAGCGACCAGGGCTTTCAAAGTGAAATAGCCATAACCAAAACTTTTCGATCTTGTTTGGCTGATGTCTTGTTTTTTTCGGAATGGCTCTGATAGTGGCGACAAATCGCCTTAACATTGTATAATGTTGGTATATGCCAATCGCTTTCAAAGACAATGAATCCTATGTCGTCATTTGCCCCAAAGAAAGGCAAGACGATTTCTTGCGCCTAAGGAGGGAATGCCCTCTCTTACGTCTTTCGATATACACCAAAGAGGAAGCCGTCGGGTTATTCGGCAGGTCCTATGACGCCAGAGCGGTTTCTTATCTCCTAAGCAAAGGAATCAAATATTCTTTGGCCAAAGAGCTTTTGGAGGCTTTCTGTGCGCCGAAATTCGAGAAGACGACTTCACCAAAACTCCTAAAATACAAGCAATACTATGACGAATTGACCGACGCATCGAATGGGAAGACGCCTCTTTTGGCGAGGACTTTCTCGCCTGAGAGCTCCTTCAAAGACAAGCACATAATCATTAACGGCTATGGCGAGGCTTCGAGAATCAGCGAATACATATCCTCATGCACTTCGAACATGACGATCGATTTCGATATAGAAGGGGAGAATGAACCCCCAAAAATGTATCTTGAATTTCCTGACATCTACGAAGAGCTCCATTACGTATTCAACGAGATAGCCAAGAAAATAGACGAAGGCACGAAGCCCGACGACATCTATATAGTCGGTGCAGACGATCAGCACTCGCTATATCTAAAGGACTTCGCGAAATATTACGGTTTCGGCATCGATATGCCTTCTTCCACGAGACTATGCGATCACCCATCTTTCCGTTTGCTCGAAGAAGAAATGCTTCTGGATAGCCCATTCGACGAGGCGCTAGCCAAAGTGGAAAGAGAATACCCATCGATCGATTTCATGCCGTTAAGGAATGAGGTAACGCCTTTGCTAGAGCCATTCGAGCGAAGCGAAGAGAAACTGAAAATCATCAAAGAAATCGCGAAAACCCTCGTGGTTTCCGAGCCGAATAGCCGAAACGCCGTCCATTTGTCCTCCCATTTCATCGTTCCGAAAGGGGCGAAGGCCTATATCATCAATTTCGCGATGGGCTCCTTCCCTTTGGTCTATAAAGAGAATGGATACCTATCCGATTTCGAAAAGAAGGAGATAGGGCTAGGGACGTCGAAGGAAATGACGATTGACGACATGACTCGCTTGGACAATCTCCTTAAGTCAGGCCAAATCGAACTCATAACCTTCAAGAAAATGGCTTTTGGGAAAACCGTTTTCCCTAGCGGCTTGGCGGCGACATACGGAATCGAGAAGGCGATTCCGTCTTTGAAACCCTATGAATATTCGCACGCCAAAGGGGCATTCTTGCTTTCGATGCTAAAAGACAAAGAGGTCGATTACGACGAATGCGATGAGAGAATCGCGATGCTAGAGAAGAACGTCGACCCATCCTTTAGGACATACGACTATAAAGTGAGCGAGAAGAATATCCCGATCGAAAACGATGGTCGCGTCTTTTTCACGCAGGGAAGCCATGACGATTACGCGTCCTGTCCCTTCAAATATCTTTATAACCGTCATCTGAAGCTTGCCCCATTCGAATCGACCTTCTATATCCGTATCGGCAATATCTTCCATAAGGTTTTGGAGTGGCATCACGCCGATCCGTCGATCGACCCTCTTGAACTCTATAAGAAAGCGGTCGAAGAAGAAAACGATGGCCAGCCCTTTAACGCCAAGGAACGATTTATCCTCGATAACATCGCGGCCTATAGCAAGAAAGACGTTTTGTTCCATGATGAGCTAGGCGCCTCGCTAGAGAAATACTCCTCCGAAGAAGAAGCGGAAGGGGAATTCAACGTCACGATAGACGAGAAGACCGAATTATGCGGCCGCTTCGACAAGCGGATATCCTTTTCGAAGGACGGCGCCGGATACCTCATGATAATCGACTATAAGACGGGCGGGGCGCGATTCGATTACGATCGCTTCTTATCTACCGGCGTCGGGTCGCAGCTTCCGATCTATCTATACGCCGCCTCCAATGATCCGAAATACGAAGACTACAAAGTCGCCGGGCTATTCATCGCGCCGCTTCTTAAGGATGCGAAAGAAACGCAGGACAAAGACGGCCCTCTTGACGATACGGATAGAGGCAGGATGAGGTTGGAAGGCGCTTTCATCGACGATCCGTCTTTATGGACTCAAATCGGATTATGGACGGAGAGGAATGTCAGTTTGGCTTTCGCCCATATGTCCATAGTAAAAGGCGGGAATTTCAAAAAAAGCGGAGAAAAGAAGTATTTCCTAAGCGAAGAAGAATTCGAAAAACTATGCAATTCCCTTGTGAATCGCCTCAAAAATGAGTCGAAAGCCATCTTAAACGGCGAATTCGAAATCAATCCGATAAGGATCAAAAACAAAGTCGATGCTTGCGAATATTGTTCTTTTAGAGACGTGTGTTATCGCTCGGAGAAGGATTTCCCATTACGGAAAGCGAATGGAGAAAAGATCGAAGAAGACACGGAAAGCGAGGAAAAAGATGGCCTGGACTAATTATCAAAAAGCTGCCATAGATTCCAGAAAGGGCAACTATCTCGTGAGCGCCGGCGCCGGAAGCGGAAAGACCGCCGTTTTGACCGAGCGCATAAAGCAAATAGTGCTCGACGGCGAAAAAGAGAAAGCGAAAGGGACTCCCGAAAAAGAAAGAGTGGGGGCCTCTGTCGATGAGCTATTGGTCCTCACCTTCACCAATAAAGCGGCCGCCGAGATGAAGTCCCGTATCCGTACCTCTTTGCTAAAGGCCTATCAAAATGGCGAACTAAAAAACGACGTCTCTTCCTTGGTCGAATCAAGTGACATCACGACCTTCGATTCCTATTTCTATAGCCTCGTCAAGAAATATCATTACGAGCTTGGGATAGATGAGGATATGGAGATCGCCGATTCGGTTTTCTTCACTTTGAAGCAAAAACAGATAATCGACGAGATCTTCTTGTCTCATTATGAGAAAAAAGACAAGAGCTTCTTGGATTTGTTCCCCGTTTTTGGCTGCATCAAAGACGACACCAATATCTCTGATATGGTCGAGAACGTGTTATCCGTCGCTTCCCAAACGGTGGATCCCATAGCCTTCATGAGGTCCTTATCGACCGATTTCCTCACCGATGAGTATTTCGAGAAGAGAGGGAGAGAATGGGACGATTGCTTGGAGAAGAAAATCCAATTCATAGAGAAGAACGCCGAAAAGAAAATCGAAAGCAAGGAAGTGTCCGATTATCTCCTCACCCATACGGCTGCGTTAAGAGACATCGTTCGCAGAGGATGCTCTCAATCGGAGGCTTCCGAATACAAGGCTTCGATGAATAGAGATTTCCATTTCCGCCCCGAAAGCGCAGAAGAAAGCAAAAGCAACAAAAAATACCCCATCGTCTCGGATTTCGATTTCCACGCCGGAAGCGAACTCAAAGATAAAATCAAAGAAATACTCGGCACCATCATAGAGACTGCGCCATTCGAGGTGGCGAAAGGGGCGCAAAAGGGGCTCAAAGCCAATATAGAAACCATCTCCTCACTAGCCATCGAAGTCTATGAGGCTTTGAATAAGTTCAAAAAGGAAAACAACGTCTACGATTTCGCCGATATCGCCGCCATGGCCAGGGAAATACTCGATGATCCGGCGATTCGTCAATCGATCGCGAGCTCATATAAATACGTCATGGTCGACGAATATCAGGATACTTCGGACCTTCAGGAGGATTTTCTCCTCAAAGTGACGAACGACAATCTCTTCGCCGTCGGCGACATCAAGCAATCGATTTACCGTTTCAGAAACGCCAATCCCAAGATCTTCGGCGAGAAGTTCGATGCCTATAACGCGAAGAAGGGCGGGAACTTAATAACGCTCAACTCCAATTTCCGTAGCAGTAAAAACGTAATCGACGACATGAATTCATTCTTCGGCGAGACGATGTCGCTTGAAACGGGCGGCATCGAGTACGACGAGAACCAAAAGATGATTTTCGGAAACGCCGATCTATATGGGGCTTCGACGAAAGATGAGTATGCGACTCAGAAGATCGTTTACGAAAAGAAGAAAACCGCTTCGGAGAATATCGAAGAGGAAGCGAGGCTCGTTGCCTTGGATATCCTTTCGAAGGTCGGCAAATATCAGGTCTTCGATGGCGAGACGAGGAAATTGAGGCCGGCCAGATTCGAAGATTTCGTCATCCTCTCAAGAGGAAAGAAGTGCTTTCAAACGTTCGTTAGGGTCTTCTCCGATTACAAAATCCCTCTTTTGACGTCCGATAAGATAGACTTATCCGGCAAAGACGTCTCTTTGCTTTTCAAGAGGTTCTTACGGCTTTCGCTTGCCATCGAGCACGATGAGAAAGAGGAGATGAAGCACTCCTATGCGTCGATAATGAGGAGCTATCTATACCGCAAGAAGGATTCCGAAATCGTTAGTAGACTCGAGGATGGTTCCTATTCGGATAGCGATTTCTTCCTTTCTTTTAAGAAGCTCAATAAAGAACTATGCAAAATGCCGCCTTCCGAAGCGGTAGAGAAGCTTCTTTCCGTCTATCCCTTCTTCGATAAGCTTCCGACGATAGGGCACCTCGTCGACAATTATGAGAATATATCCTTTTTCCGCAAGACCGCGAAAACCTGCGAAAGGCTCAAGATGGATTACGAGCAATTCTGCTCTTTCTTCGTCGATATCGAAAAGAACGATATCTCGCCGTCGCTAGACGCTCCAGCCGAAAGCAAAGGGGCCGCCCGCATCATGACCATCCACGCTTCGAAGGGATTGGAATTCCCGCTTGTCTATATCGTTTCGAATGACACGGAATTCAATGGCAAGGTTCCGAATATCTCAAAGAACTATGGCGTTTTGCTTGACTTCGCCGATACGTCAATAGGCGAGAATCCATTGATAGCCCTCATGAAAAACGAGGAGATGAAAGAAAACACGGATGAGGAAATCAGGATCCTTTACGTCGCTTTCACGAGGGCCAAGCAAAAACTGATAATCGTCAAATCCGAAGGAAAGAAGGCCGAATTCTATCCGATGGTGTCTTCATACCTTGCCTTCGAAGAAAAGAAGAAGGAAGGGGAGAATGTGCCTACGTGGACGCTCAAAACGCTCAATTCCTATAGCGGTTTCTATAATCTCTCCGAAACCTTCGCCAAATTCGGGAAGCTCGACGTTAAAGTGATCGAAGATAATCCTGATGAGCCGAAGACGAAAGACGCTTCTGAGCCCGATGCCAAAGACGCTCCGGAATTGAGGTCGATTTGCTATGAACCCGAGAGAATAATCAAAGCCCGCGCATCGAAAAACGAAGCCATGAAACTCGAGGATTACGCGAAAGTGGCGTACGGCTTAAGGATGCACCGAATCCTCGAATGCGTCTCCTTCATAAAAAAAGATCTGTCCTTCTTGCCTGAAGGATATGAAAAACGAAAAATCTCCGCAATTCTCGCCCATCCTTTCTGGAATGACATGGATAACGCCAAGGAATTCCACGAATATTCGTTCTATGACGAAACACAGGGCATCCATGGCTCGATCGATTTGCTCATCGTCAAAGACGACGTTTGCGACATCGTCGATTTCAAGAGCCACAAAGTCGACGATCCGGCGTATAGGAAGCAACTAGGGGCGTATAAGGCCTATGTCGAGAAGACATTCGGGAAGAAGGCTCGCACCTATCTTCTTTCGATAGCGGATGCCTCCATCGTAGAGTTAGAATAGCGATATGGAAAACCGGATGAGCAAAGAGGATTTTGAAAAGCTACTCGATGCGGTGAATTGCCCGAAGAACATCGACCGCGATTTCATCTACGATTGCTTTTCCGACGCCCTCGAAAGCGCATCCTCTCTCCAAGAAGAGTCCTCGCTTCTAAGCAAAATACCCCTCAATCCCGTCCAATTGGCCCTTTATCTGCTTAATGAGCACGTCTTTTTCCTAAAGACCCATGCCGATAAGAAAGAGGAAGAAATAATCAAGGATCAGGGATATGAGACCCTTTTGCTGTCTTTGTCTTTGGACAAATATTACACGAATGAGAGATTGGCCCATAAAAACAAGAACTTTGCCAATCGCTTCACGCCAGAAATCAGCACCATAACCCTATACATCAATTTCGTCTTGGGGATGCTCTCCCGCTATGAGCAAGGCGATCCGAGCAAAACCCTCATCGTCGATATCCTCCGCAAAGGCTTCTCGATGGCGCAATGCATCGTCACATTGCTCACAAACGGCTTTGAGACCGAGGCTTTTAGCACCTGGAGGACGCTCCATGAGAATGAATGCATGCTGCAAGTCTTGCTTCGCTATGGCAAGCCCGTCATCGAGGCCTATTTGAAGCATCTTCGCTATGCCATCGCTTTCCGCGGCGGGATCTCTAGCAAAGAGGAGACCGACAAAATCTTCGAGGAGATAAAGGAAGGGATGCGGAGTAATGACCTTAAGAGCAAGGACATGAAGCGCTACATCGAATATGGCTGGTTGCTTTCCATAGACGACGTAAAGAACGGGAAAATCGATGAATTCAAGCTCAATTTCCGAGACGGCGTCGAGAGGGTGGCCGGGCTACGCCGCTACGCGAAAGCCTATGAGATGTCGAGCGAAATCGCCCATAGCTCCCCATTGCTCATCTATTCCCGCAAGAATTATTTCTATTACGTCACGATAATGAACCTATATGAGTCTTTCTTCCGATTGGAAAAAATCTTTGGTAGCGTCTATCTAAGCTCGGTGACGGAGGAAGAGAAAAAACGCTACGAATCGCTTCGGAAGCTTTATTTCGGCGAGCTTCTCTCTTGCTACGCTTATGAGCAGAAGTGCTTCGCTTCCCTAAACGAAAAGAAAAAAGCGGAAGCATAATAAATTCATTTTGAAAGTTTTGTCATTTCAATGAGATAGCACGGTTTTAAGCGGGAGAAATTCCTAGTCCGTCGTTTTTAAAACGTTTTTAATCGTTTTGATCGTTTCTTCGCATTTTTTTCTCGATAGGTTGAAGTCGCGTCCGATTTGTAGCAGGTCCGCTTCAGTCGGTTTTCCATTCATGTTCACCGTCATTTCGCGCTCAGCTTTGTTTGGCTGGCTCGTGATGTCGTAGGCTGGCGAAAGCCTATACCCTTTTAGCTCTTCGTCATATATGAAAGAAAAGTTTTTCCCATGGTCGTCTTTGTTTTTATAGAAAACATTGAAGCACATCCGTCTAAAGGCCTCGTAAAGGTCTTCTTCTCTCTTAATGCTTATCCTATATATGACTTGAAAGAGGTGGCCGTAATCGAGATTGGGCAGTCGATGCGTCGTTTCTAGCAATGCGGAGAGCGATATCATGTGCACTTTGTTCCCGTTTTTTCTGTCAAATCTTTTGGACGCGAAGAAACCATCGCAGATTTTAGAATCGAACAATTTGAATTCGTTGACGTTTATTCCGCATTTTTTCGCAAGTTCATTCGCTTTAAACTCCCTTGTGCCGATGTTTTTCGGATCGAAGGAGCAGGGGAACTTGACAATCCATTCGAAGCCTTCGCGAATTATATGCGCCTTTGGCCTCGCGCCTCCGCTTGAGCCTCCGAGATTGTACACGAGATCCAAATCGACGCCCTTCGCATCATCATTCAAAAGCGCTTCCGCTTCTTTGGCAACGACATCTAAATCCAAGCGATCGTCATTAGCGGTCATAAAGCCTTTGTTTGGCTCGTACTCCAATGCTCCTAGACCGTTTTTGTTTGTTATTGATAGCTTTTGCAAAGGTGAAAGCTTATCGAAATCGATTCCGTGTTTTGCTAACATTCGGCGGACAAGAAGCTCGCTCCAGCCATCTGGCAGCGAATCCCAAAACACGCCATATAAACCATTTAAAATAGGTTTATTGCTTATGTATTTTTTATTCGATAAAGGCAAGGAAAGGGGGGAAACAGAAAATCCGTTTCTTATCCATTCTTCATCATATTGAAAGATAATGCTCCCGTTTTTAAGCTCGGCTAAATATCCGACGGTTTTGCAGTGATATTTGACATTCAATTTTCTCGTTTCTTCGAATTCCATACTAATAATCCTTTAAATCGCCGATGATTTCGTTGCTGAAAAGAGTTTCGAAATCGGCCAATGCGTCTAGCGCATCAGCGATTCTCAAAAGGGAGCGCAAAGAGATCTCCCCAGTTCTCTCGAATCTTCTTATCGAGGCATAGCTCACGCCCGATTTAAGCGAAAGCCCTTTTTGGGTGAGTTTCGCCTCCTTACGTCTTTCTTTGATCCTCTTCGTGAGATTGCTTAGTACTTTTTGCTCCGTCAGAACTGGGACGAAATCGCTTAAATCATACTTGTTTTTCATAGTGCTCATATTTTAGCATTTTTTAATGCTTTTTGACAATAATCGCTAATATATTAATCATATTTTTTGGAATAGAAATGAATGTTGCGGCAGATTTTCGTCTTCCCCGAATCATCAAAAAAAGAACTTAGCGTGAATCCGCATCGTTCTTTTGATTGTTTTATTGATCGCTTATACGTCGGCGTAGCAGCTTCCGCCGATGAATTCCCTCATCAAGGAGTTCGAAGGAACCCAATCGTCTGGGAGGTCAGAGAAGTATTTGAGCATCCTTAGTAGCCTTCCGGCGTCCGGATAATATGGCGAATCGTCTGGTATTGCCGCCAAAAGGGGATAGGCGTATTTCTTCATGACGGCGAGTTCGTATGGCAAGAAGCTGTTATATACGTAATCGCTTCCTTCTTGCGTCGGATAGATCCACTTGAATTCGCCAGCCCTGACTTTCGGCCACATGGAGAAGGTCTCTTCGGCTGGGCTCTTGCGGAATTTCTGATCGCGGACGATTCTTCTAAGGAGCCTCAAATCGGTGAGGCTAAGCGGGTTATGGTCGTCGAGGTTGATCTGAGCCTGCGGGGAGATGAAGATCTTGAATTTGTCGCTCTTTGGGATGCTGTTGGTGAGTTGCTCATTTAAGGCGTGGATGCCTTCGATGATGATCGGCTGTTCCTTTCCGATCTTTATCTTTCTTCCTGGGACCCTATATCCGAGGGCGAAGTCAAAACGCGGAAGCTCGACCTCCTCCCCGGCGATCAAACTAAGCATATTCTGCTGGAAATATTCGATATCCAATGCGTCGATCGCCTCGAAATCCCTTTCGCCATCCTCTCCGACCGGAATCTCTTCCTTCGCCTTGTAATAGTCGTCGATGGAGATGCGAATCGGCTTGATGCCGCGAGAGAGGAGCTCGATTCTCAAACGGTTCGCGAACGTCGTTTTGCCAGAGCTTGAAGGCCCGGCGACGCAGATGAGCTTGATGTCTTGGATGTCGTCTTCGATTAGCTGCCCAAGCTCGCAAAGCTGTCGGTTATGCCTCGCTTCGCAGATGTTGATTAGCTCCGCTCCGCCAGTCGTTGCCAACTCCTTATTGATCAGGGCGACTGTGTTAATGCCGACGACTTTGGCCCAGTCGTGCGATTCCTTCAAAACGCGCCCGAAAGTCGGGGCATCCTCGAAATCCGGTATCTCGCCGCCGCACTCGCTTCTCGGGTATTGGACTAAGAAGCCTGGCGCATATAGGCGGATTTTGTATTTCTTGACGTAGCCGGTGCTTGGGACCAAGCGGCTATACATGTAATCCAAATAGCCTTCGCAGGAATAGAGGTGAACCGTCTTCTCTGGGCGGTATTTAAGAATCTCGGTCTTATCTTCGAAGCCTCTTTCCGAATAGATCTTTCTCGCCTCGGCGTTTGGCACGACGATTCGCTTCATCGGATAATCGCCTTTGACGATTTCCTCGACTTCGTGGTTTATCTTAAGGAGCATCGCGGTGGTGGCGACGACGCCTTTATTGAGGATATGGATGGAAATGCAACGGCTCACGTTATATGCGAAGCGGATTTTAAGATTCGGATAGGCCTTCGAAAAGGCCATCGCCAAGACGTATCTGAGGGAGGCCTCGTATATCTTCATGGCCTCATGGTCATCGAAGGAAAGGAATTCGATGTCGGCGTCGTAATAGACCTCATATGTGAGCTCCCTGACACGGTTATTGACCTTGGCGCATAGGATGTTCTTTTCTTCCCTCTCTTTGTCGCTAAGCAACGAAAGCAAGGAAGTTTTTTTATCGAATTTCTTCTCTTCGCCATTGATTTTTAGAGTAAAAGACATACATGTTTCCTCCTTCGAACAAAGCCCATAATTCTACTTGAGAAAAGAAAAGAAACGCAAGTGGTAAAACGAAGAAAATGAAAGCGCTTTCAAAAATGAAGCCGAAACCAAATCGAAAAACCGCGTTTCCATCGAAGGAAATTTGTTATCTGCAAAGAAAGAAGCGATTAAAGATAAAACCGCTTTCAGATTTTTGACTTTTTCCTAAAAGGAAAGTAGAGTATTTATTCGTATGAGGGAAAAGATGCTCGCATGGTATATGAAACAAGATGAGAAGGGGAGAACCGTTTTTTGGCTTCTCGTCGTCTCCGTCTTCGTCTTCCTTTGCCTTTGCCCGTTGTTTTTCTTCTATGACGTCAAAGGCTATTCTTATCCCGTCGGCTGGTTGCTCGGCTCGCTAGTCGCCGTCTTCGCCTATATAAGCTTCGATTATCAAAGCAAAGCCATATCCCCGTCTTCGAATGCGAAATCCCCGCTGATCGCGATCCTTTTTATGGGCCTTCGCTTCATCGGCTATGCCGCCTCGTTAGTCGTTTCGGCGATTTGCACCTTCAAAAACGAGCTTTTCGCCGGGTTCTCCGCTTTCAATTTCTTCACCACGATGGCGGCTTTGGTCGCCATGCCGTTCTTGCTTCTCGTCATCCGTCTTTGCTCAAAGGGCAAAAAGGATAAAACCACCGTCAAAGAGGACGATAAACGATGATAATGACATTGGATGCGGCTTCTAGGGAACGGATGGCCTCGATGTTCGAGTGGAACGGGGCCGATAGTTTGGACGCCCCTTTATATAGCTCCTTGATCATCATGATCGTTTTGCTTTTAATTGGGGCGATTATCGGGATCAGAGCGACGGTGGCCTTAAAGAAAAAAGAATATCTCGAGCGCCCGAAAGGCATTCTTTTCTTGGCTGAGCTCTATTATGACATGTGCCATAATTTCACCGTTTCCAATATGGGTGAAAGCGGAGAGAAATACACCGGCTATTTCTGGACATTGTTTTCCTATTTATTCCTAGGCTTCACGTTCTCTTTGCTCGGCCTTCCGAGCGTCATCGATTGGCTCGCCGCCCCGTTATCTTTGGCGATAATCATGTTCGTCTTGATCCAAGCGGTGGCCATCAGATATCAGCATTTCGGCTATTTCCATCGCTATATCGAGCCGATTCCGGTCTTTTTGCCGATTAACCTCGTCACCATGTGGTCGCCGATCATCAGCACCACGATGCGTATGTTCGGCAATTGCTTGGCTGGCTCAGTCATCATCGGCCTCATCCAATGGGCGTTATCGAACGCCTCGAACGCCATTTTCGGCGCCATTGGGGTGAGCGGTTTGATCGGAGCGGATCCCACTAGCTATTGGAACGTTTGGCCGAATTGGACCGGCGTCTTCTTGGCCCCGGTGCCGATCGGCGTCCTAAATCTATACTTCAGTCTCTTCTCTGGATTCGTCCAGACTCTCGTATTCGCAAGCCTCACCGCCCTATGGGTGGCTCAGGAAAGGCCCGAAGAAAAGAAAGAAGAGAAGAAGGAAGATGTCGTTATCACTAACGAGAATCTGGAACCAAATATCATATAGGAGGTAAAAATATGACTGATTTGGGTTTACGTGCCATTGCCGCCGCGATCTGCGTGGCATTCGGCTGTTTGTCGGCTATCGGCGAGGCTCTCATCTGCTCCCGCGCCCTTGAAGGGATGTCGAGGAATCCGGAGATGGCCGATAAGCTCCGCTCGAACATGATCGTCGCCGTCGCCCTCGACGAATCGACGGCCATCTACACGCTCATCGTCGCGATCTTGATCATCTTCGTCATGTAAGGAAAATATGGATTCGATCTTTTTGACCTTAGACGGAACGGCCCCATTCTCGCAAGAGGATTTTTTGAACAAACTCTTCCCGAACTTTTGGAGTTTCCTCATCAATTTCGTAGCGCTTATCGTTCTTTTCGTTGTTCTTTACTTCATTGCGTATAAACCGGTCAAGAAATATCTCGAGGCCAGGAAAAACCATATCGAGAAGAACATCAAGGATAGCGAAAGCGCCAAAGCAATATACGAAAGGAAGGCTTCTGAAAGCGAGGCTTTGATCGCCAAAGCCAAAGCCGAAGGCGCCTCGATAATCGAGAAATCGCAAGCCGATGCCGTCAAAAACGCCGATTTGATAAAGAATGAGGCCAAAGAAGAGGCTTCGAGAATCAAGAAGCAAGCGGATGAAGACGTCAAAAACGCCGTCTCGAAGGCCAAAGCGTCTCTTCATGACGAAATCGTCAACATCGCATTGGATGCTTCGAAGGAAGTCTTATCCGACTCAATCGACGAGAACGTCGAAAAGAAGCTTGTCGACGGCTTCGAGAAGTCAATCAACGAGGAAAAATGATGGGGAAGAGCTCTTTATCATATGCCAAAGCGTTGTTTTTGCTCGATAAGGAAAACGGGAACGTCGCCCTCTCCAAAAAGGAGCTTGGCGAATTAAGCTCCTTCTTGTCGAGCCAAGAAGGGGAAGAGCTATCCTCTTTCCTCTCTTCTTTCGCTTTGCCGTATGAGAAGAAGCTTGAAGTCCTTTCCAAGGCCGTGCTTTCTTCCCTTTCTTCCAAGAACCTAATAGCCTTTTTGAAACTCATCTTATCCAAAAACCTTTTCTCCGAATTGCCTCATATCGAGCGTGATTATCGGACGCTAGCAAACGAATATCTTGGCATCGACGAAGGCGTCGTCTATAGCGTGCGTCCGTTGACGAAAGAGGAGATAACGAAGATAGAGAAATCGCTATCGAAGAAGCACGGATGCGCCGTTGAGTTAGAAAACAAGACGGATCCGAGGCTCATCGGCGGCGTGAAAGTCTATGTCGGAAACAAACTATACGATCAATCGATAGAAGGGAGAATCGAATCCCTTCGCGCCAAATTGCTTAAAGGAGGCAACCTATGAACTTCAACGCATCGGAAATAAGTTCCTTGATCAAAGAACAGATCAAAGGATTCGAAGGGAAAATCGAGAATAGCGAAGTCGGAACCGTCGTTTCGGTGGGAGACGGCATCGCCTCGATTTATGGGCTTACCGGCGCAATGCTTGGCGAACTCCTTTTATTCCCTAACGACGTCTATGGCATGGTCATGAACCTAAATATGGACGACGTCGGCGCCGTTTTGCTTGAAAGCGATCAATCGATCAAAGAAGGCGACACCGTCAAAAGGACGGGCCAAGTCGTTCAGGTTCCGGTCGGAGACGCATTGCTAGGACGCGTCGTTTCGCCTTTGGGATTACCAATCGACGGCATGGGGCCAATCGAGACGAAGAAAAAGCGCCCAATCGAGAGAATAGCGCCAGGCGTCATGACGAGGAAAAGCGTCAATACCCCACTAGAAACCGGCATCAAAGCCATCGATAGCATGATCCCTATCGGTCGCGGTCAGCGTGAACTCATAATCGGAGACCGCCAAACCGGAAAAACCTCGATCGCTTTAGACACGATAATGAACCAGAAGGGGAAAGGGGTCAATTGCGTCTATGTCGCAATCGGGCAAAAGAACAGCTCCGTCGCGAATATCGTCGCCAAACTCAAGGAAAGAGGCTGCTTCGATTACGTGACTGTCGTCAATGCGAGCGCCTCAGAACCCGCCCCGCAGCAATATATCGCCCCTTTCAGCGGCATGGCCATGGCGGAAGAGTGGATGGAGCAAGGGAAAGACGTTTTGATCGTCTTCGACGACCTCTCTAAGCACGCCGTCGCCTATCGTGCCTTATCGCTTCTACTTCGCCGCGCACCAGGAAGAGAGGCATATCCCGGCGACATCTTCTATCTCCATAGCCGTTTGCTCGAAAGGGCTTGCAAACTATCGAAGGAATACGGCGGCGGCTCGATCACCGCTTTGCCGATAGTCGAGACCCAAAGCGGCGATATCAGCGCTTATATTCCCACCAACATCATTTCCATCACCGATGGTCAGATATTCTTGATGGCCGATTCCTTCGCAAGCGGGCAACGTCCCGCCATCGATAGCGGCCTTTCCGTCTCCCGTGTCGGCTCAAGCGCCCAGATCAAGGCGATGAAGCAGGTTTCTAGCTCCTTAAAAATCGAACTCGCCAATTACCATGAGAACCTTAGCTTCGCCCAATTCGGAAGCGATTTGGATAACGAAACGAAGAAGATACTCACGCACGGCGCTATCGTGATGGAGGCTTTGAAACAAAAGAACTGGGCTCCTTTGTCGATGTGGGAGGAGATAATCGACCTCTTCGCCATCAAAGAGAGGTTCCTCGACGACCTCGATAAGAAGGAAGTCTTGCCGTTCCTTCATGATTTATACGCTTACATATCGAGCTCCCATCATGAGCTTCTTTCCTCACTAAAAGAGAAGGGATCGTTCGATGAGGCGAGCAATAAGGCCTTGAAAGAGGCGATTTCCGATTTCAAAGGAATGAGGTCATAATGTCCACGTCACTCACGAAAACGAAAAGAAGGATAAATTCCATCGAATCGACGGAAAAGACGACGAAAGCGATGGAACTCATCGCCAACGTCAAGACGAAGCGTTTTCGTGACGCCTACGAGAAAGGCCTTCTCTATTCGAGCGAATTCCGCGATTTGATGGGCTATTTGTTCGGAGAATCTCCGGAGCTACTCTCCCATTATGGAAGAGAAAACGAAGGCGATTTGCCATCGCTATATCTGGCCATAGGCTCGAATATGGGTTTATGCGGCGCCTATAACAACAATATCTATAAGCTTATCGAGAAGACCGTAAAGCCAACGGATTATCTAGCTCCGATTGGAAGCAAGACGGCCAATCATTATCTTCGCAATGCGATGTATCCGAATATCATTTTGGACTTCAAAGACCTCAATTCTTCACTCGATTTCGACGCATTTCACAAGAATTGCATCGATCTCAAGACGGCGTTCAACGAGAAGAAATATAAGGATATCGCCATCATTTACACGCATTACGTGAATAGCATCACCTTCATGCCGATGGTCTATCGCCTTCTTCCTGTCCAAATAGGGAAGAAAAACTGGCCTAACGATTCCTTTTGCCCGCCTTTAATCGAAGGAGGGGCGAAGGAGATGCTCCACGCGATCATGCCGGATTATCTGATATCGACTTTATATAGCCTTCTCCTTGAAAGCGAACTAAGCGAAAACGCCTCGCGAAGGACGGCGATGGATAACGCAAACGATAATGCCGACGAATTGCTTAAAAAACTCAATATCGAATATAACAAAGCGAGGCAAAACGCCATCACCCAGGAGATCACTGAGGTCGTCGGCGGAGCGAATGCCAGCAAATAGGAGGAAAAAAGATGGAAAAAGAGAGAATGGGAAAGGTCGTCGAAGCGGTAGGTCCTGTAATCGACGTCAAATTCTTGGATCGTCATTTGCCTTCGCTCCTCACGGCGCTTAAGGTCATATTGAAAGACGACGAGAAACTCACGATCGAGGTCATGCAGCATATAGGCGATGACGTCGTGCGTTGCGTCGCCATGGGCGCGACCGAAGGCGTCGCAAGGGGGATGGACGTCATCGACACCGGCTCCCCGATAAGCGTTCCGGTCGGAGAAAAGACGCTTGGCCGCATGTTTAACGTCTTAGGCGAGCCGATTGACAATCTCGGCGGCGATTTTAGCGACGTTCCGCATAATCCGATCCATAGAGCGGCGCCATCCTTCTCTGAGCAAAAGGTGAGCAACGACATCTTGGAGACCGGCATCAAGGTCATCGATTTGCTTTGCCCATACGCCAAAGGCGGCAAAGTTGGACTATTCGGCGGGGCGGGGGTCGGCAAGACCGTCCTCATCCAAGAGCTCATCAGCAACATCGCGAGCGAGCATAACGGCATTTCCGTCTTCGCCGGCGTCGGAGAAAGAAGCCGCGAAGGGAACGATCTCTATTTCGAAATGAAGGAATCCGGAGTTTTGAAGAACACCGCCCTTTGCTTCGGTCAGATGAACGAACCGCCGGGAGCCCGTATGAGAGTCGCTTTGACGGGGCTTACCATGGCTGAGCATTTCCGCGACAAAGAGCATAAAGACGTCCTTCTTTTCATCGATAACATCTTCCGTTTCACCCAAGCCGGCAGCGAAGTGAGCGCCCTTTTGGGCCGTATGCCCAGCGCCGTCGGGTATCAGCCGACGCTCGCTAACGAGATGGGAGCTTTGCAAGAGAGAATCACCTCAACGAAGGACGGCTCCATCACTTCCGTCCAAGCCGTTTACGTTCCGGCCGATGACTTGACTGACCCAGCGCCAGCCACGACTTTCTCGCATCTAGACGCCAGAACGATCTTGGATAGAGGAATAGCCGCTTTAGGGCTCTATCCGGCCGTCGATCCGCTTGAATCGAGCTCCAATCTTCTCGATCCAGACATCATAGGCGAAAGGCATTATGCGGTGGCTAGAGGGGTTCAACAGCTCTTGCAGCGTTACAAAGAACTTCAGGATATCATCGCCATTTTGGGCATCGATGAGCTTAGCGATGACGATAAAGCGATAGTCGCAAGGGCTCGTCGCGTCCGCAATTTCTTATCGCAGCCTTTCCACGTCGCCGAATCCTTCAATGGCTACCCTGGCGTCTATGTCCCATTGTCTGAGACTGTCAGAAGCTTCGAAGAGATACTCACCGGCAAATACGATTCCTTGCCAGAGGCCGCTTTCATGTATTGCGGCGTGATTGAGGACGTCGTAAAGAAAGCCCATGACATGGAGAGCAAATGATGTTGAATCTCCTTCTCCTCACGCCTTTCGGAAAAGCTTACGAAGGGATGGTCGACGAAGTTTACGTCGAGACCACCAAAGGCGTTCTCGGCATTTTGCCAAAGCACACGTCGCTACTATCGACTTTGGCCGATAGGGGCGTCATGAAAATCAAAAAGGGCAAAGAGACTTTGTATTTTTCCTTATATCACGGCGCAATCGAGGTGAAACCCGACCGAACGATCGTCTTGACGGAATCCGCATTCAAAGCCGATAGCGAAGAAGAGGCGAAAGAAAGATTGGCGAAAAGCCGCGATCCCCTTTCCTTCGAGGATAAGTCGGTGGAAATCGGCGAAAAATACATCCGCCACGAAAAATAGCTGGGTTTTGCAGGTTATTTTAGATATTCGTTGAGCTTTTCTACCGCTTCTTCCGAAGAATATAGATTGCCTTGATATCTTAGGAATCTCTTTTCACCGTTGATCGAGAAAAGCGTTTCTACCGCTTCGGCTTTATCTTCTTCGCTTAGGAATAAGGAGTCCAATATATAGAATTCCTTTCTGTTTTTCTTTAAAAAAGGCGTAACGCCATCTTGATAGAAGGATAAGGAAGACGCGTCATCACGGTCGAGATAGAACGATAAAGAGGAAGCGCGCTTATCGGCCATGAATGAATCAAGGCTGATATAGCGGCAAGCGTTATAAGCGCTAGCCCATGCGGACAAATTGCTTTTTATTTGGTTTTTGAGACCTTCCTTGTTCTTCTTGGTGCCATAAAGCACTTCACTCACTTTGTCTTTGCTTACGAGGTACCAACTCGGCGTTCCTTTGCCGAAGTTTCCGCCATCCAAAGAGAAATGCTTCGCGATTTTATCCGCATCGCTTGGATTTAATCCCCAGGTCTCGATGCCCAATTCCGAATTCAATTCCTTGAAGGTCTCGAAAAGATCTTCGCAAGCGGAGCACCCGTCCTTCCATAGATATAGCGACAAAGATTCGCCGTTTTCTAACGCTGCGATGGCTTTACCGTAGTCGATATTCGTTAGCAACGAAGAATAATCGGCGGCATCCGCGTTTTGACGCGCTTCTCTAAAAACGACGAAATCTTTGCTCATATTCGGGGTTTCGCCGAAAGGAAATAGACTCTTCTCTCCGCAAGAGGAGAGAAGAAACAACGGGAACATCAACGAAACGAGGACTTTTTTTCGCATGCCTTATTTTCGCACATGTCGCACGGGAAAAGAAGAAGGCTACCCATTTCCAAAAGCAATGACAAACTGAAACATCGATCTAATGAAAAGACGTTTTTCTTTTCGGCCGACTTTGTGTCGTTTTCTTTCCGCTTATTTGTGTCTATGATAGACTAGTCACATGAATAAACACACGATTTGGCATAGCATCGCAAAGGAAAGAATTAAACCGGAAGCTTTCTTGGCTTGCATTGAGATAAGCGCCGGTTCCAAAAACAAATATGAACTCGATAAGGAGTCAGGTTCTTTGATACTCGATAGGATATTGAGCACCTCGACGAGCTATCCGCATAACTATGGTTTCATACCGCGAACTCTTAGCGATGACGGCGACCCGCTGGATGTCCTTGTCATATGCAGCGAGCCGATTTTGCCCTTGTCCTTGACCCTCGCTTATCCGATCGGCGTCCTTTCGATGATCGATAATGGCAAGCGCGACACCAAGATAATCGCCGTGTGCGCGCATGATCCTTTATATTCGTCCTATCGCGACATCAGCGAGCTTCCGCCATACGTCGCTAAGGAAATCGCGCATTTCTTCCGCGTTTATAAAGATTTGGAGGAAGGCGCTTTGACGGAAGTCGGCGAAATGAAGGGCAGGAAAGAGGCGTTGGAGGCCATCAAGCATGATATTGAAGCCTATGAAAGGGCCTTCGAATAAAGGCAAGAGAATCGCCTCTTACGTCGCGCTTGGATTCTCCATCCTTTTTGGCGTTTCGCTCATAACGTTCAGCTCTTTTCCCGGTGATCTAAGCGCCAAACAAAGCAATTTCGTAAGCTATATCCTAAGCGGCGTGATAAATTCCGTCGCGACCCCTTCCTATCGCACGATGGTGGAGCCGACGGGGCTTAATCTTCTCTCCGATAGCAGCTTGCTAGAAAAGAAAGACGGCGTCTCGCAGATGGCGGAAGGGACGACGACGATGCTCGTTTTCGGCGTCGATTCGCCATTTTTAGGCAAAGACGAATACCTTAATCCGTCTTTCGTCTGCAATATCCCCGAAAAAGACGAAGGGAAAGTCCAGATATTCCTAAGCGAAAGCGGTTCCCGCAAGACCGTTTGGATCGAGACGCATAGCCTTGGCCATTACGATTTGGAGTTCGTCGCCGGGAAAGACAAAAAAGTCGATTATAGTTTCGACGTCATTCCTCTTCCAAAGCCCGATGACGCCTCATATAAGGATATTCCCGAGACTTTGAACGTCGGCGAATCCTACCGTTTCGATTTCGAAATGGAGGATCCGAAAGTCAAAAGCCACGACAATTTCTATTATCACCGCTATTTCTCGCCTGAAATGACGTCTTTCGTAAGCGATGATACGAGCGTATGCCGCTTTGAGAAGAATGTTCTATACGCTTTGAAAGAAGGAAAAACGAATATCCATATAGGTTCCTTGACTTATCCCTTGACGATCGAAGCGAAAGGAGAGGACGTCACGATCGAAGACGGCTATGAACTAACGAGATCCGGCTCATATTTAGCCAAGAACGATTGCGATTACTTCACCCCGACGGATGGCGTTTACTCCGGCGTGAAATTCGTTTCGCCATGCGATTCCTATTTCTATATCGTCGACCAAGACGGCAAGAAGATTTCGGAGAGCGAATACAATCTGAACGCCAGAATCTGGCAAATAGACAGCAAGGCCGCATATGTGCTCGGCTATCGCGAAGCCAAAGAATTGTTCGTCAAAGCGGAATCGCGCTCCCTTGATTCCTCCTATAAACCTCATTCTTCCAAAATAGAGAAAGTCGAATATAACGAGATACTTCCGATATCGATGGAACTGTCGATAAACGGCGAGAAAGCTTCGGATTCCGTGATGAGCGGAATGCAGGGGAAGACCTATTACATCAAAGGCGATTTCTTGGGCGAAGGGAATAATTCCAACGTCACGAACAAGAAACTACAGGTCCTCAATCTCGCCGAAAACGTCTATAGCGTGGCCGGACAAGGGACGGAAAGCCTTAGCATCACTTTCAAAAAAGAAGGCAATTACCAAATTGAAATCGCTAGCCTAGCCGATGATTCCTTAAGAAAGACGCTCGATTTCGAGGTCACTTTGCGCCCCGTTGCCGATCCGACGGATTCTGATTTCCTGAGTTTCATAAGAAAGCTCATCGGGCATGGAACATTGTTCGCCCTCTATGCCATATCGACTTTCCTTTTCTTCTATTTATATAGCGATGAGAAGTGGGGGCTATTCGGTTTCCTTGCCTCATCCGTCGCCCTCGTTTTCTTGGCTTTCCTAACGGAAGGCATCCAGTGCCTCGTCCCGGATAGGGATGGGAATTTGACGGATGTCGGGATCGATTCGCTAGGTGGATTCATCGGTATCGCGATCGTCTATTTGGTGGTTTTGGTCGTTCTTTTGATAAAGAAACTCAGGAAGAAGAACAAAAAAGACTAGTCGTCATTCCGACATTTTGGTCGCGCTTTCGAGGAGTTTTTTCGTCTCATCGCTTATTTTTGTAACGCGAATCACCTTGTATTCCTTAAGAATCGCTTCGCCCAACGCTAGGCCTTTTCTGATGTCTTTCCTAAGCGCAACCATGACTTGACCATCTTCCTTCTTCGCTTCATATATGGCGATTTCGGCTGCGGTTTTCTTTAATTTCTCGCTAGGCGAATCGCTTTTGATTATGACATGGGGGCCACGCGTTCCGAGGATATGGAACCAAAGATGGTTCTTTTGCGTCATAAGCAAGAACGTCAAGATATCGTTTTGCTTCGCGTTCTTGCCGAAAAGTATTTTTACGCCGTCTAGGGTCACTTGATAAGGCAACGACGAAGATCCGAATGGCTCAGCGCCTTTTTTCTTTTCCTTCCTCTTCTCGCCTAACATCTTTTCAAGCGCGAGCTCATCGGCGTTTTGGATTTGGAAAAGAGCGGCCTTGGCGTCCGATAATTCATTCTCTGCTTTCGCTAGGTTTTCTTGTCCTCTTTCGATCGTCTCCTTGGCTTTCTTCGCCCTCTTATAGTAACGTGAGGCGTTTTCCGAAAGCGAGATCGCCGGATTTAGCTCTATCCTCTCGCCTTCGTATGCGAAAGAAGAGGAGTTTCTATCTATCTCGCCCATGCACATGTATATGGCGTCGCCTTTCTCGTTGTCCTTTAAATGCTTTTTCGCCTCGTCGATGTCGTTTTGGATCGCTTTGATTTTCCTATCGGCCCTTTTCGCTTTGTTCTTCAAATCTTTCAAAATCGGCGCAAAACGCGCTTCTTTTCTTTTGCTTAGCAGTCTTTTTTCCTCTTCCTTCGCCATAAGGAGGTATTCGTCGATATTGAATTTGGCCTCTTTCTTCTTTTCGACGTTCTTTTTCTTTGGGGCTTCGTAGATGAGCCCTTTCATAAGCGGTCTATCGCTTTCTAGCGAGGCGGCGCGATAGGCCAAAAGGATCTTTCCTTCGCCGTTTAGGAGCAATAGATTCGGCTTCGAAGGGAATAGCTCGATGATGAGGGTTCTTTTCTCTTCCTTATAGACTTTGTTGAGTATCGTCGTTTCGATGGTGATGATCCTGTCTTCTCCCAAGATATCCACCGAATCGACGTAAGGATTCGGAAATTCCTTCTTAAGTCCCTCAAAGAAAGGGGAGGAAGAGGAAGAGAAGGAAGCGTTCTCATCGTCGAAAGAGACGAACGGAGAGCCGTTTTCCAAAGAGATGACGAGCCTTTTCGCCCCTTTGCCTGAAAGATGAAAGAAAAGAGCCCGATCAAAAAGCAATGAAGGGGAGGAAAGGTGTTTGCCTTCGATTTCCCTTTTCAAGAACGGCAATAGCGATTTCAATTCTTCTTTGCTTAGGGCGCGCATAGAGAAAGTATATCGTGAGTGGGCGATAAAATCCCTTTTTTCGTGTGCGGTAAAAAGAGAAAGGAAAACGCTTTCAAGGTTTTCACAATAACAAATGTTTTGAAAATGCCGATGAATGGCTTATTTTCGCTTGTCTAAAGAAAAATAATCTTTATAATCTAACTATGCAGATGAAAAAAGGAAAGCTCTTTATCATCTCCGGTCCTTCCGGAGTCGGCAAAGGCTCCATTCGCCAAAAGGTCATGGAAAGAAATGACCTCAATCTCGTTTATAGCGTTTCGATGACGACGCGTTCCATCCGCCCTGGGGAGAAAGACGGCGTCGATTATTATTTCGTTTCCGACGATGAGTTCCAAAAGAACGTCGAAAACGGGAATTTCCTCGAATATAACCTTTTCGTCGGCCATAGCTATGGGACGCCGAAAGACAAAGTCGAGGCAATATTGTCCTCTGGCAAAAACGTCTTGCTTGAAATCGACGTCAATGGCGCGTCGAAAGTGATGGGGAAGCTTGGGAAGGAAGTCGTTTCGATTTTCATTTTGCCCCCATCCCTAGAAGAACTCGAAAAGAGAATCAGGGGAAGGATGACGGAGAAAGAGAAGGACATCGAAGGGCGTTTGGAACGGGCGAAACAGGAAATAAAGCTCAAAGGCCATTACGATTATTCAGTCGTGAACGATGATTTAGACAAAGCGTCAGCCGAAGTCGCTTCCATCATCGCGAAATCCATTGCCTGACGTTTTTTGTGTTATCTTAATAGAGTGAAGATAGTTGAAGTTTTAACCGAATACGGAACGATGTCCTTGAATCGGACGTTCACGTATCTTTACGGTGGGAAAAAGAAGATAGGCGAGCGTTTTCGCGTTCATATATCCTTTGGGCCGCAAAACGTCATCGGCTTCGTCGTTAAGATCATCGATAGCGAGAAGGACAAGGAGACGATAGAGAAGGAGAAGGGCTTCTCGATAAAGGTGCTTCGCGAAGAGGACATCATCGATGAAGAACCGCTTCTAAGCCCGTCTTTGTTGCTTCTCGCCCAAAAAGTCGCCGATTACTATTTCGCCCCATTGATATCCGTCCTCCAAGCAATGTTACCGAAGACCCTTTCGCCTAGAAGCAGCGCCATGAAGGGGCCGAAGATCGCCTATGAGAAATGGGTGAGGCTACTAGATCCATCGGAAGAAGGGCTCACCGATAAGCAGATAGAACTTCTCCGTTTGGTGGCCTCTTCCGGGCCGATTCTCAAAAAAGAGGCCGGTTCTGCGTCGATTTTAGGAAAATTGCTCGAGAAAAAACGGGTCGAAGTGTATTTGGAAGAGAAAAGAAGGCTCGTCGTGCGGCCTGAGGAGAGAGAAGAAGCGCACGCTTTGACGTATGCGCAACAAGCCGCCTTCGATTATTTGCTCGCAAGTGAGAAGACCGTCAATCTACTCGAAGGGGTGACGGGAAGCGGCAAGACGGAGGTGTACCTCCATCTCGCCGACGCTATGTTGAAGAAAGGGAAAAACGTCCTGTTCCTCGTCCCGGAAATCAATTTGACGCCCGCCCTCATGGATTATTGCCTAAGAAGGTTCGGCGATTCGGTCGCCATCCTCCATAGCGGTCTTACGCCAGGCGAAAGGTATGACGAATACCGAAGGATATCGGCGGGGAATGCGAAAGTGGTTGTCGGAGCGAGAAGCGCCGTCTTTGCCCCGTTATCGAATATTGGCTTAATCATCTTGGACGAAGAGCACGTCGAATCGTATAAACAGGATAACTCCCCGTACTATCACGCCAGAGAAGTGGCGATAATGCGCGCCGAGATGGAGGGAGCCAAACTCATTTTGGGTAGCGCCACCCCAAGCTTGGAAACCAGAGCGCGCGCTCTAAAAGGAGTATACGGCTACGTCACGATGACGGAGAGGGTGAATGCCAAGCCTTTGCCGAAGGCCACGATCGTCGATTTGACCAACCGCCATAACATCGGGCGCGAAAGCGAGAAGATATCCTTGCCATTACTAGCGAAGATAAAAGAAAAGCTCGACAAAAAAGAGCAGGTGCTGCTATTGCTTAACCGAAGAGGCTATTGGACGGGGATCGAGTGTCCGAAGTGCGGGCATCTTTTCGTTTGCCCAAGCTGCAGCGGCAATTTGACCTATCACAAACAAGACAACATGCTCAAATGCCATCATTGCGGCTATGTTTCGCGTTACCCCGAAGCCTGCCCGAAATGCGGAAACACGAGGCTAAGAAGAGTCGGCTATGGGACGGAAAGGATAGTCAAAGAGATCCAAGATCTTTTCCCAAACGCGAGAGTGGCCAGGATGGATGGCGACGTCGGGAAGATATCGAGAGAAGTCGAGAAAACGATCAGAGCTTTCAAAGATGGCGAATACGATGTCTTGGTCGGCACTCAGATGATCGCCAAGGGGCATGATTTCCCTCTTCTCACCCTTTCTTCCGTCGTCTTGGCCGATATCGGCTTATCTTTGCCGACATATCGCGCCGCCGAAAGGACCTTCGAGCTAATCGCTCAAGCAGTGGGTAGAAGCGGCCGAAGCGAGAAGGCAGGCGAAGCCATCATCCAGACATATAACCCAAATCATTACGCGATAGTCTATGGCGCGAAGCAAGATTACGCCTCTTTTTACGTCAAAGAGATGCAAGAGAGGAAGATATCGCAATATCCGCCATATGTGTATTTGCTCTTGCTTATCTTTTCCGGAACGAATGAGGCGAAAGTGGCCAAGGCCAGCTATGAGTTCAAAGAGGAAATCGCCGCGAAAAAGTTAGAGAATGTCTCTTTATTGGGCCCGATAGTGCCCTTTTACGCGATGGAAGGCGACAAATACCGGAGAATGCTTCTCGTCAAATTCAAGAAAAGGGAGATAATCGAGCCATATATCAAGGAGATGCTCCGCAAATACGGATCCTTCGGCGGGATAACGATTTCCGTCAACGTCGACCCGCTTGATTATTAGCCATGTTTTTGGCGCATCTATTTGCTCTTCGAGGCTACTACTTTTCCCTTTATACCTGTGGTATACTTCTCTAACAAATAGGAAGAAGGAAAAATGATCACGATATCCATTCTCGGCCTTGACCAATATGTGGTCGGCCATTATTCGAAAGAACACAGCGAAAACCTCGCGAATCTCATGGAAATAAGCGAGGATGATCTCAATTTCTATGCCCCGTATTCCGCCATTTTCCATAAGGGCGTTGAGCAGACGAGCTGGCATACCGAAGTCATAGTGAGAGCGCCGGAAAGGCTTATGGTGATGGAAGAGAGGATCGCCGATTATTTGCTTAGAACCCTGAACGAGGTCTCTATCAACGTCGAGCTTTCCTTCCAATATTTCGACGAAAACAGGCATTATGAGATACATAACGACGCCTATCCCCGCTACATCGAAAGCGAGAACGTGATGGAAGTCGAAGCCGATAACGATTCCGACCTCGACGAGGAAGAGCCGAATCCCGCCGATCATCCTGAACTTGACATCAACAATCCCGATGAGATCTATTTGGGCAACGTCTTCGCCGGCCACGAGGAAGAACTCGAGCATATAGGTGAAGAGAAAGAGCACGAATGCCATCACGACCATTGTTGTTGCGGCCATAAGCACGATTAGCGAAAAGGAGAATAGCCATGCAAGAACTCGAATTAGCGAAAAGAACGCTTGACGACATCCTAGATAACGGCACGCCGTTTAACGAAGCCCTAAAGAAAATCTTCCAGGCCGACGTTTCCTTGCGCCCTCTCCGTAGCCTTGTCGCGGGCCTCGTCGGATGCGAGCTCCGCCATCATCTCCTCTTTTCAAGCGTCCTCGCAAAAGTCGGAGGGGAGCTTAACGAAAACGAGAAGAGATACGCCGCTTTGACGCTCGCCGATCTCTATTTCGTCAAGAGAATCGACAAAGACGCGATGACGTCTGGGCTAAAGGAAGTGCTAGGGGAAGAGAAGATTGTCTTATTCGCCGATCTATTCGAAAAAAGCAATCAGCCGGAGACGCTTATACCGGAAGAATTACCGAAATCGAGCAACAAATACCTTTCGCTCCGCTATAACACCCCCGAATGGGTTTTGAAGATCTGGGAGCATTTCGGTTTCGGGACGACTTACAAAATACTCAAAAAAAACAACCGACCCGGTTCGGAGACGGTGCGCGTGAGAACATCGAAAATCAGCGTCGAATCGGTTTTGAATAACAACCCCGATTTCGCCTCCTCGCCCATTGAAGGGATGCTTTTCTATGGTGGTAAGACGCCATTGCGAAAAATGGAAGCCTACCGCAAAGGCGACATTTTCTCGGAAAGGCTTTTGACGAAATCCCTTTTGGATGAATGCCATATCTCCGAGCCGATGGAGCTCTTTTGCTATAACGGCAACAAGGATTCGAGCATCCTAAAGGAAATCATCGAAACATACGGTGATCGAATCGGGCTCAATCTCGGCGTCCCATCTCTCGACAATTGCACCGATGTCCTCGGGATGATAAAGAGAGATAGGCTTAAGAACGTCAATCTCTTCGCTGCTCCGGCCGATTCCTTTGAGTCAGCGATATCGAGTCCTCAAGATCTCGTGATCGCGGCCCCAGACAGCTCCAACTTCGATTTGGTCCGCGAAGAGCCGGATTTCTTGCTTCACTTCAAGAAAGATGGGATGGACGCATTGCTAGCGCAAGAGAAGGAAGTCCTTGAGAATTGCTCCAAATACGTGGCCGAAGGCGGAACGCTCATCTATATGGTCTATACGATTTCCAAAAAGGAAGGGCATCAAACCGTTGCCACGTTCCTATCCGATCATCCGGAATTCCAACTCGTCAAGGAAAAGCAGTGCTTCCAATACGAAGAACTCGATACGGCGATGTATTACGCCATCCTCCATAAGGATTCGAACGTCAAGAAAGAAGGCGTTCCCGCGAACCCTCTCTTTAATCCGGTTTCGAACGAGGCGGCGAGCGCTTCGATCCAAATGAAATAAGCTTGGGAGCCAATATGAAGAAGAACCTTTTTGGCTTCACTATGGATAAACTCACCGAAGAGATGCTTTCGATCGGCGAGAAGAAATATCGCGCCGTCCAGCTTTTTTCGTGGATTTACGTCAAAAAAGTATATTCATTCGATGAAATGACGGATATCTCGAAATCCTTCCGCGAAAGATTGAAAGAGGAATATTGCCTCGATATTCCAAATGTTTATTCGGAGCAAAGGGCGAAGGATGGGACGATCAAATTGCTTTTGGAGATGAATGACGGGGCCAAAGTCGAGACGGTCCTAATGCGTTACGACTATGGGAACGCCATCTGCGTCTCTAGCGAAGTCGGCTGCTCTATGGGGTGCGCTTTCTGCGCCTCGGGGCTATTAAGGAAAGAAAGAGGGCTAAAGACAGAGGAGATGATAGGGCAAGTCGTGGCGATGAACGAATTGCTTCATAAAGAAGGCGAAAGCGTATCCCACGTCGTCGTGATGGGAACGGGCGAGCCCTTCGACAATTACGACAACGTCAGTGATTTCCTCCATATATTAAATGACCCGAAAGGCCTAGGAATGGGTGCGAGGCACTTAACCGTCTCGACCTGTGGCATAGTGCCCGGCATCCTCCGTTATGGGAAAGAGGGGATGCAAGTCAATTTGGCGATATCGCTACACGCTTCGAACGATGAGACGCGAAAGAAACTCATGCCGATCGACACCCATTATCCGCTGGATCAATTGATCGAGGCGGTCAAAACCTACATTTCCGATAGCGGCCGCCGCGTGACCTTCGAATACATCCTGATAAAAGGGGTCAACGATTCGATTGAGAACGCGAAAGAGCTCTCAAAGCTCCTTAGAGGGATGAATTGCTACGTGAATCTCATCCCTTTGAATCCCGTTAAAGAAAAGCCTTTCGAAAGAAGCGAAACGAGGGTGACGAAGGCCTTCGCCGAATATCTGAACGGACACGGAATCAATTGCACGATCAGGAAAGAATGGGGCACGGGAATCGACGCCGCCTGCGGGCAACTTCGCGCCAAAGCGATGGGGAGGATAAAATGAGCAAGGTATACCATGGGACATACGCCTATAAGATAGACATCGGTCGGAAAAGGCAAAACAACGAAGACCAAGCCATGGTCTTGATGAATTCGTACGGCGAGGCGTTCCTCGTCGTTTGCGATGGAATGGGCGGTGCGAAAAAAGGCGAACTCGCCTCGAAAATCGCCATCGACGTATTGACGGAATCCTTCCGCCATAAGCCGAAGCACGCTTTAGCGTATGGTAACCGCCTATGGATAACGAAGGCCGCCAAGGAAGCCAATGCGAAGATAAACCGCTACGCCGATAAGAACAACAAAGTTAAGGGGATGGGGACGACGATGGTCGCCGCGCTCATCTTCGGCTCGAAGATAATGATCGCCAATATCGGCGATTCGAGATGCTATCTATATAGCCACGACAAGGACAAGATCAAATTGATGACCGAGGACGACACATATGTGCGTTATCTAGTTAGCACTGGAAAGATAAGCGAAGAAGACGCCCTCTCGCATCCCGATAGGCATGTGCTCATGAACGCTTTAGGAATCTATCCTAGCGTCTCTTTGACCGTCGACATCAAGCCATATCGCGGCGAAAGCGTCCTTTTATGCACGGATGGCTTATATAACCAAGTGACGATGGAGGAAATGGGGAATATCCTTTCGACCGACGATCGCGTCGATCAGAAGGTCTCCTCCCTTATCGCCGAAGCCAATCATAACGGCGGCGACGACAACATCGGCATAGCTTTGTGGGAGAACATAGCAAATGATTGACATCGGCATGAAGATAGATGACCGTTATCGGGTCACCTCAAGGATCGCCCATGGCGGCATGGCCGACGTCTATGAGGCCTATGATATTTTGATGCATCGCACGGTCGCGCTAAAAATCATGCGCACCGACATGATAAATGAAGTGAACATCGAACGTTTCGAGAAGGAAGGAATCGTCTCCGCCTCGCTAGATAGCCCCCTTATCGTCAAAGTCTACGGGCAAGGCGAGGTCGATGGCCGTCCTTATATGGTCAACGAATACGTCGAGGGGAGGACCCTCCGCGATAAATTGAACGTCTCGACGGGGCATAACCTCACTCCGCTAGAGGCGATAGACGTCATGCTTCAGCTCACGGAAGGAGTCTCTTATATCCATGAGCACGGAATCCTTCATCGCGATTTGAAACCGGACAACCTTTTCTATCTTTCGGATGGATCGATCAAAATCGCCGATTTCGGAATCGCCATGAAAATCGGGGAAAGCGACGAGAGCGACGGCGTCGCCGGGACGATCTATTATTGCGCCCCTGAGACTTTGGTCGGGCAAAAGCCAAACGTCACTAGCGACATCTATTCGATGGGCGTCATCTTCTTCGAGCTTTTGACGGGCACGGTGCCTTTTGAAGGCGAGACGACGGACGACATCGCGATAGCTCAGATCAAGAAGCATTTCCCAGAGCCTTCGAAGATAGTTCCTTCTTTGCCGAAGGTGCTCGACAAGATCGTCGTTAAAGCGTGCCGCAAAAGCCCGGACGAAAGGTATCAAAGCTCCAAGGAAATGCATGACGCGATCAAGAAAACCCTTGAGAATGAAGATAAACTAAAGGAAAGGAAATCCCTCTTTTCGAGGATTTTTGGCTTCAAATGAGCGTGTTTCTGGGATTTGACGCCCCTCTGGTGGCTCCTTCCTTGCTATCGGCCGACAAAAGCCGATTGAATGAGGAAATCGCCTTCGCGCTCGATAATGGCGCCAAGGTCCTTCATTTCGACGTCATGGATGGGAAGTTCGTGCCAAACGTCTCTTTCGGGCTCGATGCCCTTTCCTCGATTTTGTCGTCTTTTCCCGATATCTCGCTCGATTCCCACCTTATGGTCGAGGATCCTTTGACACTTGGGCCTCTTTTTGGCAGGTTAGGCTCGAAAAACGTGACTTTTCACTATGAGGCGTGCAAAAACAAAGGGGAGATTTTGAAGACCATCATCTCAATCCGTGAAAGCGGAGCCAAAGTCGGTCTATCGATAAAGCCAGCGACGCCCGTAAAGGATATCCTTCCTTATTTGCCATATCTCGATTTGGTCCTTTTGATGTCGGTGGAGCCGGGGAAGGGCGGACAGGCTTTCATCGAAGGATCCTTGGAACGGATGAAGGAACTTAGAAAAGCCAAATTCGAGAACGGATACCATGACCTCATTTTGGAAGTCGACGGCGGGATAAACGCCGTAACTGGCCCGAAGATGATCGCGGCGGGCGCCGACGTCCTTGTGGCCGGAAGCTTCTTATTCGGCCATCAAGACTTCAAAGAAAGGATGGAGTCGCTATTAAGATGCTAGCGGTCGCAATCATCGTCATCGCGATGCATGTCCTTCTTTTGCTCATCTCGCTTATTTTGTCTAAAAAGAAGATGGAAAAAGAGGTGGAAGATGCGTCTTTCCTTCGCTATTTCCCTTCTGAGTATTTTGAGATAAAGACTTCTTTGGACGTCCTTCTGACTTCTTTTTTCGTCGTGGCGTACGCTTTAATGGCAGCGCCGCTCATATTGACCCTTCTCACCGTCGAGATCATGGACGATTCGTTACGGGCATATATAGGTTTAGGAATAACGACTTTCGCCATCTCCATGATTCTTAATTTCTTGCTCATTTCTGTCAAACCGTCGAAAGAAAGAGCGCACTTCATGATTTTCGTTGCCCTTTCTTTCCTTATGGCTGTCTCCGTTGCGATGGAAGGGCTTGTGTTTATGAGTTTTCGCTCATTTTCCATATCGGAAGAATGGAGCATCGCGTTTTCGATTGTCCACTTCGTTTTGTCGGCCTTTTTCGTCGCTTTGCCGTTGAACCCGAAAATGCGTGATTGGTATAGGCTTGAAGCTATGACGAACAAAGATGGATCCGTTTCTTACAAAAGACCGAAGATATTCATATTGGCTTTCAGCGAATGGCAGCTATATGGCGCGATGTCTCTTTCGTTCCTTTCATCGATGATTTCTTATTTCTTGATGTATTTGGGCAATATGTGACCCGATCGATCATTCGTTACCAAAAAAGCCGCGATCGAGTGATGAAAAGATGATGAGCCGAACTTGACGGTTCTTGCTGAGGACGACATCATGTTGCTTGTCTACGAGGCTCTCGACGATGGCGATAAAGCTTTTTGCAAAGTTCGCCGTGCGACTGGAAGACATGTCTATCTAAAAGAAGAGCTGGCTGACTGACTCGTTATGTTTGTGTGTTCGATAAGGTGTTTTTCGAAAAAAACGATGAACTGAAGCCTTATTTCATGACGACCAAGCGTAAGATACATGAAAACGCCGATTTCCCAAAGAAGAATGGATGGTCTTTACGATTCTCTCCTGCGTGAGAAAAAGTCATTTTCGGGCGATTTTTTCGTTTTTTCTTCTTTTGAAAAGTCGCTTAGTGTCGCTGACTCGCTTGAAAAACACACAAGATGTTCGTATGGCGGCACTGCCGGAGTAGAGTTTCTATACGAACTCTATTCACGACGCCTTCTGCGCCTCTAAACGCGGTCTGCTCAAAAAATCTGACGTCTAAAGTTGATTGCCATTTTTTGTAGAGGGACCCTCTGGTAGAACATGAAACGGTAACGGTTGTTCATTTCGCCCGAACAAAATACCAACCAATTTCAAAAAAATCAGAAAACAGGTTTGACTTACCAAAAAGGAAAGTTAGAATATAAGCATGAGCATCATGTTTTTATCACAAAAACTTCGCCTAAAAATTGAAAAACCATCATTTTGGGGCGATTGCGGAATTCCAAAGGAGTACCGCTTGTTTTTGTACGTCACGGAAGGAGCCATCAGCCATCGCGATTTGTGCGCCCTGTCGTTTTTGGGCTTACGAAAAGCGGATGGCGAAAATGAATATATAGTGGGCTGTTTCGAAAATTACGGCGTGGAGATGCTTGTGTTATTTAGGCACTGCATCTCCGATCCTCGTCAAGAGGAACTTATGGTGGAAGGAGCAAGGAAAAATGGACAATAAGGCAATACACCCAGGCGAAATCCTGAGAGAGGAATTGAATTCCCTGCACATCAGCGTGAGGGAATTTTCGAAGCGGACTGGCATCCTCGAAAAACAATTAAGCCTTCTGTTGTCCTGCGAGGCGAACATCACTTTGGACATCGCGATTCGCTTGTCCGATTTCTTTGGCCAGAGCGTCCAGTTCTGGATCAATCTTCAGGCGATCTACTCTCAGCGGAAGAAAGAAGAAGAAACGCAAAGCTGCATCGATGCCGACTACTCTTTGCTCCAAACCATTGACTCTAAGTGGCGCGACTTATACCTGCCGAAAATGATTGGCTCCGACAAAAGCGGCTTCGTCCGCCAGGCCCGCGTGGCCCTCCAGGCCTCTATGATTTCTAATTTGCAGAACGAAAACCTGTTTGTTTTATATAAAGAGCTCAACGGGGAGAAGAAAGCGGACGTTTTCCTCCAGAACGTGTGGCTGAGCGTCGCCATCAAGCAGGCAAAGGCGGAACGACATCGACCATATGACGAGGCCATGTTTCTTGAGGCACTTAAGGGCATCCGCCCCTTGACGAAGAAGGTGCCGGAGGAATTCTTCCCGCTTCTGAAGAGACGCCTCAATGAATCGGGGGTGTCTCTTGTTTATGTGCCGTATTTGAAGAACTCAGGTATTTTCGGCGCCTCGTGCTGGATCGGAGGAGACGATGGGGGCAAATCGCCCGTCATCGCCCTTTCGAACCGAGGGAAAAGCGCCGATGTGTTCTGGTTCTCCTTCGTACATGAGGCCGCGCACGTCCTTATGCGCCACACGCGGAACCTTATGCTCTCCAGCGACGACACCGTGAACAGCCCCGTCGAAAGGGAAGCTGACGAGAGAGGCAAGTCGATGCTCATCGATCCAAAGTCGTGGAAACGGTTCTCTGGCTTTTCCAGCCATCACACCACGAATGGGATAACGTCCTTCGCGAAAGAGGTCGGAGTGGACCCTTGTATTGTGGTCGGCTGGCTCGCAAAAGAGGACAAAAAGGCTTATTACATACACAGAAACATGCGAAAGTCCTACGATTTCTCTTTTCTCAACGAGAAAAAACTGGAATGACTTCCGCTTCAGCAAATTAAAAACCGCGGCGTCTGCAAACGTCGCGGTTTGGTCCGAGGCATAATCGCCTGGGTGCACAGTAGATTATAGCTATCGGGCCAAAAGCATTCAACTTTTGAAAGGATATCTATATCTATGAAGAAATTTAAAAAATCCCGGTCCGCGGACGGATCGGAGGTTCGCGAGGAGCTGGACCTCAAAAAGCTCCTCAACCTGAAATACCTCGACCTAACGAACAGGACCCATTACTCAGGCCGTTTCGACCTTCCCTCCGTATATTGCAGCACGGACGTATTCCCCGATTACATCGCCTTATATGGCGACCCCAAGGATTACAGGAAAACGGCGTTGACCGCCGTGGGGTTCTTCGAGTTCGATTGCTTCTTCGACGGGCAGCACGGCCTTTGCAACGCGATCTATTACAACAACGAGGCTGATCTCGCCAAATTCAAGGAGAGGTTCGCTGGGGTCAAGTTCTTCATCGGGCCGGATTGCTCCTTGCTCGGCGACATCGACCAGGTTGAAAACCTTTACAGGATCAAGCGGTCTAGGCTTGCCACTTTGTGGTTCTGCAAGGAGCTGAAGGCGGTCTCGATCCCTCTTCTCACCTTTCCGTCGCTGGACACGCTCGATTACTATCTCGACGGCCTTGAGGACTGCGAGGTAATGGCCATATCCACCAAGGGCCACATCGCAGACCCGGCGGAATACAAGATCCTTTGCCTCACGATCAAGGATATCGTCAGGAAATTGCACTTGAAGGCCATCATCGTATACGACGTGTGCGGTGACGAAACGAAAACGCTGAAGGCGTTCGAGCCCGCCATCGAAGCCGGTATCAAAGTCGTCATCCCCGGCAACAGCCTCAAGCAAAGAAACAAGAGGCACATGGAGGAGCGCCATGAGAAACGGTGACAGCGGCCAAGGGAGGGGGACGAGCGGGAGCCCTCAGACGTCGTTAGAGCAGGAAGAGGCGAGGCTCGATGAGCTCGCGGCGGAGAAGCGCCTGTCTGAGGAAGCGAACTCCCAGCGAGATCGGCTCCTGTCCAAAATGAAGACCGAGAAAGGCAAAAGAATCATCAACGAGCTTTATAGGCCGACCGCCTCTATCGGCGACGGGGGAACCGCGGACGCCCTCATCCATGAGACCGACACCGGGGTCAAGCCGGGCGATACTAGCCATTATCAAAAAGCCACAGACAGAGTGAAGGAGATCAACAACAGCATCGCCCGCGGATTGGTGAAGGGAGACGAAGAAGAACTGATTAAAGAAAGAGACAAGCTTATTGAAGCGATTAAATATTGGGAGAAAAAACATGGAAAATAAAGAATTCAACGGAAGACTAGTTGCCTCCATCCCTGAGATGGCCGAGCCTTATCGCCTTGCAAAGGAAATCTGGGGCGAAGAGGAGCCGGGCACGACGATAATCGTTGAGGACTATCTCATGCCTCTTATTTACAAGGCCCTCGAGAAGAAGGACGAAAAGACGCTTTCGAAAGTTGCCCTGTGGCTGGAGGATATGGCATCCTCAAACGACGAAGTCGCCAAGGCCGCCCTATTCATTGGGGTGTTTGAACACGCCTATTTCGACGGAAAGATAGAGGGCTTGAAGCCTTATTTCCTAAAAAAGACGAGAAAAATGTACGATGGCACATCCTTGGCGAGAGAGCAAAACGGCCAACGCTGAGACGAGAAACATGGAAAATAAAGAATTCAACGAAAGACTAGTTGCCTCCATCCCCGAGA
>CAZCCJ010000008.1:0-43383 GCA_964497235.1 uncultured Staphylococcaceae bacterium
CTTTGCGTATCACTCGATTTCTTCCTCATCTTGCGGATATCCATGTGTTACCAAATCATGCAATACACCCAATGAGTGTATTTTAAAAGCTTGAAAGCGCCGTTGATAACCAATGCGAACGAGCGCTGCTAAAGGCTCGCCAGATAGACTTCGGTTCATTAAAAAGGGCTTTATCGATTCCTATCTTTTCCCAAGAGAGGAGCGAACCAAAACAAGGATCCGAGATTCTCTCCCCTTTTTTCTTTTTGATAGCGTTCCATCATCGCTTTGAAAAGCAACACGCAAGCGGACACAAACATATAGAACAAATCTATGTCATCCGTGTTTTGGATGACGTTCATATGGGCGAAGGACGAATAATCGCCATCATCGTTATCGATTATATCCCATACAACCCCTGCCGAGACGTTTCGGTAATCATCAAGTTCTTTGTCGGATAGTTTCCTCTTATCGTCTTTATAGATGTTGAACGTCGATCTCTCGGTGTTGTTCCTAATGAAATAACCGGTTTTGTTATTTTCGACTATGAGTTCGAAGTCGACTCCCATCGATATCTTTCCTATCTTCTCTTTCTTCTCATTCAATAGCCATAACGTAAGATTCTTGCCTTTAACGAAACGAAGATAATAGAAAGGATCCTCATCCTCGATGATGCGAAAGCAATATCCCCCTTCATCCTTCATCTTGAAATAGACATTCTTATCGGGGCCGAATGCGGGATGCTTGAAGATTTGACCGCTTAAATGCATCGAGCCATCTATCGCGTTCGTTAAGCAAAACATCCGCCCGGCTTCCTCATCGCTAAGAAATTCGAAATCGTTCTTGGCGTTAGCGACGATTCTTTTATTCCAATAGTCGACGTTATCGGCGATCGCCCTCCTAATCTCTGAGAAATTCTTGACCGCGTATCTGAATTTCTTGACGGCATCGATAGCCGTGTCGAAATCGCCGATATGGTTAAGCGTGTCGAATGCGACTTTATAGAAAGAATCAAGATTGATCTGACCCGCTTTAACGGCATAGCCAAGCTTTTCGAAAATCGTTTTGATCTCATCTAGAAATATCTTCGTCGATATAGGCGCATCAGCTTTTCTTTTTCCCATGATTGCGACCATTATACGTGTTTTTTGATTTTCTAGACGTCGATTCGCACATGGTAAAATATTGTTTCATTTTTTGATTGATTTCCTCCAGAAAGTTGACTAAAATTCAACTTAGAGGAGGAAATATGATAAAAACGACTCAAATCTTAATGGATGAATTCAAAGAATACAAAGATCCCAAGAACAAAATAAGAAGAGAAGTTGATTCTCATCGTCTATTTCCTCTCGTTAAGGGTCTATATGAAGATAGAAAGGATATTTCGCCTTACCTTTTGTCAATACACATTCTGAATCCTTCATATTTGTCATTCGAATATGCGCTTAGCCGCTACGGAATGATTCCGGAAATGGTTTTTTCCTATACCTCGGCTTCATTTGGAAAAAACAAAAAGAAAATCTATCAAAACGCTTTCGGAACGTATAGCTATAGAGACGTCCCTGACGCCGCCTTCCCATATGGGATAAAAGCTATAAATGAAGACGGCTACACATATTTGTTGGCCTCCAAGGAGAAAGCAATATGCGACACTTTATATTCGCTATCGCCAGTCGCTAACCAAAAAGAATTGGAACAGCTTTTATTCGAAAATCTAAGAATCGATTTCGACGAATTTGAAAAAATCAACAAAAACGACGTTGATTTCTTGGCGACGAAATACCACTCAAGGAACGTCACAATGCTATCTAAATATTTGAGGAGGAAGCATGGAAACGCTGATTGAACAGATGCTATACGCCCATAATCCAAAAAGCATGGAAGAAAAAATGAACGCTTTAAAGGAAACGATCCAAGAGATAATCCTTTACGCTCTCTCAAAAACCGACTTCTTCCACAAAGCGGCTTTCTATGGCGGAACGGCGCTTAGGATATTCTATAATCTCGATAGATACTCGGAGGACTTGGATTTTTCCTTAAAAGAGCCGAACGAATCTTTCGAATTGGAGAAATATTTTCCGGCCATCGAAAACGAAATCAGCTCATTCGGGCTTAACATGAAAGCCGAAAAGAAAAATAAATCCATAGACTCTTCCATCAAATCGGCATTTTTGAAAGGAAACACCAAAGAAATGATGCTTCTTTTCTCATCAAGCGACGACATGGCAAGCGGAATCAATCCTGATGCGCTGATAAAAATAAAATTCGAAATTGATGTGACTCCGCCAAGCGGAGCCAACTTCGAAGTCAAATACCACCTGACGCCAATTCCTTATCAAGTTCTCTTATATGACGAGGCCTCTTTGTTCGCCGGAAAAATAGCCGCCATCATAACGAGGTCATGGAAAAACAGAATAAAAGGCAGAGATTTATACGACTATGTGTTTTATATGCAAAGAGAAGCAAAATTCAACATAAAGCATCTGGAGGGGAGGCTCAAGGAATCAAAATTCATCGATTCAGGCAAAAACATTTCCCTGGAGGACGTCAAAGCCTTTCTATGCGACAGATTCGATGCTATAGATTATGAAAAAGCTAAAGCAGATGTCTTCCCATTCGTAAAAGAAAAAAGACAATTGGATATTTGGAGTGCCGATTTCTTCAAGAAGATAACGGAAAAACTAAAGCGCGAATAAGAAGTTTTCGCGTCTTATAGGAGAGATCGAAATTGGTTCGACAAATTCGCGTTTCCATGTCTAAAGCATTTCTTTATGTTCTTTTTTTGCCGTCGTTTAAAAACGATCATTCCGCTCATACATCCCCTTCAAATCACCGTCTTCCGCGGCAACATCCTTTCTTATTGCCTTGGCATTTTGACATATGCGCCTAACGGCGATTAATAAACGTTTTATTTCCTGATTCAAGTCTTTGGAGATGCCTATTTCCAAAAAAATCCATCGCATGATGTCTTACAGTGCTTTTCTATTATGCTAAAGCTCGAATTTGCACGTAAGTGATAAGGGATTCAGTCACAGTTTTTCTTTTTTGGCTCCCCCATTCCCAATGACGCAGCTTTACGCGTGTTTTTACCGTGTATTCACTCGATATCCCCGTGGGTGTTCCGACAGAAAGGCGAAGAGGCTAGCCAGTCCGAGTTCCCTTATGAGGGCGCATCTATACGCATAATTCGTTGGTAGTACCAATCATTTTGAGAAGCATTTTCACGTTTTCATAAATCAATTATGAGAAATACTTTCACATTCAAAAGCGAAATAAATGAGAAAAAATATCCAATGAAAAAATATATCTGCTACAAAAAACGGCCAAAAGGCCGTTTTAAGAGAATAAGTTTTTAGAAAGCCTATTATTTATCGGTCGGAACCGGAGAGATCTTATTGTCCGCTTCGATGCCTTTTAGCTTATCCATATCGAAGGAAGGGATGTCGTTGCTATGTCTGAAGGCGTTGCGGAAATCCGCTTTGAGTTCCTCAATCTCTAGCATCGCGTCGCTATAACGTCCGTATTTCGCGGATTCTATCGCATGTCGAGGAATGCCGAAAAGGACGAATAGCACAATCGATAGAGCGGTAGCGGCCATCCCAAACCAATAGAGCATCCCGTAGACGCCGCCGCTAAAGACGTCGGTCATCTTGACTTCATAGCCATGGTTCCAAATACCAACGCCTAAGCAAGCCGCCCCACCTATCAAAAGGAGCAAGAAGAGGATCGTGATCAAAACGGGGAGATGGCGTTTCTTCTTGGCCTTCATGGCCTTGCAATATAACAAATAGTTGTCGTAGGTCATGCGGTTATAGATATGCTCAGCCTGACGCCACTTCTGGAAGTCGTTTGCGAAGCGGTTGCGGCCATAAGTCATACGGACATAGTTATCGACCGGCTCGTCGTTATGATGCAACGCGAGCCCGAAGAAAGCCTCATCGGCCTCTTGCGGATAATAGAAATGGGCCATATCCGTCGTGCCTTCGATCTTGCCATCCATCGAGCGCTGGAAATTGATTTCCTGCATCGTTATCGGGCGATAGCCGAAAGTCTGGAAAACGCGATGGAATTTGTTTTCCGATCCCTTAGGGATGTTTATCGTCTTGTAGTCGTACTGATCCATACCTCTCTCCTTATATGATTGTAATAGATTAACACAGATATTGGTTGTTTTGGGCCTTGAAGTGGCAAGTCGATTTCAACCCCGAGCGGTTCATCTAAATCAGGATCTAACATTGTGTATCGATGCCTTTCCGACCGATATCGTCTTTGGCGCTAAACGACCTCAATCTCCTTGATGTTTTTCTCATTGCCTTTAATGAGATAGGTATGCTCGCTATGGCAATATGGGCAAACCTTCGCATATTTGACCGTTTCGTATGTCTTCCCGCAATCCTCACAATAGGTGACCGCTTCGATGACCTCGATTTTGAGGATCGTGTCTTTTAGCGGCTCTTCTTCCTTATGGACGGCCCACTTCCAGCAATCCTCTAGATATGAAGGTACCAAAGTGGAGACCTCGCCGACTTCGAGAGTGACGCTATTGACGTGCTTGACGTCATTCTCTTTGGCGATTTCCTTTAGCTCATCGATGATATGGAAGATGATGCCTAACTCATGCATGGTTATTTGCCTTTGGCGGCCTTCTTTGCCTTCTTTTGGGCTTTCTTATATTCCTTATGCTTCTTCTCGGAGGCTTTCTCTTCGGCCGTATGCTTCCCGAATTTGATCTTGATGCCGCGTTTTATGGCGTACGGCAAGATCATTTTGAACTTGTCTTCGGCCTTGATCATCTTGGTAGCCTCTGGATGATCGCGTTTCAAAGAGATGGCGTCGAACATGCATTTTGTCGTGCAGATGCCACAGCCGATGCACTTATTCGGATCGACGATCGACGCGCCGCAAGAGAGGCATCTCTTGGTCTCGATCTTGACTTGCTCCTCAGTCAACGTCATATGGGCGTCTTTGAAAGAATGATGCGAATCGATCGAAGGATCGACTCCCGCCTCTTGCCTGCCAGCCGTGTCATATTCCTTGATGGAGATGTCGTTCTTATCGAGCATCTTGAAGTCTCTATGGTTACGGCCGATGGTAAGCGATGCGCCGACATGGACGTAACGATGAAGCGACTCGGCGGCGCACTTGCCTTGCTCGATTGCATCGATTGCAAAGCGCGGGCCGGTATAGACGTCGCCTCCGACGAAGATATCGCTTTCGGCGGTTTGGTAGGTCAAAGGATCGGCGACTGGATAAGCGCCATGGTATTCGACTTTGCTGCCTTTAAGCAAATCGCCCCAGACTATCGCCTGCCCGATGGCGAAGATGACCTTGTCGGCCTTGATCTCCATCGTCTCATTCTCATCGTATTTCGGACTGAATCTTCCATTCTCGTCCTTTGTGGATAAGCATCTCTTGAAGACGATGGAAACGACGTTCCCATTTTCGTCTTTCTTGACTTCCTTCGGCCCCCAGGAGTTGTTAATCTCGATTCCTTCTTCGAGGGTTTCGGAGATCTCTTCTTTGCTGGCTGGCATCGACGCCCTATCCTCAAGCGAGAACATCGACACTTTCGAAGCACCGAAACGAATGGCGGTTCTAGCGGCGTCAACGGCGACGTTGCCACCGCCGACGACGACTACCTCCCCATCGATCTTCTGATCGTGGTTCTCGGCGGCCCCATGAAGGAATTCGACGGCCGTGGTGACGCCTTTCGCGTCTTGCCCATCGATTCCAGGAAGCCTCGCCCCTTGGCAGCCGATGGCGATATAGAAAGCGGCATAGCCTTCTTTCCTTAAATCGTCTAACGTTATGTCTTTTCCGACCTCGACGCCGGTTTTGATCGTGACGCCGAGCTCTTTGATGACTTCGATTTCCGCTTCGATGACGTCTTTCTCGAGTTTATAGGATGGGATGCCGTACATTAGCATTCCGCCGCACTTCGGATTCTTCTCGAATATCGTCGGCTTATAGCCTTTGGTGGCGAGGTAATAGGCGCAGGATAGCCCAGCCGGGCCAGCGCCGATTATCGCGATTTTGTCTTTCCATTCCTCGAGCCTATTGCTTGCGATCACCACTTCCGGGATATAACGGGTCTCCGCCTTAAGATCCTGCTCGGCGATGAATTTCTTGACGGCGTCGATTGAGACGGCGCGGTCGATATCGCCCCTCGTGCAGGCATCTTCGCAGCGTTTATTGCAGATTCTTCCGCAGATCGCCGGAAGAGGATTGTCTTTCTTGATGAGCGCGAGCGCTTCCTTGTATTTGCCTTGTGAGGCAAGCTTTAGATAGCCTTGAACCGCGACGTGGGCAGGACAGGCGGTCTTACAAGGCGCAGTGCCGGTGTCATAGCAGTTTATGCGGTTGTTATCGCGGTAATTCTCGTCGTATTTGTCTTCTCCCCAGCTCATGTTGTCTGGGAGCTCGTGCTTCGGATAAACGACTTGGGAGCCGTCTTTTTTGCAAAGCTTCTGTCCGAGTTTGACGGCGCCGGCCGGGCAATATTCGACGCACTTGCCGCAAGCGACGCATTTGCTGGTGTCGACGTGCGCCGTATAGGCGCTACGCGACATATTCGGGGTGTTGAATAATTGCGAAGTCCTTAAAGCGTTGCAGATATTGACGTTGCAATTGCAGATGCCGAATATCTTGTTTTCGCCGTCGATGTTGGTGATTTGATGGACGAAGCCATTATCCTCAGCGACCTTAAGTATCCTCATCGCCTCTTCGTAGGTGATGTCATGGCCTTTACCGGTTTCACGGCAATAGTCGGCGAAATCCCCGACTCCGATGCACCAATTGTACTGATCGTCGGCGCAGCCTTCGTTAAGGGCCGCTCTAGAGGCGCGGCAAGAGCATTGCCCGACTCCGATATGGCCTTCGTATTTCTTTAGCCAATAGGAAAGATGCTCCAAATCAACCGATTTGTTCTCCATTGAGATGGCTTTCTCAACCGGGATGACGTGCATTCCGACGCCAGCTCCACCAGGAGGAACGAGTTGGGTGATGCCTTTTAACGGGATATAGGTCATCCTCTCGAAGAAGGAAGCGACGGTCGGATGATCCTTCAAACGGGGATTGTCCATTTCCTTGCCGTCTTTCGTTATGAACCTCTCTTCCATGTTGAAGAGCTCAGCGCTGCCGGGGACGAACAAAGGAAGGGTGTATCTCCTTTCGCCTAATGGCGCGGTTCTCCCATTATGGCCATAGTGATAGCCGTAATCATATTCGAGTAACCCAATATAGGCCATCTCATCCAAGAGCTTCTGGAATTTCTCTTTGTCCTTGGCCTTTTCCTTGTTTTTCTTGCAAAGCTCTTCGAAAGTGTAGTGATGGCGAAGCTTCATCGTGAGGGCGACGTCGGCCATCTCGTCGGTGACTATTTCCGCAAGTCCCCAATATTCTGGGTCCTCCACTTTCACTTTGCCAAGCTTATGCGCGGCAACATCGGTGATTTTTTTACCTAATTTCAATATTTTCTCATTAGGTTTCTCATCACTCATATGCGGAGGAACGACGGCTTTACTCATTTCTGGCATGGTTATCTCCTTTGCTATTCCTTGATTTTCTTTATTTCGTTATCGATCCAAGAGACGAATTCGTCGATCCCTTCGCCCCTCTTCGCCGATATCGGGATTATCTTTGCGTCTTTGTTTCGGTATAGGATGTTCTCTTTGGCTTTATCGAGGGAGAAGTCGAAGTAAGGCGCGACATCCATCTTGTTGATCAAGAAGAGCGAGCAAACTTGATACATAAGAGGGTACTTGAGCGGTTTGTCATCCCCTTCTGGCACGCTTAGGATGTTGACGTTAACGTGGGAGCCGGTATCGAATTCGGCGGGGCAGACAAGATTGCCGACGTTTTCGATGATGATGAGATCCAAATCCTTCGTCGTTAACGATTCGATGCCCTGCCTTGTCATATCGGCGGTCAAGTGGCACATGCCTCCGGTATGGAGTTGAATGGCCTCGACGTTGCCAAGTCCTGAGATCGTCTTCGCGTCGATCTCGCTATCGATATCCGCTTCCATGACGGCGATTTTGTACTTGTCCTTCAACTTTGCAAGCGTCGCCATGAGCGTCGTTGTCTTGCCGCTTCCAGGCGAGGACATGAGGTTGATGAGAAGCGTTTTCTTCTCTTTTAGCTCTTTACGAAGTTTGTTCGCCTCATCCTCATTGGATTTGAAGATGTTCTGCTTTATCTCAATGATTCTCACTTGGTCCATGCTTCCGCCTTTCGTTTGCATAAGCGTATTCTACTAATTTTTGATAAAAATTAAAGCGTTACCGAACACACGCCAATAAAACGTTTTGATTGGCGGCACAAAAAAAGAATGAACTCGACATCATTTCAAATGGAACACGTGATTATTATCGCCGTTCTTCACGACGTCAAAATTCACGTTGCAACATTTTCCAACCTTAAAAACGCGGTTTTTGCAACATTTTCCAACTTTATACTTTACTTTATTTATATTTTTGTATCATTTATCATTGACAACAATTACAAACACTATTAAATTGTTACTATCGATAACGAATTCAGTTATCGCTTGATCAAAAAACAAGCCAAAACATCGGTCAGAAACAATCAATTCGTAACCGGCTCATTGGCCAAAAGGAGAACGACATGATAAGAAAAACGTTCATAGGCGCACTAAGCGCTCTATCCTTGATCTCAATCCTCGCCTCTTGCGGCGCTTCCAACAAAATCGAACTAAAGAATGCGTCGATAAGCGAGGACACGAAGTTCGGCGCGGCGATAGTCGACGTCACGATTTCCTCATTCAACGAATCGGGATTCGCATTAGGAGATAGTTGCGACGTCGTCTTCGATAATGGTTACTCTTTGACTGACGTCCCCTATTTCGATGGCTATTACGTCAAAAACGGATCTCCCGTCATAGTCGCCTATCCAGGAGATAACAACATCAGAGTCACGCTAAACAACGTCGGTATATGGGAAACGGCAAATCTATCGGATGAATGCGTGGTCACTATAACGTTAAAAGAAGAGAAGAAATATCTGGCCACACAAGAGGCCTTGGGGCAAAGCTATTCCTTCGAAAGAAGCGAATACGATAGTGACGAGGAATTCGGCAACTTCCGCGCCTTAGAGGGCGGAACGTTAAAGAAAAACCTTTTCTATCGTGGGGCGAGTCCCGTCGACAATAGCCGTAAGAGAGCTAAGACAGTAGATGCATTGCTAGAGAAAAACGGGATCAAGTCGATCATGGATCTCGCCGATAGCGAAAACGATATGCAAAGTTACCTTTCCGATCCCGACTTCTCTTCCGATTACGCTAAATCGTTATATGAAAACGGCAAAGTCTCATTGTTATCGATGGGTTCCTCCTACTCCTCGTCTTCCTATAAGCAAAGCGTGGTCAAAGGCTTCAAGCACATCTTGAACACCGACGGGCCTTATTACATCCACTGCATGGAAGGGAAGGACAGAACCGGATTCGTCTGCACGTTGCTGGAGGCTTTGGCGGGGGCTAGTTATTACGAGATGCGGGACGATTATATGAAAACCTATGAGAACTATTACCGGATAACGTTAGAGAAAACTCCTGACAAATATAACGCAGTGTCCTCCCTCTACTTCGATTCCTTTCTTGAGGAATTACATAAAAGGAGCGACGTCGAAGTCTTAAAGAAAGCTAATTATATAGAAGACGCCAAACGTTATCTAAGCGAAGGCGGCATGACCGAAAACGAGATTTCTTCCTTCGTTTCCCTGATTGGCAACTAATGCGATAAGAAAAAGGATGCCGTTTGTAATCGGCATCCTTTTTGTTTCCTTAATCCTGAATCCAGGTGAATGATGTATGGGAATTGATGACGGTATAGATTTTGCCGGCTTCGATGTCGAGGCTTTGCCCTCCATCAGAAGGCTTAGTGCGAAGCTTATCATTGATCCAAATGACTTGAGACACTTCCTCACAATCGTCGTCAGTGCCCGATCTCCAAGGCAATAGGACGTTGGTGACCGCGGAAGTGTCGTATAGAGTCACGCTATTGAAGATTTTGCGGTGCGTTTCCTCTACGCTATTCGTATCGATTATCTTTATGTCTTCAACGATGACGATCGCGGCATAGGTAGATGAAGCATCCGGCATCTTGTCGTTGATTTTGGCGTATAAGGTCCTGGAATCGGAGCCGATTGGCTGATCGACATATGGAGTCGACCTGTCTTTGTCGGTATACAAAGTCACGGCGTCGCCGTATTCCCAGGTTATCGGGGATCCGATTTTCGCGGTTATCGAATTTTCCCATAGATAATCGACGTAGTAGATATCGACCGCGACCTCCGCGGCCGTTCCAGAATCCGCGCTTCCGTCGATCTTGCTTAAGCACTCGGCGGAGAGCTCGCTATCGAGCTCGCGATTAAAAGTGACTTTATACGAATGATCGTCGACTTCGCCGCCGTCGGCGTCGGCGTCGTCGCCCGTTTTAGCGTTTGGATGCGTAACGCAATAGACGTTTTTAACTTCAAAACCGGAGAGAAGGCCGTCTTTCGCGTAGAATAGCACCTTCAAGTCATAGCGCTCCGCTGTATCAGACGAATAGTCGTCATATCCAAAAGTAATTTCCAAAGTCGCTAGGCCATCGGCTTTGTAAGCGTTACAGCCATATAACCCCACTTGGCTTATTAGCGATGGGTAAGCCGCAAGGAAATCGTCCATTTTGGCGTTGTTCGCAATCCATTTGGCATACTGCTGGATGTTTACGCCTTCGCCGTCGATATCGGTGAACAGGCCGTCGAAGAGATACGAGGCGTATCCTTCGTCGGCGGCATAATAGGATTTCGCCGAATCGTCTATCTCATAATAACGATATTCGCTGTCCGCGTTCTCATTTGTCGATAGGACATATTCTTCGGTATTGGTCTCCGTTCCTTCTCTATCGATGGAATCAGTGGTCGTCTTGCTATAATAACGGCCATTTTCGCGATCTAACGTCGCCTTTTGCGTTGCGACGTCGCTAAGATGCACGGCGCCGGACAACAACAAAGTACGATTATTCGTCTCGGCGACGAAGGAGAGGTTCCCTTTATAGGCGAAGAATTCGTTAAGCGCCGCTTGGACTTCCCGATAAGAGGCATCTTTGCTATCGTCGACATATCCGCAGACCTTGCAAGTCGGATAGCCGTCCTTCGTCTCATAATCATGCGCCGCATAATCGTAGCGCGGCTCTTCGAGACCACAATTGCAGATGTGATAATGCCCATATTCATCGAATTTATATTCTTCGGAAGCGTGATGGACATGCGTTGAAGGATCAACATTTTGTTTTCTGTCTTTCGCCGTCAATAAGCAAGAACTGAGAGTCGCCACGCTTAAGGCGAACAAAGGCATCAATAATATCTTTTTGTTTTTCATCGTTGCACCTCCGACCATTAATACACGAACCTGGCGCATTTCCAGTATAGGAAATACGATTTCCCCGCCTCTATCTGAATTTGAGCGGAAACGACATCGACTCCATCAATGGAGAGTTTCGTTCCGCAATATTTGGAATTGCCATGAGAGATGTAATCCGGCTCAAACACGTCTGGAGCGGAGCGATAGAGAACGTCTTCAACCTCTTTTATATTGCGAACCAAGTCAAGATCGGCGGACTTATAATCCTTATCGATGAATTGCCATATGAAAGCCCGATCCGAGGCTGGATCTTTTGGTTTTGCGTATAAGGCGCCGACGCTCGTGTCGAGGATCTGATCGGTATATGGGACCGTGCAATCCTTATCGAGGTAAAGATCGGCGTATTGATGGCGGTAATCGTTCGACCAATCGTATGCCTCACCCGTGTAAGCCCCGATGCAGTTCCATTGGTATTCTCCAACATACAAAGGAATGGAGACCGTATATGAATGACTGGATGCCGTGTATTCGCTTTCAGTCGGCTTATTCGAATCGTATAAAGTTTTGTTGAACCCTTTTTGCAGCGCAGCCTTCGATCCGTAGTATTCAATCCTATCTTTGCCGCTTGGGCTGAGTTGGTGACGGTCGCTATATAGATCAATTTCCGATAAGAAATCGTCCTTGACGCTAAACACTACACGATACATGCACGACTCAATCTCATTGTCATAAACTTCAGAGAACGAGAGCTCAATCGTATAAATGACGGTTCCGTCATCGACGGAAGCGATGCTCGAATCGGTTACAACGTCCTCTATTTCGGCGAGGTCATTGAAAGCGGCTTCCATTTCGTCGAAACTTGTCGCCCCATTGATGACTTCAAGAAAGTCATTTGCGCCGAGGTCGTCGAAATCGTCAAGGAACGCCAGGCGCGCAACCCCTTTGTCCGCCCCACAAACGGTTTTATTATCGTCGCTATATTTTCCGAAGTATTTATAGCCGCTCGCATCATCGTTAGAGACATAGAAAAGTAGATTCTCAGTGCTCGAATTGGAAATCTCGTTTTTATCGTTGTATTCGATCGCTGTTTTCGTCTGTTGCAAGCAATAAAGGTTGTTGGTCGAGTCGTATGTGGCATCGTAATTTTTCTTCGACAGGCCTTTTTTAGCCTCGTTCACGCTTTCGCCTTCCATAAGCTCGGCCTTATAGGACAAATCGCCGTCATAGGAAAGAAAGTTTCTGATGCCGGATATGAGAGTCTTGGCGAGCTCGTCATACTCAACCACCGGCAAGGCATACGAATATCCGCACACTTTGCACGTCTTGACTCCGTCTTTTTCCTCATATTCATGTAAAGCGTAACCGAACATCACATTCTCATCGCACTTATCGCATGGATGATAATGGCCGTTCTCGTCATATTTATAGCTAGTGGCCGCAGTATGGGTGTGCCCCATGGCATCTCCGCCATCGCCATTATCGGCATGAATTCCTGAGCATGCCGCAAGCGGCACTACGCATAACATCGCCAATGCCGACAGTAAGTTTTTTCTTTTAGACATCAAAAAAACCTCCCTTTCACAAGTTCATAATAACACGTTTCTAACGCATTACAATATCGACGCTCATGGTGAAGAAAATGGCGTTTCAAGCAAAAACGGATGGGAAACCATTGACGCCGCTTTCCCGAGATTGGCCACACAAAAGAAGGAAAATGTCCGAAAAATCAAGCAAATCAAATCAACGCGTTTCGTCAATAAAGCCGTTGAATTCATCTTCGTATGATTTTGGATCCACCAGATAACTCATCGCGTGTTTGGCTTTTGCGACGCGGACGAACCTATGTTTAGACGAACAAGCGGCATCGTTTTTCTCGCTCATATAGAATGGAACCAAATCGTCGCCCATCCCATGGAATAAAAGAATGGGATAGAGCGATTTCGCCAAGGATTTTTCCGTCGTGTATTTGAAGACGTTTCTGCCTAAGACCAAAGAATTGAATAGGCATACGGAAAAAGAAACGAAACGAGATTTGCTTAAGCGCTTGACGATTTCGTAGGTCGAGGTGTAACCGCAATCGCCGATTATCCCCTTGACGTTCTCCATCTTCCTATCGGCGGTCAATAGGACCGAGAAAGAGCCCATCGACACGCCATGGAGATAGATATCGACGTTATGATCGTATATTTCATTTACCTTCTTGATCCATAGCTCAATGTTCTCCGCCTCATAGATCCCAAACCCGGAATGGCGGCCTTCGCTTTTTCCATTGCTTTCATGATCGATGGCAAGCACGTCATATCGCTTCAATGTGAAATAATCAAATAAGGCAATGTCGTTTGCGCTGGAGCTAAGATGCCCATGGCTAAACAAAATCAAAATGGGTTTCTCGACGCCTTTTTGCTTCTCATTCCTTCTGAGTTCCCCATACAATCTGTTCTTTCTTTTATTGGTTATATGAAGTTCCTCACACGGGATATCGATATATTCCTTGTATCTCTCCTTGACCTCCAAAGGGAACATGAATTTCTCATCGGGGACGTCTAGCACGCAATAAGGCTTTTTGGTCCTTTTATATATATGGTTATATCCGATGATGCCGATGGCCGATATGGCCGCCAATAACAACATCAGAAGGCTGGCGATTACGATAAGCGCGATTAGCATGAGTAGATTATATGATTTTCTTTCTCCATGCGATAGAAACATGCGAGCCGCCATCGATCAGCACGCGGCTTTTTTCAAAAACATCGGTTAGGCATATCGAAAATCTTTAGCGATTCCATCGATGCGGCAATCAAATTCTCCCTCTTTTATGTATAATTGACTCTCGTGAGGAATAAGGATGGAAAAGATACATTTCGTCAAAATCATCGATAGCGAGAACGTCGAGGACATCGAAGCGTTAGAGATAAACGCGAAAAAGAAAAGCCATATATTCGACGCCCCAACGGCGAAAATAAACCGTGACGGGCACGTCATATTGGATTTCGGCAAGGAAATCTGCGGACGCGTGCATGTCGTATATAGCTGGAACGACGGCGACAAAGTGCGCATAAGAACCGGCGAATCCGTCGCCGAAACATGCGCCGAACTAGGCGAGAAAGGCGCTTGCAACGACCATTCGCTTCGGGATGCCGTCTATCCTTCCCTTAAACTAAGCGACTTCTCAACCACCGAAACCGGCTTCCGCTTCGTGCGCCTCGATTCGCTTGAAGGAACGGTGAAGATAATCTCGATATACGCCGAAGAAACGCCGAATGGCCTAAATAGAATCGGCGACTTCGAATGCAATGACGAGGAGATCAACAAGATATTCAAGGTGGCCGTAAGAACCTTATCGCTATGCACCAGGGATGAGGAGATTTGGGACGCCATAAAGAGGGACCGCATCGTTTGGATCGGCGATTTCTATCCCGAATTAATCGGCCTATTCCCCCTATATGGCGACATAAAGCAATTCAAGAACGTATTCGATTCCTTCGGTTCTTTCGATAAGAGATGGGCGAATGGATTGCCATCCTATTCGGCTTGGTGGCTCCTTTGCCTATGCGAATATTATGAATTGTCCGGCGATAAGGATTATTTCCTTTCGAAGATAGACGACATCCGTGACGTCATCGACGCCTTCGATTCGATAATAAAAGAGAATGGAAGGATTTCCCCAAATGATGGCATCGTGCCGACGAACGGCGATTTCAATTACTTCATAGACTGGCCATCCAATCAAACGAAGGACAGCGAAATCGGCTGGAGATATTTGATCATAATGATGCTAAGGAAAGCGAAAACCGTTTTAAGCGGATTCGATGAGGACGTAAGCAAAATCGAAGCCATGATCAGTCGCCTTTCCTCATATAGTTACGAACAATCATCCTTCAAACAAGTGACTGCGCTTGGCGTGTTAGCCGACATGATCGACGGCGAAAAAGCAAAAGAACTCTTAAAGAAAGACGGAGCGATGGGGATGACTTGCTTTATGAGCGCGATCATCATGAAGGCGCTTATGAAGCTTGGCGAAGGCGAGTTCGCTTTAGAGACGATAAAGGAATATTACGGCGCGATGCTAAAGATGGGCGCCACCACCTTCTTCGAGGATTTCGATATGGAGTGGCTTAAGGATGACCCAGATCCCATAACCGAGATGCCTAAGGAAAACAAGAAGAACATCCACGCCGATTATGGCAAATTCTGCTACAAAGGCCTTCGCCATAGCTTATGCCATGGCTGGTCAAGCGGATTCATCTCCTTCTTCTTCGATTACATTCTCGGCGTCACGGCTCTTGAACCTGGCTATAAGACGATAAGCGTCGTCCCGCATCTTTCCGGTCTAGCGAAAGCGAATGGCATCATCGCGACGCCATACGGGCCGATCAAAGTGTCGCACGAACTCATTGATGGCAAAGTTCATACAGAGCTCGATTTGCCAAAAGGCGTGCAAATCTCGGACGGATTAGCGAAATAGGGGCATAAACAAATAAGCAAAAAAGGCGGATTCAACCGCCTTTTTTAGTTTATGAAATGCTTATTGGAGAAAATCACAAACCCAGGATCTCAATCTGCGGATAGCCAATGAAGAGGCCGGAATCCAAGACGCCGACTATCGATTTTATCCTCTTCTCCAAATCGTCTGGGATGTCATTGAATCTCGCATCCAGGATGTAATTGCCGTGCTCAGTAAGGACGGGGCCGTCTTTCGAAGAACCCGCTTTACGGATGTCGACCCGATACGCGCCAAGCGCCTCAAGTTCCTTTTTGACGGGATAGACGGCTTCCGGCAAAACCTCAACGGGGACCGGGAAGCGTTCGCCTAAACGCTCAACCTTCTTCGATTGATCCACCAATATGTAGGCTTTCTTAGAATTAGAGAGCACGATCTTCTCGCGAAGCATCGCGCCGCCCCTGCCTTTGATGAGCCTCTTCTTGGAATCGACTTCGTCTGCGCCGTCATAGCACCAATCGAGCTTGCCTTCGCCAAGCTCAGAAATGGATAGGCCCAAGGAAATGGCCAAATGGGTTATCTCATAACTCGTCGTGACGACTTGAAGCTTGAGCCCAAGGACCGAGGCACGATGGGCCAAGGCGATGGTGGCCAAGAAAGAGGTGCTGCCACTTCCTATGCCGATGCGGTCGCCGTTTTTGGCGAGGCTTGCGAGCTCCAAAGCGATCTTCCTTTTCTCTTCCTCATGGGAGATGGAAGAGAATCCAAGCTCATCCCGGAGGGATCTCACCAAATCGTCGAAGGAGCCTTTTGGGCTTATATTAAGGGGGTTTTCTTTTATCATGCCCATATTATCGACTCTCTCATTGCTTTAAGCAATAACCGCACCGCTTTTTCGAAATGCGAAGGGAAAAAAGAAAATCAATTATTTTCGTGACTTTTGAATATTAGAGTCTAAACTCTAGGCGATGGAAAAACCGCTTTATGACTCAAACAACAAATTAGGCGTGATGTCTTACTTGATAAGCAGCGGTTTTTTCGCGACTTTGCTAGGCTCCTATATCGTCTTGATCTTCATCTCTGCGAACGAGTCCTTGCGGAATGAGTCGATATTGACTTCAATCACGAGTTTCATCGGCCTTCTCATCAGCGTTTTCGGGTTATATAACGGCCTTAAGAAGAGAGCCATTCATTCCTTTTTGGTCACCGGATTGCTATTGGCGTTGCTTACTCTGAATGGACTATTCAGAAACATCATACCAGCCCTTAGCGACGCTTCCGCGTCTCTCTCCCCTTGGGGCATCGCGGCCGTCACTTGCTTCTCCGTCCTTTTCATCAATGGCGTGATCGCTTTATTGCTACCAAGAAAGCATCTCTTCGTCAGGAAGATGATGCTCATCCTATCGATGACGATACTCGTTGCGATCGACGGAATCACCTTCGTCTCGGACGTTATCTCGCTAGTTCAAACGGGAGCGGCCAAGGGTCAAATCGCCTTACTTAGCCTCCTTAGCGCATATACGAACCTCGCCCCTATCGTCATTTTGGGTTTCCTAATCGGCTATTTGCTTGATGTGCACTTCAAAAACGAAGTCGTCGAAAAGAAGGACTGATTATTCCTATAAGTCGATATCTAGCTCGATCGGCGCATGATCGCTTCCAATCGTTTCCGTATGGATCTTCGAATCGATGAGTTTGGAGATCAAGGAAGGAGAAAGGACGAAATAATCGATTCTCCATCCGGCGTTCTTTTCCCTCGCGTGGAAACGGTAGCTCCACCAGGAATATTCGACCTTCGTTGGATATAAGTAACGGTAGGAATCGATATAGCCATGGCTAAGCAACTTGCCGAAAGCCGTTCTTTCCTCATCGGTGAAGCCGGCGTTATGGCGATTCGACTCTGGATTCTTAAGGTCGATTTCATTATGCGCGACGTTTAGGTCTCCGGCGTAGATAACCGGCTTTTGGGTATTGAGTCCATCTATGAATTTCAAAAGCCTCTCTTCATATTCCAAACGGAAGGACAGACGTTTCAGTTCCTCGCCGCTATTGGGGACATAGACGCCAAGGAAATAGAAAGACGGGTATTCGGCGAGGATGACGCGGCCTTCTTCGCTATAGGCGCCGTCATCTAAGCCATATTGCACCGAAAGAGGCTCTTCCTTTGAGAAAAGGGCGACTCCGCTATAGCCTTTCTTGACTTTCGATGTGCTTTGGTAAAGATGATACCCATCAGGTTTGAAGGGATATTCCTTGCCATCTTCTTCGGTGAATTTGCTTTCCCCGATGAAGAAGATATCGGCATCGAAGGAAAAGAAGGTTTCCTCGAAGCCCTTTTTGAGAATGGCCCTAAGGCCGTTGACGTTCCATGAGATGATTTTCTTCATATCGTTACCCCTCTAATTTTCCAACAAATCCTCGATGTTGCAACCCAAAACCAAAGCCAATCTGTGAAGCGCTTCAGCCTGCGCTTTGTTTATGTCGTTCTTTCTTTGCTCATACATTTGAATCGAACGGAGAGAGACGCCCGCCCTCTTCGATAGCTCGCTTTGCGAAAGCGACCTCGCTTCCCTTATTCTCTTGAGGTTCGTTGGCTTATTCTCTTTGAAATACGCATCGACCACCTCGTAGAACCTCGTTATATCCGCTTCATGCATAGTCGGATATAGCCTTTGCACCTCTTCAATTGGCAAGCAATCGTTTATCTTGCGAAAAGAGAAGCCTTTCTCGTATTGAAGCTCCGCCAAAGCCCATCCGGACCAATACCAATCGCCTTTGTTTAGAGGCCCTTTCGAAAATATCCTTTTGTCCGGAATGAGCTCGGCAAGGTAATCGAGCGCGGAACAAGTGAGGTATTTCGGATGCCTTTTTTCGATTCGTTTGGCGAGATTGGAATCGATGAACACGCGCCAAAGGGCCGATGGATCCATCCCATTTGAATCCGCATATTCGAGCATTGCGCCTAAATTATCCGCCACATATGGCAAATATGAGCGCTCATACGATTGGATCGCCATTCTTTAACCCCTTTCTTATGACGTCGACAACGAATAGATCATTCGAAAACGTCATCATTTTGCGTGTCTTTTTGAAATATTCTTCCCTCACTTTCTCGTCTCTCGCCATCCTTTTGGCCAAATATACGGTCCGATCGGCTACTTCGAATCCTTTGAAGGTGAGTCTAGAGAACGCGAGTTCACTCACGATGACGATTTGCTTCCCCAATTCTCCAAGCTCCATCGCTCGGCTTAGTTGTCTGACCGATATCGTGTTGTTTATGAAATCCCTTGCGAAGGCGAAATACGAATCGTCGGCCCTATATCCGATCACGACATCGTATTCGCCGACATCGACATAGAAGTTTTTAATCAGATATCTTTTCGCCTGAACGGATATTTCGTTGTTAAGATCAAACGTCCGGTGTTTCAAGAGCACCGCCATCCAATTCAGTATCGAATAACGTTTGTCCGTCAAATCCAAGATGCGTAGGCCTTCGATATCCAAAGAATATTCATTCGCGAAACCATTTCCGCCATCATTATCGGAAGCCCATTCTTTAGCGAGTTCCAAATTCTCCGTGCAATAGAAGCCAAAGCCATAGTCATTATGAATATTTCCCACGTGATAACGCGGTTTTTCGATGATGTTTTTGGACCCATGGTATATGGTGAGCTCCATCGATTATGCCTCCTTATCCATAAATATTATATCATTGCAATGATACAATTTAAGGTAAATTATCCATTTTTCATTCCAAAAATTCCTTCGAAAAGCACGAAACGTTTCTTGAAGCATTTTAACGGCGTTCTTTATAAGAAGAACGTTTTGAGCGATAATTGATTTATGCCATTCGTCCCTCTTCACGTTTATAGCGGCTTCAGCTACCTTCAAAGCGCGATCCCCGTCGAAAAGCTTCCATCGCTTGCCAAGAAGGCGGGCTATACGTCGATCGGCTTATGCGATAACGGCTCTTTGTCTGGCTGCGCGCCCTTTTATCATGCCGCCAAGAATGCTGGAATCACCCCCATTTTCGGCATGGATTACCCCCTTGAAGAAGGGAATTTCTCCTTATTCGTCCTTAACGAAGAAGGATATCGGAACCTTTTGAAGCTTGAGAAATCGGTTAGCGATGGCACGAAGTCGCTATCGCTACTGCGCAACAACCAAATAGGATTGGCCAAAGTCTTTCTCCCAAACGGCGGCTTCGACGACGACACTCTAAGCAAGCTTTATATAACGCTCAAAGGGATCGATTTGTTGTGGCTTGGGTTGCCGTACGCTCTAAAGAAAGATGAATTAGAGAGAATCCGCTCCTTCGCCAACATGCATTCCTACCCTTTGATGGCCTTCCCGAAGATCGCCTATCCGAAGAAAGAAGACGCCATAGTGCTAGACATCGTGACGGCTATCTTGGAGAAAAAGACCTTGGAGCACGATAAGAAGGACGGAAGCGAATATCTTTTGTCGCCAGACGAGGTTAACGCCTACTATCTCGAAGCGGAAATCAAGGAAACGGAAAGGCTTGCGAATCAGATATCCTTCTCCTTCGTCCGAAAAAGGGGCGGATTGTTGCGCTTCCCGAATTCTTTGGGGCTATCGAGCGAGGAATATCTAAGGAAACTCGCTTTCGATGGCTTAGCCAAGAAAGGATTCGAAAACGACAAAACCTACATTGAACGCTTGGAATACGAACTGAAAATCATCGATGAGATGGGCTATGCCGATTATTTTCTCATCGTCTCGGATTACGTTTCCTACGCCAAGACGCATGGCGTGCTAGTCGGGCCGGGAAGAGGCTCTTCGGCCGGATCCTTGGTCTCTTTCGTCCTTGGAATCGTCGACGCCGACCCAATCAAATACAATCTCTTGTTTGAGCGTTTCCTAAACCCCGAAAGGCAATCGATGCCTGATATCGACGTCGATTTCGCCGATACGACGAGGGAAAAGGTCATAACGTATCTCCAAAACAAATATGGGAAAGAAAGAACGGGACATGTTCTCACCACCCAAGTGATCGGCGCTAAGGAAGCCCTTCGCGACATCGGCCGCGTTTATCAATATAAGCAAAGCGAGATAGAGCTCGTCATCGGCACCATCATGAACGACCGACTGAGCCTTCGCGACGATTACCGCACATCGAAGAAGTTCCGCGATCTCGTCGATAGCGACGCCTACTTCTTGAAATACGTCTCATTGGCCTCGAAAATCGAGGGACTTCCACGTCAAGCGGGCCTCCACGCCGCCGGCATCGTCCTTAACGACGCCCCCCTTAACGAGGCGGCTCCGGTCACCGTCTCCCCCGAAGTCGGATACGTCTGCTGCCTTGAAAAAGATTACCTTGAGGAGCAAGGCTTTCTCAAAATGGACTTATTAGGGCTAACGAACCTAAGCACCATCGAGCGTTGTCTATACCTCATAAAGCGATTCAAAGGCGAGACGATAGATCCCTATTCGCTCCCATACGAAGACGAAGAAGCGATCGCGCTCATAAGAAACGGCGAGACGATGGGGCTATTCCAGCTCGAAAGCGCGGGAATGAAACGCGCCATCAGGCAAGTCGGTCCGACCTCTTTTAAGGATGTGGCCGCTTTATTGGCGCTATTTAGGCCTGGTCCTATGGAATCAATACCTTCCTACGCCAAAAGGAAGAAAGGGCTAGAGAAAGTCACCTACCTCTCCCCTGAGCTTGAGCCGATTCTAAGGGACACATATGGCATCATCGTATATCAGGAGCAGATAATGCAGATAGCGAGAGCGAGCGCCGGCTTTAGCTATGGCGAGGCCGACCTCTTCCGCCGCGCCATCTCCAAAAAGAACGCCGATAAGCTACTGGCGCTAAAGAAGAACTTCATCAACGGCTGCCTCAAAAACGGCCATACCGAGCGGATGGCCAACGACTTATATTCCTTGATCGAACGCTTCGCCAATTACGGATTCAATAAGTCGCACGCCGTCTCTTACGCCGTCTTGACTTGCCGGATGGCATACCTAAAAGCCCATTATCCGATGGAATTCTATTGCTCGATCCTTGGGGCCCTTTCCCCTAACGACGCCAAATTCAAGAACACTTTGAGCGAAATAAAGAAAAGGGGCCTTTCATTAGCCTTGCCCGACGTCAATAAGAGCGAGGAGACCTTCGTTTTGGACGAAAATAAACTCCGTTTCCCCTTATCGTCGATAAAAGGATTGCCAGGCGTCTTCGCCTCTAAGATCCTCGACGAAAGAAGGCAAAACGGCCCATTCGCCGACTTCTTCGATTTCGCCGCCAGGATGAAGAAGGCATCGGTCAGCGAAGCGATCTTGACGCGTCTAATCGACGGAGGCTCATTCGATGGGCTCTATCCTTCCAGGAACACTTTGCGCGCCACCACGAAAAGCGCGCTCGCCTACGCCGATATGGTCTATGCCGATGAAGACAGTCTCTTGCTTGACATCAGCTTCGAAAAGCCGGTGATGAACGTGGTCGAGGATGATGAGAGGATGAACCTCTCCGCCGAATACGACGCCTTGGGGCTCATGATCAGCGGTTCACCCCTTTCCTTCTATAAGAACGAGATAGCCGCAAAAGGCGCCATACCTTTAAGCGAAGTCCCTTCCAAAAACGGCGAAACATTGACCTATGGAATCGTCAAGTCGATGCGGGCCATCTCAACGAGAAACGGCGGGCGAATGGCCTTTCTCGAAGTCTATGACGAGATAGCCGAGATGAGCATGGTCCTCTTTAGCGAAGCCTATAACGCCTATTTCCCTCTTCTAAAGACAGATGCCCTCTTATATCTATGGGTCAGGAAAGACAACAGGAAAGAAGGGTCTTACATCGTCTCGAAAGCCGAGAATATCGGAGGTAATACATGAAGCACCTATATGTGATCGACGGAAACTCGTTGCTTTTCCGCGCCTATTACGCGACCTCATATGGTCCAAACCCATCGATTATGCGAGCAAAGGACGGCACGCCCACAAACGCCGTCTTCGCCTTTTCGAATATGCTCGTCAAGATACTTTCCAAAATGGGAGAGGAAGATGGCATATTCGTTGGATTCGACGCCGACGGAAACACCTTCAGAAAGCAAGAATACGCCGATTATAAAGCCAATCGAAAGCCTTGCCCGGAAGAACTCAAGAAGCAATTCCCATTGTCGCGCGAATTCTGTCGTTCCATCGGCGTTTTATGCTACGAAGAGCACGGCCTAGAAGCCGATGACCTATGCGGCTCCATCGCCAAAAAGGCCTCAAAAGAGGGAATAACGGTCGAGGTCTACACAAGCGACAAAGACTACCTGCAACTAATCGATAAGAACATAAGCATCAACCTCCTTAAGACCGGTTTAAGCAACGTCGACGTCGTAAATGAGGCGAATATGAAAGAGAAATATGGCTTCTCCCCGCTTCAGATAATCGACTATAAGGGACTAAGGGGCGATGCGAGCGATAACCTAAAAGGCATCCCCGGAGTCGGAGAGAAAACGGCCGTCAAGCTGATTCAAGAATACGGAAGCTTGGACAAGATCTTCGAGGCGGCTCCATCGATAAAGGGGAAGTTAGGCGAGGCGCTTAGGGAGAACGAGGCGCTCGGGCGCGAATGCTATAAGCTCGCGACGATCGACGTGAACGCCACTTTGCCTTTCTCGCTAGACGATTTGCTTTACCGAGGATACGACATCAAAGTCCTTAGCGATTTCGCGAAGAAGCTCGATCTCAACCAATTGCTAGCCAGAATCCCTTCGAAATTAGCCAAGAAAAATGAGGACGCCGAGATAAAGCCGACGATCATCTCTTCATTCAAAGACGTGAAAATCGCCGAGAAAATCGGAGTGGCCCTCGACATGGATTTCTCGGAATACCATGAGACGATTCCGCTAGGCATCGCAATCGATAGCGATGGCAAAAGCTATTACGAAACCTACGCCGATTTCAAAAACGACGGGGTTTTGCAGGGGATTCTCGCAAACGAAAACATCAAAAAAGCCGTATACGATGGGAAAGCCACAATCTATGCGCTTCATAGCATGGGGTTAGCGATAAGCGGAATCGAAGACGATTTGCTTCTCGCCGCATATCTCCTTGATAGCGGCGTCTCAAGCGACCCCAACGCCATCTATCGCTCATTCGGGGTAGACCTTGGGGAAAAAGAGTTATCGCTGCTATCGGAAGGCGACGAAACGAGGGCGGCGAAGATGGCGCATTTCGCGTTATCTTTGACGAAAGAGGCGAATAACCGCCTCAAAAGCGTGGACGCCTACCGCCTTTATAGCGAAATCGAAATCCCCCTTTCCAAAGTCCTAGCCAAAATGGAGATCGAGGGATTCCCTCTCCACAAGGACAAGCTGATGGCCTATGGGGCCTCTTTCGAAAAGAAGAGGAAGGAGGCCGAGGAAGCCGTCTATCAAACCGTAGGACATACGCTCAACATCAATTCGCCAAAGCAAGTCTCTGAGCTTCTTTTCGATGAGTTAAGACTCCCCAACCGCCATCATGGCGCAACCGGGGTCGACGTTCTTAAAGAACTATATGGCATGCATCCTGTGATCGGCGAGATTTTGGAATATCGCAAATACGCAAAGCTCATAAGCACATATATCGACGGCCTCACGCCGCATATAAAGGTGGATGGGAAAATCCACTCCTACTTCAATCAGGCGCAGACTTCGACCGGAAGGCTATCGAGTTCCTCTCCCAACCTTCAAAACATCAGCGCAAGGGACGAGGAAGGAAAGAGGATCCGCGAGGCCTTCTATTACGACGATCCAAACGTCGTCATGGTTTCGATGGACTATCACCAGATCGAGTTAAGGATTTTGGCTGCGTTATCCGGCTCGAAAGCCTATATCGACGTCTTTAACGGCGATCGCGACGTGCATAGCGAGACGGCCAAATTGATTTTCGGAACCGATGAAGTGACGCCATTAATGAGGCGCAAGGCGAAAGCGGTCAATTTTGCGATAATCTATGGCTCCGGCGCCTATGGACTAGCCGACCAAATCGGCACTTCGATCGAAGAAGCCGGAAACATCATCAAGAACTTCTATTCCGCCTATCCAGACGTATCGGCATATCTTCAAAAGCTCGTCAAGGACGTTCAGACGCAAGGATACGTCACGACGATGTTTGGGAGAAGGAGATACCTAAGGGACATAAACGATCCGAACTACGCCAAGCGTGAAGCGGCCAAGAGGGCGGCCTTAAACGCTCCAGTCCAGGGAAGCGCCGCCGACCTCATCAAAAAGGCGATGGTCGATATCGATTCCTTCTTGGAAAAGGGAGGTTATAAGAGCAAGATGGTCTTGCAGATCCACGATGAGCTAATCTTCGAAATGGATAAATCGGAATGTGATCTCCTCATCCCGAAAATCGAGGAGATAATGGTCTCGGCGGTGAAATTGCCAGTCAAATTATCGGTCGAGGTGTCAAAGGGCCATTCATGGTACGAGGCGAAGGAATAAAATGCCAGAACTCCCGGAAGTAGAAACGGTAAGAAGAACGCTTGAACCGATACTAGTCGGCAAAAGAATCGACCATGTCGATGTTTTCTATTCAAAGATCATCAAGAGTGACCTCGCTTCTTTCACCTCTTCGCTAAAAGGACTGAAGTTTATAAAAATTGACCGTTATGGCAAATTCCTCGTCTTCTTTTTCGATAACGATCTAGCGATGGTGTCGCATCTAAGGATGGAAGGAAAATACCGCTTGGAAAAGGGAGAAGGAAGCAAAAGAAAGCACGATCTCGCGGCCTTTCGCCTTTCTAGCGACGAAACCCTTTTCTATAACGACGTGAGGAAGTTCGGGATCCTTTGCTTATTGAAAAAAGACGAACTATTCGTCAAGGAACCGCTTAGCAAACTCGGAAAAGAGCCTTTCGATATGTCTGAAGACGAGCTCTTAAGCGGATTAAGAAAGAAAAAGAACGCCGCGATAAAAGAAGCGTTGCTCGACCAATCCCTCATTTCCGGAATCGGAAACATCTACGCCGACGAAATACTCATCCATTCTGGCATCAATCCCCTAAGAAAAGCCTCCTCGATAACGTTAGAGGAAGCCAAAAGGATACTGGAAAACGCAAGGAGCATACTCTCGCTTGCGATCTCCCAAGGCGGGAGCACCGTAAGAAGCTACCACCCAAGCGAAGGGAAAGATGGGAAAATGCAACTCTCTTTATGGGCATATGGAAGAGAGAATAAGCCATGCCCGATATGCGGCTTGCGCCTAAAGAAAATCAGAGTCGGAGGAAGAGGGACGACATATTGCCCGCATTGCGAGCCCTCTTTCGATAAGCCATATATCGTCGGAGTCACCGGCCCTATCGCCTCAGGCAAATCGACGGTCTCGAAATATTTGGAAAGCAAAGGCTATCATAGGCTCGACGCCGACGCCATGGTGGCCTCGCTATATATGAAGAAAAGCTTTCAAAGGAAACTGGCCTCATTATTTGGGAAAGATATCATCAAAAATGACGAAATCGACCGCAAAACGCTCCTCGATTTGCTTTCGTCTAGCGAAGAAAACAAGAAAAAACTCGACGATTTGGTCCATCCGTTGATCTATTCGGAAATCGAAAAAGAGATCGAGAAAATGAAGGAAAAGAAGATCGTTTTGGACGTCCCGCTTCTCATCGACAGTCCTTTGGAGCCATTTTGCGACGCGATAGTGCTCGTCTACGCCGAAAAGGACATTCAAAGAAAGAGAATAATCGAAAGAGGCAAGGACCCCGAAAAATCGCTGACGTTAAATTCGTCTTTCCCATTGGAAAAAGCCAAGCTCAAAGCGTCCCTCGTCATCAAAACCGATGAATCCCCGATCACAGAGACATTAAAGAAAATAGACGACTGCAAGTTCTTGGATTAGAAATAAGAATCGACGCCCTGCTTCATCTCGACTTCTTTTTCGACGTTCTTTCTCAATAACGAGACAAGACGCTTGGCGATGATCTCGTCGACCCGGCTTTTGGAATATAGCGCGCCGATTTCCGAGATCGAGAATTCACTTGAAAAGAAAGTGCATAGCGAATTCTTCGAGCGATACGATAATAGCGGCATGATGATCTGATCGCGGACGTAGTCGCTTCGGTATTCATTCCCTAGGCCGTCTAAGAACAGATACTCGACGTTCGAGAGCGCACTCATCGCTTTCTCAAACGCCGCCTTGTCTTTGATCGCATAGTTCTTGAGTTCGTCAAAACGTTTGTTGGTATCGATAAAGGCGACCGTCTTCCCTTTCGAAGCGAAAGCGTTCGCGAAGGCGGCGAGATAATAGGATTTCCCACTTCCGCTTTCGCCCTTGACGTAGCACCATTTCTTCGCGGAATCCTTCTTCGCGCATTTCGTCATCGCCATCCGCAATTCCTTCGCTCTTTCGACTTTGATCGCGGCCAAGCTTAAGGAATTCCATTCGGGATCGAAATCGCGATAAAGGAAATTCATGTCTTTGGTTATCTCCGCCATTTTGAATTTGCATGGGCCTAGGCATGAGGACAAGCGGCCACTAGAGGACATCGACAAAGAACGGGCCATATACGGCGTATCGCTTTGGCAATCCGATAAGCCTTTGCAAGAAGAGCAGATCTTTTTGGAATCGAGATAAGAGATAAGAAGCGTCACGTAATGCGGTATCTCTTGGTCCGAGATTCCTAAAGCATGGAGTTCGTTCATTAGTGTGACATCCGCCATTATCTCATCCAATAAAGCATTCGTTTTGGAGGAAAATGAAGGGGTTATTGCAGTGATTTTTTGAAATTCGCTCATATTGACCTCGCTATAACGAATTGAGGACGCTTTCGAAATCGTCGTCTTCGCTTTCTTCGGCTTTTGCCATAGGCTTCTCTTTCTTTTGCGGCGCTTTCTCGGTGGTTAAAGGCTCTACGCTCGCTTTCGCCCTTGGCTTCCTTTGGGAATTCAAGCAATTCCAGGCGTCGACGGCGTTGTTGATGCCCTTTCTCACCAACGTGGCGCCAAGTTTCTCAGCGTAATTGGCGCTAAGAATGTTGTCGTTGTTCATAAGCACGTAGAAAAGAAGGGCGTTGACCACGCTTTCGGGGAGGCCGATGTCGTTTATTAGCCTATCGACCAGGATCAAATCGCTCTTGGCCGGCTTATGGCCGCCTTGGATGCCTTTAAGGAATTCGACCGATGACATATTGTCCATCCTTCGCATCATCTTAGCCAAGCCGCTGCTTCCTTTTGCCAAGCTTTCTCCGGCTTTTTCCGGGCCTTTTTTCGAATAGCAATGCTTATCGGCGTAATCGATTGCGTCGCTGCGAAGCTTATCGAAGTCGATGCGTTTTCCCAATGCTTCGTTTGGGCTATAGGAAATCGCCGTCAAAGAGGCCAACGCACTCTCATCGAGGTTATACATCGTGGATATCCTCGCCAAGCGGATGATCTCTTCCTTGGTGAAGCTTTTCACGTTGGCATCGGGTAGATATTCGGAAAGGGCCTTAAAGAAAGCGTTCCGATCAAAAGTCAATTTAAAGGAGGCGCTGTCCTTCGAAAGGACGCCATCGGCATCTTTTTCTAGCGGTGGGAGAGAGGAAGCGTCAAGTTGGAAATAAGATGAGAAATCGATCGATATCTCCTTCATTCCCTTCTCTTCTTCATCTTTGGAGACTGAATATTTCGCCTTCAAAGCGTCCCTATCTTTCGTATCGACGTAACGGACGAATAAAGCGTGCAATAATTCATTCGTGAAGAACTCATTAGGCGTCTTCGGCGAATAGATGTGGTAATGGTAGCATTTGTGGTCGCCTTCATTCTTGCTATAGGACTTTACTAGCCCTATTGCTTCCAAAGGAGGTAACCAATTGGCGAATTCCACTTGTTTTATCTGGTAATGAAGGAAGAAATCGGAGAAACGATAACTGCCTTTATCGGCCAAACGGAGAAGGAGGAGATATAAGAGAACGCTTTTGGCGGAGATTATCGGGGCGTAAAACTCAAAGAGGATATCTACGTCGACATCGGACACAAGGCTCTTTTTGAAAGACTCGAAAACGTCGCTCGGACTCACTAAGTCAGAGTTTTTTAGAAAATCGTCGTTCCAAGTTTCGAAGGCCATATATTGTTATCTTACCACCAAAAGAGACAAATGAGGGAAAAGAGTGGCGCCAAAGCCGAGAAAAAAAATTCAAGAAAGCGATATCACTATTTTTTAATAGTGTCGATGGTAATATAATACCTGCGGCAAAAAGAGGCTAGAAAATGATCAAACGCATCGGAATATTGACATCAGGGGGCGATTCCCCGGGAATGAATTGCGCCATCCGCGCCGTCGTAAGGGCTGGAATAGCGCATGGACTCGAAGTATACGGCATATATGACGGCTACCGCGGCTTAGTCGAAAACAGAATAGAAAAGCTCAACCGCAGCTCCGTAAGCGACATAGTGAATCGCGGCGGCACTATTTTGAAAACCGCACGCTTGCCGGAATTCAAAGAGGAAAGCGTCCGCCAAGTCGGCGTAGATAACCTTAAGAAACACGGCATAGAAGCCCTCGTCGTGATCGGCGGAGACGGCTCATACATGGGCGCGAAAAGGCTAACCGAAATGGGCATCAACTGCGTCGGTTTGCCTGGCACCATCGATAATGATATCGCCTCGACCGATTACACGATCGGTTTCGACACCTGCCTAAACACCATCATCGAATGCGTCGACAAGATCCGCGACACCACCGAAAGCCACTCCCGCTGCTCGATAATCGAGGTCATGGGGAACCACTGCGGCGATTTGGCTCTTTTTAGTGGCATCGCCACTGGCGCTGAGATGGTCGTCACCCCAGATCATCCGATTCCAGAAGAGGAAATATTCGCCACGTTACGCAAAATCCGCGAGGAAAGCGAGGACAAGCGCGCAATCGTCCTTGTCAGCGAAAAACTGTTCCCGAACCTTTTCGAATTCGCCAAGAAAGTCCAAGCCGAGACGGGCTTCGACACCCGCGCTTCGATACTCGGTTACATTCAAAGGGGCGGCGCGCCAAGCGCATTCGATAGGGTGCTTGCAGCCAGAATGGGCGCTTATGCGGTCGATTGCTTGCTAGAAGGAAAAGGCGGCATCTGCGTCGGCATGGTCAATAACGAGATCGTTAGTTACGACATCTATGAAGCCTTGAAACTGCCGCGTGACAAACACATCTCATTGCTCCGCTACATCGACATCCTCAAATAACGAAAATGAAACTCCATATCGATAAGAAAACGAAGATCGTCTGCACAATCGGGCCAGCCAGCGACACCCCCGAGATGATCGAGAAACTATATGACGAAGGAATGAACGTCATGCGTATCAATTTTTCGCATGGCACGCACGAAGAGCAGCTTAGGAAGATCGAAATCGTCCGTTCTTTCGAGAAAAACGGGATTTTTATCCCAGTTTGCCTCGATACCAAAGGTCCCGAAATCAGAACGGGATACATGGAAAATGGCTGCGTCGAGGTCAAGAAAGGGCAAACGCTCCGCATCTCGATGAAGCCGCTTCTAGGAAATTCCTCCAAATTTAGCTCGAGCTACCCTGGATTATATGGCGACGTCGAAATCGGCGATCCGATTTTGGTAGATGACGGAAACCTGATATTACGGGTAAAAGAAAAAAACGCAGAGAACAAAGAACTCATCGTGATGGCCGAAAACGATCATCCGATCAAAGATCAAAAAGGAATGAACGTTCCTAATGCGAACCTTTCGATGCCCTTCATAAGCGAACAAGATGAAAAGGATCTTAAATTCGGCGCTGAGCACGACGTCGACGCCATCTTCGCCTCATTCGTCAGAAGGCCTGAAGACGTCTTGGAATTGAAAGAAGTTCTCAAAAAATACGGAAAACCCAACATTCCGGTTTTCTCGAAAATCGAAAACCCGGAGGGCGTCAAAAAAATCGAAGACATCATCAAAGTGTCCGATGGCGTGATGGTCGCTAGAGGAGACTTAGGCGACGAGATACCCCCAGAAACCGTTCCTTTGGTCCAACGAAGAATCATCAAGCTTTGCCGCAAATACGGCAAACCCGTCATAACCGCCACCCAAATGCTAGATAGCATGACCACGCATCCTAGGCCAACGCGCGCCGAGGTAAGCGACGTCGCCACCGCCATCGACGAAAGTTCCGACTGCGTGATGCTTAGCGGCGAAAGCGCATCCGGCAAATACCCAAGCGAATCCGTCAGGATGCAGAAGAACATCGCCAAAGCCATGGAAAGCGAGCTCCCCTACGAAAACCTTTCGAAAGAAGCGTTCGATTCCTCGGAGAGGACGATCAACGACGCCATCGCCAATAGCATCGCGAACACCGCGTTGCTAATAGGCGCCAAATTGATCGTCAATTTCAGCCAAACCGGCAATAGTTCCAAAAGGATGTCGAAAGCCCGACCTTCTTGTCCGATAATCTCGATAACCAATAGCCGAAAAGCTTGCCTCGAAAGCGCTTGGTATTGGGGCGTCTATTCCCATTTGATCCACACCTCTATGCCCGATTTCATCGAAGAAATGGAGGCTTTGGCACTTAAGGTCGCACGTGACTTAGGAATTGAGGAAGGCTCCCCCATCATCATCGCCGGCGGCACTCCGACAGGCGCTGGGAAGACCAATTTCATGAGAATCGTGAATGTCCCCGGCATTCATGATGTCGATTAATTTCTCTTGACTTACGTCTCTTCCTTTCTAGAATGGAGGTGCGTTGAAGGAGACACGCCTAGATGGCTATAGCCATATGGGTACCACTCCCGAGCACCAAGCGAAATAAGTTTGGCGTCGCCCCATCGCGTTAAGAGGGGAAAGAGCGTCATTCTTTTGACGAATGAAGGTGGTACCGCGCGGAAGCGTCCTTGTGATGAGGGCGTTTTATTTTTTGCCCAGAAAGGAACCTTATGAAGGTCATTTACGAAGGAAAAGAATTTGAATTAGAGGAGGGCGCAAGCGGATTCGTCGCGCTCAAAGCCATCTCTCCAGAAAAGAAAAAGGAAGTCATCGCCGTCAAAATCAACGGCAAAGCGATGGACTTAAGGGAAGAGCTTAAGGATGGGGAAACCATCGAATGGATCGAAATCGGTAGCGAAGAGGCTTTCGAAATCCTTAATCACAGCACTTCGCACTTGATGGCTGAGGCTTTGACGCACTTATACCCCGGCATAAAATTCGGCTTTGGGCCGGCGATCGACGAAGGCTTCTATTATGACGTCGATTTGGGAAGCAATCCCGCGATCACCGAAAACGACTTCCCGAAAATCGAGGAAGAGATGAAGAAATGCGCGAAAGAAAATTCGCCATTTGTTAGAAAAGACATAAACGCCGACGAAGCGCGAAAGATATTCGCCGCCAACGAATACAAACAAGAGCTCATAAACGAGCACGAAAACGAATCCTTATCTATATATACGCAGGGGGATTACGTCGATTTCTGCCGCGGACCCCATTTGCCTAGCACTTCTTATATCAAGCACTTCAAGCTCCTTAGCGTCGCGGGCGCCTATTGGAGAGGCGATAGCAAGAACAAGCAATTGACGAGGATCTATGGCACCTCTTGGTGGAGCGAAGAGGCTCTCAAAGAGCATTTGGAGATCTTAGAGAAACGGAAAGCCAACGACCACCGCAAACTCGGCCGCGACCTTGAGCTATTCTTCATTAGCGACTATGGCCCTGGCTTCCCTTTCTTCTTACCAAACGGAATGGTGCTAAAAAACAGCCTTTTGGACTATTGGCATAACATCCACCGCCAATACGGCTATCTCGAAATCGAGACGCCGACGATGCTTTCGAGGGAATTATGGGAGACGAGCGGGCATTGGGACCACTATAAGGAAAACATGTACACGACCAAGATCGACGAGAAGGACTTCGCGATCAAGCCGATGAATTGCCCTGGCGCCATCTTAGTTTATAAAAACGCCATCCATAGTTATAAGGAGCTTCCTTTGCGTTATGCCGAGCTAGGCCACGTCCATCGCCATGAGGCAAGCGGCGCCCTTAACGGCTTATTCCGAGTCCGCGCCTTCACGCAAGACGACGCCCATATATTGCTCCGCACCGACCAAATAGAAGACGAAGTCAAGCGCATCATGGCCTTATTCGACGAAGTCTATGAGGTCTTTGGATTAAGCTATCACATCGTTCTTAGCACGAGACCCGACGACTATATCGGCGAGAAGAGCTTCTGGGACATCAGCGAGAAAGCCCTCGCCAAAGCCTGCCAAGATAGCGGCCACACCTATGAAATCAATCCTGGCGACGGCGCCTTCTATGGCCCAAAGCTCGACTTCAAGCTCAAAGACTCGATGGGCAGGACCTGGCAATGCGGCACGATCCAGCTAGACGTCAATTTGCCGCACCGCTTCGGCTGCACCTATATCGATCAAGACGGGCAAAAGAAAGAGCCGGTCATGCTTCACCGCGTCGTCTTCGGCTCGGTTGAGCGCTTCATCGGCATCATCACCGAGAATTACGGCGGCGCCTTCCCGACGTGGCTCGCCCCGACTCAGGTCAATATCCTCCCCGTCAACTCCAAAGCGCATTCCGAATACGCCCATAAGATTAACGACATTCTTCTCTCGGAAAACGTCCGAAGCGTCGTCGACGATGGCGATGAGAAACTGGGATATAGGCTCCGCAATAGCCAGATCAAGAAGATACCATTCACATTGGTCGTCGGAGAGAAGGAATCAGAGAATAACGAAGTCACTTACCGCGTCTTCGGTAGCGAAAAGCAAATCACCGTTTCCTTCGACGAATTCAAGAAGATAATCCATAATTCCATCGATAAGAAACTCCGTTATTAAGAACTTCCAGTTTTCTCCTTTTGATAAGGCAACAGGATACAAACAGCAAAAGACCCGTCGATTGGCGGGTTTTTTCGATACCGTAACTGTTTTCGACTACCCAACTAGTCTATTTCAATTTATTCTCATCAATCGAATCGGAACCTACAAGACATAAAAACACAATGAATTATTTGGACAATAGATAGTTCTCCCATTCTCCAAAGTGAACGTCATTCCCCCAATCGCCACCAAAGATAGATTTCGCATTGAATCCCAAAGTTCGTAAAACTGCCAGTCAAAAAGAAAAAAGGCCAAGATATCGCCTAATTCTGGCCTTTTAAAAACGTTTCTTAGATATCCCTAGGAAAACGGGCAGTCGGAGAAGAACTAGAGAAATGTCGGTCGACGTTTTTAGCTTCGAGCTCGAGAAGTTTCTTCTTTAGTTCGAGCCCGCCGACATAGCCGACTAAATCGCCGTCTTTGCCGATGACGCGATGGCAAGGGATGAAAAGTGGAAGAGGATTGCGATTAAGGGCATTGCCGACGGCGCGGGCCGCTTTCGGCTCGCCAATGGCGGCAGCCACCTCCTCATAGTTTTTCGTCGAGCCATAAGGAATCGTCGAAACGTATTCATAAACTTTTTTCGTGAAAGGGGTCGTCTCCGGATCAAGCTTCAAAGTGAACGAATGCCTTTGCCCGAAGAAATATTGGTTTATCTCCATGATAGCGTCATATAAGCAGGTATTTTCCTCGTTCACGGCATTCGGCGGGTCATAGACGCCGAAAATAAGCCTGGTCAAAGCCTTATCTTCCGAGATGATGGTCACATCTCCAGCCGGTGTGTCGTAAACAGCATAACGCAAGGACATAACGCTCCTTTCAGACAACGATTGTTATTTTTCTTCCTAATATTTATAGCGAAAACCGCAAAAAAATGCAAATATTCGGCCGAAAATGATGGAAAAAGCCAAAAAGCGAACCGAAAAATCAGTTTTCCTTAGTCATTAGATAACAATTTTCGCTTCGCTTGAAACCGAATCTCGAATAGAAGGAATCAAGCGTTCCGGACGTGTAAAACATCGTGGTCTTCACCCCTTCTTCTTTCAAAGCAAGCATAACGCTTTCCATGAGTGCGGTGCCTAAGCCGCCGCCGATATGCGACGGATCGACGAAACACTCCAATAACGTCGCTTCCTTTCCATCGGGGTGAGGCAAAATAAAGCCCATCACCGAGCCTAATGGCTTATCTTGCTCGTCGATAGCCGTAAAAGCGATTGAGGAAGGCATATGAAAGATGTCGCTTAGTCTCTCTAAGCAGGATAGGCCCTCCCATTTCTCATTCCACGGTGAGAGCTTGAAACTTTCCTTCATTATTTCGGCGAGTCTAGGCAAATCGCCTTCAACCGTCTTTCTGATTTTGCATTCCATAGGTCTTTGACGCCTTTGAAATATAGCATACAACCGGCAAAAAGGCTAATTCATAGACTTTTTTCGGAAAACATTCGTTTTTCTCTTGCATGTCGGTCTTTGGCGTGGATAATTTACGTGTCGATAGAGTAGAAAGCAGTTCGCCATGAACTCGCCGGATCTTCATTGAAGGTCGGCTAAGGCTACAGTAGGATCATCTTACTATGTATGCGCGTGGCGGATTGGCCACGCTATTTTATTCTTCAAGGAGGAAACAACCATCGCTTACATCAATCCGCGCGATCGTCGCCGCCCAGAAAAGCGCTTCGACCCCATCAATGAGCACGTCCGCTATCCGGAAGTCCTCGTCATCGGTCCGAATGGCGAGCAATTAGGGAAAATGTCGAGCGGCGCAGCCAATCAATTGGCCGCCAGCTATGACCTTGACCTCTATTGCGTAGCCCCAAACGCCCATCCGCCCGTCTGCAAGATCCTGAATTACGGGAAGCTTCGCTACGAGCAACAAAAGCAGCAAAAGATCTCGCGCAAGAACCAACACGTCACCGAGCTAAAGCAAATCCAGCTCACTCCGCAGATCGGACAGCACGATTTGGAAACGAAAGCCCGCAAGGCGCGTGAGTTCCTCGAAGAAGGGAACAAGGTTCAGGTGTGCGTCGTCTTCCGTGGAAGGCAACTCTCCCACAAAGAAGTCGGCGAAGAGGTGATGACCCGCTTCGTATCAGCCCTCGAAGATATAGCGAATGTCGATAAAGCGCCGTATTGGGAAGGCAAATGGTATAACTCAATCCTGGCGCCCAAAAAGAAATAGGAGGAACAACGATGCCGAAAATGAAAACGAGCAAAACGCTCAGCAAACGCGTTCGCTTCACCGCGAGCGGAAAAGTCAAAGTCCACCACTCTGGCATGGGACATTTGGCCCCACGCAAAACCCGCAAGCAAAGGAAACACCTTGCCGGTGACTACTACCTCAACCCAATCGACCAAAAGAGGGTTGTAGACATTCTTGGAAAGAAATAAGGAGAAGAACAATGAGAGTAAAGAATAGCGTCAAGACGCATGCTCGTCGCAAGAAAATCCTCAAATTAGCCAAAGGCTATTTCGGTTCCAAGCATCTTCTCTTCAAGACCGCCAAAGAACAAGTCCTTCATGGCTATAACTACGCCTATCAATCCCGTCGCGACGTCAAAAACGACTACCGCAAACTTTGGATCAAGCGTATCAACATCGCCGTCCGCCCTTATGGCTTGAACTATAGCAAGTTCATGAACGGCCTCACCAAAGCCGGCATCCTCGACAAAGCCGGACATGGCTTGAACCGCAAAATGCTTAGTGAGATGGCCATCAACGACCCAACCGCCTTCAAAGCGCTCGCCGAGACTGCCAAAAAGGCCCTCTAATCATACGATCAAAACAAAAATCACCGCGATTTGCGGTGATTTTTTTGTATCTCTTTGTTTATTTATTCGGGAATACCACTTCTTCCCCGGCTTTGATGAAGCATCCTTTGGTGTCTTTTATGGCTTCATCGATCAAGGCTTCGTAGTCGAATTTCTTCTCATAATATTCGCATTCTTCTATCCTTGGCTTAGTGGTTGGGCGCTTAGGTTTGAAGATGGTGCAACAATCTTCAAACGGCCTAATCGACACGTCGTATGTGCCGATTTTCTTGGCTATGTCGATGATCTGAAGTTTGTCCATGCAAGCCAAAGGACGAACGACGGGGAACGAAGTCACGTCGTTTATGGCGATCATGGAATCGAGGGTTTGCGAGGCAACTTGCCCTATTGACTCGCCATTGGCGATGCCAATGCAGTGCCGTTCCTTCGCTAGTCTCGTCGCCAAGCGATACATCATCCTCCTCATGATGGTGATGCAATAGGACTCATCGCAATTTTGATAGATGGCGAGTTGGAGTTTCGTAAATGGAACGATATGCAGTTTTATCTCCCGTTGATAGCTAGAAAGCGTCTTCAAGATGTCTTTGAGTTTATCGATGACGGCATCGCTGGTATAAGGTGGGGCGGCGAAATGGATGCAATCGATCCTCACGCCGCGCCTTAATAGCAAATAGCTCGCGACTGGCGAATCAATGCCGCCGCTAAGCATCATCATGACCTTGCCATTCATCCCAAGAGGATACCCGCCAGCCCCCAAATACGAATGGGCATATAGATAGCAGGCGTCGTATCGAAGCTCGACATGGAGCAATATATCGGGGTTATGGACGTCGACTGTGAATTCGCTATTCTTAAGAATGTAACCGCCGATTTCCTTCGAAAGCTCCATCGAATCGAGAGGATAGGTTTTATCCGCTCTTTTCGTGGCCACTTTAAACGTCTTCCCTTCTTCCTCTTTCACCAAGTTCAGGGCAGCTTCGAATATCTTCTCAAGGTCCTTTTCGCATTTTTTGACCAAGGAAATGCGTTGGATTCCGCTCACATCAATGAGTTTATTCAAAATAGATGTAGCGTCCTCGTCATTGATTTTGACGTAAGCGTGATCGTGGTCGTAAGTGAGCTCGGCGCCAGGAAATTCATGAATGGCATAACGGATGTTTTTAGCGAGTTCCTTGACGAAAAGGCGGCGATTGGCGCCTTTCGTCCCAAGTTCGCCGTAATGTATTAAGAAATATGCATCGTTCATCTTTTGATTGTCCTTTCTAGTATCGAATTAAGCGCGTCGACGAATAGATCGACTTCATCCAAGGTCGAATCGGGGCCAAATGAAACGCGTATCGAATTACGAGCATCCCCCTCATCTTTCCCAATCGCCAAAAGAATGCTCGAAACGGGCTCCCCTTTGGAACTACACGCCGAGACGCTGGAGACATATATCCCCTCTTGGCTAAGTGCTTCGACGACGACGCTGGCTTTCTTGCTCTTAAGCGAGAAATTGAGGATATACGGCGAGGCATTAGATGGGGAATTGATGGAGATTTCCGGATTTTTCGATAATTCTTCCCGCAATTTCGCATTCAAAACAGAGACCTTCGCCAAATTTTCCTTTTGCTTCGCCATCGCCTCGTCTAAAGCAATGCTCATCGCCATGATGGATGGGTAATTCAAGGTGCCGCTACGATATCCATATTCCTGCTCTCCGCCATCGAGCGACGGCTCGAAAACGATGGATTTCTTACAAACAAGGCCCCCTATGCCTTTTGGCCCGCCGAATTTATGCGCGCTGAAGGAAAAGAGGTCGATGCATCCATATTTCAGATCCGTTTTGCCGAGTGCTTGTGTGGCGTCGACATGAAGATAGGCTTTTGGAAAACGATGGACGATCTTAGAAATCGCCTCAATGTCGTTGATCGAGCCCAATTCGTTGTTGGCGCCGATAATGGAAACCAAAGTCGTTTTGCCATCGATTTTTTCTTCTAAATCCTTTAAATCGACGGTCCCATCGCCCTTCGTTTTTAAATAGACGACATCATATCCTTCTTTCCCTAGCGCCTCGAATGGTTTGCTGACGCTAGGATGCTCCAAAGAAGAGACGATCAAACGCCTTCCCCTATTCGAATAATGCTTGGCTATGCCCTTGATTACGAGATTGTTGCTTTCAGTGGCGCTAGAAGTGAAGATCATCCGATAATCATTCGGAGAAAGACGAAAGGCTTTGAGCATTTTGACTCTGGCTTCATCGATTTCTCGCGCCAATGCCCTGCCTAAAGCGTGGTTGCTGGAAGGATTGGCGAAACGAAGAAGGCTTTCCTTTAGCGTCGAAAGCGATCTCTCATTCATTGGGCTAGAGGCGGCGTGATCGAAATATATCATTCATTTGCACCAGGATTCGCGTCGATTTGCTTGAGAATCGATTCGCTCATATTCGAAGAATTGGAGAATTCACCATCGGCGAAGAGACTCTCGCTTTGGGAAAGGGCGTTGTCGATCATCTTGTCATTAGAACGGTAACGGTTGGCGAAGACGATGTTCTTCTCGGCTTTCGCCATGGCGTTTTTGACGTTATCGACATCGGAAAGGAATCTATCGCCATCTTCCTGAAGTCGCCCATGAAGCCTTTTCACCTCATTCACGTTTATCGGCATCGTCCTTAAGACTTTGTAAAGCGAATCGACGCATTTGTATAGTTCATTGAGTTCGTCGCGAAGTTTGGAATCGACTTTATCGACGTTTATAGAGCGGATGTTGCTTTCCGCTTCAACGAACAAAGAATCGTATTTCTTTAGGGCTTCTTCCGCTCCATTCGCCTCCTCTTTCAAGGAAGTGAGATGTCCTTCGAATGAAGCGATCATCGAACCCGCTTTCTCGCTTTCCGTTTTAAGCGAGGACAGTCTCTCGAGCAATATCGAATACGGCTGTTTGATGCCGCTATGCAAACAGTTATCCAAAGAACGCTTAGCCGCGCTCGCTTCCTCTATTGCGCCCTTTATCCCTTCCAAGGTGGCGTCATCGTCACTCGTGATAAGGAAAATCTCACGGATTTTCGGAAGATCGTGGTTCAGTTTATAGAAACGGTTTTCGGTCGCGCTTTGTTTATCGTAAACCTCGCTGCACTCCTTCTCGAAGACGGCTCGGTTTTCCTTTTCTTTCTCAAAATCGGCCAGATTCCCTTCGATTTTGGTGATCATTTCATCTAGGCACGGCTCAACGTCATTCAAGGAAAGGGCTTTGACGCGGTCGGCCAAATGCGACAAAAACTCCTCGTATCCGGCAATATCGCTTTTGGCGATTATGTGATTCAAGGGATATCCAGCCTCATCCATCTCCTCATAACGGTTTCTAAGAAAGCTTATCTTATCGGGGATGACGTTCGATATGGTTACGCAGATTTTGGGAAGGATGCGAAGGGCTTTGACGCATTCCTCGACTATCGGATTGATCTTCGTCGACACAATCTCGGAAACGTCAGAGTAGTTCGCCCTTTCGATCGAATTGTCGCATTCGTCGAACAGGGAATCGATCTTCTTGAAAAGTTTCTCAAAACTCTCGACCACAAGCGAAAGCTCATCTTTCTCAGAATAGTAAAATTGCTTCATCTCGCGGTATTTTTCTTTGGCCTTTTGGAAGCCGGCCTTCGTGTCTTCCTCAACCTTGAAAAGAGCCTGAAGCGAATCGTCGAGTTCGGTGACTTTCGAGTGATATTCGGCGATTGTTTTCTTGGCTGTCGGGAAATATTCCTTTAGTTCCTTGAAATGCTTTTCGTTGATCAAGTCACGAAGGCTATTCACGGCCGCTTGAGCGGAAGCGTCGTCGATGTCGCGGATGTCGTTGTACCTCTTTTTCCACTTCGCGTATTCGTCGTTATAGACGAGGTTGAAAGAGGAAATGGCCTCTAGCCTTTTGATGAATTTGTTTATCTCTCCGAATAATGAAGCGTGGTCTCTTTCGAAAATCGAAATCTGTTCTTCAGCGGTCTTTTTGATCCTTAGATTCGCGAAAACGAAAAAATACAAGAATAGGCAAACGGCGACGAGAAGCACCACGACGGAAACGCATATGACGGCGATACCGGCGGTGCCTATAAGCGAACTGACGAACAAACTGGACATAAGAAACCTCCGCTTTTTCTATCTTATCACCTTCTCTCCCTCTATGGAGAGAAAACAAAAAGTCTCTTCCAATTTTGGCAAGGCGAGTAAAATATAGGCCATGAGCGGAGCCAAAAGACCGAAAAACGCTAAGAAATGTCTGGAAAAGGCGTTCTTCAAAGAATATAAGAAACATCAATTAAGCGAGATAAACGTATCGAAGCTATGCAAGGAAGCGGGCGTTAAAAGAAGCGCCTTTTATTATCATTTCGGAAACGTCAGAGATTTGCTCAATTCCATCGAAGACGACTTCATCGAAGCATATAAAGAAAGCGCCCTAAAAGCGTGGTTGGCCTATAAAAAAGGCGATGACGACTACCATAAAGCGGCCGAATTGTCGCTTAAATACCTCTATAAGAACCAAGATTTGTTGGTCACGATCCTCTATAAGAAATCCGATTGGCGCTTCGTAGACGAATGGCGCAAAAACATCATCAAGCAGCTTTCGAGACTTTTCGTTGGGAGCGATGAGGCGAGCGTCTATATCGCCGCCAGCGCCGTCATAGCCTATTACCGCTTCGCCATCATGAAAGACGTCAAAATCGAGGAAGTTAACCCAGAATCTCTTCTCTCTTTGATCACATCTATCCTAAAATCAGAACCGAAAATGATCGATAAAGCCGCCGAATGACGGCAAAACGAAGAATTTTGTTGACGAAGCCGAGCGCGATAACTATAGTTATCCATGCGTAAAGGCTAGCAGGCCTTCTATGCTTCCGTCTGACGTCCTCGAAAGATAAGTAATCTCACGCTAGTGAGACGAAATGAAGACACCCGGGAAGTGGGAGAAGCCCTCTAATCTTTGTTTACGCAAAGAAAGGAGACATGAAATATGTCAAAATTTACCGGATCGAAGTGGAAGAAATCACGCCACCTCAGTTTTAGCGTTCTCGAAACCGGCGACGAACTCAAAAAAAGGACTTATGGCCCAGGCCAACACGGCCAAGACCGCAAGAGGAAGCCAAGCGAATACGGCGCCCAGCTTCTCGAAAAGCAAAAGCTCAAGGAGCTCTATGGCGTCAATGAGCGTCAATTCCGCCGTCTCTTCCTCATCGCCAAGAAGGAAAAGACCGTCACCGGACTCGCTTTCTTCCGTTTGCTTGAGAGCCGCTTAGACAACATCGTCTATCGCATCGGCTTTGCCCGCACCCGCGCTGGCGCCCGTCAGCTCGTCAACCACGGCCACGTCACCGTCAACGGCAAGAAAGTCGACATCGCAAGCTACATCTGCAAAGTCGGCGACCAAATCGGTTTGAAGGAATCCAGCCCTCTCAAAGTCGTCAAGGAATCGCTCGACGGCAAACCGACCATCCCGCCATACGTCAGCGTCGACGCCGAGAAGTACATCGGCAAATTCGAACGTTTGCCAGAACGCAACGAGCTTGCCAAAGACATCAACGAAGCTCAAATCATCGAATACTACAACCGCTTGCTCTAATCGAGAGACGGCAAAATATTCAAAAATCCCACGCAAAAGTGGGATTTTTTTCATATATCTAAACTATTTATTGGAAAAATCGAGTTCCTCGTATGAGGAGAAGTCAGGGAAGGAAATATCATGGGTTTCCGAGAAATCCAAAGCGATCTCTTTCTTAGCCGCTATAGAAAGAGGTATGGCGGAACTGCCTTCCTCAACGTTATCCATCGAAAGGAGGTAATCCTTCATTTTGCTTTCGTCGAAGGAAATGTTCATATCATAAGAAAAGGAAGATATCTTATCTTGATCGTAGACGACTGATACATCGATTTGGCTATCGTCGACGGCGCTCAAAAGAGGTTTCACGTTTTCTTTGAGCGAATCGACGATCTTTTGCCCATCCTCCCCCTCTTTTTCGGCAATCTCATCGAAGAAGGAATCCAATAGGTCGATGTCTTCGAGAAGCGTTCCGGCGACGTCATCGATCGTCACCGCGAAAGTGTATCTCGGCTTGCCGGCATATTTCTCATATGTGCCTTTAGTTTCGATGTCGCTATTAAGGATATTGCTTAGAAGCGCAGGGAAAAGAGTCGACAAAGTGTCAGAAACGGGGAGCAATCCACTGCCGTCGATCTCTTTTATCTTGTCATCGGAAAGGGTTATTTTCGCGCCATTTTTTGGAAATTCGACATCCGATGTCCCATTTCCGTATTTGAACATCCCTAAAGCGATCCCGTATTTGATGAATTTATAGCCCGTGTCGTTTGGTTTCGCATAAAAGACGCCGTCTTTGAGGTAACTATCCACTTCGAATTCCTTGCCATCTAACGCCAAGCTCGAGGCTGGCACGTTCTTTGCCGTCACCGTTGCTTTCTTTATGTGGTTTTCGGCTTTTAAATCTTTGAAAGAATCGCTCTTAAGAGAGGAAAAATACGTGACTTCGCTCGCCGGAACGACCTCCAAAGAGCTTTCTTCGGAAGCGATATATGCGAAATAAGGATCTTTATCGCCGAAGATACCGGTCGAAATCGTCGCATCTTTGTATGAGAATTCATAAGTCGGCTTGACCGATGTCATGCCGATCGCATCATAATCGCGAAGGGAAATCAGATCCGCCCTAAGATAACGGTAATTGACATCTGCCGATATGGCATCCGATGAGGTATCAGATGAAGTAAGGGAAGCGTTCTCCCCTTCGTCGCAGCCCATCAGCAATAAGGAAGAGGCCACCGCAACCCAAATGATTTTCTTGTTTTTCATACCTAGATTATCCAACCTTTCAAAGAAAGTTAGTAGAGAAATCAAGAATAACTCATCCATTCTCGGCATTTGCCAGCCAATGGAAGAGCTTTATACGTCCAAGAAGGCTTCGCATCGTCAAAACAAAATGCTAAACCATCGAATCGATTGTGGCATTTAAACAAACGAAGAAGGGTCGTTAGAAATAATTGCTACGAAATTTTGCCGAATGAAAA
>CAZCCJ010000008.1:43483-77579 GCA_964497235.1 uncultured Staphylococcaceae bacterium
CAAAATTTTACCGAATGAGCTTTCCGTTTCTTGAAAAATACAACGAACGACAGGATGGCATTGCAACGGCAAAACGCCTCAACGCTTTGCGTTCTATTTCCTATGCGCGAAATAAAATAATCAAGAGTAGCTTGTGCAATCTTTGCTTCGATTCGCGCTCATGAACGAATTCCAGGACGAGGAAACGCTAGACCAATAATCGCTCCCTGGAGCCGAATTGTTGATCGTCCCTTTCGCCGTCGCGGTGAACTTGATCAAGGATCCGGTCGAAAGGATTTGCTGTTCTGGGATGGTCAAGGAGCTTAGATATCCTTCTGAAGCACTGCCATAATCGCCGCCATTTAGCTCGATCGATAGACTCTTCAAAATGGAATTATTCGCCAAGGCGCCTAGGTTTATCCCCACTTTCCACGTCGGATGGTTGCTATTGTCGGCAACATATTCATATTGCGTCAAAAGATTCTCATAGGCCTTGGAGGTTTCTTTGGTATTGGTGAGATCATCGAGATAGCTTTCGAGGTCCAAACCCAATATATCGTACAAAACCATATGGGCTATGGTTTTCGATCCCGTCAATTGGTCGGTGCTATATTTCACGACATCGTCGGTTGCGGTTTTCTCTTTGCCCCAATATTTATAAGAGTTATACGATGAGATATAGAGGTATCCTTTTTGGTCCGCTAAAGCGGTCTCCACCCCCGTCTCATTGGTTTTATCCGTATCGATGTTGTCGTAATACAATGTAGAAGTTCGTTTGTTGTTCAAATAGCCGATATTGTAATGCCTCGAAACGACATAAACGCTGATATTGGAGACCACTCCGTAGACTTTGACGACCTCCCCTTTGACGTAGATATGGAAATCGAGTTTTAGATCCATGCTGATGCTAAAGATATTTAGACTCACTTTAACGGAGTCACTATAGAGGCGATATGTTTCCCTCTTCGATTCATTTAAGGCTGCCTCAAGCAACTTGTCGACGCCGTCGAACTTGAAATGGTTGCTATCGGTGAAATCGGTGACGACGCTTAATTTCGAATCGTCGAAAGAGGTGCCGATGAGCGTTATGACGGCATTTATCGTATTGTCTTCATACTTTAAGCCCTTTATCTCAAGGGAAACAAGTTCGGAAGCAACAAAATTCAGGACGATATCGAAGGTGCTCCCTTCCTCAAGCCCAAAGGAGGCGGCGTCCATCGTGAACACGCACTTATCGGCGGAAATCGAAGCACTCTTCATGACGTTAGTCGCAATGAACGGGCCATATCGATTGGCCGTCAAAGCGCCTACGACGTTAGACATCAAAGCCATTCTGATCGGATCGAAGAACTTGGCGAAACGCGGATCGTTGTCGTTATATAGGCCGACCGCCAAGGCGATTATCGAATTGAGGTCTTTGATGCTCATTTGTCCGCGCATCCCCTCATCGTTCGAATCGCCGTCGTTATAATGGAAGCGGGTCACGTCGGTATCCTCCAATCCGGTGACATCGACCAAGACGTGGTTGTTTTTCGTCGAACCATCTTCGACTTTGTGTTTAAGGGTGACATCGCCAGAGCCTTTTTTCATCCCTTCGTTCAAATCGAAATAGACGTTGCCGCTGATCTCGGGATACCCAAGGCCCTGACTATCAAGGACGTTGGCGCTAAAGGACAAATTGACCCTTTTCTTTTGGAATATGTTCTTCATTTGCGAAGCGAAGGTCGGTAGCCCATCGAGTTCGAAATAGCTTGCTTCGTCACATGTCTTCTCGGTGTAATCCGTGAGCGTTATGACCAATTCGCTGAAATTCGCCGTCCTCACAACGATGTTTTCAAAAACGGCTTTCGTAATCCCGCCGTCATTCGCATCGAGCGTGAGAGCTAGCGACGAATCGTCCCCAAACCCGAAATCGGCTAATTTCAAAGAGGCGACGATTTTGTCTTCCGAAGTGGCGATCGAAGAAATCGCGGATATGGCCGTGTCGTAACGACCGTTCTTTATATCTTTGATGGCGTCGCTGTCTGTTAGGAAGGAAAGTATGCTATCGGCCGAGCCGAAGGAAGATATATCGTCCTCGAATATCGCCAAAACGTTTTCGAAAGTGGCGGAATCCATGGCGAGATCCATGACGTTATTGTATTTAACGAAGGCTTTCCAGCCGTCGGCCGCTTCTTTTCTAGAAACAAACGAAAGGGTTTTGCTGCCCTTTTCGTCGTTGATCCCATAGCCGCTGGCGAGAATGTCGCCATTCATCTTCATTTCGTTCAAATCGAAGGAAAAGGAACCAGACAAATCGAATTCTTCCTCGATTTCCTTCCCTTTTTCCTTGGAGAAATTCGTCTGATTCGTCAAATTAGCTTGAAATGACAGCCCAGCTTTTTTGCTTCTTGTAAGCTCCACCGCTTTTTTGACCAACCCCATCGAATCGACTATTTGCGTATAGGAAGAGGAGTCGGATGGCCTAAGGGAGGAAAGAGTCGAATAATCGACGTCGTCGTTAGAGACAAGAAGAGAGAAAGAGAAAACGAATTCATCGATTTTTAATTCGTTTCCGTATATCTTTCTTAGTCCATATCGCCCATCGGTCTCGAAATAGATTTTGCCTTCCATTGCGCTAGGGAAAGACCAAGAGAAGAGATAGGAATCGGTAGCGATGGACTCGGAAGAGAAATCGGCATCGAGGGATTCATCAGTCTCTTTTTGACCATTTTCGATGAGCTTATCCATCCAAGAATAGAAAGACGAAGGGATTTCGATCGAATCCTTGCCGAAGATCGATATGATCGAATCGAAGAGCGATTCGAAATCGCTTGTGCGATAAGCGTAGCGCGCACCTAATAGGCTCAAATACGAATCATCTGAGGAAAGATGAATGAGAAGCGGCAACGTGACGGCGTTATAGGAAAGCGATCCGTCGACATGGAAAAGGAAATCATCCTTTTTATATATGGCGAAGGCGGCGTCCGAAACGGATAACTCGCTGTAAGTGGTCTTATCCTTATCCGGATACTTGGCCTCAAACGTCAATTTCCCTTCTAAGCCATTATTGTCGCTTAAACGGTTCTCGAATTTGCATAAAGCATCTTCGCCTTGCGGCAAAACACTTATAGATTTCTCTTCGTTTGGCTCATTCTCGTTTTTTTCCATAACCATAGCCGAAGAAAGAGACCCAAGCATCAATATCGACATGAAAAAGCGGGAGCAAGCTCCTTTTTTAAATGGATTTTTAAGCGCTTTTCCAAAAATCATCGCAAAACCTTCTTCTATTGGTGCGCAGTACCGGTTTCGGCGGCGGCGATCACGTTTGAAATCGAGGCGGACAAGGAATCGCTAAGCGTTTCCCCTACCTCCATCAATTCGGCGTTCAAGGAGAAGTCGACGCGGACGCCGGCGAAGACGAAGGCGCTTAAGCCAAGTTTCGTGAGGTATCCTGAATCGTTCACTTTGGCGCCAAGCGACGCTTTCAAGACGTAATCGGCGTCAAGCATCGCACCGATGTCAAGATCCATCGAATAATCGTTCGTGTCGGCGTCGTAAGAAACATCCTCGAGGACGTTCTCATAAGCAAGTTTCATATCGTTTCCAAGCGATAAGGTGCCGACGGAATCGCCATCGGAGGATGAAATCATATTGAGATAATAGGGTTGAACGTTCAAAACATCTCCGAGAATGAATTTCAAGAGATTCTCTTCGTTCGATAGATATTCTTGGCTATATGAGCCGCAATTCGTTTCATCCCAATCGATCTTAGTTCCGTTTTCGCGGTCCTCATCCGTCTCGTATCCATGAAGTCCGAACGGGTTATTGCCAAGCAAATAGAAGGTATCGTTCTTATAGACGAGCTCAACGCTTCTTGTATAGCCGACGAAAATGCTATATTGGCTATTCACAGCCGGAATGAGGGGGATATTCGACAATTTGGCGTAATATTCCCAGCCGTTTTCCGTGTAATTGGCAACGAAATCGATATCCAAATGGATGATGTTCGCCGTCCATAAGGTAACGTCCGCTTCCGCCTTGATGTGATAGGTATCGAAGTCGGTCGCGGTGTTGATGGCGGCTTTGGCCAAAGAAGAAACGGAGGAGAAATCGTTATATTCGCTCTCATCATACGAAAGTGAGTTTTCCTTCGTGCCGTCATATTCCCCTAACGAGATCTTCACGCCGACTTTGATTCCGTTTATCTCAGTCTCGAGAAGTTCCAAAGAATCGACTTTGTAAACGAGTTCGCCTTCTGTATCGACGCTCGGAGTAGACGCATAATTGATGGCGAAGCTCAAGCTCTTATCAAGGCCAAGCGCTTTAGGATTGATGGTGAAGACGCTTCTTTCGTCGGTGAATGTGTAGCTTTCGAGTATTTCAGTCGAAGCGATGACGCTATATTTTCCGTCTATTATCGATTGAAGAGTCGTCGATAACGCCACTTCTCCTATCGAAGAGGATATAGGCGAAAGGAATCGTTTCTCAAATCTCTCGTTCTTCATCAAAGACGAGACGTAATCGATTAATTCCTTGACGCTTGAGATCGATATTTTGGCAAGCGTGCCTTTCTCATCGGTCTTTTCTGCGTCTTGGTACTGCATATGGACCTTCGAATCATCGAAATCGGTTGTCAACATATGCTTCTTCGACGGTTCATCGATCGAGATTTTTGCTGTGCCGAGTTTCTTTTCGGCGTCAAATTGAGCCAAACCGGAAATCCCAATGTCCGTTTGATCGACCTTGACGCTGGCATCGATGTCGAGGGCCGCTTTCTTATCATTGGCGATGGAAGACATCTGATCGTAAACGTCTGGTAGTTTGTCCAAGCGGTTGTAACCCGTTTTGTCAAAAGAGGCGGCTTTGTATTCGTCTAGTGTTATGACGGCATTGAAATTCGTTTCTTTCAAAGCGATGTTTTGGATTTCGATCTTGAGCAATTTGATATCGCTTGACCCTTCTTGGCCGTTTCCATCGATAGTCGCGACGATTTTGGCGTTCTCTCCGAAACCAAGCCCTTTTAGGTTAACGGAGGCCACTATTTTGTCGTTTTCCGTTTTCAAATCATCTATCGCCTCGATTATCGGCTGGTAGTGCCCTTCCGACAAAGCGTTCATCACATCGCTTTCGAGGACAAAAGAGAAGAGTTTTTCAAATTTGCTCTTGTCAAAAGACGAACCAGAAGAATCGGTGGCATCGCTGATTCTTCCGATCATCGCGTCCATCGTGATCTGATCCATTGAAGCCTTGAAAATGCCGTTATAATCCAAATAGGCTTCCTTTTCCGACGCATTGTCGGCCGGCAAATACGCAAAATTGACTTTTTGCGAATAATCGCTCGAATTCGGATCCTTTACTTCGATGCCGGCTCGATAATCTTCCTTGCCCAAATCGACGTTGGCGAATCCGTTTAACAATATCGAATCGTCTTTTTTCTCCCCTTCTTTTCCATATTTATAGGAGAAGGAGCCTTCCAATATGACGCCAAACGACTTGCTCTTCACTAGTCCGGCGATTTTCTTGAATACGCCGTTCATATTGACGACGGAAACATAAGAGTCTTTGTCTTCTGGCGCTAACGATGAGATGGCTTTGATGGAGGAACCGTTCATATCGGTGCTGATATCAACATTCACATCGACATCGCCGAAAGATAGGGAAGCTTTGACGGAGGTAAGATAGAAATCGGCATCACTTGTCATGTCGATCGGATAATCGACGCCATCGGAGGTGATGGTGCAAGTGAAGGAATGGCTGGATTCCGTGGAAGAGGTTTCCACGAAGTTGACGGACATGGCCGGCATCGCATCACCATTGCCGCTTACGCCGGCGATTAGTGACTCAACCCAAGTATAGAAGGAAGAGCCAATGGTCATCGAATCCTTGCCAAAAACAGATATGACATCATCTAAAATCTGCTCATAATCGGTCGATAAATACTTGTATTTTGCGCCCAAAACGGAAACGTATAAGTCGCTGTTGTCATAATTTATGAGCATCGGCTTAGAAACGTCGGCTATATCGCTATTCGTTGTAGAGAGGCTAACCACGGTGTCCAAATGGAAACCGATGTTCTTAGTATCCGGCATCGCGAATAAGAGCTTAGAGCCGCTAGAGAGGCTTACAACATTCTTAGTGGCATCGTTACCATCATTATCAGGGAAAGCCACGGATAAAGTATTGATTGTGCCTTTCATTCCGCTCATTTCCGTCAATTTCGCCATGAAGCGATCGGTATTCGAAAGTTCGCTGCCATGGTCCGAACTGTCGCTTGCATAATCATCGTTAAGGCTGCCGTTGAGATATGGCGTGAACCAATAGGCGCCGCCAGCGCTTAAAGCGAATAAGGTAGTGTATAAAACAGTCAAACGCACCCCTTTCTTTCCGAAAAAGGCCACAAATCCTTTCTTTTTCTTCTTTTTTTCTTCGTTCTCCGCCATAAAAAGTCCTCCTTCAATTATGACTATAGGTAATAGGTGTGCTTAAATCGGGGATCTCGTAATTTCCCCCAGTCGAATAAACGGTCTTTAACGTCCCTTCGATATTGGAAGAGCCGCTTGGCGTCGAAGCGAAATACTTTTCGGTTGACGTCGATGTGACAAGTTCGCAATCGGAAGTGACGACAAAGCTCATATGAACGTAATCGAAGACCGGAGCGCTGTTCATTTCAGTCGTCACCATCATCTGCTTGACGTAGTTCACGACCGATTTCCTAGCATCAAGTTCGATGTTGATTGTGTAAGTTCCATCATCGTTCACGACGATTCCGTTGAACGGAAGTCCAGACAGCGAAGCCTGATCTTTCGACGCTAAAGTCTTATCGGAAATGATGTAAATGGTAGATGATCCATTCAAATTGCGGCCGGCATAGGCGAGATATTCAGAATCGCTAAAGGTGAGAGGATCAGAATCGGAAGAAAAAGAAGGGATTTCGACGTTCGAAGGGCAACTGCCTTTATAACGCAACGTCGTGCCCTCATTTTCATACATGCGCCAAGCGACGTTGACGGCGAAAGACTTCGATAGCGATTCCTCAAAATACGAATCGCCAACGCGATACATGGTGCTGCGAATTTGCTGATCAACGCTCATCGGACCGACTTTCGCCGAAGCGGCCCCGATTCCTTGGCTCATGTTTCTCTCTTCTTTTTCGAATTTCCTCAATGCGGCATTGGCAAGTTCCCACCCTTGCATCGATTTTCCATCGAACGGATTGGCGGACGCTTTGATTTTGTTGAACTTAGAAAGGCAAGCATCGGAGTCCGCTTTAAGATATTCAGGATCCCATGAGTTGTAATTAATCTCTTTGACTACGTGCGGAAAGAAATTTGAAAGAACAAAGCCGATACCGATTCCCAAAGATATCGTCAGAACGATGCCAACGGAGTTGAGGATAATGGTTTTTTCTTTCTTCTTTTGCATAGATTCGCTTTAAAAGTTCCTTTTAAGGCTGTGATATTATAAAAACGAAAAGCAATCGCACCTTCTCTAAGCGTTCCAGAACGAATAGTAGAACTTAACTCTACGAATCGTAGAATAATATTTTCTTCGTTAAAATCTATAGTTTTCATACGTTTATAAACATAGTTCTAAAAACTAGATTAATGAAAATTACCACTCATTAGATTTTTAATGTTTTTTATACATTGTATTAAAAATACAAGATTAATACGATAAACACTTAATATTTCTATATTCCATATTTTTAAGCATGAAAAACCGATTTGCCTTATTAAAAACGGCGTTTTATAGTATCCGTATGGATGAATTGAACGCCATCGTATCGAAAAACCTGACATCGCTTAGAAAAGAGCGAAAGCTCACCCAACAAGAATTTGCTGAGATGATTGGGTATAGCGATAAAAGCGTTTCTAAATGGGAAATGGGCAAAGCCATACCAAGTGCTGATATTTTGCTTAAGATCGCGGACTTCTATGGCATAACGGTCGACGCATTGCTACATGACGGTATCAAACTTCCGAAAAACCCATCCGAGGTCGATAAAACGAAGAACACCAACAAAATCGTCATCTGTTGCCTCTCCGGAATGTTCTTCTTATTGGTGGCAACTTGCGTTTTCGTAAACGGTGTCATCACATATGGTTGTTATGATTATTGGATAGGGTTTGTTTGGTGCATCCCCGCCGTCGGTTTGATAGATGGTTTTTTGGTCAAGCGGTTCTGGGGAAAAGGGTTGGCGGAAATGATATTGTTCAGCGCTTTCATATGGGGCCTATTGTTCTCCTTTTCTTTGACGTTTTATCTATACGCCTATCAGAACATCTTCTTCATTTTGTTCGTCGGAATACCCTTGCAAGCGTCGTTATTCCTATACGAGAAAATAAAAAAATAGCTGCAATTCGCAGCTATTTATAATTTTTAAGCGGGATTTGCGGCTATTTTATTATTCCTAAGAAATAATTCTTCTTGCCACGTCTGACAATCAGATATTTGCCATGGAGTGCCTCTTCCTTGCCGTATGTCTTAGAAGGATCGTCTGCTTTAATGCCATTGACTGAGACGCTATTTTGCATGACGAATGTCTTGGCTTGAGTTTTGCTTTGCGCCGCCCCTACTTTCGTCAATAGGTCCAATAATGGCATGGCGCCGTCTAATTCAACCTTCATTCCGCCGAGAAGCTCTTCTATCTCATCGGACGATAATGTGGCGACTTCACCAGAGAAAAGAACTTGGCTCATCTTAAGCGCCTCTTCAGCCCCTGCCACGCCATGAATGTCTTTGGTGACTTCGTATGCCAATTTCTTTTGAGCGATGCGATTACCAGGATTCGCAATATGATCGGCTTCAATCTTTTCAATCTCTTCCTTCGAGAGGAAAGTGAAGACCTTTAGATACTTGACGGCATCTTCGTCGGTCGTGTTGATGAAATATTGATAGAGTTTGTAAGGCGAGGTCAACGAAGGGTTAAGGAACAACGCTCCATCTTCGCTCTTGCCGAATTTCTTGCCGTCGGCCCTAGTTATCAAATGGGCAGTCATGGCTTCCGCTTCGGCCGTTTCGCCATTCAATTTTCTTATGAGCTCAAGACCGCTCGTCAAATTCCCCCACTGATCGTTTCCGCCGATTTGCAAACGGCAACCGTAGTTTTTGTTCAATAGGTAGAAGTCGATGGACTGAAGAATCTGATAAGCGAATTCGGTGAAGGATATGCCGGCCTCCAAGCGCGATGACACGATTTCCTTCGATAACATGTAGTTAATCGGGAAATATTTGCCATAATCTCGCAAGAAATCGAGCGTCTGCATATTTCCAAGCCAATCGTAGTTATTCAATATGATGCCTCGCTCTGGATCGTTGAGATCGATGAAGCGTTCAAGCTGCGCTTTGATCGAAGCGGTGTTTTCGGCGAGTTTCTCCTTCGTTTGGAGATTTCTTTCCTTCGATTTGCCAGAAGGATCGCCGATCATGCCAGTCGCCCCTCCCACCAAAGCGATGATGCGATGGCCGGCTTTTTGAAGGCGTTTCAGAATCGAGATCATCACATAGTTGCCCAAATGCATGGAAGCCGCACTTGGATCGAACCCACAATAAATGGTCTGTTTTGTGCTTAATAGTTCTTTGACTTTCTCTTCGTTGCTGAATTGTTGGATGAGACCTCTCCATTTGAGGTCTTCATAGATGTTGTCCATAAGTTCTTTTTCTCCCGTTTGCTATTCTAACAACTTAAATATTTTTTGGAAGACAGAACCAAGAGAACGAAGAAAAAGGGCATCGTTTCCGACGCCCCATTGATTGATGGTGGATTATCAATACATTCCGCCCATCGAACCGCCCATTTGCGAATCGTTTTCCTTCTTTTCCTTGATTTCGCTGACGGCGCCTTCCGTCGTAACGAACATCGCGGAGATGGAGGAGCTATTCAAAACGGCATTGCGGGTGACTTTGGTCGGATCGACGATCGAGGATTTGAACATATCGACCCAAGTGCCTTCTAGAGCGTTGAAACCGTAGTTCTTCGGCTGCTCTTTTTGCTTGGCGATTATTTCCTCGCTATCGAAGCCGGCGTTCTTGGCAATTTGCCCAAGAGGCGCAAGCAAGGACTCCATGACGGTGTCGATACCCATTTGGATATCCGGGTTCTTGTCGACGAGTTTTCCTTTTAATGCGAGATAGACTTCCGCCAAAGCGGCTCCGCCGCCGACGACTATGCCTTCTTGGACAGCCGCCTTCGTAGCGTTCAAAGCGTCTTCGATGCGGAGTTTCTTATCTTTGAGCTCACTTTCGGTGAAGGCTCCGACCTTCAAGACAGCGACGCCATTCGAGAGCTTGGCGATGCGTTTGGAAATATTCTTCTTGTCGTAATCGCTGGTTGCGATGCTATATTGCGATTGAAGTTCAGCGATACGATCGTTGATGTCTTTCTTATAGCCTTCGCCTCCGACGATGGTGGTGCTATCTTTCTTGACGGTGATCTTCTTTGCGCGGCCAAGATCTTCAAGGGTTACGTCTTTGAGGGCCATTCCGAGATCCTTGCTATAGAACTTGGCTCCGGTAAGGATGGCGATATCTTGGAGAGCGGCTTTCTGAGCGTCGCCGAATTCCGGAGCTTTGGTTGCGACGACTGTGAGAGTGCCGCGGATCTTGTTGACGATTAACGTGGAAGTGACGTCGCTATCGAGATCATCGGCGATGATGAACAATGGCTTATGCGATTCGACGATGCCTTGGAGAAGAGGAACGATGTCATTGATGTTGCTGATCTTCATGTCGGTCACAAGGATATAGGCATCCTCGAGATCGGCGACCATCTTCTCGTTGTCGGTCACCATGTATGGGCTGATGAAGCCTTTGTCGTATTCAAGGCCTTGCGATATGACGAGCTCATCTTCGGAAGTCTTCGAATCATCGACCGTGATGACGCCGTTTTTGCCGACTTTGTCCATCGCTTCGGCGATGAGCTTTCCAATTTCCTCGCTATGAGAGGAAACGGAAGCGATGGCTTCGATGTCTTCGTTGGTTTCGACTGGTTTAGAGATTTTCAGAAGCTCTTCGCTTACGGCCTTCCCGGCCTTTTCAATGCCGGTTCTTACGAAGACCGGATTGGCGCCTTTTTCAACGGCGTCGATGCCGCGGTGTATCATCGCTTGCGCTAAGACGGTCGCCGTCGTCGTGCCGTCACCGGCTTTTTCATTGGTGCGATTGGCGACTTCGTAAACGAGTTTGGCGCCCATGTTCTCGAAATTGTCTTTAAGTTCGATTTCACGGGCGATGGAGACGCCGTCTTCGCAGATGGCTGGGCTTCCATAGCCTTTGTCGAGGGCGACGTTACGGCCTTTCGGGCCGAGGGTGACTTTGACGGTGTTCGCCAAGACGTCGACGCCTTTCACCATCGCGTCGCGCGCTTCTTTGCCGAGTTTGATTTCTTTTGCCATGATGTTTTCTCCTTCTACTAATCGTTAACGACGGCGAGGATGTCCTCTGCCTTGATCAACAGATACTTATGATCGCCATCTTCGTAATCGGTGCCGGCATATTCGCGGTAGATCACTTTGTCTCCGACGGCGATGCCTTCGATTTTTTCTAGTTTTCCTTCTTCGACTTTGCCAGGGCCGATTGCCACGACGGTGGCGATGTTGCCTTGTTTTTTCTCAGTCGTGAGAATGATCGATCCAATCTTTTTTTCGCTTGGAACCTTTTCGATCAAAAGGTAGTCATTGAGCGGTGTGATTTTCATTTTTTGATTTACCTCCATTATTGGATACGCTTGTAATGATAATTAAAGTTTTGGCACTGTCAAGACATGAGTGCCAAAGTTTTACAATCATAAATTTATATAAATAAAAACGGGCGTTTTGCCCGTTTAATTTCGCCATTTCGAACGAATTTCTGCTATTTTTTCTCAATCGTGCTCTCTCTTGGTATGAGATGCGCGTCGAAACGATAGCTCTTGTCGTTTAGTTCCCCATTGATTAAATCGATGAGCATGTACATCGAGCGTTTGCCGACCTCCGACATATCGATTTGCATCGAGGTGATGGAAGGACGAACGATGTTCGCGTATTTGGTTCCGACTAACGAAAGCACTTCGATATCTTCCGGAACGCTTAAACCGCTATCGGTGGCGGCGTTTTCGATCGCGGCGGCGATGGAATCGCGATAAGCGACGAAATATCCTTTCCTGTTACGTTTGAAATAATCCAAGAAATCATAATAGGTGCGCGTGTAGGAATCGTCGCAATTGACGATGTGATATGGGCGTCCAAGTTTCTTATGAACGTCCATGAACGCCTTCTCGCAATGCATGAGCAAACGTCCGCCATCGTGAACGTGAAGGAAGGTCATATCCTTCTTATCGGGATTCGATGGATCGGTGTAGTAGTTATTGATGGTGGCCTCAAGGAGCTCTTCATATGAGAAGGTGACGCATCCGACCTTATCCCCTACTAGACGATTATTGACGACGATCGTCGGCACGCTATAGGAATTGATTTTCATGACGTCTTCGCTATCGAGCTCGTCATCGAATATGATGGCGCCATCGACATGGGTCGTGATGACTTTCTCAATCATCGAGAGAGCCTCATCGCGGGAATGCGAAGTCGTGAAAAGAGTCAAAACGAAGCCTTTTTCCTTGGCAACGTCGCTGATGCCGTTAAGCATGTTCGAGATATAGACGTAATTGGCGCTCGGAATGACGACGCCGATGTTGGTGGTTTTGTTGGTGGCGAGGGCTTGCGCAAGGCCGCTTGGCTTATAGCCAAGTCGACGGATGGTCTCCTCGACCTTGGTTCTCGTCGCTTCGGTGACGTTCTCTTGCTTGTTGATGACGCGGCTCACCGTGGCCAAAGACACTCCGGCCGCTTGGGCAACCTGATAAATGGTAACTCGATCCTTCAAATTCTCCATGGAATGAACCTCCGATATTTAGATTGTAAGAAAAGACCTTCATTTTTCAATGAAAATATTTACATTTTTTCGTAAATCGCAAAATCGAATCAATAAATCGGATAGGAAACGTCTTCCAAGCGGTCGCTTGGATGGTCGCCACGCCCTTCTTTGGCTTCCGCTTTGCCATCGAGCATAACCAAATCGCCGGTAAATCCAACAGTCGTGTTTTTGACAAGCGATGTGCCAACACCATAGCAATCCACTGGAACCCCTAGACGCGTCCATTCCTCTATCTTCTTGGCGTTAAAGCCACTCGAAACCGTTATCTTGACCCAAGAAAGGCCTTTCTTAACAAGCGCATCTTTCAAAGCGAATATCAATTCCTTACAAACGCCGTGCGGATCGAATGACGAAGTGTCCTTATCGTCGAAATAATGGTCGATGAGCGCTTTCGAGGTGTCGACTCTGATGCCGCGAAGCACATCAGGCCCAAAGTGCTTAGCCACTTTGACCGCGTCCTCGACGACGTTATTGTGATAGTCGATTAGCGCCGTTACTTTCTCATTCGGATAGGCCTTATGATAAAGTTCGCAAGCCTTGATGATGTCACCGCCGCATATCTGTATCAATGCGTGTGGCATCGTTCCCATGCCTTTGACGCCTACCCATTCGCCTTGGGCGTCAGTTGAGAATTTCTTGATTCCGGCGACATAGGTCGCATATCCATCGCCTTTCTGCGTAAGGTAATCGTCTTGCCTATCGGCCATCGAGAAAGTGTCGGAACCGCGCAAGGCCAACACTACCCTATGGACATTCGTGGCCACGGCCGTCCTTCTTGTCAAAATCCCATCGATAAGCGATTCCAAAAAGCCGAAATCCTCGTATTTCCCGATTATTTTCAAAACCGGCTCGCCGCTTGATACCATGTCGCCATCCTTCAAAGCGAGTATTTTGAGGTTTTCAGGATGCCTCGCGAACGTATGGATCAAAGCTATCGACTCGTCTAAACCGCAGACCATGACATCGTCTTCGCGCTGGAAGAATTGCTCCTCCACGATATGATTCGGGGCGAATTGCTCCACTATTTTTCTCGATTTCAAAAAATAGTTGGCGCTGAAATAGCCATCGGCGATTCTCTCGTCGAACTTGAAAGTCTTATTCGTTAAGCGGGATATTTTCCCTTCTTCTTTGAGCTTTATTTCGAGTTCTTCCATATTTTTACTCCTTAGATGGGGCAAAGAAGTCATCGCCGACCGCGTAGTCTTCTTCGCTAGGCAAGAACAGTATGTCTTTCTCTTCGCCTATCTTTAGCATTTTCGGGCTCATAGGCAAAACGTCGATCGGAAGGTTCTTCTCGGTCTTCGAGACGAATAGGGTGCCATCAGACAATATCGAGCCGCTTAAAGCGGCGACGCATAAAGAACCGATCGCGATGTTTTTGGCTTTTGCGACCGTCTCGTATTTTTTCTCATCTTTGCCGATCAAAGAGATAATCGAGGCCTTCTCGTCCAATGGATGCTCTTCGACGGAGACTATCCTCATCACTTGGTAGCCACTATCGGAAAGATACGGCAAAAGAGGGAAGCCGGTTCTAGAAAGAACGCTATTTATCGCGTCGATCATCTTGGAATCTGGGCAAAAGATTATGCCTTTCGATACGATGCGAACGGTCTTCGAAATGTCGAAAATGTTATACCCAACTATCTCTTCATCGTGATATAAGGCGACGACTTCCTCATTCCTTTTCGTCGAAGTGACCGTTTTCGTCGGATCGATCAAGACGAATAAGACGTCTTTGGAAATTTGGTGGTTATAAAACAGGCGGTACATCTTTTTCCTCCTCAGATCTTTTTGTAGACGACTCTATGGATGGGCTTTCCCTCTTCCCTAAACGAAGCTTCGTATTCGCTCATCGCATCCTCAGGGTCTATATCCGTGTAATTGGGCTCATTATAAACACAATTCAAAGATGCTTTCTCCCCTTCTTCGAGCGTGAATTCATAGAGGATGTCGTTATCGGTTTTGATTTTCAGCAAACCGTCTTTCTTTAAAAGCGACATGAATTCCTTTAATCGTTCAGAGGTCGTAAGCCTTCTTTTGGCGTGTCTTTTCTTTGGCCACGGATCGCTGAAATTCAAGAAAATCCCCGCAAATCCAAACTCTTTTAGGCTATCGTATAAATCATCGAAATCACCTGGGATCAAGCGGATGTTGGTAAGCCCGCTTTCATCGATTTTCTTGGCAAAAACCCCGCAAATCGATATATCCCTTTCTAAAGCCAGGTATCTCCTATCCGGGTATCTGGTTGCAAGCTGCAACAAAAAAGCGCCTTTCCCCGCCCCAACTTCCAAATATAAGGGATCGCCAAAAAAAGAAGGGTCGTCTTTCACCGACGTCAAAACGAATTCGGGATGGTTTTCCAAATAGGGCTTGGCCCACTTCTTATAACGGCTTCTCACTTTTTCTTGGCTTTCTGACCGAGCATATAAATCGCTCGGGCGTATATCGCGATGTCTTTGACGAAATCCTCGACGTAAATGTATTCGTCTGGTCCATGCATATTTCCCGGATGCTTCGGCCATTCGGCGCCGAAGGCAACAGTGTTTTTGGCCTCTTTGGCGTAGGTTCCGCCGCCTATCGCTATAGGTTTGGCGAATAATTCGAACGTCTCTTTCTTGTACGCTTTCATGAGCGTGGAGACCAAATCGCTGTCTTTCCTATATAGAAGCGGCTTCACTTCCGCATCGATCACCGGAATTGTCTTCGTCATATCGAAGAATTTATTTAACAAAGCCTTCGGATCGGCTTCCTCGCCATAACGGAAATCGATGGAAACGGACAAAGATTTCCCATCGTATTTGACGACGCCGTAGTTATAGGTGGTGACGCCTAGTTCCTTGGAGATTTGCTTCCCGTCGAATGAGGCTCCGAAAGGATCTTCCATTGCCTTCGCAAGAAGCGAGAGAGCTTCGATTTTATAGAAATGCCCTAAGGCTTTGAAGGCTATCGTGGCGGCGTTTTCGCCAAGTTCTGGGGTGCTGCCATGGGCGGTTTTGCCGATGAAACGCACTAGCATCACCGAAGGCATCTTCGTGATATCCGCTTTGATGCCGAGCTCTTTGAGATAAGACGCGAATTTATCGTCGGGCTTAAGCGAGACGAGCAAGGAATCGCAGACGGCATTGGTGACGGTGCCGCCATCCATCGCGATGATGGGGTCAAGATTCACTATCTTCCTGGCATGCGCATGGGTAATGCCCTTCTCGGCGTAGATCAAAGGCCAATTGGCATCGGGAGTGAAGCCGAAAACCGGCTCCTCGCCATTCCCCTTCTCGAAATAGTGTTGCAAGCAAGAGCTGCCTCTTTCCTCGTCGCCTCCGCTTACGATCTTTATTCTATATCCATCGATCAAACCGTTGTCTTTGAGGAGTTTGACGGCATATAAGCTCGCTAGGAGCGGCCCTTTGTCGTCGCATGCGCCACGGCCATAGACAACTCCGTCTTTCACTTCGCCTCCCCATTCCTTGTGCGTCCAGCTTCCAGACACCGGGACAACATCGCTATGACCATAGATTCCAATCAATGGCCCTTCCTCTCCTATGGATAGCTCCATCGCATAGCCATCGACGTTACGCGTGGCGAAGCCATAATCCTTCCCGAGTTTTTCAAGATATAGGAGCGCTTCCTGGACTTTTTTTCCGAACGGGGCGCCCGGCGCGATGCTATTAGCGTCATAAACGCTGGGGATCTGAATGAATTTCTGTAGGGCCGATATCCCTATCTTCTCATAGCCTTTCGCAAGTTTTTTGAAATTTGCCATAACGATCATTTCTTCCTTTCAACCAAGCGGAGCGAAATCTTTCCAAGTAGAGGCGTGAGTAAGGCGGCAAGCACGCTTTCGCCGATCGCTCCAAGCAATATAACGCCTCCGAATGTGAGCTTTAAGGCGCTGGCCACCACCTCTTTGCTGGCAAAGAAAGCGGTCATCTCCTCGAAATCAAAGACGAAGAGGGCGCCAAAGACGAGGAACGTATGGATTAGCGTCAACGCCATGGCGACGGCTCCAATGACGCACACGTTCCGGCTTATTTTAGGATTATTCTTTAATAGTTTAAAGAAAAAGCCGCTCAAGAAGCCGAAAAGGACGCGTGGGAGAAGAGAAACCCAAGGGACGATGAAAAAGGCATTGAAGCCAACTGGGGAGGAAAGAGCCTGCATCCAGCTTGTGAAACCGAAGAAAAAGCCGTATAGCAATCCTCTTTTCCAGCCGAATAAATACGCGCCAAGAAGGACGGGAAGATGCATAAGGGTGAGCGATAACCCAGGAACAACGGCGATATAGCCCATCTGCGGCACGAATCCCATAATCAGGATGATGGATAAGAAAACCGCGTCGTAGGCTATTTGCCTTACCGTCGCTTGGTTTGGATTCTCTTTCCTAAGTTCGAAGAGAAACACGATGAAGAAAAGCAAGGCGAATGCCCATATCAATATCGTTTGGTAATTCATTTTCTCTTTCCTTTATTTCTCCGATAGATGCTCTCTAACCCATAAAGAAGGAGATTCGGATCATAAGTGAAGTCTGGTAATAGCGATGAGACGTATGAGGCGTTGCCGCCAGTCAAGATCTTCTTGAGTTTTCGGCCCGTCTCACGCTCGAAAGCATTCAAAAACCCCATGATCTCATATGAAGTTCCATAGATTATTCCGCTATTCATGCAGTCGATTGTGTTCTTGCCGATCACCTTTTTGGGAGGCAATAACGTCACTTCCGGCAATGCGGCGGCTCCGCTAACCAACGCTTCGATCGAGATACGGAAACCAGGCGCTATCGCAAGTCCGGCGAATGAGCCGTTCTCATCTATGTATATGTATTTGCTCGCCGTCCCTAAATCGGCGATGAAGACGTCCGACCCGTATTTCGCCTTCGCTCCTACCGAATCGGCGACGAGGTCGCTGCCGACTTCGCTTGGATTGTCAACCTTCAGCTCGACTCCGCTAGAAAGCCTTGGCCCCAAAACGAGCGGCCTCTTTCCAAAAAAGGAGGTAACGATATGGACGAATGGCCTCGTCAAAGAGGCGACTACGCAAGAGATTATCGTATCCTCTATTTCCTTCGGATCGATGCCAACCGTCTTTAACGCCAAAAGGAGGACGCTTCTGTATTCGTCCTCGCTTCTTATTGGTTTGGTCGTGGCTTTGTAAACGGCTTTTAGTTCATTCTCATCGAAAAAGCCGAAATCGATTAGGGTGTTCCCGACGTCAATGGTAAGCAACATATGGTCTGTCTCCGCTCCACGCTTCCCCTAGGAAGTCCTGGGCGAAGAAATGATAAACCAATCAAAGGGGCAACGCCACACTAACCGACGACGATGTTCAAGATGCGTCCTGGGACGTAAATGATCTTCTTTATTTCCTTGTCCGCGATCAAAGAAAGGGCTTTTGCGGAGGTTTTTGCGATTTTTATCGCCTCTTCTTGGGATGCGCTCTTGTTAATTGGCAAGACGTCGCGCACCTTGCCGTTGACGCTGATGGCCAAATTCACCATGTCGACTTCGAGCTTTTTCGGATCATAAGTCGGCCAGCTTTCGTAAGCGATCGTCTTCGTATGCCCTAGCTTCTCCCACATCTCTTCGCCAATGAATGGGCAGACGCAGGAAAGGATCTTGACGAATCCCTCGAGGTATGGGCGATATAAGGATTGGGCTTTGTAGCAATCGTTCACGAAGACCATCATCTTGGCGATCGTCGTGTTGAATGAGAGGCTTTCGAAGTCTTCCGTCGCTTTCTTGACGAGGTTGTTGTAAGAGAAATCGAGCTCCCCGTCATTGTCGCTTGATATACGCGATGTATACGAAGGATCGTCGACTAAGCGATAAGCCCTCTCAAGGAAGCGCCTCGCCCCTTCGATTCCCGTCGTCGACCATGGCTTCGTCTCGTTTAACGGGCCGGCGAACATTTCGAATAAACGCAATGAATCGGCGCCAGATTCCTCAACGACAGTATCGGGATTTACGACATTGCCGCGCGATTTCGACATCTTCTCGCCGTTGGCCCCAAGGATCATGCCTTGGTGATATAAGCGCTTGAATGGCTCTTTGGAGCTTACGACGCCGATATCATAAAGGAATTTATGCCAGAACCTGGCGTAAAGAAGATGCAAAACGGCATGCTCTTGCCCGCCGACGTATAAATCGACAGGGAGCCAATGATCCAATAGTTTCTTATCGCCGATGGCCTTGTCGTTATGCGGATCGATATAGCGGATATGATACCAAGAGGAGCCAGCCCATTGGGGCATGGTGTTCGTTTCACGCGTCGCCTCTTGGCCTTCGTAAGTGACGTTAAGCCAATCCTTGGACGCCTTAGATAATGGCGGTTTCCCGTCCCTAGTCGGGGCATAATCGTCTAATTCTGGCAAAACGAGCGGCAAATCCTCTTCCTTTAGGACATGCTCCACCCCATCTTTCGTTTGGACGGTCGGAATCGGCTCTCCCCAATATCTTTGGCGGGAGAAAATCCAGTCTCTAAGTTTATAATTCGTGACTGGCTCGCCTTTTTTCATCTCGACGAGTTTCTCGGTGATGACTTTCTTCGCCCCGGCGATGTCTAACCCATCGGCATAGGAACTGGCGATATGCTTTCCATCCTCGGTGAACGCCTTCGAATCGTCTCCGCCGATAAGGACGCGGACGATCGGCAGATTATGTTTCTTGGCGAATTCGAAATCGCGATCGTCGTGAGCTGGCACGGCCATGACGGCCCCCGTTCCATAGGCGCCCAAAACGTAATCGGCGACATAAACCGGTATCTTCTTGCCGTTTATTGGGTTGATGGCATATGCGCCGGTGAAAACGCCGGTCTTTTCCTTGGCTAACGCCGTCCTCAATAAATCGCTCTTGGATTTGGCTTCTTCGATGTAATGAGCCACCTCTTCCTTATGATCGTCGGTGACTATCTCTTTGAGCAATGGATGCTCCGGCGCCAAGCAACAATATGTGCAGCCGAAAAGCGTATCGACCCTCGTCGTATAGACGGTGAAGGATTTCCCTTTCATGTCGGCCAAATCGAAAACGACGTTGACGCCGGTGCTCTTGCCGATCCAGTTCTTTTGCATTTCGAGAGTGCTCTTCGGCCAATCAAGGCCATCGAGATCGCTTTCGAGGCGATCTGCATAAGCGGTGATTTTAAGGATCCATTGCCTCATAGGCATGCGGATGACGGGATAGCCGCCACGCTCGCTCTTGCCGTCGATCACCTCTTCGTTGGCGAGCACCGTCCCAAGTTCTGGGCAATAGTTGACTGGGATATCGGCGACATAGGCCAAGTCATGCTCGAACATCTTGGCGAAGATCCATTGGGTCCATTTGTAGTAGCCGGGATCGATGGTCGCTATTTCCTTGCTCCAATCATATGAGAACCCCAAGGATTTTATCTGCTCTTTGAAATGGGCGATGTTCTTCCTCGTGAATTCCTCGGGGTGCTTGTTCATCTTGATGGCGAATTGCTCAGCCGGTAATCCGAAAGCGTCCCAGCCCATCGGATGGAGGACGTTATAGCCCTGCATTCTCTTCATTCTGGCGACGATGTCAGTCGCCGTATAGCCTTCTGGATGGCCGACATGAAGGCCTTCGCCCGAAGGATACGGGAACATGTCCAAAACATAATATTTCGGCTTCGAAAAATCAGACGTATCGCAATGAAAAACGTCGTTCTTCTCCCAATATTCGCGCCATTTCTTCTCAATGGCTTTATGATCGAAAGGCATAATGCTCTCCTTATTTATAGAAGTGAGAGGAAGAGCTTCTCGTATTCGGAAGCGCTCTTCTTCCAGCTATGGTCGATGGCCATGGCGTTACCGACGCACCCATTAAGCGCGGCGTGATTCTTATATAGGCCGCTTGCCACGCCTAGGGCGTAGTCGAGGCCGGAAACATTATAGTCATTGAAACCGATTCCGTCAGTCTTTTCCTTGTCGTTTCCTATATATCCTTTGACCGTATCGCGTAGTCCTCCGGTATAACGGACGATCGGCAAGGCGCCATAACGTTGGCTGATCATCTGCGATAAGCCACAAGGCTCAAAGAGGCTTGGCATCAGGAAATAATCAATTCCGGCATAGATCTTATGGGCCAAAGTTTCGTTATAGCCTATGTAAATCCCCATTTTGTCCGGGAATCGGCCGCGGAGATATTCGCACCTTCTCTCCAAATCGTATTCGCCGGACCCCAAAACCACGAGATTGACCTTCTCGTTCAAAAGCTTTTCGAAGCTTTCGAGGATGAGGTCGATTCCTTTTTGCCAGGACAAGCGGCTCACGATTCCGAACACCGGTCCGCCTTGATCGACGAGATGAAACTCATTCAAGAGATCATGGCGGTTCTCGATATGCTTTTCGTTTCTATTTGCCAAGTCGTAATTCGCGACGATATGGCGATCGCTGCTCGGATTCCATTCATCGTAATCGATGCCATTGAGTATTCCGACGAAATCATCTCTCCTAAGCTCAAGCACGCCATTAAGATCGTGGCCACCCACGTTATTCAGTAATTCATCGCGATGGGTCATCGAGACGGTCGTTATCTTATCGGCGTAGACGATTCCGCTTTTGAGGGTGCTCACCATCCCGTTGAAACGGACCTTGCCGGAGTCAAAAAGATAGTCGTTGAGATTATAGAAATCACCTAAGTAATAGCGGTCCAAGAACCCTTTGAACGCCGGATTATGTATCGTCAAAACGAATTTCATCTTCCGATAGAAGGGGTCATAGGGCGAAGTTTCCTTAATCAAGCAAGGAAGCATGGCCGCTTGCCAATCGTGAACATGGACGACGTCGGCTTGGAAGGAGACGAAGCGGAGAAGGGCTTTGGCCGCGAGGCTATAGAAGGCGAATCTCTCGCCATCGTCGTCATATCCATATAATGCGTCCCGCCCAAAATAATAGTCGTTGGCGATGAGGTAATACGTGATTCCCTTTTCGACTAACGAATATATCCTCGCTTCTTGGACGCGCCAAGAGAGATTGACGTTATAGGAACCGATTTCCTTCGGCTTCCTATCGCCTAGGCGGAGATTCTTGTAATACGGGAGCCCAAAAATGACTTTGTGTCCGCTTTTGACGAGCTCACTTGAGAGAGAGAAAGCGACGTCCGCCAAGCCGCCGGTTTTGCAAAAGGGGTTGGATTCGCTGGCGAAAACGGCGATTTTCATATGACGCCCCCTTGCTTGATGTAGATCATCTTCTTGGGATCGCCCTCGATTGTGTGTTTGGAGGTGATCGAAGCGTATTTGTCGACGATGAGGTCAGACACATGGGCGTCCTCTCCGATCGTGACGTTAGACAAGACGATGGAGCGCTTGATGACGCTTCCTTCCCCTATCTTCACGTTTCGGCAGATGATCGAATCCTCGACTTTGCCGTTCACGACGCAACCGTTGGACACGAAGGAATTGCGAACTTCCGCCTTCGGACCATATAAAGCAGGCGGAGTATCGTGGGTCAAAGTGTAAATCGGCCAATTCTCGTGGAATAGTTCTTTGGATACGCTGGAATTAAGCAATTCAAAGGAATATTCGACATAATGCTCCAATGAATCAATCGAACGGACAAAACCATTGAATGGGACGGCATGGACCTTGTAAAGCTTTTCCTTGATGAAGGAGATGATCATCTCGCGGATGCCATACGAAGCGTCGAAGCGAGGCGATCTCGCGATCATCTCCGCCAAAGCGGCGCGATCTATTATCCAAGCTTCGAGAGAGACGTTGGCTTTCTTTTTCTTGCCGTCGTTACGAGAAACGTTTTTGACGTAACCGTCTTTTGTCGTCTCGATAATCGAGCCTCCCAGGAAAGTCTTATCGGCGTTATCGATGCTCTTATATAGGCCCGTTATCGCCTCTTTCCTCGCCAAATGCTCTTCGATTATAGGTGCGAAATCGACGGTCATCAGGATATGCGGAGCGGCGATGACGATCGTTTTGGCGTTGCTGTCATAAAGGATCCAATCGTTCTCTTTGATGTTATTGATATCGGTGTTATAGGCTTCGTTAAGCACGCCGCGCTCATTATAGAAAACGATTGTGCGGCCGAGTTTAGTGTTGCTCACCCAACTCGACATATTTCCCATGTGCTTCAACAAGGAGCGCTGATGATTCTTGCATAGAATTCCGAGAGTCTCGATTCCGCTATTGGCGAAATTGCTCATGGCGAAGTCCATAAATGCGTATCTTCCTAAGAAACTCGTGGAGGCTAGAGGGCGGCTGGAAGTGAGCTCGCCAAGCTCAGGAGAATTATGGCAATCCAATAAGGCGATGACGTCTTTCATTTCGATAACCCCGCTTTCTTGTTGCTAACCAAGGCGATTTCCTCATCCTCAGTAGGCTTAACTATTTCGTTTTCCTCGACCAAAGTGTCCGAGGCCACTATCGCATCATAGACTTTGGCGCCTTTTGAGACTTTGGCGCCGGACATGATGACGGAATTATGGACGACGGCCCCTTCTTCGATAAGCGTTTCGCCGCTCACGACGGAATGGACGACTTCGCCATACACTTGCGCACCTTGATTAATTAAGGAGTCACTGATTTTGGCGTTCGGGCCGATATACTGAGGAATGCTATGCTTATCTTCCGAGAGGATCTTATTCTTCCCTTGAACGCTATAAAGGTTCGTTTCGCCGCCAGACAATAACAAGTCCATATTGGCCTTATGGAGCGAGGAGACCGTTCCGACGTCGCGCCAATACCCATCGTACTTATGGATGACTAGCTTCTTTCCGTCAGAAAGCATCGTTGGGATGATGTTCTTCCCGAAATCGTGGTCCGTATCGGCTTTCTCATGATCGCTTAGGAGGTAATCGCGAAGGACGGAATAAGTAAAGATATAGATGCCCATCGAGGCCAAGTTCGAAAGAGGATTCTTAGGCTTTTCCTGAAAGGAGACGATCTCATCTTTCTCGTTGGCTATAATGAGCCCGAATCTCGAAGCTTCTTTCCAATCGACGGGATAGGCGCTAATCGTGCAATCCGCGTGCGATTCGATGTGCTTTTTGAGCATTTCGTTATAGGTGCAGCTATAGATGTGGTCGCCGGAAAGTATTAGGACGTAGTCAGGATTCTGCGCGGCGAGCCAATCGAGGTTCTCATAAATCGCATCGGCCGTGCCGGCATACCAATTGCTTCCTTCTTCGGTTTGCTTAGGGGATAGGATACTCGCCATCGAGCGGATGCCGTTTAATCCCCATTTTTCGCCGTTTCCGACATAGGTGTTGAGATCGCTTGACTCATATTGCGTCAAGACGCTCACGGTGCGGATTCCACTATTGGCGCAATTGCTCAAAGGAAAATCGATTATTCGATACTTCCCTCCGTATTCGACGGCAGGTTTGGCCGCTTTCTTCGTCAAAGCCTTCAGGCGCGTGCCCTTCCCTCCAGCCAAGATCATAGCTACTAATTTAGCGCTCATCGGTGCTCCTCCTAGGGCATATGATTTAATTCAGCATAGATGATAGCACATTCTCTCGCGTATAAGCGCGCAAAATAATTGATTTGCAAGCTCATTAGAGAGGTGATATAGTCTTAACCGCTGATTGCAAGAGGTGAAAGATTATGTCTAGAGTATGCCCCATTTCCGGAAAAGGACCATTGACCGGCAACAACCGTAGCCACAGTGTTCGCGCTACCCGCCGTCGTTGGAATGTGAATCTTCAAAAATTCAAACTCAACATCAACGGGAAGATGGTCGAAGTCCGCATGTCCGCGAGAGCCTACCGTTCTTTGAATAAGAGCGTCAAAGCCAAGAAAGCCGACAAAGCCGAAGCGAAATAAGCTTTTGATCATGAAAAAAGAGAGCCATGCGGCTCTTTTTTTCGTGTTTTGACAATCTATGAAAGCGATTTATCGGAAAAACGGCTGGTTCCTGGCCCTATTTCAATCTCTTTCCCAAATAGCCTCACTTTGGCTTTCGTGTTCGGCGGAAGGGCGATTTCTACTTTCGCGCCGCCTTCTCCCCTTTCCCAACGGACGCTCACCTCGCCATATACGCTTAGGTAGCTTCCTTTCGCATAGCTAAGATGTCCGCCGATTTTCGGAGCTATCTCAAATTCGTTTTCGCCTTTTATTTTGATACCGAGCATATCTTTGAACACCCATTCGATGAGCGCGCCCTTTGAATAATGATTCAAGGAGGCGATTCCCTTGTCTTTTGTTTTGTCCCCTTCCCAGCTTTCCCAAATCGTGGTCGCACCGTTTTTGGGCATGAATAGCCAACCCGGCATCTCTTCGTTTTCCATTAGCTTATATGCATATTCGACGTCGATATCGGCCAAGACGTCGAGAATCATCGGGGTGCTTAAGAAACCGGTGCCGATTCTCCAAGAATAATTGTCTAACGCTTTGATGAGCCTCTTCTTCGCGTATGTTTCTTGCTCTTGGCTTAATAAACCCATATAAAGAGGTCTCACGAGTTTGGCCTGGCGATCGGTATCTAAACTCGACTTAGGAAGGGTCACATATTCCTGATAGGCGCGTTTAGCCCCTTCTGAATATTCCTCGATTTTCGCTAGTTCCTTGTCTTTCGGCTTGCCTAGGATCTTCGCGATCTCCAAGATGCGCCTCAAAGTGAAATACGTATAGGCGGTCGATTCCTCAGGGTGAGGAGAGGCGAAATCGTACCAAACGAAAGAGCAAACGTCGCTTGGCTCGGCCCATTCGCCATAGGATTGGCCGCAATTGACGAAATATTTGCGGTTCTTATGCGAAAGATGGACGTGATGCGCATAAACGCCGCCCCATTTGCCCGCTCTCTTAATCATGAAACGGGCGTATTTGAGCATCTGGGGGTAATATTCTTCCAAGAGCCTTTTGTCTCCATACTTCTCATAGTAATAAAGGGGGATATATACTCCGGCGCAAGCCCATCCGACGGAGCCATTCATCGTCCACATGAACCAATCCTCATGGGCATATGGGGCGATTTGCGGGAGGCGGCCGCTTCGCCATTGCCTATCGAAGATGTCCTTCACGTGTTTCCGAGCGAACGGGGCATAGTTCACTAGATAAGATGCGGTATTGAAGAAAATCTCCGAATCCCCGGTCCAACCCATCCTTTCCCTTGTTGGGCAATCGCTAGGCAAATCGGTCGAATTGCTTTTCAAGGACCAAACGGTATTCGAATAGAATTTGTTCACCAAAGGATTCGAGCATTCGAAGTTCGACGTCTCCTCAAACGCGGAATAAAGGGCGATGGCCGTGAAATCGTCTTTCCCAAAAGGAACGTCCGTCTCTATTAGGGCGTAGCGAAAACCTCCATAGAAGAATTTGGGGCGATAGGAATTGAGTCCTTCATGACAGATGTAATCGATCTTCTGGAGCGTGGACGGCTTGCCCTTATGGACGCATTGCACATTCTTCAAGGTGAATTCGCCATCTTTGTCGAGCATTTCCCCAAGTTCTATATGAATCCTTTGCCCTCTATGGGCGTTTACTTCAAAGGAAATATATCCCGAGATGTTCTGCGGGAACTCCAAAACCGTCTTTCCTTTCGGCGTCACGATGAGCCTCGTCGGCTTGAAAGTTTCCATCTCCTTCACCGCGAAATTGTTAGAGCAAGTCAAATTGGCGTCGAAATGGCATTCTTTGGCTTTTTTCGAATAGCTTGGCGACAAAGTGGCGTCTATCATCTCGCCATCCTTCAGGTCGTCGAAACGAATGGGGCCATCGTTGCTCCAATCCCAAGAAGCGTCGCTAGAAAAGCGAATCGTCTCGCCGCGTTTATCGATTAATTCAAGCTGGGCTATGATTCGGGTCGTTTTACCATAGGTGTTCCTTCTGCCTTTGGAGCCGCTTGAGCCGCGATACCATCCATCGCCAAGTTCCAAAGTCACCTCATTCTCGCCGTTTTCCAATAGCGAAAGAACATCATAGACTTGATACTGAATGCGCTTCGAATAATCGGTGGAGCCTGGGGCCAAGACGAATTCGCCGACTCTTTTCCCATTTATCCTTGCTTCATATACCCCGCAAGCGGATATATAAAGCCTCGCTTTCGCGATGTTTTCGGCGATGAATCTCTTCCGGAAGCAATCGACCGGATACCTTTTCCTTGAATTGACGAAATAGTTCCCCTTTATCCATTTCGCCTTCCAATCCTCTTTGTTAAGGAGCCCAATTCCAAAGGAAGCGATCTCGCTTCTCTCGCCTTCGACGTCGTTTTCGTCCCAAAGAGAGACGGACCAATGGACTATATCCCTCGATTTCAAAGAGAGAGGGTAATCGAAATGCATAGAGGAAGAAAGGACCTTGCCTGTGTCCAAGAGGGTTTTCTCCCCTTCTTTGGCGATCAATCTGAAAGCGGTTTGTATCTTCCCCCCTTCGCAGATCCAAGAAAGGCGAGGACGCTCGATATCGATTCCGATGGGGTTAGTAAGGTATTCAGTCCTTAAATGAATGGCTTTCATATTAGTTCTTCGCCTTTTGAAGTTCATCTGCGATTTTCTTTCGGTAAGCAAGCCCATAAGCGAGTTCTTTCGCCCAGGCTTGCTCTTCCTTTTGACGTTTTTTCTCTTCTTTCTCTATGAACGCCTTCTTTTTCTCTTCGCTCAGCGAGGCGAGCTTCGCTTCGCGTTTCTCGGCCATTTTCTTTAGCGACGCCTCTTTTTTCGCTTCCTCTTCTTTTCGCTTAAGCTCTTTTTTGGCCTTTTCTTGTTCTAATTTGGCTTTGTGTTCAGCTGCTTTCGCATCGTAATCCCAGCCTTTCTTGGCGCATTTCTCTTTCAATGAAGCTAGATACGCCTCTTCGTTTTCAAGGCGGTATTTATTCTCCTCTATCTCAGCGAGGACTTCCGGGGCGATATAGGTTTCCCCTCTCGCTTCGCATTCCTCTTTGCGGAACTCTTTTATGTTCTCTTGTTTTCTCACGATGGTTTTCTCGACGTTGAGGAACAAAAGCAAGATGGCGAGGAAAAGCCCGGTTATGGTTTCTAGTCCAACGAATGCGAAGGTGATTAGGTCTTTGGTGCCTTGGCTCTGTTCGAAGGCTTTCGTCACGCCGTCGACCACTTCCGGCGCAACGTAGCCAGAGCTAGACAACATGGCGTTGAATGAAGCGGTCGCGATCCCTGCGACCGAGACGGCGATGATGCCATAGATCGACATGGCCGTTCCGTCGCAACGGATTCCGCTCTTCCACTCGAGGTGATCGAGGCCGTCCGCGAAAAGGGCCATGAAAACGTAAGCGCACGGCAGCCCTCCGATGTTCTTGATGAATTGCCCTATGAGAACGATCACCATATTGGAAGGGGCTATCCAACAAATCGCCGAACCTAACGCATATAGCAAGAAACCGGCCGCGGTGACGTTTCTTTTCCCGAACTTCTTCGCCAAAGGCCAAACGGCGAAGATGCCTATGCCCATAGGAATGCCGCCGATGACGGACACCATCATCTGAGTGATGCCATCGTTATAGGACCCTAACACATAATTGCAGTAATAAACGAGCGCCAGATTCTTTAATGATGAGGCGAAGGTGTAGATCAAGAAATAAACGAACATGATAATCATGTATCTATCGGAGAGGACGATCTTTAGCTGAGTGACGAACGGCGTTTTCTTCGTTTCGCTTTGCGTCTCCTCTTCGCTGACGCGCTCCTTGGTGAAATAGTACTCAAGGACGGTGAGCGGCAAAACGATGATCGAGAGGATGCTCATAACGAGGATCCATTTGGAAGGGTCTGCACCTAGCGATGGCATCACAAGCACTGGGAAAACGAGGGCTACGACTATGCCGCTCATCATGATGGTCGCAATCTGATTGAAGACTGAAAGGCTCCCGCGTTGGATGGTGTTCCTCGTCGAAAGAGGGCACATCAGGTTATGTGACATGTTGTACATCGTATAGGCGAAGGAGAAGAAAAGGTTATAGGAAAGGATGACCCAAATCACTTCGACGACCTCATTCCCCGTTGGCACGGTGAACAAAAGCACGCCGGTTATGGCGACGAGAATCGAGGAGAGCAATATCCAAGGACGGGCCTTCCCTTGCTTGGTCCTCGTCCTATCGATGATATAGCCCATGACAACGTTAGTGATCGCGTCGATGATTTTGCTGACGATCGGGAAGATGACGAGGAAAAAGCCGCCCCATACGCCCGAAAGCTTCAAGACATCGGTGTAATAAACGTTTAGATAGGTAGCCAAAACGGCGTTTAGAAGCAAAGCACCGCAAGGACCGAGAAGGTATCCAATCCATTTCTCCTTGTTCGTGACATTTCTAGAATGGATGCGCGAATCGAAGATCTTCGCGCTAAGCATTTTTCCACCGTTCATTTTTTCTCTCCTTTTTTGTTTTTATTTTTAGGAAGTTCCGGGGCCTTGATTTTGCCCAAAAATTCCTTAATGCCTTTGATGAGGTGGCCATTAGATAGCTCTTTGAAGCCAAGGGCGAAGTTATAAGGGAAGCTCCCGCTGGAGGACATCGATAATGAAATCAAGGAGTTGCTCTCGAGGATCCTTTTTAAGAAGATCGCGCCTTTTATCTTGTTGTCCCTTTCGCTCCCCTCCGGCAATTTCTTGGCTTTTTTCAAATCCCTCTTCGCGACCGCCATCACGGCGTCGAAAAGGATTCCGCCGAAGAAAGTATGGCTTAAGTCTATGAACCTTGAATCCAAAGCGATGGGTTTTATGACGTGCTTCGGCGGTATCTTCGCGCCTAGGATTCTCTCGAAATCCCCTTCGCTAACCATAGCCGGATCAGAAGAATAAAGTTCATTTATCTCGTCGGAATATGGGGAAGGCAAATCCTCGCCCTTCAGTTTCAAAGAGCCTCTCAGTTCGGTTTTCTCAGATGAAGAGGAAACAAGAAAGGAATAGAGCCCATCTTCGAGAACAAAGCGATCTTCCTTGACATCAAAATAACGAAGTTCATCTTTGTCTATCTTTATCTCAACTTCTTTCGTCTCGCCGGGATTCAAATAGACCTTCTTAAAACCTTTTAGCGCTTTCTCCTCGCGATATACCTTAGAATTCGGGACGGAGACATAGACCTGCGCGACCTCTCCGCCATAGCGAGAGCCGATGTTAGAGACTTTAAAACGAACGACGATTTCTTCCTTCTTTTCCTCGAGCGAGAGGCCGCTATACTCAAATTCCGTATAGGAAAGCCCATATCCGAATGGGAAGGCGACTTTTTTATGAGCCTTTTGATAATAACGGTAACCTACGTAGATGGATTCTTTGTAGATTTCCCTCTCTTCTTTTCCAAAGGCCTCGCCATAAGGCACATCCTCATACGATAGGGGCCAAGTCTCAGCAAGCTTGCCAGAAGGGTTCCTTTCCCCATAAAGGAGTTTGCGCGTTGCCTCGCCTCCGCATTCTCCGGGCAAATACATGTTGAGGATCGCTTGAACGCCATTCAAAAACGGCAATTCAACCGGTGCTCCGCCATAAAGGACGACGGCGACTTTCTTGCCTGTTTCGCATAATGTTTCGATTAAATCAAGCTGATTCTTGGGAAGCGACATGCCTTCCCTATCCGCACCTTCCGATTCCACGTAATCGGTTAGGCCGGCGAAAACGATCACGGTATCGAATTTCTCCGCTTCGGCCTTAGCCTCCTCTAGCAAAGAGGCGTCGCTTTCCAAACGATTCTCCTTATATCCTTTTATATATTCATAATTGACGCCGGCTTCATCGAACGCTTCCTTCGGAGCGACGAGCCTAAAGGGGTTGATCATCGATGAGCCTGAGCCTTGATAACGCATTTTCTCGAACAGTTCCCCCACAACGAGAATTTTCTTGTTCATATCGAGAGGAAGAATCCCATCGTTTTTCAAAAGCACCGCCGAATCGATCGCCATCTCTTCCGAAAGAAGCGAATTCGCCGCAAAATCCGCTTCCTTTTTCTCTTGTCCCCCATGTTTCATGACGAGCTTAAGGACATTCGAAACGGCTTTGTCGAGGTCTTTTTCTTCCAAAGAGCCGTCTTTTATTCCATCCACGATCCATTTGCGGCAAATCGGAGTATCGCCAGGCATCTCCAAATCCAATCCCGATTGGAGCATCTTGATGCGGTCATGCGTCGCTCCCCAATCGGTCATCACCAGACCATCGAACCCCCATTCGTTCCTAAGAACGTCGGTCAACAAGGATTTGTTTTGGCAGCAATATTCGCCGTTGATGCGGTTATAAGCGCACATAAGAGTCTCTGGCTTTCCCTCTTTGACGGCGATTTCGAATGATTTGAGGTAGATTTCCCAGAGAGCCCGTTTATCGAGGATGCTATCCCCCATGAAACGGTAATTCTCGGTGTTATTGGCCGCAAAATGCTTCAAAGATACGGCGATGCCGCTATCTTCGATGCCTTTTATCTCGTTGGCCGCCATTTTGCCGGAAAGCACGGGGTCTTCGGAAAAATATTCGAAGTTTCTTCCGGCAAGAGGATTTCTTTTGATGTTCGCCCCAGGGCCTAAAATCACGTTTATCCCATAATGTTTGGCTTCCTTAGCCATGGCATTCCCGATTTTATAGGCATTATCCGGATTCCAGCTCGAAGCGATGGCGGCGGCGGTAGGAAAGCAAGTCGCCGGCGAAGAGCCGGTGACGCCGTTATCGCCGGAACCGTCTTGAACCCTTAGTCCATGCGGACCATCCGACATTCTTATCGAAGGGATGCCTAGTCTTGGGACAGGATTCGTGTACATGAAATCCGTTCCGCTGACAAGAGCGGACTTCTCCTCTAACGAAAGTGCTTTAAGAAGCGTTTCGATATCTTCCATAGAATTTTCTCGTTATGGCGATTATAGCATATGGATTTCAATGCTTTTTGCAAAATTGTCCGTTTATCGTTAGAATTGTTTTGATTAACTTATGGAACAAAAGGACTTGGAATACATCTGCTCAGTCATCGGAAACCTCGCAAGCGTGCCTATCCGCATCTACAAAGACGAGAGACTGACCTATTATTATTCTTTGATGGAATTCGTTAAGGATCCAATCGAGCCTTATCTGAAAAACGTTCTCAAAATAAGCGAGCACATCGGCTATTTCGTGACGCCTTTCTTCCACTACTACGGCGTAGTTAATTCAAACGAATTCAAAATCGTTTTGGGTCCGACTAGACAAAGCGAGGTAAGCAAAGAAAACCTCAATGAGCTCGCTTTCGAGTGTGGGGTCGACAAAGACGATGCATCGACTTTCGTGTCCACTATGGAAGCCATCGTCCCATTGCCGCTAGCGAGCGTCTTGCAAATGCTCTGCTCATTGAATTTCATACTCAACCACGAAAAGCTTTCTTTGGCCGACCTCACATTGACCGATCAAGACGTCATATTGGATACGCCTGACGAAATGGACCAAACTAACTGCCCGAATGACGCCGAAACCATTCATAATACCTTCACGATCGAAGAAACGATCATGAATTTCGTTTCGCATGGCGACACGAGCGCGCTCAAGGAATGGTGCAAAAACGCGCCAGCTTTGCGACCTGGCGTTTTGTCCAAAGACGCCATCCGCCAAATGAAAAACACCTTCATCGTCACCGCCACCCTAGTTTCTCGGGCGGCCATAAGAGGGGGAATGGACGTCAACGACGCTTTAGGACTGTCCGATGGCTACATACAGCGTTCGGAACTCCTCGGCGTAGGCGAGGATATCATCAATTTGCAGTTCCAAATGATCTTGGATTATACGGAAAAAGTCGAGAAAATCAGGATCGGCAAAGATCCAAGCAAGTTCTTGAAGGACGTTTCCAACTACGTAAGGAAACACATACAGGAACCAATCAATACCTCTGCTCTCGCCAAAGCGCTTTATTTCTCAAGAACCCATCTATCGACCAAATTCAAAGAAGAAGCCGGAATGACGCTCACCGATTACATACTCGGCGAGAAGGTAGCAGAAGCGAAAAGATACCTTCGATATAGCGATAAACCAATCGGATCGATTGCATATTACTTAGGTTTTTCGTCTCAATCCCATTTCGCAAACGTTTTCAAAAAATATGCCAATTGCTCACCCAACGAATATCGAAAAAAACACCAGAAGTAGAAAAGCGTTTTAGCAAGCATTTCGATTTCACATCATCACTCCCTTCGTAAAAGAGAATGGAGGCACTCAATATGTTTTAGGGTGCTTCATCGCGGGCATCACCATCGTCGAAATGCTATTCAGCGTCGATAGCAGAACAGGTCTTTATTCCTTAGGCGAAGAAGATGAAAAAGCTTGCCAAAGAGTGCGCGCATAACGCTATTCTCTCGCTCTTTGAAGTCACGAAAATCGCTTGAATGATTCCTTGGATGCTCAAAAGTTTTTATCGATTCTTGTTGTAAGCGACCAACCAATCGACGTTGCTATCGAGATAGCAATCTTCCGTTGGATCAGGATGATAATCGCTCTTAAGGGTCTTTTCCTTGAATTCGCCAATCTCTACATCGTTATCCACATAATCAAGGATGGCTTTTTTCAAGCGCTTGGCCCGGTCAGCGCCACCACTCTATGTTAGTAAATTAGGGAATTCAATTCTCTAAAATACTAAATCTAACATTCAGCACATGTGAACGACAATTTTGCCGGCCATAGTTTTAATATTTCCACCAATCGACACCTTATATGACGAAATACAAATAGTTTAACGCCGGAAAGCGCGTTGCCTCTGAAGCCTTCGTCGATTGGGTTTGCGCTCATCAAGGAGGGAAAGTGTCCGCAAATGTCGATATATTCAGGGCAAAGGGTGCGATAGTGTACACGAAAATGTCATGGATGAGCTCATATAGAAGCCCTACTCCAAGACGATGCTCATATGAAAAACATTTTTTGTCACCATCAAATCAGGTTTCGCCTCCTTCCTTAAAGTGATATAAAAGTCACAAAAGGGGCAACGCCCGAGCGGAAACAAGCCCTTCATGTCAGTTGCACGTCTTGAAAAACATCATTTCTTCGGAAAGGATATGCTTTCGTACGTTTTGTTCGTCTCCTTCAGAAAATAAGGCTTCAGGTCCTCGATTTTCCCTTCGAAGAAGGCCTTTTCAAAAACACCGACGTAGATAATTGAATCAACGATTCCATCCTTTAATGAAACCATGGCCTCCAGCCACGTCGCAAATTTGGAGAGCAAAGCTTTGTCCTTGCGCTCGATGGCTTTGTGAACAAGAGGCATGAGATAGTCCTCGACGATGATCGTCGTGCCTGGCTCCTCATCGTCCCACCATTCCATTGCCTCTTTATACGGCTTGAGCATCTCGGGGATGGAGGCAACTAGTCTTTCGTTGAATTCTTTATTTTCCATGTTTCT
>CAZCCJ010000009.1:0-71519 GCA_964497235.1 uncultured Staphylococcaceae bacterium
CACGAAGCCGTCCGAGACGACGACGTCGCATCTCTTGACGCCGCGCTCCCTTATGATGGTGTTCACGGCTTTCTCGGTCTGCTTCCGCAGAATCTCCTTGGCGGCCTCATCGAGGCTCTTCCCGCCGTCTAGCGCTTCCTTGAGCGCGGATGTAAAATCGTCCATGCAGGTGCTCCTTTCGTTTTTTTGGACAGAAAAATTATAGGGCGCCTGCTTTTCTTTTCCACGGATCCGCGCCGGCCGCGGCGGCGCGGCCCCCATGGGGGCCATGGGAGGATGGGCCAAGGCTCATCACGGATCACGGATACGAATACGGATTACGGATTGGGTTTACACAACATTTCGTGGCACTGCCCTGAATTAACAACCTATCTTACATCGCTTATAATCGACACATAGCTAATAAATATCGTGGGGGAGTGGAATGAAAAAATACATTCGTTGTGACGTTTGTGGGTCCGATAATGATATTTCGAATACGGATTGTTGGCGTTGCGGCAATAAAATGAATAGAAGCGATGCGAAAGATGAGAGAATGCTTGACGAAAGCGACCACCTTATCGAAACCGAGCTCAATAAGAAAGCTTCCCAAGCGTCAGGCGAATCTACTAAAGCAGCTGATGAGAAACCATCCGATAAACGCCAAGACGGCTTAAAGGCATCCGGTGAAGGCTATAAAAATATGGAGACTTCTTTGCGCCGAAACGAAGAAGAAACGATCATTTTGCGCCGTAACAGGAACACGTCGTTATTATCTGGGGTACCTATGCTCTTGAATTGCATCTTGATACTCAGTGTGTTGAACGGGGTTATTGGCGTATTCATCGCATTGACGGCTATGTTTATAACCAATACGGCACTCCATATCTTTTTGCTGACAATTTTGTCTGTCGCCGCCTTATTGGTCACGATCATGTTTGCGTATCGGATGTTCACGGACTTTAGGAGAATACATAAGAGCAATAGTCAAATCGGCGAGATTTTATGCATTAAGGACGGGAAGGCGGTCGCTTATGACATAGATGGCAGGATGTATTCTGATGTTCAAATTCATCGATTGACGTTCGCTAACAAATTTGTGTTCTATGAACCTATTCCTGGATCTAATCAACTTGTTTGCCTAGGCTGTCATATGACTGAAGATCTTCCGAATCTTAAACCCCTGATCAATGGGATATAGAACGATAAGACTCAGAAGAGTTATAAGAGTTGTCTTTGAGTAATTTTTATCTACTCGATGATATTCTTTTTGGCATTTAGCTTTATGAATTCAAATGACGATAGCAAAGTTATAATTCCCTAAAACATACATAAAAATATCGATTTTAGGGAATTTAAACGTTTACAATATTGTTGTAATGCCTCATAATTAATCGTAGATAATTCCCTAAAACCCATATAAAAATACCAATTTTAGGGAAATAGGAGGTCGAATATGGCTATCATCGGAAGAGTAGAAGAGCAAAAAGAGCTACAGTCTTGCTTAAAATCGTCAAAGCCGGAATTTGTTGTTGTGTACGGCAGGAGAAGGGTTGGAAAGACATATCTCATTAAAGAGTTCTTTGGCCAAAGATTCTCTTTTTATGCTAGCGGCGTGAATAATAGTTCGAATGCGATTCAATTAAGAGGTTTTGACGACGCTTTGAAACGACACGGTTTAAAGGACGCGAAGAAATCAGAAGATTGGTTCGACGCTTTTTCGTCCCTTGAGGAATTATTGGAAAGTGGTCGAGTATATCGCGAACCCATTTCCAAGAAGAGGGTGGTATTTTTAGACGAACTCCCGTGGATGGATGGGAAAAGGAGCGATTTCAAGGCGGCCCTTGATCTTTTTTGGAACACATACGGCTCGACGCAAAGCGATTTGATTTTGATAGTTTGTGGCTCTGCCACGTCTTGGATTATGAAGAACATGGTGAAAGATGTCGGCGGTTTCTATAACAGGCTGACTAGGAAAATACATCTTTTGCCGTTTTCTTTGAGCGAATGTCGTTCTTATGGTGAATATCTGAAGCTGAACTACAAACCAAAGCAGGTGATAGATTGCTATATGGTGTTCGGCGGAATTCCTTATTATTGGCAACTATTGAATCCGGAACTTAGTTTGGCTCAAAACATAGATGAACTGTGTTTTAAGGAGAATGGGCAACTACACGATGAATACCAAGCTCTTTTTAGGTCTTTGTTTTCGTTGAAGGGGAAGCATAGAGAAATAATCGAGGCTTTGATGAGCAAAAACATTGGCATGCAAAGAAAGGAATTGTCCAAAATCTCCAATATTGGCGACGGCAAAGCGCTCACTACGACTTTGGAAGAACTTTGCGAATGCGGGTTCGTTAGGGCATATGACAATTACAAAACATCGAAAAACGGAAAATTCTATCAAGTAGTGGATCAATTCGTCTTATTTTCGAAAACGTTTTTGCTGGATTCGAAATTCGACACATGGATGTCTTTCGTGAATACTCCAGCTTATTATTCGTGGGCAGGGCATTCTTTCGAGATTGTTTGTCTCAATAATATCGGGGCCATCAAAAAAGCCCTTGGCATAAGCGGCGTGATGACGAAGGAATATTCCTGGAAAAGCAAAGAAGCGGATCCAGGGGCGCAAATAGATCTTTTGATTCATAGGAAAGACATGGTCATCAATGTTTGTGAGATTAAGTATTCAATTGGCGAATACGTAATCACGAAGGAGTATGAAAACAACCTCAAAAATAAGCTGCAGGCTTTTACCGAGGAGATGAAACCGAAAGAGCAGCTTAGACTTACGTTGATAACGCTTAATGGCTTAAAAGCAAATGAGTATTCGGATATGGTTTTGTCGCAAATCGATGGCGATAAATTATTTGATTGCTGATGTTCCTTTGAAGTTATAATTCCCTAAAACCTGCCAAAAAATATCAATTTTAGGGAATTATCCCGCAGCGATTTATTTATCCGTATGTATTACCTCGCTTTCGCGACCTCCTCTTTATGTTAAAATCAACGCGATAGAAAAGAGGAAGAGAAATGAACAAGAAAAACCTTCTGTTTACTTTGGCTTTGCCGTTATTGATATTAAGCGCCTGTGGCGGTTCTTCGGATTCATCGGAATCGAAAGGTTCGGAATCGAGTGGGGATGTTATTTCTAGCGAAAGCCCGATTTCTAGCGAGTCTTCGAATTCGGAACATGCGCCATATGAGGTGAGCGATACCGAATGGAACAACGTTTTCTCGGCTTTTGCGAAGGATTACAACGCCACTTTGTTCATTTATGACAGCATCAGCAAAATCGATTCCTCAACCCTTTTCCTTTCGAAGGTTCTTTTCGACGGGGAGGCGGCGCATGTAGACCTCGGTTTGGATTCCTCTTCGGATTCGTCCGATCCCAACATCACTGGAATCGAGACGAATGTGGCAAAGGAATATTATTATTCGCGCGTTGGAGAGAAGATTTACCAATACTCTCCGCACGGCGATAGCCAATATAGCAAAACGGAGTTTCCGGGTTTCGAAAGAACACCTTGGTTCATTTATGACACGATTGCCTCTTATTTCGTTTCTTCTTTTTCCTCCTTCCATTATGACGATGAAAGCAATTCCTATAAAGCGGATGAGCTTTCTATCGAAGGCAACGACTATAAGGTGACGGGCACAACGGTTGTTTTCTCTTATGGGAAGTTGTTTTCAATTACAGGTTCCTATAGTGGAAGTTATTTTAGATTCACTGATATCGATATAACGGATGTCACGCTTCCGGGCGAGGATCAAATATATATTCCTGGCAAAGTCACCAAGTCGTTCTGGGAAAGCTCTCTTTCGAAGATGAGCGAAGAACTCAATTGCGAGTACAAAGTCTCCTATTCCTATGAGGACGAATACAGTTCTTATTATCTCGAAGACGTCCATAAGGTCGCAGGCGACGTGATGGAATCTAACTCGAGGTACGAAGACCATAAAAACACAAGCAACAACAGCAGCGATCATTGCTACTATTCGAAAGAAGGGGAAGTTTGCTACAAATATTCCAAAAGCGGCGATTGGTACATGAAAACGTCATGCACCGATTACTTCAAAGATGTCGAAGATGCAATCCTTCTCTTCAAGGATTATTACGATAGCTTCACGTTCTATCCGTCGATGAGCGCCAGCTTCTATGGCGTCTATTACGTTCCTTCTTTGGCGATCGCCGAAAAGACCTATAAGGAGGTTTACCTCACTTTCGGGGATAAAGTTCCGGGAAAAATCTCTTATACGTCAGATGATGGCTATAACTATGAGATTAGCGGTTTCACTTGCATGGAGGTGACGCTCCCTAGCGAAAATGAGATATATAGGGAAGGAAAGGTCACCGAAAGCGAATGGAAAACAGCCATCGAAGAAGCGAAGGATGCGCTTGATTTCCGTCTTGTGGAGGTTCCCGTCGACGATTCATCGACGAGTCTTTCCGAAAGCGTCTATTTATGCGGCGGGAACGCTATCGAATATACATACGATTTCGTCTCCCAAAGTGGAGATTCCGTCAGTGAACATGCCTATTATTCGCTCGAAAATTCCTCTTATTACACCTATAAGCCAAAAGGAGATTTCTGGGAAAAGACACTTGATAGCGAGGATAATCCCGCTTCTTCCGATTGCTTCTCGCGCATGAAGGAATGCGTTGAGGTATTCGCCACTCATTTCTCCGATTTCTCTTTCGATATAGATAAGGGCGCTTACGCCGCCTCTTCTCTTACGATCGGAGACTCCGTTTATAGCGATCTCGCCATAACCTTCGAAAGCTCCTCCTTAAGCAAGGTCGAATACACCTTGGATTTAGTTACATATACGATTAATGGATTCGGCACTCAGGACGTGACCCATCCAACAGACGACGATCTTTATCAAAAAGGCAAGGTTAAGAAAACGACTTGGGAAGATGCGTTCTTGGACGCCGCTTCCGCTCCGCTAAACTGCTCGTATTCCTATAGCGACGGAAACATCGATTATGTTCTCAATATCTCAGGCGACGCGATCGAGAAAAAGATAATCACGAACGATCTCACGACTGGCAAATCAACCATCACGACCGTTTACGAAAGCAAAGAAGGGGATGCTTATTACCTTTATTCGGAAAGCGATTCGAAGTGGACTAAAGCCGAAGACGAGGAAGTCAAAAAAGATTTCGACGCCATTTCTTCAGCCATAATGCTTTTCTCGGATAACTATGACACGCTCGCCTATGACAAAAACATCGGAGAGTATCACGCTTCGTGCTCTACTATCGACGGAACGCTTTATCAAGATGTGAGAGTTTGCTTCGACAATAACGAGCTTTCTTTAATAAGATGGATGGCGAATGCCGCCGCTACCTCGATGATTGAAAACTTCGGAAGCGTCTCGATTACCCTCCCAACTGTCGAAGGCTAGACGCTCGATTATCGTTTTGATTGTGCTTCGTTTTCTATAAAACGATACCCCGATTTTATTCCAAAACCCATATTGGAAAAATGGCAAAAATATCTAATTTTTTGTTGGAAAAATGGCAAAATTGCATTTTTTTCGCTTGGAAAAACGGACATTAAGCTATAATATATGCAGTGGATAACTATGTTATATAGAAAATTAAAAGAAAAGATCAAAAATTGGATCAAAAACGGTACAAAACCAATGATGATCACTGGTGCAAGGCAGGTCGGCAAATCCTTCTTGATCAGAGAGACGCTCAAAGAGAGCGGCGTCGAGTATGTCGAATTAAATTTCATAAAAGACATATCGGCGAAGGAAATGTTCGAATCGTTGTTCAAAGATGGCCAAGCCTCTTTTAAATTGAAATTCAGCTTACTATGCAAACGAACGCTTCCGAAAGGCTCGATCGTTTTTCTTGATGAGGTGCAAGAAGTTAAGGAAGTGCTGACCGTTTTGAAATTTTTGGCCGAACAAGGCGATTACCGTTATATTTTGAGCGGCTCGTTGCTGGGAGTGGAATTGACGAATTTGAGATCTGCTCCAGTTGGGTATTTGGAATCGTACGAGATGTATCCATTGGATCTCGAGGAGTTTTTCATCGCAAACGGCTTGACGAAAGAACTCATAGACTATTTAAAAGATAGATTCGAAAGTAAAGAGCCGGTCGACGAAACCATACACAAAACCCTGATGGATTCTTTCTATATGTATTTGGTCATCGGTGGCATGCCAGAAGCGGTGCAAACTTACGTCGACACACAAGACATGAACAAAGTCATGAGCGTCCACAAAAACATAATCAACGAATACAAAAGGGATTTTACGAAATACGAGGAAAAATCCAAACTGAAGCTCATAAAAACTTACGAACTTATTCCAAGCGAACTCGATTCAAAAAATAAAAGATATCAGCTGACAGATTTGGGCAAAAACACTAAGTTTGATAGATACGAGAATAGTTTCAATTGGCTTATAGATGCTGGAGTTGCCATACCGACTTATAACGTCACCGAATTTCAACTTCCGCTAGAGGCGAGTAAGAAAAGCAGCCTTTTTAAACTCTTTTTGTCCGACGTTGGACTATTGTCGTCGATGTACGGAAGGGCGACGATCGCCAAAATGCTGAATCGCGGAGAGAGTATAAATTGTGGTGCGATCTATGAGAATTTCATCGCCCAAGAAATCAATGCTAGCGGCTTTAAGATGTACTATTTCAATAATAAAAAGCATGGCGAAGTCGATTTTCTTATAGAATACGATGAGAGCCTGCTTCCTATCGAAGTAAAATCCGGGAAGGACTACCAAGTCCATTCGGCGCTGACGTATTTCATGCAAACGCCATATTTTGATCGAGCCATAGTGTTCTCTAATTACAATGTGTCAGTCAACGATAAAATCGTATACCTCCCGATTTATATGGCGATGTTTCTTAAGGACGTCTCGCCGATAGGAAAGATAGGCAAAATAGATTTGTCTTCCTTAAAAATTCAGTGATAACGGCCACCTTTGATCTCGTATTGTTTCATAATATCTTTAAATTTTGCGATTTATAGCCAAAATTCGTTTCCCGCTTGCGCTTCGCTCGACGTTTTCTAGAATTTAGGTATTAGTGAGATAGGAGTTAGTATGACCCAAGAAGATATGCGTTACGCGAAGAAGATCAAAGACTATATTTTAAGCAGCTATAAGAACAATTTCCGTGAGCCTGTCGCCAACTTAAAGCATCCGTATCTTGTCCCAGGTGCCGCCTACAGGCATCAGCTATGGGATTGGGACTCCTGGCTAACGGGGTTCGCATTGATGGGGATCAACGATCCTTCGATAGAGGAATACGAAAAAGGCTGCGTCCTTAACTTCCTCGATGCTCAAGACGAGCAAGGGAGAATCCCCATTTTGGTTCAGGACACCCATTGGTGGCTATTCGCTTTAGATCCGAGGGTATTCACCAACATCCATAAGCCATGTTTGGCTCTTCATGCCGTCGAGATATCGAAACGTTATGGCGGTGCCGAGTGGCTGCGGGACGGATATCCGAAGATGCAAAAATTCATCGGATATTACGAGAAGCACCAAAGAGATGATGAGACCGGACTATTTTTCCCAATCGATGATTTGGGATTAGGATTCGACAACGATCCAACGGCCTTTTATCGTCCGAAATGCTCTACAGCGACCATTTATATGAATTCCCTTATGCAAGCCGAATACCAAGCGATGTCCGATTTAGCGGCGATGCTAGGGTTATCGAACGAAGCAAAGGAATACGAAACCAAATCGAAAGCCCTCGCCAAAGCCATCCATGACGAACTATTCGACACAAGGGACGGTTTCTTCTATAGCGCGGATATATCACTAAGGAAAGTCGATCCGAATGAATGGCTCCAAAGCGGGGCTCCGCGTAACTACCATTCCCTCCCGATGAGGATCGAAACGTGGGCCGGCATATTGCCTTTATGGAGCGGCATCGCCACAAAGGAAGAGGCGAAAAGAGTGGTGGAAGAACATTATCTGAATCCGAACACTCTCTATAGCCCATATGGCATTCGTAGCGTCTCTAAAGCGGAGAAGATGTTCCGGAACATCAAATCTGGCAATCCTTCCTGTTGGACGGGACCGATATGGATTAATGCCAATTATTTCACTTATATCGGGCTAAAGAACTATGGCTATGACGATTTAGCCGAGGAGATGGCCCTAAAGACGATTAGGCTTCTTGGCAAGGACATCGATGAATGCGGCGAGTTCCATGAATATTACGATCCCGAGACCGGAGCGCCGCTAAATAACAAGGGATTCCAAAGCTGGAATTTCTTGGTTTTGTTGATGATCGACGACTTAGAGAAGAAAAAATAAAGGCGGAAAAGCATCATTTGAATGATAAAAAGCCGTTAAATGCGGCTTTTTTATGGAAAAAAACTACAATAAACCACGGAAAAAAACTACATTGGATGGCGGAAAAAAACTACATTTTGTCAAAAATAATGGAAGGCCTAAGTTTTTTCCAAAATGGTTTTTTGAAAGCAAAAAATACAAATAAAGTGTTACTAACTTAAAATTTTTTGAGATAGTAACACATAATCGCCTTTTTAATATATAATTATTGAGGGAGAATGACATGTACATCAAAAGAAAAAGATATCTAGAACGCATTAGACCTTATTATGAATCGAACTTGATCAAAGTCTTGACTGGCATAAGAAGATGCGGGAAAAGCATTCTCTTAAATCAGATAAAAGATGAGATAGTCGCCACGAAAGAGATCCCTGATACGCATGTTATCTACATAAATTTTGAGGATTTGGCTTTCTCGAATATACATTCTTACCAAAGACTCAATTCTTATATCTTGAAAAGGATACGTGATGAGCGGAAGTATTACATCTTTTTGGATGAGATTCAGCATATCAAGCAGTTTGAGAAAGTCCTATCATCTTTGAAAGCGACCCAGAATGTCTCGATTTTCGTCACTGGAAGCAATTCAAAACTCCTTTCCGGAAGATTGGCCAGTTTGCTTGTGGGACGGTGCAAAGAGTTTAAGATAATGCCTTTCACTTATTCCGAATTCGTGGAGTATCACGAAGAAAACCATCTTCAACTTCCGACGAAGCCTCTTCTGAATTACTTAAGATGCGGTGGAATGCCGCAGAGGTTGGATTACGACGATGAGGAAGACATCAAAGAATATCTGAAGTCCGTTTTTTATGGAATCATTGACAAGGATATTTGCGCACCGAGCTCAAGAATAAAAAAAGAAACATTCCTCACTTTGTCCAAATATATTATCGAAAACGTCGGAAAGGAATTCTCATCCGAGAATGTGGTTTCCTTCTATAACCATAACAACAAAGACGGCGACATATACAAAGAGAATGTTTACCGCTGCTTGGAAAAGATGGAAGAAGCGTGCCTCATTTCGCGCGTCAAAAGATACGACGTGCCGTCAAAAAGGACGCTTAAAAAAATCGAAAAGCAGTATGCGATTGACAACGGTTTTGTTTTGGCTTGTTCGGACACCAACAAGGTCTTCGTCTCTCATATATTGGAAAATGTCATATATAACGAACTCATTTTTAGGGGATATGACGTAAAAATCGGGAAAACATATAAAGGCGAGATTGATTTCGTGGCGATGAAAAATGGCAAGAAATGCTTTATCCAAGTTGCGTATGTTTTATCCGATGAAACGGTTTTGGAAAGGGAGATGTCTTCTTTTGCATCATTAAAAGACCCTTCTCCGAAATACATAATGAGCCTTGATGATTTTGATATGTCTCGAGATGGCGTCATTCATTTGAACGCTGAGGATTTTTTGCTAGGAAAAGCGGATATTTCGATAAGCTGAAGAATCGTTCTTAATTGAAGTTCAATAAAGTGTTACTAACTTAAAATTTTTCGAGATAGTAACACATAATCGCCTTTTTTTGTTTATATATCGGAATTTTCGTTCTACCTAATTAAATAAAAGATACAAAAATAAAAAAATGTTTCAAAAGTGCTTGACACAATATACATAGGTGCATACAATGTAGCCATGGAAAGATACAAAACAAGCAAAAATGTATCTTCCAGGAGGTAACAAAAATGAAAAAACACTTGATTGGATTATCGGCCTTGGCGATCTTGGCTGGCGGATGCGCTGCCAAAATGCCTAGTTCCTCTAATGAGGACATAATCAGAGTCGATATGAGCGTCAATAGCCCATCTTACAAGCTAGAGGCTGATAATGTTGAGCTCGATTGGCTCTCACAGTCAATACTCGATAAGGGCACGGAATTCTTGAAATCGGGGATTTCCACTTTGGCCCTTTATACCTTCAAGACGGCGTGTATGGAAATGGGAATCGACGTCCGTGACGCGACGACTAAGAAAATAGATCAGATACTTTCTCAGCTCAACCAAATCGAAGTCGAGCTTAAGGAAGGCTTCGAGAGCTTGACCAAGAAGGCACAGCAAGTCCAAGACACCGACACCATGAATAAGATCTTGGCTAGGATAAACGAAGTCAAATCGCCGATTCTCGCCGAGATGAAGGTTCTTGAGGCCATCGCCGAGAAAGAGGACGCCGGAGTCGATCAAGAGACGATCGACAAAGAGAAAGCGGAGTTCATCAACGCCTTCCCGACGAACCTTAACTTCTATGGCCTTAGCAATAAGGTGTGGCACTCGACCGAGCTTCTTGCTCAGCAATTCACCTCTCCTAACTCGGTGAAGACGAGCCAAACCTTGATGGAGCTATATGACAACACCTTAGGCGCAAACGACATCTGGGATTACCAAAGCTATGCCCCGAGGATGAACTTCGTCAAAGAGTGCGCCTTCCTTATCAACTCCATGGCGCTTCTTGGAAAGATCGAGGCGGCCAATGAGATCAGCAAATACGCTCCAGGGGATTCGAATATCGAGGGCATCAAGACGGCGGTTGAGCAGATGTGCGCGGCCGTCAACACCGTTAACGGCGTCTTCCAAAAGGAGCTCCAGAAGCTCTATACCATCAAGCAGAATCACGACGATCCGGAACGCCCGACGATGTCGCATTTGAAGAGAACCTTCGATAGCAGCGGCTATGTCCACGTCACCACCGATTATACGGTGTCCGCTTACATCGCGACGATCGGACTTAATAACGTCGTTTGGAAGAATACGGTAGACGACTTCTATAACGATGGGACGAGCCATTGCTTCAAGACTTACGTCGCAAGCACCGACTTCTACTCGATGCTCTATAGCGACTACTCCTTCTACGTGAATAATTACAAGGTCGATGAAGACTATAACCTCAAGTACTACTTAAGGGATCTTGGCTTCAGGATACCGGATGGCAAGCAAGACGACTTCGACGAAGCCATTGGTATCTATAAGAACATCGATGTGAGAAGGGAAGACAGAGGCTTCTTAAGGGGAGTCGACTACTACGCCCGTTATAACTACTACGATTGGAATGGCAAGCTCTCGAGCAAAGACTATTGCCGAGTGGGCGAGACGTTCTGGAAGCATTACGACGATGAATCGCTCTACCAGGATGCCATCAACAAAAAGATGATCGCCTTCATGAATGCCGATAATGCGACGTTAAACGGTGGCGTCACCTGGACCATTGCCCATCGTGATAGCAGCGATACTTCTGAACTCATCAACCACTTCTACATGGGTGACTCATATAACTACGGCACAACCGCAAGATATAGCATCCATTGGTAAGACGATAAAAACTTCGGGGGTGCTTCTAAAGGGCGCTCCCGGAAACCTCCTATCTATAGCCCCTGCTTAAACGGCAGGGGTTTTTCGTTGAAGAAAAATGCAAATATTGCAAAAATCTTCAGTGAATGTGCATTGGCAACTTGGAATTAAACATTTTATGTGGTCGAAATGCGGACAAGAGTTCGAATAAGATTCTCTATGACGAAGAATGGAATCATTACCAATTTTAAAACGACAAAGCTTTTATTGATATTATGGTATTTTATTATGAAGTTTTATCTTAAAGATCGAAATTGATATACGAATGTAAGTAAGGCAAATATGTTTTCATTTCATCGGTGAAATAAGCTTTATGCTTTATCGATTTATAAGCAGACTCTTTCGTCCGTTTGATTTGCTGCATAAGTACTATCGAGAGGCGCTTTAATTTCTCAGGCACGCCAATGGAACGACGTAAACGCCGTCTTCTCTTCTTTTTGCAATCTTGTTCTTTGCAACAATCATTAAGAACGCAAGAGAGCCTGTTCTGTCCGTATCAACATCATCCGCGATCTTTCTTAAGCTCTCACTCGCCGAATCGATGTCTTCTTCGTTTCCGAGTTTTATTTCAATCAAGCCAAAAGAGCCATCGGCAAATTGAATGACAGCGTCAGCTTCTCTATTTTTTGCATCTCTATATTTATATAATTTTGCGTTATTCGCTTCCGCATAAATACGAAGATCATGGATTACAAGCGATTCAAAGAAGAAGCCAAACGTCTTCATATCCTTAAACAGTCCGTCCGGGGTCAAATTCAAGGCCGCGGCCCCAATGGACGGATCTACAAAATGCCGTGTATTCTTGCATCTTATTGCAGTTTTGCTCCTAAGATTAGGATTCCAAGCTTCCACCTCATCCGTGACGTATAGCGCCCGCAAAGCTGAAAGATATTTTGCGAAGACGTCTTTGTTGAATGTTTCTTCACTACCAACGCAATCTGCCCTCATGGTTTCATCACTCGCCGTGATAGAAATGTTTCTCGCATAAGAGCGAACGACTTTGCGTGCTTTTAATTCATCCCTTCTTAAGGGAATGCTTTTCAAAGAAAACATATCTTCTGTCACGAGGATTTCATGGTAATCTCTAGCTTGTTGTAAGGCTATTTCTTTGTCTTGATTAATTGCTAAAGGCCATCCGCCTCTGCAAATGTAATAAGCGTAGTCCTCGACCTTTATCAGTTGCGCTCGCTTTAAAAACGCCGTTTTTAAGGTCTTTTAAAGAGACAGAACCATTGCTTTCGCCGGTTTCATATAAGGTTAAAGTGCTCATTTTCTTTTTCGCAAAACGGCCATTTCCAGTATGAATGAGACGTGCTGCCATTCATCAATCAAGAGAGGTTTCTGTTCGGCGCTCAGAAATCGAGAAAGGGGAAACTTTAGCAAGATCTATCAAATCTTGCCTGCCTTCTAGAGGCATAATGTCAATGATGGTTTTTGCGTGGCGTTTTGTCGTTGTGGTTTTGCCACACCATTTTGGGCCAACTACAATCACTGCTCCTTTCGTTTTCAAGGAGAAATCCAATATTTGGTCGAATATCCTTGGAATGTAATTGTCGCCAATAATCATACCTCTGTCGCTTATGTTTCAATGCTAAAGTCGCCAAATAGGAAGAAAAGTCAAAAATAAATAGGAAGAAAAATGAAAAATAAATAGGAAATTCTTGCAACTTTTGAAAAGTCTCCCCGCCCAGGAAACGCAGGGAGACACTTGAAGATTATCGTTAGGACGTTGTTACCAGCAATCGTGGAGGTACCAACCGCTTTTATTGGTGCGCGTGATCTCGTAGACGTGTTTCTTGTAGAAGAGCTTGTTTACGACTGTGGACATCACGTCTTCCATATAGACGTGTTCGTATTGGCCATCGAGTTTCTGTTTATCGCCATCCGGTGTCGCGAAGCAGAGGTAGAAGCTATCGTCCAATTGATGGAAGACGGTTCTCGTGACGTTGAAGTTCCAGTTGTGGTAGGAATCAACTTTGTAGATCGATTTCCTGGAGTAGACGCCTTTTTCGTTGAAGTAGGTGATGGAGTAGGTGTAGTCGTGGTTCAAGAAGCCATCTCCATCCGCGTACATGTTGGCGTTATATAAGCCGATCGCCTTGTCGAAGAGTTCTTCGTTATTGGCGTAGAAGCCGATGTATTTGAGGTAATCCTTGATTGTATAGGAGGAGGAGCAGAAGGCGCTTGAGTAAGCTTTGAAGTCATTCGCGACGCGTCCTAAGAAATCCTGATCAGGAACGAGCTCCATCGCCCATTTGTAGGCTTCTCCGCGTCTTCCATCGCTATAATAGTAGTAGTCCATTAGCAATCCTTGGCGGGATTCGCCTTCGCTTACCTTATCGTTGGTGTCGAAGGTCAAAGTCGCCATACGCCTAGAGTATTTCTTGCCACTTGGGAGATATACGAGGACTCCATTGTCTCTAAGATCCTCGTATTCCTTAAGAGAATCGAGCTTGGCTTTGAATAAAGCGTTCACCTCATTGACCTTCTTGGCCATGTTGTTGATGATGCCTTCGTAAGATTTGACGGTGGCTTCGTCTTTCCCTAACGCTTTGTAATAGAGCTGGAATTTGGCGAGGTTCGCGCAAGAGACGAGAGTGCTATCGACATAGGCCATGAAGCTCTTCGTGTTTTTGACTTTCAAAGTCGACCAGACGTCATATACGCCGATTGTGCTATCGTAATAGTCGAAGACGTTCTTTTCTTGGGCTGCCATGCTTGGGATAAGGACATAATCGGCGAGATTGGCGACGAAAGTGGCTATCGGATTGCCGTTTATTGTAAGATTCGCGATCGTGTTTTTGTAATACGCTTTCCTGGCCGCCTCGATTTCGTCTTCCGACTTGCTAGGATCGTTTTCGAGATTCGCCAAGTATCCAAGCCCTCCGACGACGTAATCGAGATAATTGTTCTTCGTGTCGTTTATCTCCTTAAGAAGGCCGCTGAAGACGTTTTCGGAATGCTGTTGCTCTTGCCTTTTGGCCATCGCGTCGATCTTGGCTTCGATGACTTTAAGCTGCTCTTGTATCATTTCTAATGTTTTAGTGGTGGCGTCTCTGAAATCGAGGCCACACTCTTTAAGGAGATTTAGGACTACCGTTTTGCCATAGGTAGTAAGCCCTCCGACGATGAGATCCGAGCCTTTGGAGACCAAGGTGCCGATGATCTCGTTCACCGTATCGTCTCCCGGCTCCGCGCTTAATGAAGTGTTTGCGCTATTCGCCGCTAAGACGCGTCTGGTGTTATTGCTGACGAGACTATAGGTCGTTTGCGTAGCGTTAGTTGCATAGACGCTGCTACTAATGCCCGCGTATCCCGCTGCGAAGATGGAAGAGGATATCGCAGTGGCCAATAACAACTTTTTGAATTTCATACATTTTGCCTCCTGCTAAGTTACATTTTTATTTGTCTTGTAACTTTAGCAACATCAATATAATGCCATTTAGTTTCATTTGCAATACTTTGCGTAACATTTTTTATATTTTTGTAACTTTATATATTTTTTCGCTTTTTGGTCGATGAAATAAAACCAATAAGAAGACGTGTTATATCGAGAAATAGCCTCATCTTCCGATGGCTTTCCCGAGGCCACCGAGTTTTAAATTCATCTGTTGGCCTATCTATCAATTGGTTATATCGTAAACAATAGATGTTTTATTTATACCTTAAATATACCTATGTGTATAAATAACTACCTTTCAACCAAATTTGGTTTTATTCGTTTATTTCTCGAGCTAACGAAACAAAACTAACTAGGCGTACCATGTTGTTGAATGGTCTTTTTGCTTTTGAATCCATTGAGTCGCACTGCTGGATTTTCTTTTGCTGCGTCCGTTATTGATAACCATCGCAAAACACCGAATGGAAAATTCACAAAACACCGAATGGAAAATTCGCAAAACACCGAATGGAAAATTCGCAAAACACCGAATGGAAAATTCGAACAGAACGCAAAGGCTCAACGTGTTCTTACGCTTCTAAAGTGAGTCTCTCAATCAGTCGAGGTCTTCGCCGTTGGATTCGATGACCTTCTTATACCAGTATGCGCTCTTCTTGGGCGTGCGTTCCATCGTCGCATAATCGACGTATACCAAGCCGAATCTCTTGGCGTAACCGAATTGCCATTCGAAGTTATCTAAGAACGACCAATAGAAATATCCTTTGACTGGATAAGTCTCGGCGATCTTCTTCATTTCGATCAGATGGCGCTTGACGTAATCGATACGCATATCGTCTGGTATATCGCCGTTAAGGGTCTTCCATTCGGTGATGCCGATGCCGTTTTCCGAGATGACGATCGGGAGTTTATAACGGTCGTAATAATATTTGACGACGTACCCCATGGCCTCTGGGGTGATGATCCAGTTCATGGAGGTGAGGTTATCTATTGGGCGGATAGGGACTCTTTTCACTCCTTCTGGCGTGCTTTCCACATAATACCCACGATAGAGGTTTATCGCGAAATAGTCGAGCTTGCTCTTGATGATCTTCATGTCCTCGGCTGAAGGGTGGTAGTCGTATTTCTCGAACCATTCTTTATATTCTGACGAAAATTCTCCTCTGATTATGGCATCGGAGAAGAAACAGGCATCATAGAAGCTGCCATTCGGAGAGAAGTTATATTTAAGCGCAGCCTCCTTGTCTTCTGGCTTCGTTGGCATGGCGGGAGTGCTACAAGGCACCAAACCGATGCTAAGCGTGTGCTTGGCCGTCTTTCTCATCGCTTTCTCTGCTTTGCCAAGGCAAAGGAGGAGGTTATGGGCCACACGGAACGTATCCTTCCTAGAGAGCTTCAAGAATGGCGCGTGGTTACCAAGGAAATGGCCGTCTTCGGCCACGCATTCGGGCTCGTTGAAGAGGATATATTGATAGACTTTGTCGCCGAACATCTCGACGACGCGGGTCGCGTATTCAGCGAACCAATCGCTGATTTCAGGATTGAGGTATCCGCCTTTCTCATATAGCTTGCGAGGGAGATCCCAATGGAAGAGGTTGACCCAAGGGGTGATGCCCGCTTTCAAGAGTTCGTCGACCAAATCCTGATAGAATTTGACGCCTTCGGGATTTAGTTTTCCAGTGCCGTCAGGAAGGATGCGCGGCCAACTCACAGAAAGACGATAGTGCTTGATGCCGAGCTTCTTCATCAAAGCGACATCCTCCTTATAGCGGTGATAGTGGTCGCAGGCGTATTTGCCATTCATATCGCCGAGGATATGTCCTTCGGTGTATTTGCTATCCCAAATGCTTTCACCTCTTCCTCCCTCGTTTTCGGCTCCTTCGATTTGGTAAGCGGAGGCGGCGACGCCCCACATGAAGTCCTTGTCCAATGCCATGCGTGATTATCTCCTTGATTGATTTGTCTCACTATATCATTTTCTATTATGAATATAAGGATATGAGACACCTTATTATGCTGTTTTAGAGACAAACGAGATTATAAATGCAACAAAGAACGCATTAGAAAAGGCCATCGTGATGATGGCCTTGATGCATCTAGTGATTCTAGAGATTAGAAGTGGTAGGTATAGAGGTTAGAGAGAAGGAAGAAATAACCGTTAGAACGATTTGTGGTGAGCTGTAGACTGATGCCTTCGGTTCCTGCGAGTTGAGCGGCAGTAAGAGGAACATCATAGGTTGTATCTCCATTCTTATTGTAAGCATGGAACCCGATGTCGTCGATTCTGATTTCCCAGTTGTGCCAAGTTTTTTCAATGGAATCGACCGTGTGAGAAGGGATACTACTCGGCTTTTTACCATTAACGCCTAAATCGGTGTCACCGAAGTAGATGTGTTGATCGCCATTCCAATTGCCGATGGTAAATTTAACGCCTTTGCCGGTTGCAAATAAATCTGAGAAGTTGATATTGTCAAAAGTGAGCATGGCGGCTGCGTTAGCGTTGTTACCGCTAATACCGATACATTCGTTTAGGCCGCCAACCCATTCTACCCATTCACCCCAAGGAGCTGCGCCAGAAACTTCATCTTTCTTTTTCAAATCGGCGTTCACGATGGTGTAGCCGGTTTTTTGCGAGGCATCTAAATATCTTTCCTCACCATTGATGTAGTAAGGCTTGCCTATCCAATAGCTCCTGGTTGATCCTTTTTGGTTAGCGGTGAAGACCAAGCCTTCTACGCCGTTTGCCTGATCGTCCGTAAGAGTAACGTCATTAGCATAACTCTTGTACCCGTTGTTGTAATAAACAGGATTTTCAACTGTGGTATCTGAGTAGTGCAAATGAACTTTGCCATCGGATTCTTTTGTGAAACGCAGCAACATTCTTGTGAGGTATTTTACGTCTTGATTGCCTTTGTTGTCAAAAAGCTCCACGCTGGAGGAAACAGTGATGTTCATCTTGTTGTAGCTATTGAATCCGCCGACATACATATAAACGGCTTTGGTTGCGTCTAAAATTTCGCTGAAATTAGTAGCTGGAGCAGTCATTGTTCCTATTGCGTTGTCGTCAGGAGCAAACATGATTCCGTCATTATCGGTTTTGGTAAATCCACTGACGGAAGAAGCTGTTTTTATGGTGACGTTATCGCTCTTTGTGAAGTTGTCAGCTATCCAATTATCCAAGTAGACTTTCTTGCCTTCTCCATATTTCCACCCCGCTTTAAGATCCATGCTTTCGGTTATGGTATCGGTATCCGCTAACGCAGCTCCGTCTTTATACCATCCGCCGAATTCATATGACTCATAATAGTTGTCCGCTGCACGGGTGGTGTCCGGAAGTTCGCTCGCGGCCGTGCCATAGGCGACTTTTTGAGTCGCGACAGCATTTCCTCCACGAGCGTCGAAAGTGACGCTTGGGACTTTCTTGGCGACGTAGCGGTCGTCAGTCTCTTCTAATGCGGTGAAGTAGACTGTCTCGGCAAAATTGCCGCCTTCTTCGATGGTGCCGCTTGGTTTGGTGAAGACATGGGTGCCTAAATCGCTGCAGCTTGCCCAAAACTCCAATGAACCGTGGGTGGTGTAGGTCGCTTCGACTGCGGCATAGTGCTTCCAAACCGTTCCATCTTCGCCGAGAGCGCCGATGATCTTGTTACTTCCAACTGAGGCTGCTACGCCGACGGCTAACACGCTAAGAAGTCCGGTTACGGATAGCAACGTGAGTTTTTTCTTGCTTACCATATTTTTCTCCTTTTTTGGTATGGGTTCCGCTTTGGAGTCGACACTTAGACAAGTTGCCAAAGGAAAGCGAAACTATAGCTCGATACCAAATTTTATGGATGGGTTGTCCTTAAAGACAAGAAACGGGACGATGCGAGTAAAAAAGTAGGACACTTCTTTTATAAATGGAAACGCTTACATTAGTAAAATTACGCAATATTTCTCTTTTTCGCCCCTTTCTCTCGCTCTTGGTATAATCTTCTTCGGAAGATAAGCCTACAGGCTAAAGGAGAAAAGAAATGCTATCTGGAATCGATAAGTTGCTCACGGGGGATTTGTTGAAGATCCTTTGTGATATGGGGCATGGCGACTCAATCGTCATCGCCGACGCCAATTTCCCTGGCGAAACCTGCGCGAAAAGGCTTATTCGTATGCCGGGGATCGACGCCGTCACAGTCGCGAAAGCCGTCATGAGCGTGATCCCCTTGGACACGTATTCCGAAGAGCCTTTGATCGCGATGGCTTTGACCGATGGCGATAAGCAAAAGGGGATGAAGAGACCAGCTATCTTAGGCGAATACGAGAAAGCGCTCAATCACCCTCTCTCTGAGATCGAAAGATTCGCCTTCTATGAGAAGGCTAAGAATGCTTATGCCGTCATCCAAACCGGAGAAGAGAGAATCTACGGCAATCTCATCATCGTCAAAGGCGTCGTCCTTTGATTTTCGCATTTAAATATCTCTCTTCTTTGCTACCATAATCCCATGCCGAAGATCGAAGTCAAAAATTTAAGCGTCACATATCTAGGCAAAAAGAGGCAGGAATATCCTGCTTTAAAGGATGTGACTTGCGTTTTCGAAGATGGGGAGATAAGTGCGTTGATGGGCGAATCGGGGTCTGGAAAGACAACCCTTTTCCGTGCCTTATCGAACCAACTCGCCTACGATGGGATGATTCTTAGCGATGGTAAAGACATAACGAAGATGAGACTGAAGGATAGGAGAGTGTCCTACGTGATGCAGGAATTCGCTCTTTATCCACATTTGACGGTTTACGATAACCTCGCTTTCCCTTTGAAAATAGAACGACAATCATATGAGACGATAGACGAAAACGTCATGAAGATGGCGAAGGATTTGGGGATTGAGTTTTTGTTGTCCCGTAAGCCTAGGCAACTAAGCACCGGCCAGATCCAAAAGGTGTGTTTGGGCAGGGCTTTGATCAAAAAGCCTGATCTTGTACTCCTTGATGAGCCGCTTTCAAATGTTGATCCATTGCATAAGAAGGACGTTTTGGTGACGATCAAGAGAATGCTTCTCGCCAGCAAATCCACCGCGATATATATCACCCATGACCTTAAAGAGGCAATCTATGTATCCTCTAAAGTCTATTGCTTGGAGGACGGCCGTCTCTCTTGGATTAAGCCCTCGGCTGAATTGGGCGAGGTCGATCCGTCTTATGTCTTTGACGGCGAGGGAAGACAATGAAGTTTCGCCCGGCCAAAAGGGATTTCGCTATTGAGAACCTGCCTGGTAGCAGAAAGGCGCAGTTTTTCGATTTTTTTAGAACGCGTTTAGGGATGTTCCTTTCCTTTGGCGGCGTATTCCTTTTGTTCGGATTCCCTTTGATCACCGCTATATTGCTAAAGTATTACACGTTTCTTATGCCGGCTTCGGAGACGCTAGGCGAAGCCGATTACGCTTCCTATTACAAAACGACGTGTTTGATCTTCGATTTCGTCTATTGCCTTTGTTTTTTGTTTTTGTTTCTCGCTTTTGCGGGATTAGGGAGAATCTTCCGAAATTGGGCGTGGGGGAAGGGCATCTATTTCTTTCATGATTTCATCTTGGGCATCAAGAAGAATTTCCCTTCTTATTTCCCTTTATGGCTCATTTTCTCTTTCTTTTTCTTCGCTTCCAAATTCATTTCCTTAAGCGCTTCTGAAACGTGGATATCCTATTTGGTCGCTGGGGTTTGCTTGTTGCTCCTTCCAGCCCTTATGATGGCGACTTCCCAGATCCTTTATTATTCGAATCCCTTCGGCAAGCTATTCTCCAATTCCTTCTCCTATTGCTTTAAGAAACCGCTTGTGACGCTTGTTTTTTTGTTGGTGCCATATGGCATTCTTTGCTTGGAACTCATCGATTGGATAATGATCATGGTCTTGATGATTGCACTCACCTTGTTGCTCCTTATGCCGATTATCTATGTTTCTTGGAATCTGTACGCTTTAAGCATCTTCGATGAATTCACGAATAAGGAATACTATCCTTCGATCTACCATAAGGGCTTAAGGGACGAATTCATTAAGGAGAGGGGAGAATGAAGGACGTCTATGCCTCCTTAAAGAATCTATCGGAGAAGAAGAGATCGTTTTTGATTTTGGGAGCCGTCATAAGTTCTCTTTGTCTCGTGGCTATCTTGCTTATTTTCTTTTTGCACCCCAGAAGCGATACCTACTTATATTTCGGTATATCTATAGGAATCGTTCTTATCGGCATTTTCCTTGGTTATTACCTATTCTTTTATAAATATGGTCATCTTTGTTCCATCGCTTCTTTCTTAAAAGAAAACAAAGAAGCCAAAGAAAATGGCGTCTTCTCCTTTCTTAAAGAAGAAGGAACAAACTTCTATAAAAAGCTTGGCTTCCGTAAGCTAATCTTTCTTGATAACGATGGGAAAGAAAGGACATTCTTGCTATTGATTGAGATATCCTCTCCTTTTATGGAAGGGAAGAGGTATTCCTTATCTTTTAGGAAAGATTATTTGTTGGGCTATGAGGAGAAGGAAAATGAAGGTTAAGAACAAGCTTTTTCTTTCTTTCTTGCAATACGATTGGTGGAAGATCGCCGGCGTTTCTTTGATAGTCGCGGCTGTTTTGGGCTTTGGCTATAACTACAAAGACAAGGCAAAGGATGATGAGACCTTGGAGATCTTCGTCTCCGCTTCGACCAAAGATCTTTCCTTCCAAGATGATCTTCATAAGAAAGTGGAAGGTGATGGGATCCTAACGGTCAATTGCTTCTCCCTTCTTCCTAGCGATCTTCAATTCAATGTCTTGGCTTCCACTTACCTATCAGGCATATCGGACCTCTTTCTCCTTGGTGAGAGCGTCCTTTCTTCCCACACTGAATATCTAGCCTATACTCAAGAAGGAACGGGGGAGGCCTTCGATTCGATCAAAGAACTTCCGATATCCTTATATGATGGAGATTCAGGGGGAAAGAGAGGCATCAAGGTCTACGACAAAGACAATGTGTCGTATAACGAAGGAAAGAAATTCTCCTCCTGGTTTTCTTTCGAGGAGACGACATATCTATTTGTATCCTCTGAATCATCGAATGCCGATTCAAAGACAAAGGAAGGGAAGAGCCTCTTATGGGAGGCGGCTTATTATTTCCTTACCCTTGGGTTAGAGTGATGTTGTCTTTGATTTCGAGGCACATAACCGACTTAATGGCCGTGATATAATCAAAGATAGAGACCGTTTGCGAGGGGAAGAATATGAAAAAAGATCTAAGGCTCATCTATAAAGAAGAAGCCCCGAATTCCTTAGAAGGGTGGGAGAAATATTCGCTTCCTATTGGGAATGGCCGCTTCGGCGCATCGATTTTCGGAGGCGTCCATCCTGAGAGGATACAAATCACGACGAATGAGTTCGCAAACGACTATTCGCGCGGCGGCGTCAGCAACTTCATGGAGATCCATTTGGATTTCATGACCAAAGAAATAAGCGACTATGAGAGGGGGCTCCGTTTAAAAGACGGCGTCGTCTATTCCTCTTTCAAGGAAAATGGCTGCGATATCAAGAGAAAATGCTTCTATTCATACCCAGATAAGGCGCTCGTGTATCATATTTCGTCCTCCAAACCCATCTCCTTTAAAGCCAAACTCGTAATCTCATATTTAGGCTCTAGAAGCGTGGAAGACGGAGGAAGAGTCGGGAAAGTCGATTTTGAAGACGGGTATTTGACCGCGCGAGGGTCTTTGCCCTTCCGTTCCCTTCTTTTCGACGCCCGTTTGAGCCTTAAGAGCGATGGCAAAATCGAAAAAGAGGGCGATTCGTATGCGGTAAACGATGCGAAAGAAACAACTTTGGTCTTCGTCGCCGCGACTTCCTATCGACTAATCAAAGAAACATTCTATGCCGAGAAAGCGTTAGGCGATGATCCGAAAAAAGAAGTCCTAGAAACGATGAAAACTGCTTCGGCGCTATCTTATTATGAATTATACCAACGGCATTTCGACGACTATTCGTCCCTCATGGGCAGGGTTGATTTCTCTTTGAGCGATGTTTCGGATAAGCGTTCCGTTCCTGAACTCATCGAAGCCTATCGAAATGACGAGGACGCTTCCTATTTGGAAGAGCTTTATTTCTTCTTCGGAAGGCATTTGTTGATTTCCTCTTCTCGCAAAGGGGGGTTGCCCGCTTCCTTGCAAGGCGTATGGACGGCGCACGACAAATCGCCTTGGGGAAGCGGCTTTTGGCATAACATCAATATTCAGATGAATTATTGGCCCGCGTTCAGCACGAATCTCGCTGAAACCTTTGACGCCTATATTGATTTCTTTGAGGCATATTTGCCTAAAGCGAGCGATAACGCGGCCGAGTGGATTGAGGACAATTTTGGAAAAAAGCCTGCAAAAGGGGCATGGATCATCGGGACAGGCGCTTTCGCATATCAAGTGGAAGGGATGTCGCAGAACACCCATTCCGGACCTGGAACGGGAGGCATGACCGCTCAATTATTCATGGATGCTTACGAATTCACGCAAGACGAAAAGCTCTTAAAAGGCGCAGCCTATAAAGCCATTCACGGTTTGGCTGCTTTCTTGGTTTCCTGCGTTAAAGATTACGATGGAACGTATCTTTGCTCTTATAGCGCTTCTCCTGAGCAGATTCTATCGGGACATTGGGAAAACGACGCCAAGGAACAGCAGTATTACCACACGATCGGATGCGCATTCGATGAGCAATGGCTAGAGCAAAACGCTCGCAACGATTTGGCAATTAACTCGATTTTAAAAGAGAAAGATGAAGTTACTAAAGCAGAAACCCTGCAAATCGGCCATTATTCGCCTGTTGAGATTGGATATTCGGGGCAAATAAAGGAATATGGCGAAGAACATTTCTATGGAGAGATCGGCGAATATTGCCATCGCCATATCTCGGAATTGGTTGGATTAATGCCAGGGAATATCATCACCAATGAGACTCCGGCATGGCTAGATGCGGCGAAAGTCACTTTGGAATATCGCGGCGATAAATCAACCGGCTGGGCTCTTGCCCATCGCCTATGCGCCTGGGCCAGAACAGGAGAAGGGGAGCACGCGTATAAACTCCTTCAAACGATGCTAAAAGAGAAGACGCACCCCAATCTTTGGGATGTCCATCCTCCTTTCCAAATTGACGGCAATTTCGGGGCGCTAGCTGGGATGGCGGAGATGCTACTTCAAAGCCACGAAGGGTATATATCGTTATTGCCCGCATTGCCGAAGAAATGGGGGAATGTCTCCTTTAAAGGTCTTAAAGCGAGGGGCAATTTCGAAGTCTCCCTTTCGCTTAAAGATGGGAGAATCGATACATTGTCGGTTGTTTCTTTATCGGGGAAGGATCTCAAGGTTTATTTCCCAGGCTTCACTCCGAAAACCAAGGTATTTGATGGAGATATGGAGATAGGGCATTCATTCGATTCCTCGATGATTTCCTTTAAGACAGAGGAAGGCCATGAATATCGCTTCTTTGGCATCATGAAAGCAAAAGAAAAGAACATTCCGGAATCCTTTGGCGCCGCTTATGGACCTGATGGTGTTCATCTGATTTGGAAGAGCGAAGTTCCGGTCGCTTTATTTAGGGCTGTCGATAACGATGAGCATTATCAGGAAATAGGGTGTTTCGAAAAGGATGGCTCGTTTGTGGACGAGACGTTTAACGCTTCCAAACTCGGAAGGGCTACATACAAACTTGTCGATGCTTCTAACGGGTATTCGGAGAAGGACAAAGGAAAGCTCGCTTTCATAAGCCCCGCCTCGAAACTAGAAGAGGAACGGTATCGGATGAAACTCAAGGTCAACAATCTCACAGCCGAGAAAATAGGCTGGGATTTTTGACGGATTGCTTTTTCGCTGGGCGCCTAAAGCGGCATAAGAAGATAGGCTTACAAGATGGCGGCTAAAAAAGCTTGCCATCTCGCATGAATTCCATGAGATTCTCGTTTTTTATGCCGTCTTTTTTCTGTAACAAGAAGTCAGTGGTCAATAGATATTTTGGATAGTTGTCTTTGATAGAAAGAAGCGAGCGATACTCTCTTTCCATGGTGTTCGTATCCGATGCGATGGTGTAGGCCACTTGCACATAGGAATAGTCGAGATTTAAATCGCGGAGAACAAAGTCGCATTCCAATTTGCCTATTTTGCCGACATAAGCTTCATATCCTTTCGATCTCGCGTAAATGTAGACGATATTTTCTAAGCACGGACCATAGGCGGAGATGTTATTTGGGTCAGTCAGGAAAGTGAATGAGAGGTCGGAGAGATAGTATTTCTTTTCGCCCCTCAGAGAGCGTTTTGATTTGAGATCGAAATTCTGGCATGGATAGATGATTTTGGCGTCCTCCAGCGCTTGGATGTATCTCATCAAGGTGGATTCCTTTATCTTGAGTCCTCCTTCTTCGAGCCCTTTTAGGATATTCCGTTTGCTTGTGGGTCTGGAAAAGTTGTTGATCATGTAGCGCATGACGACATCAAAACTGTCGCATTTTCTTATTTTGATTCGACGATAAATGTCTTTCTTGAGTATTTCATCCGTAAGAGCCTTCACGTAGGTTCTTTTTGCGCCTAGGCTCGGAAGAAGGACTGTCTCCGGGAATCCCCCTTCCTGCAGGTAGTTTCTTAGCTCCGTGGCGAGATCAAGGCCGATTGGCATATGGTAAAATCCCTTCATTTGTAGGTATTCTTCGAAATTGAGGGGATAGACTTCGAATTCGATATAGCGACCTGTAAGCTTCGTCATAAGCTCGCCCGAGAGAAGATAGGAGTTGCTGCCAGTGAGAAAAATCGAGTAATCCCCTTCTTCGCGATAGGCATTGACGACTTCTTCATATCCCTTCACGTTTTGAATTTCGTCGAGGAAAAGATATTTCGTTCCTTTCACATTGGCTTTACTATCGATAAGGCGTTCCAATTGATCGGCGGTTTTGATATTACGCATCCCTTTTGCGTCTAAATTCAAAAAGCAAATATTGCTTTCTTTTACCCCTTTTTCTTGCAACTCATCAGCGATAAGACGCATGATTGAAGACTTGCCTGAGCGCCTGACGCCCGTGATTACTTTGATGAGATCGTTAATATGATAGAAATTGCGGATTTTCGAAAGATAGTTTTCACGTTTGAATAATAGCATAAATTGTTTTTCCTCGATTTTATTATAGTTGACTGCGTTGCTAAAAACAGGAGTTAAAGGGGGGTAATTTGATAAAAATGCGAAGTTGACCCCCTTTAACTGGCATTTTTGTGCTGAATAGCAGATAGTCCTTCTCCTTAGTTTCCATAGCAGATTGCCCGTGCCCATCGTTGGCGATCGGACTGCCCACATAAAATGTTTGATGCGTCTATCTTTAGGCCGCCAGTGCAAATTGCTCATTTAAAATTCCTCAAACTGCTTATTTGAAACTTGTCAAATCGCTCATTTAACGTAAAAGAGCCTATAAGAAGATTTCCTAGGTTGTTTGATGAGCAGTTGAAATTTTATTTATGAAGCGTGGGGCCATCGTGATTGTGGGTCCTAAATTTTATGGAGAAGTCGGCCATAATTTGGCGGTGAGAAAATTGATTAAATTTGCTGCCGCCATTGACGAATATAAGGCCAAACCGGCATGTAATGATTATTACGAAGAATAAGTTTGCGTATAGAAGACAAGATGGCGTGTGTTGTTCCGCTGATGCGTTTAAAAAAGTTTAGGTTTCGCCGCGAGGACGTTAAAAATCAATGCTTTTTAAGCAATATGAAGACTGATCGTTGTTTTTCAATACGTGTTTTAGTCCAATTTGTTCTTTAAAAAAGGAATCTGATTGTCTTTTTTTCGATATTCTGTTGGGGTTTTGCCGGTGATTTTTGAGAAAGCGCGATAGAAAACGCTGCGATTGGAGAAACCACAGGCGGAAGAAATCGCTTTGATCGACATATTGGTCTCGCTTAGAAGCTCTAGGGCTTTTTCAACCCGTTTGTTGGAGATATATTCCACTAAAGAGACGCCAAAGTGATTCTTGAATAAGCGAGAGAAATAAGATGGATTGTAATAACACTTCTTGGCTAGCGACTCGAGGGTGAGCCCGCTATCGAGGTTGTTATTGATATAGTCAACGAGATCTTCCCATGGATCGCTTTCGCTTTCTTCGGGGGAAGACACCTTTCTAGAGATTAGAGTGATCAGGATAGCCATATATGATTCATTGACCAAGTCGAAGTGCGGCAATCTCTTGTTTTGCTCATCCACCATAAGCTCTAAGATGTTTTGAACTTGTTTTTGCTCGCTGGGAGAGAAAGTCACAACGCCGTCGTTTTCTCCCTTTGAGAATTCGTTGAAAGTCGAAAGAAGGAGCGATGAGAAAGCGTTATCGTGTGCGCTCATCTTATCCATCGTTTCCGGATAGAAGCAAATATTGAAATAAGCGGCCTCTCCATTGGACTTGAAACGATGCGTGCTGTTGTAATTCATGAACACAAGGTCGCCTTTTTTCGTGATGAAGTGCTTGTCGTTCACGAATTGCTCTATCTCTCCGGAATTCACGTACATGATCTCGATGAAATCGTGGGTATGAATCGGATCCTCGCCTTGTATTTTATAGAAAAATACGTGAAGGGTCGGGTCTTTTGATAGGTATTGCTCAGAACGGAACGAACGCATCGGATCCTCCTTGCGATATGGCGCGAAAATGCGCTTCTTATGCTCATATTCTAAATGATTCGATTGGACATGGCAGTAAAATATCGTGTTGCAAATCTTTTCAATTTTGGTTTGAAAGTAAAAAAATAGGACACATCCGTTCCCCTAAGCAATTTCATGACGCCGTAGGCTTCATTATAATGAAAACGCTTACAAAACATTTATTGGTTCTATAGGAGGGTCAGATTGTGAAAAGAAAAAGCATGCGCCTCGCTTTGATGGGACTCGCTTCCTTGTCTTTAGTCGTGACGGGTTGCGACACCCAAAAACAAAGCAGCCAAGGCAATATCGATTCCTCTATTCCTGATAGCTCCATCATAGACGACGGAGACGATCCAGTCATTACCTATAGCCAAATCGAGCTTCTTTCGCCTAGCGAAGGCGAATCCTTCAACATCACCCCGACTCCGATTGCGAATTATCTGAATGCGGAAACGGAAGAGGAACAGATCGCGACGATTTCCGAAGCCAAAAAAGCGGAGAACAAGAACCTCACTAACTATTCCGTGAAACTTTCTTGGAAGAAGGATGGCAGCGCCAATTACACCATATATTTGGCCACGAAAGACGATTTCTCCGATGCTCGCGAAATAAAAGTTTCGTCCTTATCGAACACCTATGAAGCCAAGAACCTTATACCTAACGCAACCTATTATTGGAAGGTGAAGGGCACAAGAACGAAAGACACTTCCTCTGTGTCAAGTTTCAAAACCACCGGCTCTTCCGTTCGCCTAATCAGTGCTTCCGGAGCCTATAACATCCGTGATTTAGGCGGTTGGAAAGCGGGCGATAAACAAATCGCATACGGAAAGCTATATCGCGGTGGCCTGTTGAATAACTTCAGCGGCTATGCCGAGCTTGATGAGGCTGGCATCAAAACTTTCAATGAAGAACTTGGGATGAAGACTGAGATCGATCTTCGCATCACCAACAAAGACGACGCCGATCAGAAGAAGTGCTATTTCGACGAGAGCAAGACTTATATCCAAGGCCAATTAGGGCAATATAACCGCATAATCGACCCCGATTCGTTTGCGAAGTCGAATGGATACGACACTTTCGGGGCGTATGCCAAGGATAACCAAACGGCGGCTGGACAGAATGACGGCATTTCGGTGAAGACCCTTAGAGAGATTTTCAAAACTCTCGCCGACGAAGACAATTATCCAGTCTATTTCCATTGCAACGCCGGCGCCGATAGAACCGGCACCTTGGCCTTCTTGATCGAAGGGCTTCTTGGCGTGAGTTATGAAGATACGATCCGCGATTATGAATTAACAAGCTTCAGCAAGTTCGGCGAAAGGCTTAGAAGCGCCGTTTCGGAGGATAAGAAATCCTTCACCGATACCGGCGTTTATTCGAATACCAGTTCGAATTACGTCGCTTTCGGAGAACTTCATGATGACATGGTTACGTATTATGGCAAAGATGGAGGAACCCTTTCTGACGCGATATATAACTATTTGACGGGTTATGTCGGCGTACAGTCTTCGGAAATTGCAAGCCTTAAGAAAATACTTCTAGGGGAAGAAGAGAATTCCACCGTTCTTTCGACGAGACAAGAGTTTCTTTTAAGTGACTCCTCGATCAGTTTGGATCTCTTGGAAGCGGGCCTCGATGAAGGGTCGATTGCTTCCATTTCCATCGCCGGAACCGATCTCGGATCGAATGCGGCATCGATAGACCCATCCTTGATTAGCGGAGCCAATTTGGCAGGCGAAAGAGATATCGTCATTAAAGCGAAGAAAGATGGCGAAGACATTACCGTCTATGCGCCGGTATTGCTAATCACCAAAATCGTTTCCACCGTGGACGAATTCGTGTCCATCGATACTTATCGCCACAAAAGCAATGGCACGACGGAAGATCGCGTAATCAATTACGGATATTATCGCTTGGCCAACGATATCGGCTCCGATTCTAATCCCGTTAAGCATGGCGGATGGATATTGGAGCAGATCAGCGGCAATGGCTGCATTGGCTTTAGGGGAACGCTAGACGGCAATGGCAAGACGGTTTATATCTCCGAGGTATATGGCGGCTTCTTCTCTTGTATTGGTGGCGGTGCGAAGATTGAGAACATCACTTTCGCGGTCGCCCAAGACGGCGTTACGTCGGGTGACAACAATTTCCATTCCACTTTGGCCGTCGTTATGTGCGGAGCCATCTTGGATGACGTCACCTTCAATGTCTTAAGCGACGGCTGGGGCGACAATTATTCGAAAGGATTATTTGCTTCTGGCGTCGGTTTCATTTCCTGCTCCGAAGCCCATGGTTGCTTGATCAAAGACGTCACGGTCAATTCCGACTATCCGATCGTCTCGCTCTTTGGCGGCCTCTACTATGGCGGCATGGGCGGGATGAAATTTGAGAATCTCACCATCAACTGCGCCAAACTTGGCTATTTGGGAATAAAAAGGACGATTTCTGGGAAGACCCAATCGACGATAACAGTTGATGATTGCTATCTTCCGATGGAGTTCGAAGGAATCTCCGGAAGTTATCAGACTTCCTCCGTTTCGGACGTTTCGAATAAGCTCGTGAATGGATTCGCTTCCATAGGGCTTGGTAGCAAATACGGAGCGATGGATCTTATCACCGCATCTTACCAAAGCAAGAAAATCGTCGATGCCACGCTTATAAACGATACCTTAATGTTCGATGCTTCATCGATCATTGGCGATAACGATTCGATTGAAGGAACCCTTTCTCTTAAATTGCAGAAGGGCGACATCATCTGCACGTATTCGCTTAAGGTTACATTGACTAAATAAGTCATTAAATAAAAGGAGAAAAAACATGAAAAAAAGCAATTTGAAGTATCTCGCCTTCGCCAGCTTAACCGCTTGCGTCTTGGCGTCGTGCGGCCAATCGGGCGGAGCTGATGACAGCACTACCACGACCCTTAGCGTTTTGATTTTTAACGGAACCGGCGGTAAGGAGTGGGTCACCGAAGCGGCTAGCCGCTTCTCCCAAGCCAATGCCGACGTTAGCTTCCAAGACGGCAAGAAAGGCATCAAAATCAGAACCGCCACGGCCAAAGGCATAACCTGGACCGAGCACATGCGTGACAGCGGTTACGATGTCTATATTTATGAAACGAATCCGGATATGTATCAGCTTTCCGCTCAGAATTATCTTCTCGATCTAAGTGACGTCGTTGAACCGATCAAAGACAAGATTGAAGTCGATTTGCTAGAGAGGATGAAAGGAACCGATGGCAAGTATTATGGGCTTCCGCATTATGAATGGTTCCCAGGCCTCACCTATGATAAGGATCTTTTCGATGACAAGAATCTCTATTTTGCCGACCCAAGCGTTGAAGCCGGTGATAAAGAAACATATTCTTGCAAATATGGATCCGCCGATTTCGTCGCCGCTAAAGATGTTACCAAGTCGGTTGGTCCAAACGGCGTCAAAGGCGATTACGATGACGGTTTGCCTTCCTCGCTTGAGGAACTCTGCGTCCTCTTCGATAAAATGAAGGACTTGGGCATTTCCCCGATGGTCCTTTGCGGCAGCGGCCATAGATATTCGTGGTATTTGCCGATCGCCTTATGGGCTTCGCTTACCGGCGGCGATGGAATGAGGGACGTCTATTGCAATTGGACGGATGCCGAAGTCGATGTGGTGACTGAGACGGAAGGTGATTGGAAAGGAGCCGGCGACCTCTTCTATAGTGGTTCCTCCATCAAGAAACCAACGACCAAGAAAGTCAAATTGGACGACAATAACGGCTATCAAATATATTCGATGGCCAATAGATATTACGCTTTGGCGTTCTTCCAAAATGCCTTAAATGAAAATTGGCTGGATTCCGAACAACTCGCCGATTCGAATGGCTCAGCGTCCCAAGCTCAGAAATGGTTTGTTAATGGCTATAACACAAGACGTTTTGGCACGATTTGGGAAGGCTCCTATTGGTGCCACGAAGCGACTGACGTCGGAGCTTTCAAGACTTATAAGGCCCAACATCCATCGTCTCCAGATCGCCACACGGCCTTCATGCCTCTTCCAACGCAACTAGAAGGGCAAGTGACCGAAGGCAACGGCAAGAAACCGACCCTCCTCAACGTTGGCAGCACCATGGTCTTTGCTAATGCGAGAACGGTGAGTGCCGGAACCGATAAAGCCGCAAAGGAGTTTATCAAATTTATCTATTCCGACAACGAATTGGCCGCTTTCTCAGAAAAGACAGGTCTAACCGTTCCGATGAGCTATTCCTACGATATGAGCAAGCTCAACAATTCCTATTACAGCGATCTTGCCACTCTCCGTAAGGATGCCGATGTCGTCCAATGCTCCAGTGCTTCCACGCGTTTCAAAAAGAATCTGTCTTCCTTCATCATTTCCTATGATATGAAACTCACCAATTTCGATGCCGGCGGAGTCGGTATCACTGGCGGCTATCTTGACGCTTTCAAAAAATACGGTTCGACGGCCGATGACATCTTCGACAAAACGAAGATCTCCGAATCCACTTGGTCGAACATGTCGAAATAGCCTTTAGAGGACGAGCATCATGTATCGGACGTTGACCCATAGTGGTGGAAGGAAACTCAATAAGGCGAAAATAGGGCACTTTGTGTTCTATATATCCTTATTGATCATCCCGATTTTGCATTTCTTCATTTTCTATCTTTATGTGAACATCAATTCTTTCGTTATGGCCTTTCAGCATTATTCACAAGATAGCGTAACTCAGCAAATTACCATTTCATTTGTGGGATTCGACAATTTCAAGGTGGCTTGGGAAGCCATCACGAAATATCCGTACACGATGCGCAATTCCTTTATTTTCATCGCGATCGACCTCTTCATATCCCAGCCTCTTGCCATTCTCGCATCCTATTACATTTATAAGAAGAAGCCCGGAAGTGCCTTTTTCCGCGCTGTGCTTTATTTGCCTCAGGTGCTTTCCGGGATCATTCTGGGCGTTATCTTCAAGTTCATGATAGGAACGGCTTTGCCTGCTTTGTTGGACCAGGTGTTCAATGTCCATATACTATCGCCTATAGATAATCCCGATGCTCAACTATGGGTCATGATGCTATTCACGATCACGATGAGCTTCGGCGTGAATGTATTGCTATATGCGAATGCGATGGGCAACGTCAATCCTGCGAATATCGAAAGCGCATCCTTAGACGGCGCCAACACGATCCAGATCCTTTGGCACGTCGTTTTGCCGAAGATCTATCCGACCATCGTCTCTTTGGCGATCGTTATTCTTTCTCAAGTCTTCACTAGTCAGTTCCAAGTCTTCAACGTCTATGGAGAAGATGCTGGGCAATTGCAAAACGTCGGATATTTCATCTACATAACAAGTTTGAAGTCGAGCCTCCTTGGCTTCGACGGCTATATAAGCTATACGGAATTGTCCGCCCTCGGGCTAAGCCTCACGGCGATCATCGTTCCGGTGGTGTTCTTGACCAGATTCTTAATGAATCGTTTTGGACCGAAGGAGGATTAATTTATGGTGAACGTAAAGCAAAACTCCATTCGTCGTGGCAAGAAGCCTAAGGCAAATAAGATCGATGTCTTTTTCGATACCATTATTGCCATCCTGATTTCCGTTTTCGCCATTTTCCTTCTCTTGATGCTCCTTTGGGGCTTTATGACGTCGCTTAAAAATCCTGATGATTTCGACCTTACCGCCAAGGGAAAGTACGCCTTTCCTTATATCGATTGGAATGATTGGGACAATGTGCTAGCCAGCAATCACGAGTTTTTCGAACTCAAGAACTATGCGATCGTCTTTAAGAATTTCTTCTTCACCGAGATGTTCGAAACCTGGTATGTAGGCACCAATTCCACTCCAGTCCGTCATCTTGCCGAGAACGTGGATTTTCTCACGATGCTATGGAATACCTTGGTATATGCCGGAGTCGGCGGTCTTATTTTCGCAGTGGTGCCGGCGATCACCGCTTACCTAACTTGCAAATATCATTACAAGCTTTCGACCATCATCAACGCTGTTTTCACCCTTATTCTCGCCATTCCTATCGTCGGCGCTTTGCCTTCTGAACTCACTTGGTTACGCCAACTTGGTATCTATGACAGTCTTTGGGGGAACTTCTTGCGTTATTTGTCCGGCGCTGGCATGTATTACTTCGTTTATTTCGCTTTCTTCAAGTCGATGAGCGACGCTTACCGCGAAGCCGCTGAAATCGATGGGGCGAGCGATCTCACGATCATGCTCCGCATCTATTTCCCTATGGCTCTTAAGACCATCGGAACCGTCTTCCTAATCCAATTCATCGCCCTATGGAACGATTGGCAATCGGAGATGGTGTATCTTCCGACCCATCCGACTTTGGCGAGAGCCGTCTATGAGATGTCCTTGGGCAAGTCCGATATCGGAACCGGATTAGACAAAGGGGCGCTGGCTTCCGTTCCGGTAAAGATGGCCGCATCGATGATGCTCGCGTTTCCTATCACCGTCATTTTCATCGTTTTCCGCAACAAACTCATGGGCAATGTCTCCGTGGGCGGATTAAAGGAATAGCAAAGGAGGGTTTCCATGAAGAAAACTAAATACCTGGCAACGTTGTCGCTCGCTTCGCTTGTCGGCGCCGCTTTAGCGGGGTCGCTAGCCATCGAAACGAAGGGCGAAGCCTCTTTGGAAGGGCTAGAGCTAGAAGACGTCTATAACATTGGCGACCTTCTATATATCCCTAAGAGCGCAACCCTCAAAGACGAAGGAAAATCGATTAAAATATCTTCTTCCGAGCTCATTTACCCTAGTGGGTATAGCCTTTCTTCCTCTTCCTATGAGTTAAACGCCTATGGCACTTATTCATTGAGGATCAATGGCGAAGATGGAACCGTATATTCGAAGGGTTTCTCCGTCTATCAGGACGTTTATTCGTTCGGAGATAACGATTCGACGATCGACTATGGGGAATTGAATGCCAATTTCAAAAGCGAAGGCTATGCGAACGGCCTTCGTTTGAATATAAAAGAAGCGGATACCTTCACCTTCGCCAAGCCGATAGATCTATCGAAATCGTCTTACCAAAAACTCATCTCGTGGAACGTCATCGATTTGCTTAATGTCCCAGCCGTCACTTCCATTAGCGTCAAGGTCACGGATGCATATGATGCGAACAATTATTTCACCATCACGAACACCAAAGGCGCTTATTATTACCTTAATTACTTCTCCGCTTCATATAACGGCGGCAGAAGCGTCGGCATCAACCGCGACGACACCGGCCCTATCGTGATCGATGGGGAAAGCTATCGTCTTTCTTCGTCTGGTGGCACCTCGATGAACGGCAACCAGCCGATCTCCGGCGTCTATAACAACATTTCCTATTATCTCGATTCTTCGGACGCCGGCCACTACAAGATCTATGCGGAAAATGGCCAAGCGCGCGAAAGCGTCTTAATCGCTGAATTCAACAATTCGAGTATTTATTCCGACACCTTCTCGGGCTTTAAGAACGGTTTGGTCTATGTTTCTTTGAGCGCAAGCGGTTATAGCGGAATCGACACCGCTCCGATTGAGATCGCCGAAATCTGCGGAATCAAGGGCGAAGACCTCAATCCGATGGACTATTACAAGGATTCGATCGCCCCGATAATTGACGTTTCTTCCTCTGAGAAAGCCAATATCATGGGTGGGATAGAGATTAAAATTCCGGAAGCCAAGGCGTTTGACGAAACGGCGTTACGCGGTGAAGTCCATAGCAGCGTCTGGTATGGTTACGATTCTTCCTCTAGAAGCATGGTGAGCGTCAGAAACGGCGGCTTTACCCCCGATCGTTTGGGCGTATATACAGTCATTTACGAAGCCGAAGACGTTTATGGGAACCTTACGACCGAAAGAATAGATTTATCCGTCACTTCCTTTGGAAATGAAGGAATCGCTTTCGATTTATTGCCTTTGGAAGGCTTGAAAGCGGGCACCAAGACAAAACTCAACAACTTCAACGTCGTTTCGCTAAACGACGATGCCATGGTGGAAGTGGAACTGACTTATCCAAACGGCAGCAAGAAGACCGTTTCGAGCGATGAGGAGTTCGATCTCGATTATAGTGGGACTTACCACGCGACCTATCATTACAAAGATTCCTTCTATTCCGGCTCGAAGAGCATGGATTTCGTCGTTTCTGCCAATACGGAAGCCGATTTCTCTGATAGCGAAGTGCCTTTGCCTCACTATTTCATGAAGGGCGCGTCTTATTCGATCGATACCCCGAGCGCTTATATCTACGGCGAAGAAGGCAAAACGAAGGATGAGATCCTTAGCTATGTCTCTTTCGATGGCGGCGATTACGTTGCGATCGATGCGAATGACCTTTCGATCACCGGCTCGACGAGCGCCAAATTCCGTTTCGTCTCAAAGAGTAATCCTTCATCAGTTTTGGAGACCAAGGAAGTTCCAATCGTTGATACTGGATGGGATGGCAAGAAAGTCGACCTCACGAAATATTTCGTCGGCGATTTCCTTGGCGAAGAAGTCGAGACTTCTGCAGGAAAGAGTGAGGATTTCGTCCGTTACACAAGCCAAAAAGACGGTGACGTCTCGATGGAATTCATCAACAGATTGCTATTAAGCGGTTTCACCTTCTCTTTCGAAACCAGTGAATGCACTTCCTTAACCATCCGAATGATTTCTTATCACGATCCATCCGTGAAAGTCGAAGTCGTTTTCGAAGGCGGCAAAGTGAGCGTCAATGGACGAAGCCAAGCCGCGACCGAAAGCTATAAGAATGGCGGCGCAACGATCTTCTACACCAAAGGCATCGGTGTCTTAAGCGTGGCTGGCGCAAAATTCGACCTTGAGAACCCTTTTGAAAAAGATTCGTTCTTGTTAGAGATAGAAGCCAATGGAATGGCGAAAGGCGGCCATATCGACGTATCGAACGTCGGCAACCAATCTTGGCGTTCCGGCACGACGCGCGATCGCGTCGCCCCGATGGCTTCCGCCACCTTCCCGGTGAATATCGCCTCGCTTGGCGACACCGCGAAGATTTCCGCGCCAAACGTCGCCGATGTTTTGACGCCATCAAGCAATAAAAAAGCCGTCTTGAGCGTCTTTAAGAATGTAGGAGACAACGTCACCGCGATAAAGGACAAGAATAGCGGAAAAGAGCTTTCTAACATCACCGACTATAGCCAAGATTACGAGATACTTCTCGATGAATACGGCGACTACGTCATCACATATGCAATCTCCGACCTCGCTGAGAATTACGTTTACGGCGGATTGAATGATATGGTGAGCGTTCTCGATAGGGAAGTTCCGGTTATCTCAAATATCCCGGACAAGTACAAAATCAAAGCCGGTGTTTATGCCGATTTGCCTCTTGTTTCGGCGACCGACAACATCACAAAAGAAGGCTCATTCGAAATTTGGCATCTTATCTACGACTCCTCTTCACGCCTTGTGGCCCAAGTCTCTAACGGCAATCAGGTCAACATGAGCGAAAAGGGAACGTATACGGTTTACGTCACTTGCCAAGACGAAGAGGGCAACGTTGCATATGGCAGCTATACCCTGATTGTTGAATAAGGAGAGAAAAGCATGGAAAAAACAAAGCTAAAAAGAATCGCATTGGCCTTATCTTCTTTTGCGGCAACTTTGCTTGGCGCTTGCTCTTCCACTGGCGAGGGCGTAGTGAATAGCTCCAATAACGGCGGTGGAAACGAATCGACCTCCGATAGGCACCGTTTTAAAGCAGACAAAACCTCCTCGTGGCTATTGCAAAATGGCCACACTACCTACAAAGTCATTCTCTCTGATGATACGGATGAGCAGCTTCTTTATGCGAAAAACGAACTTTCTTCCTTGTTTTTGGAAGCCACGGGGGTGCAGCTTTCCTTCATAAGCGATGCGAATCTATCATACAAAGAAAGCGATACCTACATCTCCTTAGGCAAAAACGATTACTGGACGAGCGCTTCCTTATCTAATGAGACGTCCTATGACGTCTATGGAAGGGATGGGACGAGAATCTTAACGAAAGGGAAATCGATCTTCATCTTCGGAGAGACCAATTACGCGACTCTTTACGGCGTCTATGATTTCCTTCACATAACGCTTAATTTCGAGACTTATTATCACGATTGCTATTCCTTAGACAAGAACGTCGTCGATTTGCCTCTATATAACTATGACGTCGTCGATATCCCAGACTTGGCATATCGTCAAAAGAGAGGGCTCCTCACGCCGACATCGGGCCAAAACGCGATGTTTGGCTATCGCATGAGGGTAATGGATGACACGACTTCGTTGATCCTTCCGATTTACGAAGGAGACACCTCAGGCAGCAAAGCCAACGTCAACCATAACAGCTTCTATTATTTTCCAACAGCGACTTATATGAAGGATCACCCATCCTTCTATTCGCTTAACGGCGATCAGCTTTGCTTCACCGCCAGAGGGAATGCTGAAGAGTTGGATCTCATGGTCAAATTGGCGGCCAAGAAGATGGAAGACACCTTGACTTGGCATCCATATGCAAAATATCCGAACTATACGACCGTCTTCCTTGGCATGAACGACGTCGCCAATCTTTGCGGCTGCGACGCCTGTAACGCCGTCAAAACTTCCCATAATAACGCGCCTGTCGCCACGGTCATACTTTTCCTTAACCGCGTCGCCAAGATCGTCAACGATTGGATGGATGAACCAGAGAATGCCGCTTATAAACGCGATCTTAGCTATAGCTTCTTCGCCTATCAAAGCGCGCTTACGCCGCCTTTTACGGAAAATGAGGATGGAACTTTCAACTATAACGAGGATCTCATCCCGCCAGAAGGGGTGAAGCTTAGGCCATACGTCGCTTTGAGCGGCTTCGATTATGGCCGTCCATTCTATTCTTCGGTCAATAAGGAGAAGAGAAACGACCTTCGAGCTTGGGGCAATTTCTATAAGGGCGCCTGGGCTTGGAGCTATGGCGGCTTCTTCAATGATTATCTAACCTTCTACGATATCTATAACTTCTATAGCGATTACCATTCGTATTTGGTCGATTGCAACTATTCTCTCACTTTCGAACAGGTGAAGAACGATCAGAGAGGGGCAGATCCTGGCTTTGGCGGACTCGCCAATTACGTCCTTTGCAAGAAATCATGGAACGCTTCCTTGGATATGAGCGCGTTGATTGACGATTTCATCAATAACGTTTATCAAGAAGCGGCCCCGGTTATGAAGGAGATGTTCCAAAAACTCCGTCTATGGTTTGCGAGAACCATCGAGAAGTTCGGCCTTGGAATAGGTGGCGTCGGCACTAGCGACATCTCCTCGAACTCCAAATATTGGGGATATGGCTTTGTGCAAGAGCTCTTCGATCTGTGCGATGAAGCATACGAGGCCATTGAGATTTACAAGAAAGACGAAGCGAAATACCAAAGGATAAAGAATTATATCGATATCGAGTGGATCGTTCCCGCGAAGGTCGCAATCGGCTGCTATGAAGACAAATTCAAAACGGACGAATACACGGCCATCAAGTCCAAATTCAAGAATATCTGCTTGGATTTAGGCATCAAAGACATCAAGGAATTCGTCTCAATCAGCTCATATTTGGAGGGATTAGGTGTATGAAAACAAAACGCGCTAAGACGTTTGTCGCATTGGCTTTGTCCGCGCTTGCGACTTTTGGGGTTTCTTCCTGCTCTCCATCGGATGGCAATGCCGATTCCTCCATTTCCGCTTCTGGCATCGAATTCGAAGAGAAAGTCCATGAGATGATTTTCGGCGAGACTTACGAAATCGTCGCCAAATCTTCCATCGAAGGCGATATCGCCTGGGAAAGCTCCGATACTTCCGTCGCCATAGTCGATGGCGGCACCGTTACGGCGGTTGGAAAGGGCGAAGCGAAGATAACCGCCAGCGTAGGAAGCGCGAAAGCCTCTTGCCTAATCAAAGTCAGTTTTGGCAAATACCTTCCTTCGTTAAGCCTTGATAACGTCTTTAATGACGAGATCGTTTTGGCACGCGGCTCTTCTTTCTCACTGAAGGGAACCGTTTCTTTTAACGGCGCGAGCTATTCCTGCTCCCTTTCGGCTAAATTGGAGAAAGATTCCTGCGTTTCTCTTTCTGGCAGCTCCCTTTTGGCGAATACGCCAGGGGAGACATATGTGTCGATAAAGGCCAATTGGAATGGCTTCGATAACTCCTCAATGAAAAAGGAGATTAAAGTGACGGTCCTTAAAGACGTCGCGATTTATAGCGAGGTCACAATGGATGGCCAAACCAAAGTCGCTTCTTCCTTGGAACTTGGATTGCTCGAAGCTTGGGATGGGATTAACTATAAAACATCGGCACAAGTCGCCTTCCGCGTGAATGACGACGGAAATCAGACGTTTGCTTCGATCGTTTCGCCAACGGATGGCATCGTCTCCGTCGACGAGGATGGAACCGTTCACGCCAAGAAAGCGGGCACTACGAAACTATATGCTGCATACACCGACGCCGAAGGCGAGACATATACTAGCTATATCGAAATCACCGTCACTTGTCCGGTCGCCACTTATTCCAAAGAGGTTCGTGTATCTTTAGAAACGCCATTCCCTCTTGAAACATATTTCGGCAAGGGTGCCACTATTTCCTATGCGAAGCAGGGCGACAAAGAGCTTTCTTTCACGCAAAACGGCTTCATTAGCGGACTAGAAGCGGCGGGAGATGATTCAGAGCCGATTTTATTGCTTACCAACAAAGGCGGATATTATTTCGAGAATCCGTTTATTTATACGCGTTCCCTTGACGCGAGCAATTTCGCTTCGACGTTCATGCTCGCTTCGGGCAAAGTGGTGGATGGCTACTATATCCTTGACGAGGACATAACCGAAACCATCGATATGACCGGTCAGATGAATTCCTATTACAAAGAAAATGACGGCAATAACCGTTATTTCAAAGGAACATTCGATGGCCAAGGACATACCGTCAAGGCCTTAGTCGGACGCGAAGGGATCTTCGGAGGCCTTGGTGAGCAAGCCGTCATAAAAGACACTCATTTTGAATTCACTTTTTCTAGCAGCTCCTCCAAATGCAGCGGCCTTGCCAGAAATGAAGGCACTGGCACTAATAACGTGAAAGGCTGGGGCGCGACGGTAACGAATATATATGTCACCACGACAAATTATTACGACACTTCGTACGCTCTTTTTGAAATGCGTTTCAATGATCTGATTCTCAAAGACATTTATGTCGATTTGACATTGGATTCCTCTTGCAAGGAAGTCACCTCGGCCACGCAGGAAAAAGGCGCGCTTTTCTCAGTCGATTGCACAATGACCCATGGTCCTAGCACCCAATTCAGCGGCGATTTCCAAAATATCTATGTCGTTTCCGGCGTTTTCATGCCGATCTCCAGCGGATATTTGGTGAAAGCTTTATATGCCACCTATGCGCAAAACGACATCGACCGCCTAGGGACTTGCGACCATGCGAATGTTTCCACCGCCAGCGGCTATTGCGTCGTTGGCTCAAAGACTGACAATGCGAAAATCGATCTTTATGGAAATATCCCCAGCGCGACATGGTTCTTCCCGGCGACGAAAAACGTCAGATTGGCGTGGGTTTATTACGCTTCTCCGGCCATCAATAACGGCGGTATCAAACGCTACAACACGAATGCGGAGCTTCAAGCCGAAGGCATTAGCAAAATCGGAAGCTGGGCGGTGAAAGGCGAATAGGTATGATGCCTCTATCCAACAACATCAGCATAAGAATGTCTGGCTATCCAGGCGAGCTTATTTCAATCATCATCCAAGACGAATATTTGGATGCGGATAAATATCGCCTTTTCGTGGACCAATTCGCTCTTCATAGCGATTCGAACGGCTCATGGCGAGGCGAATATTGGGGCAAGTTCGTCCGCGGCGCATGCGCTTGTTATAAAGCGAAGCCATCGGCCAAGCTATACCGCACCATCGAAGATTCGGTCTTCGAGATGGCTGCTCTATTGGAAGAGGACGGAACCCTTTCTTCTTATTCGAAGGAGGAGAGACTTTCCGGCTGGGACGTATGGGCCAGAAAGTATGCGATGATTGGCTTCCTTAGCTATTTGGAGATTTCGCATAGCGAGAGCAAAAAAACGAAGGTTTTGGCTGTTTTAAAGAAGCAAGCGAACTCTTTTATGGCCAAAGTTGGCAAAGGGAGAAACAAGAAAGGCATTCTTGAGACCGCGAAGATCTATGGTTCTTTAGCCAGCGTTTCGATTCTCGGCGTTTACGTCGATTTATATTCGTTGACCGGCAGAAAGGCCTATTTGGATTTTGCCGAATACATCATCTCCACCAGCTTATCATCTACAGACGATCTAGTAGAGAAGGCTTTGGAAGAGGACTCTTATCCATATGAATGGAATAGCAAGAAAGCCTATGAAATGTGCGCTTGTTTCCAAGGCTTATTGCGGTATGGAATAGTTACCAAGAAACAAAAATACATCGATGCCGCGATCGCTTTCGCGAATAAGGTCGTCGAAAGCGAATTCACGATAACGGGCGGAATCGGGATGGAAACCGAATTCTTTAACCATTCGGTAGTCAAACAAACGGAAAAACCTTCCAAACCTGGCTTAGAAACGTGCGTGACCGTCGCCTTTATGGGATTCTTTGTTGATCTTCTTAATTATACGAAGGACGCCCATTATGCATCATTACTAGAGACGATGGGATATAACGCTTTATTCGGGGCGTTCAACGATTTGAATCAGACGATGGTTCTCTCCGAAGGAAGGGTGTGGGATCTCGAAGGCTATACGGTCGTCCCACATGAGAAATACTGCTTTGATTCCTATTCTCCTTTGGTGTCGGATAGGCGTTGCCAAGTGATCGGCGGTTTCCAAGTCATGCAAAATGGGAAGACATATGGCTGTTGCGCGGCGAATGGCGGATATGGGCTTGGGCTCATCCCTTCCTTTGCCATCCAGAAAGACGAAGAAGGTTATGTGATCAATTTCTATAGCTCTTTTGTTTCCGATAGCGTTCGGAACGAGAAAAACATACATATCGCCCTCAAAGCGAATCTTTACCAAAGCGGCAAATCCGTCTTGAAGATAAAAGGCCGAGGCGAGAAATTCGTCATGAGGCTTAGGATCCCTTCCTGGGGGAAGATGTCTGTCTCGCTTAATGGAGAGCCGCTTAGCGGCTTAAAAGAAGAGAAGGGGTATCTCGTTTTGGAGCGCGAATGGAATGACGATGTCTTGGCAATTCGCTTCTCCCTTCCGATTGTTTCACATCGTTTGAACGACAAAGTTGCCTATACGAGGGGCCCAATCGTCTTAGCGGAAGATGCGAGGCTTGATGGATTTCATGAGCCGTTGCCGAAGATAGCGAAGGGGAAACGCATCAAGAACGACGTCTTCAAAAATAATCTCACGGTCGAATTGTCTTCCGGAGACAGGCTATGCGACTATTCTTCGGCCGCCAAAAACATGGACGATCCCCATTCCGGGCTTACGGTTTGGGCACTTATAAAAGAATGATTGGAGGATTTGAATCATGAGCAAAAGAAAAAACGCCTTAATGCTTGCTACGTTAGCTTGCGCGATGCTGATTTTGCCTTCTTGTTCTGTAACACCTATTGAAAGCGATTCCACTTCGGATAGCGAGGTCCAAAAAACATATTTCGCGATTTCTTTCTCGGCTGGAGAAGGGTGCGTGATAAGCCCGCTTGAAGGATATGATCCAAACAAAGTCGAGCAGGGGAAGGATTTCCGTTTCAGAATCTCCACCCAAGAAGGTTATAGCGTGACTGAGGTCTTCATCGATTCAAGCGGCTATTCTTTATTGCCTGACGAAGATGGCGTCTATTCGATATCCAACATCAAAGAGAACATTACGATCGCTTGTTCCTCTTCCGTCAATCTTTTCCGCCTTGTCTTCTCTTCTGGCAATTTCACGGTGGCTCCTTTGGGAGAGGCGAATCCAAATAAAATCCCTTATGGGAGCGATTTTAGTTTTACTTTGACCCCGAATGCGCATAACAAGATCGTCAAAGTCGCTTATCAAGGCGAGGATTTGACACCGGATTCCGAAGGCGTTTATACGATTAATGCCATTAAGTCATCGTCTTTCGTCACGATTTTAGCGGAAGAGAACACCTATAAGATCGTTTTACCTTCGCAAGAGAATTTCACGATTGAAATGGCCGATACGACAATTGATTTAGACAAAGTTGCCTATTCGAAGGAAGTCAAATTTAAAGTGACGCCGAAGAAATACCATCAAGTCGACTCGGTCAAGATTGGCGATCTCACCTTGGAAAAGGGAACGGATGGCTATTACGTCATCAAGAATCAGGAAAGCGACGTGAATGTCGCTGTATCCTCTTCCATCATCAGGTGCAAAGTGACTTTCGATAGCAATGGTGCTTCGCCGATAGATTCAATTACGCAAGATGCCGGAACGACTTTGACGGAGCCGACGGCGCCAAGCAAGACTTTAAGCGATTATTATGATTCCGTCTCATTCGAAGGATGGTATTCGAAGAACGGCAAATACGATTTCTCTTCGTTATTGGAAGGGGACACCGATTTGGTGGCTCATTACACCTATGGAAACGCTAAGAAAGAAATCGTCAACAATTTTGCCTCATCTGATTTTACGTTAATTGAAGGGGCGAGTATCTCGACTGACTTCAAAGCTAGTTTTAATAAGGCTACATGGAGCAAGTATAAAGGCGATGCGACCGCTTTGGCGCAGCTACAGTCCGATTTCGGACGAACCGTGGATGATGGCGTCATGATTCATGCCGGAGCCAATGATGGATCAGGCTTCACGATGCCGGCGATAAACTTCAAATCATTGCTCCAAAATGGCAATGTCATCTATATGGAATCCGGAGCCTTCAATAACTGGAACAACGTGACGCTAAATGGCAAGCGAGTCCTCTATAATAACGGCGATTCGTCCGTCCAAGTCGGCACCTCACTAAGGAATATCTTGATTTCGTTTAAGCTTGGAAGCGATGGCAAAGTCATGGCGTATTTTAAGAATATCCTTTGCAATACCCCGTTTAATTGCGCGAGCGACCCAAGTTCCGAAGTCGCTTTGACGGATGCTCAGGCAAGTGGCGCGGAAGGCCTTACTTTCCTCTTCGCGCAAAAGGGCGATACGAGGTTTTATTGGTTCTCTAAGCCCTATATCGTTAAAGCGGAAAGGCAAGTCGTCGATTTCTCTTCGCTTAGTGGGTATACCTTAACGAACGCGACGTCTAAGACGGCTGAAAAACTCGCCGTCCAAAGTTCCAAAGACGGCATGATGGTGGCTTGTAATGGTGCATCGCTTGATAGCAAGAGCGTTCTCGCCCTTAATCCAATCGATTTCTCTGAATATTTGGAAAATGGGGAAGGTCTTCGTTTCACCATCGGAACGAACGCCAGCCAAGACGAGATAGCGTTGCTAAGCGGCGAAAACGAAATAAGCCTTGGCAAAAATGGCATTTCTCCTGATAGTGAGACCAGTGAGACACGTGAAGAGATGGGAAAGACTTGGCAAAATTGGCAATTCGATATCTCCAAAGCCGGCCTCTTCGTAAGCAATCAAAACGAAGGAAAGGAATATTTCGTTCCTCTTTCGTCGTCGGTGCTTTCTGGTCAAGAAAGCCTTAAGATACGTCTTTCATCGTCTTCCGAAAGCATCGATAAATCATATATTGTGTCAAATGTCGTGGCTTATAAGGCTTGATTTATAACTATGACAAGCAAAAAGGCTGGTATTATCCAGCCTTTTTTCAGTTATGACGGAAAACTAGTCTATATGGTCAGCCAAATATATAAGACGCCCTTTTCTTGGCTTGCCGTTGTCTTTTATGTATCGCAAGAGAAACAGTTCGTTTACGTCCTTTTTTACTGAACTTAGCGATTCGTCGATTTCAGCGGCGATGGCGGGCACGCTTATGCCTTCGGGATGCAAAACTAGGCAAGAGAGAATTTTGTTTTTTCTACTAGACGACGAACTGCTAGAGGCGGTTGGCGTAAATAGGAGAGTTAACTTTGTAAAACGCCCGTCCGAAGTGGTTTCTAAGATTGGATCGGGATATTTGTTCTTTTTCATGACGGAAGCGATGGTTGGAATGCCGAAGCCTGAGCGTTCCGCCAAATTGAGCGCGCGGAAAAAGGTCATTATCGAGGAATTCCTGACGATGGATACGCCGCCTCTTAAGGCTTGATCTTTGTCTACCAACATATCGCCGCTGTTTCGGAAACTTATGCGATCCGGATAGGCTTGAACGAGGGTTCCGCCATCTATGAGCATGGACATATTCGTCAGCGAATTTATGAGCGCTTCGGAAACGGCATCGTAAATGGAGCTGCCATCATCATTAGCTCCGTTTTGTTCTCTTCGGAAAGCATTGGGAAGCCTGTCCTTTAAGGAACCCATGACTTTCAAATAAAAGGAAAATATGTTGCCACTAAAGGAAAAGTCATCGCTCGCGACCCTTTCCTCCCAACGTTCTTTCCCGTTCGCGTATCTTTGATAATCCAAGTGGAAAGATGGAAATAGCCTTACGATATCGGCATATTGCCCAAAGAAGGCGATTGCGCCGTTAGTCAAAGCGCAGTTTTTATTGTTGTCATAGATTAAGGCGCCGATTCTTTCAAGCAATTGTTCATCGTTAAGTTCCAAAAGAGGGCTATTAGGCCGGTTATTGGCCAAAAGCGTGCGGAAATCACGCAGCGTGTCTTTGTCTAGCCGTTCAATCCCTAAACCAAACGAATTGGGTTTGCCATCGAAATGAGTCAGCTCTTTGTCTTCCAAAAACGAAAGAATCTGGTTTTTACTCATCCTTTGATCGGCCTCTCCTAGACGAAGGTACGATTGATCGAGAATCCCGTTTATATAGACGGGCCTTTCCGGCAATGGAGCTTTTTTCACATGGATTCTGATGACGTTTCCATCGTTTGTCTCGATTAGTTCCACGTCTTTGTCGCTTATTAGATTGCAACTGCATTTAGATTTGTTTTGCACGGCTTTGATGAAGTTGGCAACCTGTTGTTTTGGGTTATCAACGCCGACGATTTTATGTGGCGAATCGTTGCTGATGCCCAAATATATGTCGCCACCATCCGTATTCGCGAAAGCGGAATACGTTTCGAATAGGGAATCCGACAAATTCTTTTTTGAAGCTTTGAATTCAAGATGGAGACCTTCTTCTTGTTTCAGTATATCGGAAATATTCGTCATAATTCGCCCCCCAGAACTATCATAGCATATTTCGTCAACTTTTGAATTATTTCGTCAACTTTTGAATTATTTCGTCAACTTTTATTCGGTCCATTGAGTGTGTTTTGCGTATTTTGAGTGACCTATACACACCGCTAAGTGCGATGGGATGCGTATTTTAGCTTAGACGTTCGCTGCATTTTCGGATTCTCTCATTTCTCGTTTTCCTTCATACTTTTAATGAAATCTTCCCTTTGCTTCTTGAATTCCTTTCTGTAGGACTCCGCTCCCTCTAAGAAATGATATACGGCGTTTATCACGGCGATCCATTTCAGATAATCGAACGACCTTTTTAGTTTTTCGTCATCGAGCGATACGAGGTCGATGACGCGTAAATTGTCTTGCAAATCCATCATCTTCGCGATGGCGGATATTGGATTTCCTAAGCAAATGTCTATGTATTTTTCGTAATCTTGGCTCTTGTCGTGGGTGATGCGTTTCAATGCGTCTTTGATATATACGGCGAAGAAATCTTCGAATCCGCATTCGGCATAGATGCTTTCGACGTCATCTATCGTGAATTCCGTGTCTTCGATCACGTCATGCAATAGACAGACTTCTTGGACGCCGGCGTAGGGGATTCCGTATTTCGCCATCATGTCCTTGTCGATGCAGAAGCTATCGTTAGGGATAACGCCGACAAAGTCACGATAGTTCGTGAGCGCCCTTCCTGGGTGATTCGCATATTCCTCGCCGTTTTCCCTTCTTTGGTTTCGATGGGCGTATTCCATGATCTCCATGGCCAAGTAGACGGTCGAGCAATCCGATTGGTCGATCCTTTCTTGCGTTACGCCGACGCTGAGCAAATATTCGTGTATTTTTTCTAGGTTCTCGTTCATGAGATTTCCCTCCTTACGCGTTTACTATAGGAGAGAAGGCGAAAGAAAAGGTCAAACCGCATTTGACATTTTGATTTATGTTGACCGTTATGGGCAGCTTTAAGCCACCCGCTGTGCGTGCGAGACTCGAATAAGCGGTGGCGGTGACGAAAGGGAAGTCATCCGAAGGTACAATCGCATTGTTCAGTTGCCCTTGCACCCGAGGCCTTTCCCTTGCCTTTTTATCCGTCAAAATAAGCGTTTATTCGCCAGAGAAACAAAACGCCTTTGCCAAGTTTCGTCAATTGGCCTATCTTAAAGCTGTTCACCAATTACGAGGTTAAATTTATGGTCATCAATTTTCTAGGCGACTCCATCACCGAAGGCGCTTGCGCCGATTCCTCGGAGCACATCTATTCCGCGGTTTGCTGTTCCATTTTAGGGGCGAAAGAAGGGAACTACGGCTTAGGAGGCACCCGCATCGCCAGGCAAAAAACCAACGTCAATGGCAACCCCGACGAGGATTTCATCCTCCGCGCGAGATGGATGAATCCCTGCGACTTCCTCTTTGTCTTCGGGGGAACGAATGATTTCGGCCACGGGGATGCCCCGATGGGCGAGAAAGGGGACAGCACCTCCTGGACCTTCTATGGGGCTCTCAAATGCCTGATTGACTATCTTTTGGATGTCAAGAAACTCAGGAAAGAGCAGATTTGCTTCATCCTTCCAACCCTAAGATACAACGAGGATAACCCCCACGGCGATGGGACCATCTACTGGTTAGATAAGCTTCCTTTGGAGAGATACCGCAAAGCCATCATCGACGTTTGCTCTGACTACGGAATCGAAACTTTGAGAATCCAATCTCTGCCCGTCCCGACGACAGATAAGCCGAGCGAATATTACCAAGACGGCCTTCATCCGAACACGAAAGGCCATCAGCTCCTTGGCGAAGAGCTTGCCGCCTATCTCAAAAAGAAGGGTTTCTAAGTTAGGCGTTCCCCAATAACCGAGGGAACGCCTTTTTTGTTTGGCGACGTCATTTGAAGGCTTAGACAATCATCGAGTCGGCGTACCCGTTGGCCTCAAGCAGCTCGTTGACCTTATATATATCGTAGATTTTGTTCTCGATTGCGTACCTGATTATTAATGCGTATTCATTCGAGGATGCAAGCGTGTATCCGGCCTTCTTGAGCAGATATTTGCATTCGTGATTGTCCGCTCGCAAAGCGAAGACGAGCTTCAGGCAGACGTTTAGCGATGGATTGGAATTCCCCGAAACGATGGAGGAATATAGCTGACGAGAGACATTCGCTTTGTTATACAGATCTGCGGCGTTGGCGAAACCGTATTTGTTCATCAGGCAATAAAGGTATTCGACAAACGACGAAGACCTTTCTTTGCTTCGCCTATGCCTTTTTATGAATTCTTGCAACGTTTCCATATATCGTTTTCTCAATGCCGTTCTTTCGGATGGCTTTGGGCCGTCAAACGCAGTTCTTTTCCTATTTATTTTATACCACGTTTTAAGGTTTGTGGCAGTTCGCGAAGCGATACTGTGACCGCCCTTTTAGCTACGATCAAAATCAATAAATCCCGATATGGCGGCAAAATTTCTATGAATTTTATAATGTTTTTGTCGTTGATTTATTATGAAAGAGCCCGTTTTAGGAAATAAGGCCGGTGGAGAAAGCTAACGGAAACGACGAAAACGCAAAAAATCACAATGAGGGAATAGCGTTTTTGTCTATGAACGCAAAAAACGAGTTTAAAATGATTGAGAAGGGGAGAGGACCTTCGCTTTGCGAACCTCGGCCCATGCTTTAAGAAGGAAAAAGAACTATGGATAAAGTGTCGAAATACATCAAAGAGAATTGGACTAAGACCTTTCACCCGGCAAGCGAGCTGGCGGGGGAAGTGAAAATAAACCATCCCTATGTCTCGCCCTGCGCGACCGAGCACTACACGGAGATGTTCTACTGGGACACTTATTTCATCAACATCGGCTTGATGCTTGATGGCTACGCCGAGCAGGCGAGAAACAACATAGACAACATCGCCCAGTTCATAAATGCGCTTGGCTTCATGCCCAACGCGAATTACATCTTGGATAGATCCCAGCCTCCGTTTTTCACCCGCATGGTCTATGAGTATTACAAAAAGACGGGCGACATGTCGATTGTTCGCGACTACATCGCGACGATTCTGAAGGAATATGACTTTTGGCAGACGAAGAGGAAGAACGCGATCGGCTTAAATTCCTACGGCACGCACGGCAGCAAAGAGGAGATATTGGCCAACTACTCTTGGCATCATGGCAGGGTCCTTGAAGAAAGCGATAACGAAGAAGACCAGATTCGCATCGGCAAAGACATCATGGCGATCGCCGAAAGCGGGCTTGATTTCAATATGCGTTTCAAGACAAAAGAGAGCAAAATAGACGCGCATAAGTTCTCCCATCTGGATCTGGATTGCTTGCTTTACGACATGGAGAGGAAGACCGCGGAACTACTAAGGCTACTTGGCCGCGATGATGAGGCGGATGCTTTTGATGGCAATGCCGCCAAGCGCAAAGAGCTGATGAACAGGTACTATCTCACGAAAGATGGGATCTATCTTGACTACAACATGGAAACGGGCGGGCATTCCGAAGTTCTTTCTGCGGTGTCGCTTTATCCCTATACTTTCGGGGTTTCGAACGATAAAGAAGGAGCGATCAAGGTTTTGAATAGGCTTGAGCTCGAATATGGGCTTTCCGCTTGCGAGAAGCGTGAGGACACCGTGTTCTACCAATGGGACTACCATTACATGTGGCCGGCGGCGACTTGCCTCGCTTATATGGGGCTTAAAAACATCGGCCTTGATGATGACGCGAAGCGCATCGCGACCAAATACGTTAATGTCGCCAGAAAGATATTCAGCGAAACGGGTAGGCTTTGGGAAAAGTACGATGCCTTGACGGGTGAAATCGCCGTGACGAGCGAATACGCCACGATGCCGATGATGGGCTGGACCGCGGCCGTTTACCGTTATTTCGTGGAAATGGAAGGGATCGATTGATCTTTGCTTTAAACATAGACGAGGTAAAAAACGTTTTAGAAAATTGATGATGAACATACATGAATTTCTAACGGCCTGATCGCATAAGCATTCAGCTTAAGCTTATATATTTTTATCATTCGACATTCAAAAAGCCCGGTCGATGAAAGTCGGGCGTTTCAACGAGTGGTGCGGGCAATATGGCTCGAATTTGCATGGAGTTGCCCAATAGATCCCTAAGGATAAAGCACTGAGTTGAAAAGGGCTGCAAAACCCGCCGTTTCCCTGCAAAATGAGCGGTTTTGCTGAAACTGAACAAAGTTGTCCGCAGCATTTTTTGACATATAAGAAAAGGGGCGACCTCATATCTCTTCTTGATTTCTAAAAACGCCGCCGCGGCCCCGATAAGGAGACCTGAGATGAAAGGCAATAGATATAAGAAGGATTTCTTGAAGGCCTTTCTTGAAGAAGGGGCGCTCCCGCTTTCGTTAATGAAAAGGACCAGAGTCTCTATTTATCCCCGCAAAAGTCGGCTTTTTTCTTGAAACGATGCTGCGATCAGTCTTCCAGGATAGGCAATGCACCGAAATGGGACACGGCCTTGGCCCCATCCGCGTTGGCTTTGATTAGGATGCTCTCGTAGTCGACGACGCTTAAAGACATGAGATCCCCAACGGAGTCTAATTCCAAAAGGACGCGCGCGTAGAAGGCGTCGCCCGCTCCAGTCGTGTCGACGGGCTTCACGGAATGGGAAGAGACTTTTAAAGAGCCGTCGCGGGTAACGACCGCGCTGCCCTTGCTTCCATAGCTTACGAAGAGCAGGGATTTCCTCTTGAGCCTTTCCTTATGGAAGGCTTCCGCGTCCTCTTTCCCACAAAAGAAGCTGAGTTCGTCTTCGCTGAGTTTAAGCACGTCTACCATAGGGAAGAGCTTTCCATAGATTTCTTTCGTCTCTTCCTCGTCGCGGAAAATGTCTAAGCGGAGATTCGCGTCGAAGGAGACGAAAGCCCCTACTTTATGGCAATAGGAGATCGCTTTTCTTAAGAAGGACCTGCCTTCTTTCTTCGAGAGCAGCAAGGACCCAAAATGGACGAAATCCCCGGCCTTTATCCCTAGCGAATGGAGTCTGTCCTCGTCAAGGAGGTAATCCGCTCCAGGGGAGCGGAGGAAGCGGAAGGAGCGTTCCCCATTGTCTATAGTGACCACGGCCAAAGTGGTGTTCGCGCTTTTGCTTCTATCGAGGATCAGCCTTTTCAAAGGGTAGCGGGAGGCTTCTTTCGCGGCGAAATCGCCGAATTGGTCATCGCCAAGCACGCCATAAAAGGAGGAATACCCACCATTCACGGCGATGTTCGCGGCGACGTTGAAAGGCGCCCCTCCTAGCTTCGCGTTTAGCTCTAAAGAATGGGATTTGTCCTCCCCGAACATGTCTAGAAGTATCTCTCCGATGCAATGAACCATAGTCCTTACCTTCCTTTCTTCACGCGGTCTCCCCATGGACGTAAGTCACGGGGATCTCGTTCTTGTGGGGGACCTCCTCGCCTTTCATCAAGGAAAGGAGCAAGGAGACGACTTTCTTCCCCATCGCCTCGATGTCTTGCTTCATCGTCGAGACTTTTGGGTAATCCACCATCTCATCGAGCGCCCCGTCGTAGCCGATCACCTTGAAGGAACTTGGCACGGAGAGGCCTCTTTTAGAGGCTTCTCTAACCAAAGACAAAGCGAGGTAGTCGCTGGAAGCGAAGCAGGCGTCGCTATCGCCGTAGCGGGCGAAGTAGCTTTCAGCGAAGCGTTTCTCTTCGCCATGGGCGATGTTCTCGAAAAGGTCGAGCCTTGGGAGATTCTTCTCATTGATGAAATCGAGGTAGGCCTGATGGCGGAGATTGACTTCGCTTTCCGTCTCAGGCTGACCCCCTAGGAAACCGATGCGCCTCGCGCCTTTTTGATAAAGCAAAGAGAGGGATTGCATCGTCGCCTGGTAGTTATTGGAGGTCACGAAGGGGACGGAATCGCTCAAGTGGCGGTCGATGGTCACAACGGGTAGGTTGATCTCGAGCTTGGGGTAGACTTTGTGGGTGATGAAGACCGCCCCGTCCACGAGGCGTTCCTCGAACATTCTCCTCATCTCTTTCTCCTCTGCGACGTCGTCTTCGCTCAAAGCGAGGATCATCCGGTAGCCTTTCTTCGCGAGTTCCCTGCTGATTGTCTGGGCCATCGAGGAGAAGAAGGGGTGAGCGATGGTGGGGACGAAGAAAGCCACCACCTTGCTTTTGTGGCTACGCAAAACGCGGGCGGGATGGGAGGGCACATAGCCTAGCTTTTTCATCGCCGCCTGCACTTTTTCCTTCGCTTCCTTAGAGACGTAGCCGTTGCCGGAAGCGGCGCGCGAGGCGGTGCCTAATCCCACTCCAGCTTCGCGCGCGATGTCTTTGATGGAGATGGTCGTCGTTTTCTTAGTCACGTTAATCCTCTTTCTTGTGCTTGCGCTGCTTTAAGAAGAAGACGAAGGAGCCAACGGCAAGCAAAGCGGCTCCGGCGGTTACGATGAGGGCGCTTCCTTCGGAGGAAGAGACACTATTATGCAGCAGCCCTTTGACTTCGTTCACCGTAGCTTTCGTAATTCCTAACATCGCCAAAGTCTCGGGGACCGTGCATTCGGCGTAGACGCCGGTTCCGTCGTTTTTGTTTAAGCCATAGTCGTGAGAGGCGTTGACGATTGCCTTCGCTCCGTCTGTGAGCCCGTCGTAATTGGCTTTCAATTTATTCAATTCATCGGAATCGCTTTTCACCCAACAGATGCTGCCTTCTTTGCGGAGGGATTTGAAGTAGGACATGAATTCGCTGGCTTTCTTTTGGTCATCGTTTGAATGGCTGGCGGTGCGGTATTTGATGACGCCTGATGCGCCATCGTAATCGGCATTGTAGTTGTTGTTGCCGCTTCCCAAAGTCGGGTTTGTGATCGCATCGCTTAACGCATTTATGTCGGGCGTTTCGTCGTAATTGGTCTTGATGTCATCGAAGAAGAGCAAGCCCCAATCGTTTGACTCTTGGCTTTGATCCATGAAGACCAAGTAGAGTTTTTCGCCGACGTAGCCGGTCAGATCGGCGACGACGTGCGTCAAAGTCCCTTGGCGACTGTCGCCCAAGCCATCGGCGACATAAGGGAAGGTGCCGACGTTATAGGCGTTGTTATCAAAATGGGCGAGCGTCGCTCCATCGGAGACACGCCTGACTTCGACAGCCGAAGATTTGCCGGCGATGGAATAGGAGATATATCCTTTGCCAGAGAGAGTGAAGGTCGTGCTGCGGAGGGAATAGGATTCTTTCTCTTCTAGCCCCGTGTTTTCATACCAGCCATCCCAATAATAGGTGCCGGTTTTGTTGGTCGGGATATTTTCGCCCCAATATGTTTCGGCGTTGCTCACCGAAGTATAGAGATTCGGCCTTGTCTCGCTAGAGACGGTCCAGCCGAGCGCGGTGCCGCTTTCGAATCCCGGATTGATGATACTATCGTCTCCGCTTTCGAAATCGCTGGCAATCCTGGTGTAAAGCTCTTTCAAGCCAAGGCCGCATTTGTCGGTGAAATCTCCGCTGAAGCGGTCCTTTTCCACGTTGAACCTCGCTTTAAGCTCGGTCTTTGTTAAGCCGATTGCGATATCGTCGACCGTGATGCCTTTCAAACCTTGGGTGCCATCGGTCTGACGGATGACCAACTTCAGGCTCTTCCCAATGCAATCGGGAAGCTGAATGAAGTTGAAGGCCAAGCATTCGGCGCGGCTTGTCTCGGAAGCATCCAAGAAATGGAGGTTCGTCAAACGCCCATATGATTTCCCGCTATCTTCCGAATCCACGACGTCTATATAAGAGGTTGAGTTGTTGCCTCCCCCGATTAAAGCGGAGATGTAGCCTTCCCCGCCAAGGGTGAAGCTGGGCGAGGTGATGGTCCCTGTCCAAGTCTCGGTGGTCTTATACATGTCCAGGAATTTGTCCCCGTTCCCATAGAAATGATGGCTGTCGTTCCAGAAAAACGTGTTGCTGTCATTGAGAAGATCGGTTAAGGATTTCTCGTTATCGCTTATACTCCATCCTTCGAAGGGGTTTTCTCCCTCGAAGTCAAAGACGATGGAACTTGCCCCGTCGGTTTTGGCCTGGATGGCCTTGCTAGAGGCGTTAGCGAGTCCTGCCCCGTAAAGGGTCGCGCCGAGAAGAGTTGCTGCGCTCAAGGCGATGATGATTTTTTTGCCCATATTCATTTCCTCCTTATAGGTTTATAGGCTATTGGTGGCTAATTGCCAAGGGATGGTTATGTCTTTGCCGTCATAATCCGCGTCGTAATTCGCACTGCTTTGATTGGAGACGGTTGCGTCTTTGACGGTATCTTTTAAATCGCTTAGATTCGGGGTGACCTCGTAATGGGTAACGACATCGTCGAAGAAGGCGATTCCCCAATCATTGGCGTGTCCTTCCTCGTCTATGAGGACGATGTAGAGATCCTCGCCCAAGTAAGAGGAAGCGTCGATCAGATAATGGGTCATGGTGGCGTATCTGGCGCCTTTGCCAAGGTAAGGGAAGGCATCCCCATCGTTGCGGTAAGCGGTGTTTTTGTATAGTCCAACCTGCGTGCCGTCTTGCTTATAGAGGGCCGCCATGGCGGCGTTTCCTCCCATGGCGAGGCTGATGTAGCCGCTGCCAGAAAGATGGAAGGTGGAGCTTCTAAGACAATAGCCTTTGCTTTCCTCCACGCCTGCGTTCCAACCGTTCCAGAAATAGGTGCCTTTTTTGTTGAAGGGGATCTGCTCGTCCCAATAGGTCGAAGCGTCGGAGATTCCCGCGGAAAGGCTCGCCTCCCCGCTTTCTAGCGTCCAGCCATCCGCGTTGCCGTTCTCGAAGCCGCCGTTTGTGACGTTCTCACTGCAGGTCGATTCGCTTACCTCCAACTTGATTTTGGCAGTGGTGGTCTGCGAATAGGCATCGCTCAGCGAGAATTCGAATTCGTAGAAGCCCTTCTTGAGGTCGTAGGTTTCGCTTATGTCGATGGCCTCGTCGTCTTTCTTAGCGGAGGTTATGGCCCAAACGAGGTCGTTATTCGCGGTGAAGTCGTCGCTATAGCTCACATTGCTCTTGATGTAAGTGAGCGCGTTCCAGCCGCTCATCGGGGATATCTTGCCTTTGTAGGCGTATCCTTCGCTCGCGACGATGCTTGGGGCCTCTCCGGCGAGGGGGAAGCTTTCCTTGTTGTTATATAGATCGAGATAATTGGACGCGTCGTCATAAGAGGCGACCTCTCCCTTCTCTTTCTCTAGGAGCGCTTTGATGTCTTCCGCGCTTTGATTGATGGCAAACTCGTCCGCGGTCAGGAAGGCGAAGCCGCCATCGCTTGCCGCGTCGCTGATCAAGAAATACATCACGTCGCCTTTGTACTCGCTGACGTCGATGACGTTGAGAACGAGGTTATGGGCGAAGTCGGGATCGGAGAAGTAGGCGTTAGAGACGTTTTTGATCGTCTTGTTCTTAGTTACGTCGTAGATGCTGACCTCGGTCGTGCCTTGCTTCGCCCCGCCCAAATAGAAGGAGACGTAATCCTCGTTCTGCGTGAACTTCTCGCTGCGTAGCTTTCCGACTTTTGCTTCGCCATTAAGTAGTCCATTGAGGAAATAGTTCCCTTTGGCGTGGTATTCTCTGCTCTCCCAGAACTTTGCCGCGGAGACGTCGATTGAAGTCTCGTCGAAGGCGTTGCCCTCCACGACCTTCCATCCGGTGAGGTCGCCGGTCTCAAAGCCGCCGTTCCGGAGGCTCGTCGAGGTTGGGTCTTCCTCGAAATCGTCTTTGTATGTTGCTAGCTCGCTCTCTCTTTGGGCGATCGCTTTGGCTCTTTCCGAGCCGTTTTGAATGATTGAGAAGGCATCTAGATTGATATAGGAATAATCGCTAGCGAGGGAACTCGTATCGTTATCGGTGACTTTGATTTTGATGTTCTCGTCTAGATACTCGCTCAAGTCGACGTATTTGAGGATCATTTGGTCGGTGATCGTCGAGCCGTTGAAGTCAATGTTACCGACTTTGCTCACGCTCTCCTTGCCTCCGTTGACGTAGAAGGAAAGAGGGGTGTCGTCGCCTTCTTTGAAGAACTCGAGGTAGACTTTGCTTTGGTTTTTCCCCGCGCCCATGCGGAAACTTAGTAGCCCAAGGCCGTCCAAGGTGAAATAGTCGCTTTCCAAAGTGCCTGTGAAGGAGCCCATGGTCGCGCTGCCGCTGAAGAAATAGGATCCTTCCTTGAGGGAGGGGACGCCGTTGACGTCCGTCTCGTTCACTACGCAGGAATCGCTGAAAGCACCTAGTCCTTCTTCGTGCCAATTTGCGAGCCCGTCCTCGAAGGAGGAGTTCGCGAACTCGATGGGTTCGCTCTCTTTCGAAGAGGAGGAAGAGGCTGCCCGCTCTCCATTATTGCAGGAAAGCAAAAGGCAGGCTGTCAAAGGAAACAATAAAGAAGCTGTTTTTCTCATGTCACTCTCCTTTTAAATTATGGAATTCAAATTTCGAAATGGCGGCATTTCCGCTGAAGGAAATCTCATCCCCCTCCCCATGTGGATAGACGCTTCCAGAGGCAAGCGTGGCGCCACCGCTAAGCGAAAGCTCGAAGGCACTATGGTCGTTGATGAGCCTTAAGGAGATATTGGAAGGGTCCTTTAATGGCAAGTAGCGGAGGTCACGCTCGTCTGGCGAGAGCTTGCCGTCATAGAATTCTTTGCCGCTATGCGAGCGGTCGAGATAGAGCTTCTCTCCATCGTAGACGAGGGCCATCTCGTCCTTCTCGTCTTTTCTCCAGGCTAGGCGCCAAGGAGACGATGAGGGGTTTCTTAAAATGAATCTCATCTCGAAGAGATCCCCACATAGATGAAGGGCGTTGAAGGAAGATTCGTCGAGGCTTTCGCGCTTTAAGGAGCTCGCATGAAGCGAATCCAAAGGGATGATTTCCTGAATGAGGGAACCCCCTTTGAGGGATAGGAGACGAGGCAAGGTGAGCTTGCCCGCATAGCCTTCCTCCGCGGCGGGGTAGATTCTGTCCCAGCATTCCTGCCAGGCCATGAGCGTGTATTTCTTTTCTTTGTTCAAGAAGCATAACGGGGCATAGAAGTCGTATCCGAAGTCTAGCTCTTTTGGGGAAGCCCCTTCTTCGGGGAAGAAGCGCCCTGAGGCGACGTCCATCTTGCCAAGAAGATAATAGGAGCCATGGATGTTACGACTGCTGTTGATGGGGTTTGTGAACTGCTTGGAGAAGATGAGCGCGTCCTTTGCTCCGAACCTGGCTAGACCAGGGCATTCGAACATCCCTTCGCCAAGCGCTTCGTTCTCGTAGACGATGCCTCTATATTCCCAATGGGCGAGGTCCATTGAAGCGTAAAGCAAGATCTTGGACGCCCCGTTTTTGGCGGCGAGCAAGGCATAGAAACATTCTCCTTCCTTGAACAAGAAAGGGTCGCGGAAATCACGGAAATCGTATCCTTCGGGCAGCTCGGCGGAGGAAATGACGGGGTTTTGCGTGTATTTTTCCAATTTCCCGTCTTCTTTCATAAAGGCGAGGCATTGCTGTTGGGCGCCATTAGCGACACCGGTATAAAGGAAGGCGATCCCTTCGCCAAGACGGATCGCGCTGCCGCTGAAGCAGCCGAATTCGTTGTCGTAAGGCTGATCAGGCGCCATCGCGATGGGGAGTTCGGCGAAATGGAGAAGGTCTTTGCTTGTCGCGTGACCCCAGTGCATCGGCCCCCAAGAGGTGCCTTTGGGGTTATGTTGATAGAAGATATGGTAAAGCGAGCCGTCATAGACGATGCCATTGGGGTCGTTCATCCAGCCTTGTTTGGGAGTGTAATGGTATAAAGGGCGATTCATGTCAAGAAACCTCCAGGTCGTAAGAGCGTAAATTTGAGAAAGAGGAAGTGGATCCTTCATTGAAGAAGCTCACCCCGTCGTCATCTTCCTTTGGGTAGCAAGTCGAGGTCATCGTGAAGGCGCCGTCGTTGACGAACACCTCGACCGAGGAGTTATCGAGGAACATCCTGATTTTGATGGGGTTAGAGGGGTCCTCAATCTTGGCGTAGCGGATGCCATCTTGCCCAGAGGCGCTATTGCCACCGTCCATCGAGACGGTCATGTTTCTTCTGTCGAGATATAGGAGCCCGGTGCTCTTATCGAAGCCTAACTCCATGTAATGCTCGGTGTCAGAGAAGAAACGCACGCCGCTTTTGCCTGATGACATAGCGGAGGCGTCGAGCTCGAAGGAGATTTCTTTTCTTCTCCCTGCGAAGGAAGGGGCGTCCAGGGTTTCATCGGCCAAGTTGAAGTCGTCGAGTTTAGTCTCGTTTGTCCGGTAATTCTCAATCTCCTCGACAGGGGACTGGTAGATGCGACCGTCATGGAAAGAGAGAGAACGTGGCAAGGTGAGGGAGCCGGCGTAGCCTTCGTTCGCGCTTGGGTAGGGGCGGGACCACATGTTCATCCAGGCGACGAGGATCGTCCTGCCTTTGCTGTCCTTGCTGCAAGTGGCCGCGTAGAAATCGAAGCCTTTGTCGAACTCGACGAGGTCGTCTTTCTTTTCCCCTTGGAAGGTGGCCGAGGAGAAATCGAGCGTGCCCAGCTGATAGGTGCAGGAGTGGATGTTCTGGTATTCCCCCATCTGGGAGGAAGAGAGGAACTGGGGGGAGGCGATGAGGACGCCTTGCCCGTCGATCGTCTCGTAATCCGGGCATTCGAAGAGGCCGCCTCCTGTGATTTCGCTGGAGTAGACGTCCCCAACGTATTCGTAAGGCCCCTCAACGCTAGAGGCTTTGTAGAGGACGACTTGTCCTCCCGCGGTCTTTAGTTTGCTACCGAGCAACGCGTAATAGGTGTCCCCGATTTTCATGAAGGCGGGATCGCGGAAATCGCTCACCAAGCCGTCTTTGGGGGACATGATGCTCGAAATGACGGGGTTCTTGGTTGACTTGCTGAAATGGATGCCGTCGCTGCTAGTGGCGATGGCTTGCTGCTGCTTGCCAGGGGAGACGGCGGTATAAAGGAGGGTGGTTTTCCCCTCTTCGTAGATGGCTCCGCCGCTAAATACGCCATCGCAGTCGTAGGATTCGTCTGGGGCGAGGGCGATTGGATCGTCCTCCCACTTGATGAGGTCTTCGCTGTGGGCGTGTCCCCAGTGCATGCTGCCCCAGCTCGCGTCATAGGGATAGCACTGATAGAAAAGCTCCGCTCCGCGCGAAGAGAAGTGGAAGCCGTTGGGGTCGTTCATCCACCCTAGGGGCGGGGCAAAATGATAGCTAGGGCGATAGATTCCTTTGCTGGTTGGCTTGTTGCGTTCGACATAACGGTTCGCGTCGTTAAGCAACCCACCTTCCTCGTTTTCTACGTAGCCTAGCTTCAGATCGTCGAAAAGAACGGCTCCGTATTGGGTGGCGGTGCTATCGCCGTCTACGATCTTTAGCCTCACCGCCTTGTTCGCGTATTTGCTGGGGGCCTTGAGACATAACCTATGCATGGCGTAGCTAGGATGATCGGAATCATAGGCGTCGTTGCTGATGGCGGCGATTTCTTTGCCGTCGACATCGGTTAAGGCGACGTAGCATTTCTCTTTGTTCGCCGCTCCTCCGAGTTTGAAATTCACGCAACGGTCCTCCCCCAAAACGAAGGGATCGGAAAGGAGGGAGCCAGTCGCGGTGAGGGCGTTATATTCCCCATTCAGATACCATTGTCCCTCAATGAAGAGGCGCTTCTTGTCGCCGCTATTTGTGTCGATGGCATCTTCGAAAGCATTTCCTTCTTTGCTCCAGCCAGTGAAGCTACCGGATTCGAAGCCGCCGTTTATGATGTCGGAGGCTTCTTGCGATGAAGAGGATTTCTCCCCTTGGGGCCCGCTTGAGCAAGAAAGGAGGATCGAGGCGAAGGGAATCAAGAAAAGGGAGGCCTGTTTTTTCATGATGAGACCCCCAAATCGTATAAGGAGAGGCTTTTGATGGAGGTGCTAGGGCCAGCGGAGAAAAGCGAGAGCCCTCCTGCGGAAAGATCTTGGGTATAAGCGCGTGCGGAGATCGTTTTCGAATCGTTGAAGAAAGCCTCCACCGCGGAGTTGTCCACGAAGAGGTCGAGCTTCGCCTGGGCGTCAAGAGCAAGAGGCCCGCTGGCTTTGCTCCCGGAGACCTTCGAACTCCTCTTGTTGAGTTCGGGATTGATTGAAACGAGCTCCTCTTCGGCATTGAAGACGATTTCGGTCTTCTCATCCTTATCGCTAGAGACGAGGGCGGAGACGCCGAAAGAGGCATCCCCTGCGTAATTTGCGAACTCGACGCTCATGCGGTAGGCTCGCCCAGAGAAGGAAGACAAGGCGCTATTTGCCTCGCTTAGGCTCGTTTCGCCTAGCTCAAGCACCTTTTTCCCACTATTTAGGGCGCTAGGGACGGGCTTTATGAGGAGCTTGCCGTCTTTGATGGTCAATTCGCGGTAAAGCCCAACGTTATGTGCCCAGCCGGAGGAGGCGTGTTCGCCGGATTCCCTTTGGTCCTGCATGACGCTAGCCATGTAGACTTTGTTGGTGAGGGGGTCGACGAAGGCGCTTGGGCCGGTGAAAACGTTGTTCCCGTAGTCCATCCTCTCGGGGTTACCATAGGTATCGGGGATGAAACGGTAGCTGCTTTTGTCGAAGGAGCCGATCCAATAGACGATGTTGTTGTCGGCGGTTTCCGCCGGGGCAGGGGAGATGATGAGGATATATTTGCCACTGTCTTTTCCATCTTGCTCGCTTAAAGGAAGCAAGACGGGAAGCTCCCAAACCGAGCCCAGCGAACTATCTTGCTCGGGATAATCGAAAAGCACCCCGCGGTATGTCCAATGGTGCATCGGGTCGTTCTCTTTCTTATCTGCGGTATAAAGCAAGACGCAGCCTTTGCCGCTATCTAATCCGCTGCCGACAGTCATGTAGTAAGTATCGTCTTCGATATGGATGTTCGCGTCGCGGAATTCCCCGGTTCTCCCTTGGCCCTGTTGCTGGGCGAGGGCGAGCTTTGGGCTGATCTCCCATTCCTTGAGATAGGGATCGTTTGGATCCTTGGGCGTGGCAAGCCCGATGTTTTGGTTGGAGATGAGTCCGCTATGGGCATAATCCCCCGCGGTGAAAAGCAAGACAGGGACGTCTTCGACGCCGTTTACGGTTGCGTAGGTCGACCCGCCGCTCCATACCCCATCAGGGCAAACCGAGCCAATGGTCGGGACGATCGCTTCTTGGACTTGCTTCCAATGCATCATGTCCTCACTCACGAGATGGCCCCAGCGGATGCCGGAAGCGCCGTTGAAATAGGGGCCGAGGGGGTTGGACTGAAAGAAAAGATGGTAGATGCCTTTATAATAGATCGGCGCATGGGGCTCATTCATCCAATGCTCACTTGGGCCGCCATGGTAAGTCACGTGGTCGGCGTCGCTATTCCTGAGGTCGTCTTGCAACCAGATATCCTCGAAGGATATGGAGGGGATGCCATTAGAGGCAACTTCTTTGTATTCGCTGCCTATTTCTTTGCCACTAGCTGCCTTTTTGCTGAGCTTCACTTCGTCTAATAGCCCGCTTACTACGCCCTGCAGGCAAGAACCGCTAGTGGAGCTCACCGACGATTTGCCGACGTAGAGAGGGCTGTCGATTTTTTGGATGGAGGAGCCTTTGGGGATGTCTAGCCTATCGATGAGACGTCCATTGAGGTAAAGGCGCATCTCGCCGCTATTCCCGTCGAACACTCCCGCGACGTGGTTCCATTCCATTAAAGAAAGCTCGATTTCCTCGCTATTTACCGAATACCAGTTTTCCCCGGTGCCGACGGAGAAGATGAAGTTGCCTGGGCGGTGGTAGCCAAGCACAAACCCCGCGCTATAGGAATCGTCGTGATAGTACTGGGAGACGATGCCGGTTAGGTAGGTGGCGTCTTTGATGTTGGTCGCGCTGTCGTCGTAATCATAGGCCCTGGGGGCGACCCAAGCGGAGACGGTGAGGGACTTCCCTTCGATGGAAAGCTTCTCGGATGGGTAAGAGAGATAGGTGCTGTAACCGTCGAAAAGGAGAGCCTCTCCTTTTACCCCGCTTTTGTATGAAGGGTAGATGGGCGAAAGCAAGGAGGCGCTGTCCTTATAGACGGAAGAGAGGGTGACGTCCTCTTGCTTCCCCGAGGAATCGGCGACGAGATAATCCTTGCGTTTAGAGAAGGCAAGGTGCAGACATTCGGAATCGTCACTTGGCTTGTCCTTGGATGAAGAGGTGCCACATCCATAGAGAGAGACGCAGGTTAACAGCGAAGCCAGCAGGAAAGACTCTTTGCGCATACTTATCCTTTCACCCCGCTGAAGCTTACACCGTCGACAATCCATTTCTGGAAGAAAATGTAGACGAGGGCGATGGGGATGGTCGAAATCGTGAGAGCGCACATTGTGACGGCGATGTTCGAGGGGTTGTAGTTGTTGACTAGTTGCAAGAAGACCTGCAAAGGCTGCATCTCGGGGTCATTGAACATCAGCTGTGCGAAGATGTACTCGTTCCATTGGCCCATGAAAGTGAAGATCGCGGCCGTGGCGAAGATGGGCAAGGACAAAGGCAAGGCGATTTTGAAGAAAATGCCAAGTCTAGAGCAGCCATCCAGCCTAGCGGCTTCCTCGATTTCCTTTGGGATTGAGAGGAAGTACTGGCGGAACATGTAGGTGTACATAGGCGAGCAGAACCCAGGCAGCAAGTAGCCGATGATGTTAAGGCCTTTCTTTAACAAGCCGAGGCGGTAGAGGATGACGTAGGTAGGGATGACGCTCGTCTCGACGGGCACGAGCATCACGAGGATGATGAAGGTGCGGATGGTTTTCGAGAAGGGGAAGTCGTAACGCGCCAAGGCATAGCCGGCGAGGGAGTTGATGAGCAAGACAGCGACGATCTCGATGCCGCAATAAAGGATACTGTTGAGGATGGAGCGGCCGAAGTTCTCGAAAGTGGAGAAGAGTAAGCCGTAGGAGGTCCACCATTTGCTGATGTCCCAAGTGCTTGGGAAGAAGGTTGCAAAGGAAGAGATGGTCGAATAGACATCCTCCTTGGTCTTGAAGGAATTGCTCACCATCCAAAGGATCGGGAAGGTGAAGATGACGACGAGCACCAGCATGAGGAGGTATTTGGCGATTCCTAAAGCGACTCTCCTAGCTTGCCTTGGGGATACCTTTTTCTTGTTTCTGGATAAAGCTGTGCTACTCATTTTTGTCGTCCCCCAAAATCTTTCTTAGCCCCAAGCTCACCGAGGCGATGACAATGGTGAAAAGCAAGGCAATCGCGCTTGAATAGCCAACGTCAAGGAATTCGATGCCGTTAATATAAATGTAATAGGATAGAGTCATGGTGGAGTCTAGCGGACCGCCTTGCGTCATGACCATCGGTTGGATGCAGATGCGGAAGGCTCCGATTAGCATCGTGATCAAGACGAAGACTCCAGTGGGTTTGATGGCGGGCATGGTGACGTGTAAGAAACGCCCAAAAGGCCCCGCCCCATCGATTTTCGCGGCTTCATAAAGCGTGGGGTCGACGTTTTTCAAAGCGCTAAGGAAGATAAGCATTTGATAGCCAGCTCCCTGCCAAACGGAGATGAAAATGATGCAGCCCATCGCCATGTTCGGGTCGTCTAGGAAACCCAATGAGGAGAATCCCATTGCATTGAGGAGACTGTTGATAAGACCGTTTTGGGAATTAAGCAGGTTCATCCAAAGCATGCTTGTGACGGCGAGACTCAGGATGACGGGCATGAAGAAGGCGGTGCGGAAGAAAGCGGAGAAATGGCGGGTGCTGTTAAGTAGCAAGGCCAATCCCAGCGCTAAGCCATACTGCAAGGGCATGACCACGACGACGAAGATCATTGTGTTTCCGAAGGCCTTCCACATCTTCTCGTCTGCGAAAGCGCGGACGAAATTGTCGAAGCCAATGAAATTCACTTTGTCCAAGCGGAGCATGTTCGCGTCGGTGAAGGCATAGGCCAGTGAGATGACGATCGGGAGGAGGACGAAGACGAATCCGAGGATTACCGCTGGCAAAACGAACAGCAAGCCGGTGATGGACTCCTCCTTGTTGTATTTGTGGCCGAAAAAGCGGAAGTCAGGGCTTCTGCTTTTTCTTTTCATCAAAGCCGCCTCGCTTTTCATGGGCAAATTAAGCGCGTGCGGAGTCGACGGCGCTCATCTCCTTTTGAATCTTGTTCTTGAGGTTGTAATCGCTGACCGAGTTCATGTTCTTGATGTAACTTAGAACCTCTTGGTAGGCGTTCTTAAGACGCGGGTATTTCGCCATCTTCGGTCGGGTGATGGTGTTGGCGTTGAGATAGTCGTTGAGCGATTTGGCCGCCCCCGTTTGAAGTTCCTCGAGCGTGGAAAGGGAACTTTTGTGGGTCGGGAAGGTGCCGATCGCGTTATACATCATCTCGCTGGCGTCCTTGCCGGTCAGATAACTGACGGCGAGAGCGGCTGCCTCGACGTCCTTGGCGTCGCGCGTCACTCCGAATCCATAGGATCCGCAGGGGGTGGAGACGATGCTGCTCTTGTTGCCGGAAGCGTCCTCATAGACGGGCATCGGCATGATTCCATAATGGTCGGCGATTGAGTAAGTGCCCGTCTTGATGGAACTGAGGTGCCAAGGGCCGTAGATTTCGAAAGCAACGTCGTCAGCCTCTTGGAGGAAGGCGTAGTCGTTAGAGCCGCTGTAGGACCAGGATTCCCCGTCGGAAAGCCCGTCTTTGGTGAAGAACATCTCGAACTGGGAGATGCCCGCAACCGCTTTGTCGCTGGTGAGGGCCTCCGCGACGTGATTGTCGGTTCCGAAAGTCGCGCCGGCGCTGTAGACAAGAGGACTGTAGAGATACATATAGCCGTCGGTCCCAAAGCCGAGGTTCAATTTGATTTTATAGGCTTTCTGGGCGGCTTTTAGCTTCACCATCGCCTCTTTCACGTCTTTCCATGACCAAGGGTTGTCAAGCGTGCCGAAGTCACTGTCGGTGTATCCGACTTCCTTGAGGATCTTTTTGTTGTAGTAGAGACCGCCGGGAGCCTCCATGCCGCTGAGGGCATAGAGTTTGCCGTCGATCGTGCTTTGTTCGATGACGGAGTTGACATAATCGCTCTTGGTCTCCTCGCTCAGCTTGTCGCCGAAGGAGACGAGGATGTTGTTGGTGACTTTGGCGGTGATGTCAGGGGCGTCGACGGCGAGGACGTCGGGGAGCCCGCTGGTCAAAAGGGCGCCGGTGACTTTGGTGTCGAGGGTCGAGCCATAGAACTCCATGTTCATGCGAAGGCTTGCGCCGTTAGAGGTTTTGATCCCAGCTTTGTTAAAATTGTCTTTAATCTGCTTATAGACCTTTCCTTCAGGTTCGTCTTGGGACTTGTGCACCCAGACGGTGACCACTTTAGTGGTTCCGTCCTCATTCGCGTTTCCGCCGTTGCCGCTGTTCTGACCGCAGCCGACGAGGGTGGCCGTGGTCATCAAAACTAGGCTTAATTTAAGAACGTTTTTCATCGCATTTCCTCCAATGAAAGTGCTTTCACGACTTAATCTTAAGCGTTCTAATAGCAAAATCAATGGAAATGTTTCCATATTTTTAAAATTCATTATCCGAGGATAAAAATGTCTTTCTTTTAAGATGTGAAAAAGGTTTCTTTCCTAAACTGCGAACAAGTAATTTTTATTTGATGATAGGCTAAGATGGCGAATCTGCGCCTTTTAGAAAGGAAATAAATAATGAGCCCGAAAGTCTATGTCCCTTCTTTCGACTACATGTTCGGAGGAGATGGGGGAGTGGCCCACTTCGGATTCATCTTCTTCCTCAGCCTCGTCTATGGGATCATGCTGATTGATTTCATCTAGAAGACATAAACGGATAAGGTCAACTTTTGCGACCGAAAGGGCTGCAAAATCCGCCTTTTCCTAGCAAATTGCGGTGTTTTACTCTTGCCAAAGCTTTGCAAAGTCCTCTTCAAATATCGCTTTCCTGAAATCCCGGCCGCCGAAACCTCATAAAAATGACAACTACTTTCTCCCACTTTATATACTTTTGGGTATAATACTCGTGAGTATATAGGAGGACTGAACATGTTTTACGGCAGAACGAAAGAACTTGCGAGACTGGAGAAGGAGTACCTCAAGGAAAATCCTTTCGTCGCCATCTACGGGACTAGGAGAATTGGGAAGACGTCGTTAATCAGCGAGTTTGTGAAGGACAAGAAGCACATCATGTTCCAGGCGAAGGAACTCTCCAACGCGGACAACCTGAAATCCTTCTCCTTTAAGATACAGGAAAGCTTCGGCCGCAAGGATGAGTACGTTTATTCCTCCTGGGAGAAGGCCTTCGAAGCGGCCATATCCTTCTTTGGGGACGAGGGGGGAGTGATCGTGATCGACGAATATCCCTATCTGGTCAAATCATACGAAGGCATCTCCTCGATCATCCAGGACGTCTACGACAACAAGCTGAAAGGCACGAACATCATGTTAGTTCTCTCAGGTTCGAACCTCACGTTCATGGAAAAGGAGATGAGCGACAAACAATCGCCCCTTTACAAAAGGGTCACCCTGAAGATGAAGGTCGGGAAAATGCCTTTCGGCGAGGCAAAGCTGTTCTTGGACGGCTACTCCAACGAGGACAAGGCCAGGTTTCTCTGCATGCTCGGGGAATACCCGTTCTACCTGTCAAAAATCGACAAGAGCCTCACCTTCGAGGAGAACATCAAGGAGATGCTCTTCGATGCGAACTCCATCCTTCTTGACTCCCCGAAGATGGTGTTATCGAACTCGACCAGGGAACAGAGCTTCTACAACTCGATATTGCTCTATCTCGCGGGGAAAAGGAAAAGCCTGAGCGAAATAAGCGAACTGATGAAGGAAGAGACCACGAAGGTCAACAAATACATGAAGACACTGCTAGACGCCGAGATCGTCACGAAGAAAGAGATGTTCAACTCCTCAAGGCAGGTCTCCTATTACATCGAGGATCCCGTCCTGAGGTTCTATTACCAGCACCTGCTCTACAACATAGAGAAGATCGAGGCGGGGTATGGCGAATTGCTCTACGAAAGGCTCAAAGAGGATATCCATTCCTTCATCTCCTATTCCTTTGAGGACGTCGCCATAAGCTACATGGAAGGCCTCTCTAGCGAAGGCAAGCTCGGCGGGATATATTACCCGATCCGCAACCTAGTCATCGGAAAGTCGGAGCTAGGTAGGTCGATCGAGATCGACGGTATCGCGAAGGACGGGGATTCCCTTCTCGTCGTCGAATGCAAGTTCACCAACAAGAAAAGGACCCTCGCCGATTATGAGAGGATGCTTGAGAACACATCTATCAGGATGTTCTCCTCCATCAAAAGAGCCCAATACTACATCATCTCCAAAAACGGGTTCGACGATGGGCTCTTATCATGCGAGGACAAAAAGCTTCACTTGGTCTCACTGGAGGACATGTTCAATGAAGGCGAATGACGCCAAAAGAAGAGGCCGGCATCGCGCCAGCCCTTGTTTTCGATGGTGCTGGCAACAGGACTCGAACCTGCACGGAGTTACCCAATAGATCACAAGGATAAAGTTTCGAACTGAAAAAGGCCGCAAAATACGCCGTTTCCCTGCAAATTGCGGCGTTTTGCTGAAAATGGATAAAGTTGTCCACAGCGTTTTTAAACATGCAAATGCCTATGGCCGAAGAATAGATGCGGACGAAATGCGGACGGGATTTATGGCGTCTGTTCCCTGTTTGTCCGCGTGCAAAATGAATGGGCTATGGCCTCAAGCCCCGATGGTTTTAATCAGAATACTTGCCACGCAAAAAGGGATAGATTATTATTTACTCGTGGGTTAATAACTCTGGAGTTAATAATATGTTCATCGGAAGAGAGAAAGAGCTGAGGACGCTCAATGAGAGATATTACGGTGGAAGGAAGGAATTCGGGGTCGTCTACGGCCGCCGAAGGATCGGAAAGACCGCGCTTTTGAATGAGTTTGCCAAGGGGAAGAGCTGCGTCTTCTTCCAGGCGAAGAGGGACAGCGCCTATGGGAACCTGCGCTCCTTCTCCTACGTTTTGAACAAAGCCTTGGGGTTACCGCTCAATTACGTCTTCTCCAGCTACGAGGAAGCCTTCGACTCCCTGAGGGAGCGGGCGAAAGGGGAGAGGCTCCTTCTCATCATCGACGAATACCCCTACGTCCTCGAGCAGGAGCCTTCCTTCTCCTCGACCATCCAGGAGCTCTACGACCATTCCGGCGACAACCTATTTCTTATCCTTTCCGGAAGCGATGTGTCCTTCCTCAAAGAGGAGATCGAGAACCACGACTCGCCTCTCTACAAAAGGCGCACCTTCGAGATGAGGGTGGAGAAGCTGCCTTTCAGCGAGGCGGCCGCTTTCCTCGAAGACCTGCCAGTGAAAACGCGCTGCGACTACCTTTCCCTCTTCGGTCCCTATCCTTATTATCTTTCATCAATCGACCACCAGCTTTCTTTCGCAGACAATGTCAAGAGGCTTCTCTTCGACCAGTACGGGCCCTTCTTCTCTTTGCCCGACCAGCTGCTCTCCAACTCCACGAAGGTCCAGGACGTCTACAACGCGATACTCCTGGCGATTTCGCATAGGAAAAGAAGCGTCAAAGAAATCTCCCTCTACATCCGCGAGGAGGAGGCCAAGGTGTCGAAATACCTCTCCACGTTGCTCCAGAGCGAGATCGTCGAGAGGCGAACCGCCTTCATGGGAAGCCAGAAGACCGCCTACTATGAGATAGGCGACAGCCTTCTCAGATTCTATTTTCAGTTCGTCTTCCACGAGCAGGAGAGGATCCGCTACAACGTGGAGATCGTCTACAAGGAAAACGAAAGCAAGATCAACGACTTCGTCTGCCACGGCTTCGAGGACGTCTGCTCCCTCTATCTCGAGGAACTGAACCAGAAGGGGGAGCTCGGGACCGTGTTCCCGAAGACGAGGAACTTCAGGGCAGACAAGTCGAAGCTGGGCCGCTCGATCGAGATCGACGGGCTCGCCGAGGCAAACGGATTCTTGCTCGTCATGGAATGCAAATACAAGAACTGCCGATTCGACAAAGCCATGCTCGAACACCTCAAGGAGAGTGCGAGCATCTTCTCCGACGATCTAAAAAGACTCTACTGCGTCTTCTCCAGGTCTGGGTTCGAAGACGGCGTAGAAGAAGGGGATGGCCTCAAACTGTTCGATTTGGAAAGGATGTTCGGCAGAGACCGATAAAAGTCAAACGCCTAGGTTGGCATTCGAGTGTTACAAGCGGCAAAAAAAGAGTCAACGTCCCGCCAGCCCAGGTTTTCGATGGTACTGCTTTTCTCTTGCTCATCCATCGATAATTCAGCAAGCATCAAACAAGGGGGAAATCGATTCAGAGCCCTTTCAAAGCCAGACGAGCAAAACCCCATCATAGAACGACGAGTATTATCGCGGATTCTCCTTGGATAACGTTTTGCGTTCCGCCTCCGTTGACGATATTCATTATAACGTCATGGCCCCGTCCGATTATGACGGCGAGGAGCCTTACGCTTTGTTTTCGCCACCGGCCCAAGGTTGTTCTAAGTGGACAATAACTTCTTTTGCCTGAATATTTTTTACGTAGTGAGTAAAAAATCTCTTTTGGATTAGGCGTACCTGCGTCTGCTGTTAAACGCGATTGGCAAAAAGGCAGGAAGCTGGCATAAAAAGCCTACAGCAAAAGCGGGCGTTAGAGCCTCTCAACGCAATGCTATTGTGGCCTTTTGGAATCAATCCCCAAAACTTCGACATCCCGCATCCTGGTTTCGACAACGGTATACCCTTCATTTGGCTTAAGTCCTTTGACGACAACGGTCTTTTCGTCGCAAATGACCTCGATGACGCGATAAGTGTTTTTAAGGCTATAGTCATCCTCATAGTAATGGTAAATCATGGTTCCTTTCGCGATTGGGTAAATCTCAAAAACGATTTGACCTTCTGATTGAACGGGAACGACGCTTCCTTCTTTTATGAAATAGAGAGGAAGGTCGTCGGGTTTGTTTGGAAATGTTCTTCGGCCTGAATAAGGTTTCATCCCTTCAAACCACACGCCTTCGGGGAGTGAAACCGTGACTTCGCTTACCCCTTTGTCGAAGACGGGGCAAGCAAGGATGGAACTTCCGCAGAAGAAGCAATCGGCTTCTTCATCGTAATCCGGATATTTCATGAATACGGGGTAAATCATCGGATGATAGGCCTCAACCGCGTTCATGGCCTCGCTATATAAGTAGGGGAGCAGTTTCTTTCTTAATGCAAACAGGGCTTTGACTTTCTCTTTTAGCTTGGGATAGAGCCAAGGCATCGTGGATGATCCATCCGGATTCCAGGAATGCAAAGTGAATCTTGGGGTGAAAATTCCATAAGCGATCCAACGGAGGAAAAGCTCTTCACTTGGTTTCTCTCCTGCGAATCCTCCAATGTCTTGTCCGATGAAAGTGAATCCCGTCAAAGCGGAGGTCATCGCCATCTTGTGGTTGCCCCTGAAATCATCGAACGAGGTGTTGTTGTCGCCAGTCCAAGTCTCGCAGACTCTTTGAAAACCCGCGCAGGCGGAACGGGTTACCGCCATATGTCGCCTATCGCTTGGCACGGCTTCGTTAGAGGCGCTTGCCATCAGCAAAGAGAAGAGGGGCCTGATCAATTTCGCTTGCACGGGGTGCCCGAATCCGTCCGCATAGACCTCTT
>CAZCCJ010000010.1:0-37340 GCA_964497235.1 uncultured Staphylococcaceae bacterium
TAAATCCTATCGATGATCTCCCTATCCGCATTAAGATAAGCGATATCGACGATGTCATTGAAATGTTTCAATCTTCGGTATGCGGAATTCAAGAACTCGCCATCATAGTCTTCCTCGATATCGCCGTTCTTACCAAGTTTCAGATGTACTCTTCGGCAGGACTTCGATCTCTCAATCAAAGAAGATCCCGGCCTAAGCGTTTGCCTTTCATAGATCCCTTCGATATCCATTTCGATAACCCGTTTAAGCGGTATGTCGAAGACCTCACAATTCTCGGTGCCTAACTCTATATAAGCCACTGCTTCCGTCGGCGCATCAATCTCCACGTCTTCGACTTCAAACAATCCATCCCATTCATTGTCGTGCATGTCTTTCTCCTTCTCTCATGAAATCGGTATCCCCTGCCATATCGGCAAGGGATCCGAAACGTCACCACATATGCATAATCACAATCAAAGAACGATGATGTTCTTGCGATTAAACTGGCTGATTGGGTCCTCCCCGTTATAGTGGGCGAGGATGTATTCCCGCATCTCCTCCGGCTTTTTGTCGAGGCACTCGTTTAAGGCCTTAGACAAAGAGACCATGTTGTCGTAAAGCTCAGCGTCGCTTAATGGACAGTTTCCCAAGACGAGCTCGGCCTCACGTCTCTCGGAGATTATCATCCCCGTATGGAAGCCCTTGATGTGGTTCCTTTTGAAATAGACGTTGCTATAGCACCACATCGAGATGGTCTTCTTTTGGCGGAGAATGGAGGCAAAACCATCGTCAATCATGAAGAAACTGCCTTCTGGAGAGGGTTTCCCCTCATGAATGGCGCAAGGATAGGCCAAGCCCGCCCCGGTGCCATGCCCAAGCATGATAATGGTGTCGTGCGCGGCAATCATGCCTTTGAGGTCCTTTTTGTTGGCGGTCGGCCAATCGTAGACGTCGAAGCATTTACCCTCATAAACGTATTTGAGCATCTTCGTGCTCTCGTCGTATGGATGAATGACCAATGTGTCGCTCATAAATGTTCTCCTTTTGTTCCGATAGAATCGCCCATAGGCTTAGCTCTCCCTCATCGAAGGGAGTCCTATGGGCGAGGTTTAGAAGGCTTTTCCTTGCCTACGGGCTTTTGGGCTCTGCCCTAAGAGATAGTTCGCGCTTTGTTCAGACGTGGAAGGTTAAACAACTCTCATAAATCAGTGTATGGGAGACATGGAGGCGAGGAGCTCTCGCACACTCCCTAGACCTTTATAGGGTTTCCCCCTACTAGGCCATCCATCGTTCACATAATCAGACAACCATGTCGGGCGTAATCTGGCGTGATCTACTACCCCTATTTCTTTTTCCGTTTCCGCAACCCCTGCCGCCCGTTCTCGGTCAACGGGCTCATCTGAATGACTAGGTGGGTGGCAAAACGCGAACTTTAGCCGCTAGTCGGCGGCATATATCCCTCTAGCAATCGATGTCGCTAGTGAGATTCACTCGGTCAATTCCGACTTGGATGGCGGTGCGCTCCTCGCGCATCGCGGCCAAATCGGCCTTCGCCTTGGCCACGTCATAGCAGCATTTGGTGTAATGCTTTTCGTCATACCAAGAGCCGTCCTTGTGGACCTGATGACGGGAAGCGAGGGTGCTAAGGACCTCGATCTCGCTCTTTAGTTGCCCTAAGCGAAGCAAGCCCTCGCTTATCGTGAGGTCAAAGCCAGGGACCTTGGTGGTGAGGTTGAAGATGGAGAGGGCGCGATGAATCGTCTCCTCCCTTTCGCGAAGCTCCTTGATGGCCTGGCGATTCCCCTCATAGGAGTAACCGCTTAGCAAAGAGGGCTCGTCGGTGAGGTTTAACACCTGCTCTTGCGAATCCTGGAGGTCCGCCTTGTGGAGCTCGGCGATCCTCTCCTTGATGAACTTAAGCTCCTTCATGAGCATAGTCGGTGATTTTTTCATAGTTTTCTTTTCCTTTCTTCGCCAATTCATGGCGATATTCGTTCATTTGGATATGCCGCACGCATTCGGATCGCGGCATATCCTTTCGAAACGACGGTCAACAATCTTCGTCCTCGTCGTAGTAGTCTTCATCTGGCGTCCCAACATAGCCTAGCTGAGATTGGCCAGGAAGCTCAAAGCGGCCTAACTCCCCGCTTCCGCCATCGGGCATATCGTCCGGCTCGGAATATTCGGACGGGACGATGCTATAAGCGGAGCGGATGCGCTCGATGTCGCTATTAAGCAATGTGCCCTTCTTAGCGAGCTCATCCCTTATCGCGAAGAGGAAGTCCTTGTTCTTGATAAGGATGTCGCGGCAGGCGAAGAGATAACGCTCGAGCTCGCTGGTAAGCGCGTTCTCAACCCTCGACTTATAGTCATCCGAGAGCAAGGCCGCGGCCTCTACGCCGGGATGCAAGAGAGAGACGCCGTTAGTGCCGTTCGACACCAAGCCGTTACGGATTAATTCCGTCGCGACATCGAGGTCTTGGGAGCATCCGCTGGCCACCCTGCCTTTGTCGTAAAGCTCACAAGCCGCTTTACCAGCCAAGTAGACAAGGATTTGCTGAGGGCGGCGCCTAAGCGGGAGGCAACGCTTAGTGAAGCCGTCGACCGTTCGCACGGAGACAAGCCCGACGGAGCCTTTCCTAATGGCTTCGGAGACGACGACGTGTCCGGCCTCGTGAAGCGCGGTCGAAAGCCTTTGGCCAGGGTCCTTCTCCTCCCAATCGTCCTGATAGGCGTCTGCGAGATAGGCGTCAACCATATCCTCCGTCTCAACGCACTTTTTGCGCTTATAGGCGGCGATAACGGCGCCTTCATTGACGATTTTGGCGAGGTCGGCGCACGATGAGTAATTAATCATCTTGGTGATGTCGTCATAATTGGCGTTCGAATCCACCTTCCTCTTGCGGAGGTAATACTCGACTATCTTGGCGGCGTCTTTCCTCCCCGGCTCGCCGATACGGAGCTTCCTATCGAAGCGGCCGTTGCGTATCAAGGATTCGGGGAGCTTCTGAATGTTATTGGCGGTCGCCACGACCAACACATTCTTGTCCTTGACCGAATCGATGCCGGATTGGATGGCGACGAAGGCGTCGGCGTCGACGTTCCTGCTTTGCGTGTCGCTGAATTTGTCGATGTCGTCGAAGAAGACGATTGCCTTCTCTTCCTTAGCGGCGTCCTCGAAGGCTTTTTTGATGTCTTGTAGCACTTTGCCTTGGCTGACGTATCTCACGCTGAAGGTCTTAACGCCAGCCTCCTCGATGAAGGAGGTCGCAAATAGCGTCTTCCCCATCCCGGGCTTCCCATAAAGCAATACCCCATGCGGGAGTTTGGCGCCCATCTCCCTATAGATGTCGCCGTTCTTGAACATATCAAGAATCTGGTTAAGCCTTGCTTTGGCTTTCCTATAACCGATTATTTTGTCAAACGCTGCCATGTTTTCGTTCCTCCTTTTGGCCACGAGACTAGTCTAACGGTCCGGGCGGTTCCTTGTGGGTAATCGGGTTACCCAAAAAAGGAATTCGAAAAAAACATGGGTCGCATTATCGAAATGAAAAAGCGGTATATCGACAATATATACCTATAAATATACGAAAAGCGGTAAACGAACTATTCGAAGATGTCGTACTCGACGTCCTCGAATTCTTTTCCTTCTCTTATCGCTTCCTTTACCTTGCGGTCCTTCTCGCCGAAAGAAAGTTCACGTTGGTCGTTAGAACGGAGCAATTTGTTGAGAGCATCATCGTCCAAACCGAAGATAATGCCGAGTTTCAAGCATTCGTCGCGAGTGAAAGTGGAATTAACCCTCTTGTTATAGAACGTCTTGCGGGACACGCCGAGGGATTCATAGAGACGCCCGAACTTGAATCTTCCGTCTTTTTCTCGCATCTCGCCGAGGAAATTATACACGTAGGTGGAGTTCGCGACGTCATCATAGGCATCCTCTTGAACCGAAGACGCATCATAGCCCAAGAGTTTTTTGGAAAGAACCGAGAAATCCTCTTCGCAGCTGTCGTTTATGACTTCAATCACCGTTTCAAACGTTCTATACGTCGAAGCAGCGTCCGTTTTGCCTAGCGGGATCACGATGGACTTATCGCCATCACCGTCTTTCTTCGTGAGGATCAAGGAAGGCAGGGAAGAGACATCGAAGCGCTTCATCAAAATGTTGAGTGCTTGACTGACCTTAAAGGGATCGACATTCTCTTGGCAACGTATCTCGCTCCGTTGCTGGACGTTCCTCCACTTCTCCGCAACAGACTTCTCGAAGAAAGTGAGAATGGTGACGTTAGAGGAAGACAGATTATGGAGCTTTCCGCCGTAATCGGCGATGAAAGAGACGCTCTCTTTGTCGTATAAGTCATAAAGGAAGAAAATGAAATACGGGGTTTTGAAGTCATAACGCCCGCGAGAGAAAAGTGAGGTGACGTCCTTAGTTTTCGATATTTCCTCTGACCGCATAGCGCAAACGAAGCCAAACGAATTGGAAGGGAGTTCTAAGCCGAGGCCACGTTTTGGCATGGTTTTCTCTTTGCTGAATTCAATAAACGTAAGATCGTACATATCTCGCTCCTCCCATAATATGGCGGCTTTTGAGGCAAAGGCCAGGCCTTCATTCAAAGCCATGTCTTTTTTGTAACTTCATTATTATGTACGGAGTGAAGAAAATAATTTCAATTCTTGACATTTTCTGACTCATCAAACCCACGGTGTCTCAATATGACATTCCGTAATAAGCCGTAAGAAGCCCGATTCCATATATTTGGCAGCATCGTCTTCCCTGACGACGCTTCTTGCGACGAAATGGGTTTACATATCGTTTCAAGATAAAAGGTTATGCGATCAATAAGCACCGCAATAGGGATTCTTTTGTCTTTTCCATTTTTTATATAAAAAGGATAGAAAAATGCCAGTTAAGGGTACTAAAGAAAGAAAAAATCAAAAAACAGTGCCCTTAAACGCCATTAAACTATCAGAAAGCGGCAAATCATCCGCCCCTATATGTGTTTCAACTTATCCATATCAGGCAATCATGGCAAGCTCACCAGGCATCGCCCATCCAAAGAAAAGGAGAACGAAGAGCTTCCCGATTGCGGATTCGATCCTTATAAACCAGTGGATGAACACTGGGAAGACGCAATCCTCGTCCCTAGCTTCTTTCCAAAGCTCCTTGGTGCGTTTTTAGTTGCAGAAAACTCATTTTAAAAGTCAAAAAATAAATAAAAATCAGATAACATCGAAACTTTTTTAGTTAACACTTAGTTGCATATTTAGTTAACACTTAGTTGCAAAACAACTTAAATGTCTTAAAATTGATTGGGAGGAATCGACATGACTAAAGAGTGGAATTGGATGCTTTTGATAAAAAGGCTTGCGAGCGAAAAGAAAGAAAACGAGGTCGTGGAATTCAAACACAACAATATAGATCCAAACACAATCGGACAAGATATTTCGGCTTTGGCAAATATGGCGGCCATCCTCGGAAAAGAAAAAGCCTATATGGTTTGGGGCGTTTCAAACGAAAATTTCGATTTGGTTGGAACGAATTTTGATCCAAGCAAAACAAAAGTTGGTAACGAAGACATTGGAAATTGGCTTTCGACACAATTGCAGCCTCGCCTTTTCATCGATTTCCATGAGACAAGCGAAAACGGAAATAAATACGTCATATTGGAAATCGAAAAATCCCGTGGATTCGTAACTACCTTCAAAAAAACGCCCTATTGTAGAGTCGGCAGTTACACAAAGCCTTTGAAAGAATTCCCATTTATCGAAAAAAAGCTTTGGGCAAAGCTGAACGACGCCGTTCCGGAAGAGCGGTTGATAGCTTTCGATCTCTCCGAAAGCGAAGTCGCTTCAAAGCTCTCGCTTGGCACTTATTTCAAGGTTCTGGGAACCCCAGTTCCTTCGACGCTTGAAGAAATGTTGCGAAGGCTTGAGAACGATGAAATGGTGAAGAAACAAGACGACGGTTTATATTCCATCACTTTGATGGGCGCGGTTTTGCTGGCAAACGACTTAAGTGACTTCGCCTCTTTGGGGAGGAAGGAAATAACAATCACCCTTTTCGAGGGAGAGACGAAAATCCAAAACCGTGAGAGTAAGGAATTTAAATCCGGATATTTGCTCTCTTTTGAGGATGCTATATCTTATCTAAAATCATTTACTCTCCGAAGGACCTTCGTTAACGAGAAGGGATATACGTCATCTTCCTACTTCTATCCCGACATCGTTCTTCGCGAGGGACTTACGAATGCGATAATTCATCAAGATTTACTTGAACGTGGCGCCGGACCGATGGTCAATATTACGAGCGCTTTCATCGAATTCGTCAATCCTGGAAGCCTCAAAATCAGTCCGGAACATATCATCGACGCTGAGCCAATCGCGGAAAACGAGAAGCTCTCTTCATTCTTGCGAAGGGCAGGGATCGGAGACGCACGAGGAACAGGCTTCGATAAGATGGAGAGCGCATTGGAAGAAGCGCGCATGCTTTCCCCTTCCGTCCATGAACTTTCTAACAGCGTGAGCGTCTATGTCTATGCTCAAAAACCATTCTCGAAATGGAGCCTCGATGAAAAATTGAGCGCGGCTTATTATCATGCGTGCCTGTTTTATTATTCCGCAGGCAAGGCGATGAATAATGAGACGTTGAGGAATCGCTATGGGCTTAAGGAAAAGGACAAAAGCATCGTATCGAGGATTCTTCGCGCGGCCGTCGAGCGTGGGCTATTGAAAATTCGAAACGAAGGAGCCTCGGACAAAAACCGCTCCTACGTTCCTTATTGGGCCTAATTTCGTTGCATAAAATGAATTTTTAGAAGTCAAAAATAAATAAAAATCAGACAACATCGAAACTTTTTTAGTTAACACTTAGTTGCACGTTTAGTTAACACTTAGTTGCAATAACCTTTGATTATTCAGATATTTAAAACGGAAATAACACTATCTAAGCATTTTCGATTATGAAAAGTCTCAGCGCTTAATTTACAACATTTGCTGCCTAATGCACGTTCTGTTTTAGTTAATAAATAACGGCTTCGCGCCTCTTAGCAAAAAAGGGAGACGAGGGACTTTTTTACGCTTTCGCGAAAAAACTCGAAAACGACGAAAATCATTGACAAAAAAAATGCGGAATTAGAATTTCACCATAACGTAGTCGACGTATACATAAGGAGAGAGAAACATGAGCGACGAAATGAAGACGAAATTCTGTAAGCACTGCGGAGCCAAAATTCCGGAAGATGCGGTGATTTGCACTGCCTGCGGCAGACAAGTCGAAAAGATCGAATCCGGAAGCAAAGAGCAGCCTTCGATTGTGATCAACAATGCCAATAGCAACGCAAACGTGAATAGCAACACCAACACCAATAATGTTGGAGCCGGATTCGTTGGCAGGAAGCTTTGCAACAAATGGGTGTCCTTGGGTCTATGCATCTTCTTAGGATACGTCGGAGCCCATAAGTTCTACGAAGGAAAAGCAGGAATGGGCATCTTATATCTATGCACCGGCGGTTTGCTCTGCATCGGATGGATTTTGGATATCATCTCGCTTCTCGCTAAACCGAATCCATACGCGGTATAAATCGAAAAAACAGCGCAAAACCCAAACGGATTTGAGCGTCATCCACCGCTCTGATCCGTTTTTTGTTAGAAAGCTTTGCTCTAAAAGAAGAAATTACAAAGAATAGATATCATCCAACGAAATCAATTCATATCCGAAGTTTTCTTTGACATCGAAACCTGATTTGGAAATAAAACCTAGCTTGTTGTATTTGATGCCGAGTTTCTTCAATTGGCACAACTCTTCCTTGATCACGGCGTCATTCAATTTTGCATCTGTGGATTTGACTTCATAGAAATCATATCCGTCTTTTGAAAGGGTCACCACGTCGAATTCGCCATCAACCTTATTCTTTGGGTCGTCATAATAATATTTCCCGATTTTGTATAGAATTGGGCTAATCGCGTGTCTTTTGTTCAATATTTCAAAATATTGCTTGGAAATGCGCTCGAACTCAAAAGGAACGTGCTTGCTATAAAAATCTTCCTTAACGAATTCATCGAAGAATAAATCGGATGGCATCGATTTGAAATATGAGTTCTTTCTAAAGATGTATTTGTAATAAAAGAGGATAGGCGCTCAGTTATTTCGTAGTACGCTTTCTTTTCGGAATCGTCATTGATTGGATTCGTCTTCTCCAAAACGTCCATCTTGATGAGCTTCTTAAGTATTTCGGACAGCATCGGGCTGGACGACACATGTGACCTGTTCAATATGTCCGTATATTTTTTATTTCCGCTCGCAATAGAGGAGAAACATTCGTTGGCATTCTTCATTTTGCTCAGTTCGCCATTTAAGAAATTCTCCGCTTCGGAAAGAAGCCTGGCATTAGGACTAGCAATGAGATTTATGATGTTGTCGGTGACGCTAAGCCGATCGTCGATGAACTGATTGTAATAGGGAATGCCGCCGAAAACCGAATAATATGCGACTTTGTCCTCACTCTTCGCGTTGGGATAAAACTTCGAAGACTCAAGATAATTCATCTGTTTCACGTTCAGTTTCATCGTGAATCTTCCGTATAATGGATTCATCGGCGAAAGCAACTGCTCCATCACATCAATATAGGATCCGCACACGACGAGTTTTAGCCTCGAACCCATCTTATACAGATCGATCTTGTTCTGAAATACACTGTCGATTCTTTCCTTGCCGTCTCTGATGTATGGATATTCGTCGATAACCAAAACGATGTTTTCCCTTTTGGCTTTGTCGAACATGAAATCAAGTACTTCGTCGAATGTTTCGAAGGATGGCGTTGGAATATCGAACTCAGTGCCAACGACCTCGGAGATACTCGCCACATTGAATCTCTCGCTAGCCTTTTGACATTCGAAATACACTTTTTTCCCGTTGAACCCCTTAAGTGATTCCTTTATCAATTCACTTTTGCCGATACGACGCCTTCCATAGACCAATATTCCCTCGTAACGGTTAGTCTTATATAGGTCAGTCAGCGTTTTTATTTCTTCTTCTCTTCCTATGAATTCCATAAAATCCCCATAAACGCTCTAAAACGGAGAGAAGATTATTTCAATAGATTACTCAGTCAAAACTGACTCAACTTTTACTGAGTAATCTTTTATAACGTTATTTCGCCCTTTGATTATTTTTATTGGTCATTTACTGGGTCACTCGAAAAACGACAAAATCTATCCGACTAAATCCGGCCAATCGGCATCAGTCGGTTCCTTTTCTTTCTTTTTAAATATCTTCGCCTCGATTTTGCCATAAAAAATGACCAATGGAATAAAGCCGGCCAAAGAAATAACCGATACGACAATACCTGCAGTCAAACCTTTGTCGTTATAGACCAATTTTACCGTATGCTTCCCTTCACTAAGACCATCTAGCGAAGCGGCGACGAAAATATCGAAACGAGTCATCGTGTCTCTTTTCTTGCCGTCTATATACAAAGAGAAATTGGATTCATAAGGAAGGGTGAATAAGAATTCCTTGTCTTCGCCTTTTAGTTCAAATTCGCCTTCGAATGTGGTGCTAGAAACACCATTGGTCTGTCTTAGATCATTGGCTCCACCGCTTCTTATTGCAGTCAAATATTCTTGAAGGACGCTTAAATCCTCATAATAGATTTCCGGATTCAACTTTATCGTTCTCGGGACTAGGCCAGTATAAGCGATGGTGAATGCGTGGCTTGTGCCTACGTCAGCGTTGAAAGAATGAATGCCGGCATGCCAATAGTTTCTCATCCCAAGGAGAGAGCCGTCCAAAATGTAATTGAGATTGCCGTTTTCCGATTGCTCGTGGATATAAAGGGTGTTCCCATTAGCTTCCGATGGTATTACGAACTTGAATGTTATCCTTGCGCCCATCGTTAAAACGTATGTCTTTCTTCCAAATTCATCGCTTTCCGCTTCCATCACCTCGTCGTTTAGAGTCACGGTCGATTCGATTTTATGGAAGATATCCTTCTTTTTGCCGTCTTCATCGAGTATCGAAGCATTCATCCTCTTATACATCTCGTTTTGATATTCGAAATGATCATACCAATAGATTTCTTCATGCCCCTCCCGTCTCTCTCCTTGGCTGACGTAAGTCGAAGAGGACGAATCGACAACGAATCCGAGCGGCAACGAAGATTTGTTTTCGTAATAGGAATATTCGATTCCGTTCGCTGTATTTTTCATCTCCATCTTCTTGTAGAGATTCTCTTCCGATTCGTTATATATGAAGTTGGCTTTGTCGGCAGAATCTTCGCCGTCGTCTATCAGATATTTGATTCCCAAGAACGAATTCATCGCCTCAGTCGAACCGGAATCGTAAGCCTCCCAAAAACCATTGTTATGGAAGCCGATCCTTCTCATATATGAACCGATGTTGCTTTTCTCAGTCGAGGAAAAATGACTTAAGCCATTATATGAATAGAAAGATGGGTTGTTGTTGATCTCATTGCCCGAGCCGTTTCTATTGAAATTGGCCTCCATGCGATAGAAGGAGGAATCGCGTTCTTTGACCGCTTCAAAAACGGGAGAGAGGTTGTCGTCCGATAAATAAGTTTGGTAAGACTGATAATCGTTTTCCTTCTTATTTACATCGATAACGTTGGTAGCACCGCGTATGGATGAGATGGCAGTCAACGAAAAAATCGCGATTTCTATTGCGAATCCCACGTATTTTTTCCATTTGAACTCCTTTTTTCGACTTAATAAAAGGAAAAGGAAATAAAGCAAAAGGATAGTAAGCGCAGTCAAGAAGAGAGCAAGCGATATCACTGACAAAGGATAAAGGGTCTCTTTTTTATCGCCTTCGAGGCAATTCTTTTGGACCAAACAAAGAATAGGCAAAAGGATGGCGGATACACTGACCGGAATCGCCAAAGACCATATTGGCGTATCCTCTAACTCGCCCATTTCCTTTAAAGCCATATAGCATAAATAGAAGCCGATTATGAATGAGTATCTGCCAGGGAACCAAGTCGGAACCCTGCCACCATGGAATAAAGCATTTAGCACGCTAGATAGGGAAACGACGAAATAGACGAGGATGAACGCGCCATCTCCGACTTTCTCTCTCCACGAATATTTCTTGTTCCCGAAATACGTCAAAGCGAATAGCAGCGTAATAACCGACACAAACATCGTCATATAGCCTTCGTTACGGGAGATTGCTTTGGTGGAAAGATAGTTATTCTCAAGAAGCCCTTCGAAAAAGATCGCCCAATTGAAGAAGGAAGAATCAGGCAAAGTGAGGGTCGCTTTGGTGCCAGCGAAATGTAAGAAGGCGCATAACCAAGTAAAGGAAACAAGCAAACCGCCAAGTAGCGAAAAGATGGCGAACCTCATTAGGTACTTAAGCCGTTCTCGAATGCCACCATCCATGAAAGCGAATCTCAAAACGAAGAAAATCACGGCATAGATGCATATCATCGCCCCGATATACCAACTCGTCATCAAGGCATAACCAAGAGAAAGAGGGTAAATCCATAGCTTCTCCCCTTTTTCAATCGCTTTTAGGCCAAGCGTCACGAGAGGAAGAATCATCAATCCATCCAAGAACATGAAATTGAACATGTAGATAAACGCATAGCTTATTAATCCATACGCAAAGGAAAAGGCCAGATAGCCAACCCTTCTTTTCTTCGTCATATATCTAGCAAGCAAATACATATTGGCCGAGGCGAATGACATCTTGATGATGGAGGTATAGAAGAAAAACGCCGGTATCTCAGCGGAAGAGATGAAAACCACAAAGAGATTGAAAGGAGAGGCCAAATAATAAGTAAATAAGGATTGGAAGTCGCCGCCAAAGACCTTAGATAAGGAATAGACGAGGGACTCGCCATGTTTCAAAGCGTATTGATACGTCCTCATGTAAGCGACGTATTGATCGCGCTGATCAGACATAAGGGTCGTGAGCCCCTTTTCATCGAAGGGATAGAATCCAGAAAGCTTATAAATCAGGACATAAGCGAGGAAAGTCGCAAAGAAAGCGAGGCAAAAGAATATAACATCGACGAATGGCCCATAATGTTTCTTTTGCCGTAATCCTTTTAGCTTCTCAAGCAATTTTTTCACGATGAAACTATATCGCAAAACGCCGCCGAATGTGGACGGCAATCTGTAGCATACGAACGGCTATCCATCATTCGCACGATAATTGCGTTCTTCGCACGTTAAAAAACCGCTACAATATCGCCGATGGAAAAAAACATCTTATCGATCGATTTAGGAAAAGGTTCAATCGGCTTAGCCATCTCGCGAAGCGGTTTATTCGTATCCCCTCTTCCGGAAACGCGTTTCAAAATGGCGCATTACGACGAGGCGCTAAACGCCGTCAAAAACGTTTTCGCAAAAGAAAAAATAGAGAGCATAGTGATCGGCTATCCTCTCTTCCCATCGGGCGATAAGTGTGAAATGACGCCGGTAGTCGAGAAATTCATCTCGATGTTAGAAAAAGAATTCCCAAACGTGCCGATCAAGAAGCAAGACGAAAGATATAGCACTCTTGAAGCGTCACAGATGTTTCATCAAAACGGAATCAATGCGAAAAAACAGAAAAAGAAGATAGACTCAGGCGCTGCGATGGTGATTTTGGAAAGATATCTTTCCTCGATTGGGCAATCGTAATAATTAATACCATCTAAATATAATCAACAATTTTGTTTCTAACATAGCATTAAAAAGAAACATTTTATTTATTGTTGTAACTTTAAAAATATCGTTTTATAATGTGGCCATAAGAAAATGAAAGGGGCAAAAAAACATGAAAAACCTACCTAAAGCAATTATCCTAAGCACATTGGGATTAATCTCCATGGCATCATGCGGATCCAATAACCAAGAAGGAAATAAGGAAACGACGGATACAACCACATCCAGTAGTACCGGAAAGAAGGAAGAGAATAGAATCACGATCAAGAAAAAGACCGGATACATAGACGGAATCAACAACACGCTTGATCTAGCTGGATTCTACGAATTCAAAGGAGAAACTTCCATCGATGATTTGGTGTTCTCCCATTATGGCGAAGGAAGCGAAAACTACGTCGAAATCGATGGGCATACCGTCAAATCGTTAGGCTATGGAAAAGCCAATATATACGGTGAGGTGCGAGAAGATCGTTTCATCAATAGCTCAACCGCGAACCTTTATATAAACGTCATAAACAAAAACGACATCGTGAGTTCCTATACGAGCTCGTACGAAGGCATTTCCTTATCGATGAACATAAAGTCGGATTCCACGTTCGCCTTAACTAGAAGCGGAGGCGAAGTTCAAGAAAACGAAATAAGTGCCGCAACAATAACAGGAAGCTACTCACTCGAAGACGACGGATTCTTCCATTTCTCGCCAGACGAGGGTTCCTCTTCCTATGCCACGAATTTCAAAGGGGAACTCAATTACAGCAAGATCGACGGCTCGGAATACACGTTATCGGCCCTTGTGCCAATCTCTGCTTCCGAAACCGACTCTCCTCTCCTTGTAAGTTTCAAAGTGGCAAAATAATTCAAAAATATGGAATTTGCAAAAAAGCCTGCAAATCCCTTTTAAATTGTCGAATATCTCTCTTTTTCTTCAGGGGAAAGAAGCTTATCCCTCCGAGACAAACGAATGTTAATCGCCTCATGCGAAACGGCCATCATAACAGCGAGAGCCAAAACGACATACGGCAAAGCCATATACAAATCCAAAGTCTTGACGATAAGTCCGTACAAAGGCGAGACGATGATGTTGCCACAATAGGCGATGGCCATTTCTAACCCCATTATGTGTTGCGACAGCTCTTTAGAGAAACGATATGGCGTCGAACGGATGATGGCCGGATATATCGGAGCGCACCCTAGCCCAATCATCAAGAACCCGGCGATCGCTAACGCGTTATCGAATGGCAATGCGGCCAATACCGATCCAGCGATGAGTATCGCCTCCCCTATCCTCATCATGTTCTTCTCTTTGATTTTCAAAGAGATGAAACCGCATAAGAAACGTCCGATCGTGATCCCTATATAAAACAAAGAATCGAGCCTTGCCGCATCTTGGGTGTTGAAACCGCGACCGTATTGGAAGAAGAAGCCGCCCCAGTTGCCGCTTGTGGTCTCAAGCCCGCAATAGCAAAAGAAACCAAGCATCGCCAAATAGAAAACCGGATTCTTAGCCAGTTCTTTCTTTGACAACGGCCGTTTTTGCTCTTCCTTCTCTTCTTTCCGTTCGCTTAATTCGGCTTGAGACTCGACTTTCTTCCATAATGGAAGGCTAGCGAAAGCGATAGCCGCGATTCCAAACTGAATGCAAGCGATTAGCAATATCCCCTTATTCCAGCCAAATGAGTTGTTATTCGAATCGATAAATGGGGCAATGATAAGAGGCGAAATCGAGGCACCGACTCCCCATGAGCAATGAAGCCAATTCATGTGGATGGCCTTGTAATGAAGCGCCACATAGTTGTTTAACGCACTATCAATCGCGCCAGCCCCTAGGCCAAGAAGAATGGCTATCAAAAAGAAGGCCCAAACGAAATCCTTGGTTACCAAATGGAAGCAAATTAGCCCTAACGCGGTGAGCAAAATCGAAAAAGCCACGACAAATCGCGTTCCGAATTTGTTGATCATCTTTTCCGAGAGAAGCGAAGACACGATAGTGCAACCCGATACAACAAGCCCAATATATCCAGCCATATCGGGACTCGTTTCAAGGTTTTCCGCGATGGCTGGAAAAGTGCTACCCAAAACGCTGTCAGGCAAGCCCAAGGAGATGAATATAAGGTATATGACAAGCAACAGAAGGATTCCCATTCGGGGAATATGTTCCTACTTTAGGAAACGAAAGGCAAAAAGAAAATCGCAGTGAAAAGAAATCGCAAATAAGCGGTTAGATAATGTTTATAAACATTCCGGTCTTATCTTAGAATGTTTCTATCCCTATAGGAGATAACAATGAGCAAAATAATCAATGCCACATTCTGTGATTCGATCCCTTGGCAAGAAAGGCCGAAGGATTCATTCTTGCCCGTATGGCGCTATAGCGACAATCCTGTAATCGATAGGAACGTCAACCACGTCATCGAAAGGGCGTTCAACAGCGCATTCGTCTATAAAGACGGCGAGTTCATCGGCGTTTTCCGCGGGGAAAAATATAATGGCATGCCCCTACTATTCGTTGGGCATAGCAAAGACGGACTCCATTTTGAGCTAGACGAAGAGCCAATTCATTTTGTCGACGAAAACGGCAATCCGTTAGAGGACAAAAGATGGGCTTATGATCCGCGCGTAATCGAACTTGAAGGCGAATATTACGTCGTTTGGGCCGATTTATGGGCCGACGTCACTATCGGAATCGCCAAGACAAAGGATTTCAAAAAGTTCACCAAGCTGCCATATGGCTTCTTGCCAAATATCAGAAACGGCGCACTCTTCCCAAGAAAAATAAATGGTAAGTACTATATGCTTTCGCGCCCATCGGACAACGGAGCCACGCCTTTCGGCAACATCTTCGTATCCAATTCGCCCGATCTCAAATATTGGGGCGAGCACAAATTATTGTTGACGCCGAATTTCTCATGGTGGTGTGGCATCAAAGTAGGCCCTGGCCCCGCTCCGATCGAAACCGATGAAGGTTGGCTTCTTTTGATCCATGGCGTAAACAGAAATTGCAACGGCATGGTCTATAACATGGGCGCCATGTTACTCGACAAAGACGATCCGACAAAGGTCTTAGGAGTATGCGATGACGCGCTTCTTATTCCACAAAAGGATTACGAGGTGAGCGGTTTCACCCCAAACGTCGTCTTCCCGACTTGCGTCATCCCCGCTAGCGATGGTCGCTTGGCGATATATTACGGAGCTGCCGACACTTACACTTGCTTAGCTTTCAGCACCGTCGATATTTTATTGGATTGCATCAAAAAGCATCCGGCTAAAATCTAAAGAAACACCGCAGTAAAAACGTTATTTCATCTACCAACGTTCATTAGTCTTTCAAACAGCCGATTGGGATAACATAGACTCCATCGGGGCGACGAAAACCATATTGCGCGCCAGTAATGATCATTTTTAACGTTGGAATTCCGATTTGGTCTTCATTCTCTTCGTTATGCTTATTGATCAAGGACTCTATTTCGCATAAATGCCTCGCGCCTTCTTCTATGCCTTCCTGACTGCCGAGTTTGAATTCTATTAGAGCGTATCTTCCATCATCAAGATGGAGAACACAATCAGCTTCTAAACCATATTTATCGCGATAATACGATACTTCCCCGCGGTGCGCTGACGAATAGATCCTGAGATCTCTTATGCACAACGTTTCGAAAATGAAACCGAACGACTTCAAATCTAGTTTATACGACTCCGGCGATGTCCCCAGTGCAGCAACCGCGAGCGAAGGATCGACGAACTCTCTTTTTCTACCGCTTCGCATGGCGGATTTGGAGCGAATCGAGGGGCACCATCCATACAAATCCTCCACAATATAGAGGCGTTCAAGAACATCAATGTAGTCATCTAATGTTGCTTCAGTTATAGCCTTTTGAGAGGAAATGTCCTTTAAGAGGCTGGTCTTCTTGGCTAAAGTCGAGATATTCCTCGCATAGCTCTTAAGGAGAGCGCGCATTGTCGCCTCATTTCTTTTGACACCGTCGATTTGATTCATATCTCTTGTATATATCTGCTCAAAGTAATCTTTCATGATTTCCAATTGAGCTTCTTTATCATTTAGGAGAACGCTTGCGGGCCAGCCGCCACGGCATGCGGCAAACATCAGCCCTTCGTAATCAAGATCGCTTTTACAACCGTTTTGAAGCTTTTCCGTTCCATCAAAAAGCTCCATCAAAGAAACCGATCCGTTCGATTCTTTAGATTCGTAAAGGCTCATAGGATACATCCTTAATGTCGATATCCTTCCGGTTCCCGTATGCTGCGTCTCCACCTTCCTCGACGACGAGCCAGTCAATATGAACTGCCCCTTTTCACGATTCTCATCGCAATAGGCCCTTACAGCATCCCAAATATCAGGGGCGTCCTGCCATTCGTCTATAAGCCGAGGCTTTGCGCCGTCTAATAGCGCCGAAGGCATGATTTTGGCGGTTTCTATCAAAGCTTTTTTGTTGGGATCCTTTTGCAGCATTATTTTGCTTTTCGAAGCTTGAAGTGCTGTCTCCGTTTTTCCACACCATTTTGGGCCAACGATATTTGTAGCTCCAAAAGCACGCAATTTAAGCGCAAGCGCCTTATCGGCAATTCGTTGATAATACATGCAAATATCCTCCGATTACATGATGATTCTATCATTCACTTTGGTTTTTTTCCATATTTCATTTTGGTTTTTTTCCGTGTTTCACTTTGGTTTTTTTCCCAAATTCATTTCGGTTTTTTTCTCTAATGTCTCAAATAAAAATCTCTTTTATATAGAAACTCAAAATCAATTTGAAAACGATATAAGAACGGTGCAAGGTCATGAATGTCTCCGATATGGAGTTCATTCCTGACTACAAATTGCAACCAAATAACCGTCAAACGCTTTTTCTTCGATAACCCACCTTCTAGGATCGACATTTTGGATTATCTTGATCTTTCCATTGTCTGGAAAAATGCTAAAAGAGTTCATTGGAATGGTCATCCCGCACCCAATGGCCTTCAGAAAACTCTCTTTATAAACCCATATTCTGGTGAACGCTTCATCTTTATTAAGCGAAACATTGATATATTTTTGTTCTTCCTTAGTGAAGCATTTGGAAACGACGCCGTCATTGACAGGCCTAATCTTCTCGATATCGCATCCAATTTCCTTATCTGAAAAAACCGCAATAGCGAGCTCGCCTGAATGCGACAAATTAAAATGAACATCCGGATGATCCTTCAAATACGGCTTTCCATTCTCTTTATATGAAATAGATACAAAAGATTCTGATAATCCAAGCTCCCGTAGTCCTTTATCAAGAGCAAACCCAACCGCCAAACATAGCTTCTTGTCTTTTTCGAAAACATAGGAATTTGCTCGGGCCTGACGGGCCGTCGATAAACAAGCGGATTCTCTTTCCGTTATGTCGTTGATATTCACACAGAAGAACTTATACATAATGGCTTTTGTCGAAACATATATTAATTTTATCTTTCGCCATTCACAGCATCGATAGATAAATGACGTCAATTTAAAACTATTATTGACGCATACATACATCAGTGCAAAACACTCTATTTATCAAAGAATCGTCCTCACGAAAGCGTACGTCGGAAGAACGTACGGCGACTCGCAGTCGACCCACGTACCAACCCTCTCGAAAGTGTAAGGGCCAACGCCCATATCCTCTTCTTCTTTGCTATGATGCGGGCCCATGAGGTTACGCGGAGAAACAGTAAGAGTGATTCTCAAATGATTCTTCCCTTTTGTTAAGAATCCTGAGAGATCGAATCTCGAATCGTACCAAGCGGATGGAACCTTCTTGCCATTGCATTCGATATCGAGCAATTGGAAACGCTTATCAATCACCAACACGGAATCGGCATCCTCCACATCTATGTCTTGATCTAAAACGATGTCGCCCTTAAAGAACGGGAATCCGTCTTCGATAAGATGCGTAATGTCTTTCTTTTGATCGTCTATATAGAAATTATTACCGATAACGCAGCCAGGAACGCTTCCATCATGGAAATCGCCATAGACGCCAAAGTCGCCTTTGACGTATATCGGCTCGATGTCGGAATCGTAGGCCAAACAATTCTTAAGCGACTCCGTGACGTTCTCCCCGAATAATGCATAATACACATTCTCGCCTTGGTAATAATGCATTTTGACGATGACTTCGTTTTCGCCGATCTTAAGCGGTGGCATCGCATCGTATTCTTTTAGCTTCGGCTCGAATTCGACGTGGGAAACAGAAGTCAATTCTTTGCCGTTTAGTGTCACGGAAATGGTATGGCTATCTTCGATCTCTAGTAAGCATTTTGAAGGGATTTTCTTGACGTCAAAAACGTATTTTAAGTGCAAATCCCCAGCGAATCTCTTCTCCAATAGCTCAAAGAAGACGCCCATATGAGGATGCGGTTTCGAATAGTTCACACCATCTAACGAATAAGCGACCTTATCGATGGTCAAATAATTCATGACCGGTGATTCGATATGGAAGAACTTCCCCAAATGGATCTCATTCTTCTTTTTCTCTTCTGGCACTTCCTTATTCGAGAAGAATACGATCTTGCTCTCCCCTTCTTCGAAATGAAGGGAAAGAGGAAGAACTTTCTTTTCATCTTTAAGCAAATCGAGAGATTCGAAGGAGGTATATGAATCACGTTCGAAAACAATATCCTCTTTCTTTCCGACGTTCACGAGATACAAGAACTCTCCATCATCGTTTTTACGGTAGCTGAGACGTATATTCGCATTCTCGCTCGATTTGAACGGCATCGAATTCCTGATGCCTTCGAGATCAATGTTCTCCTTCAGATACGAATAATCGTATGGCTGTCCTTCCAAATACGTCGGCTTGCCATATGGCAAAGAGATCTTTCCGCCCTGTTTGACGAATTCCCTTAACAACGCTTCAGTCGTCTTATCCATCGTCAGGACTTTCGGAAAGACGAGAATCGAATAGGATTTTTTGCCACAGACGAGTTTGCCATTCTCGACTTTGCCATATTTGGCGAGCAGCGTTTCATCAACGAAATGCCAAGAGACATGCATCGCGGTGAGTTTCTCAGTCAACTCGTGGAAGGGGAGTTCCACCTCTTCAATGCCGCACGAAGGCACAGATTCGTCGCGCGTATAGTCGAAATAGGCGCTTCTGATTGGATTAAGGACGGCGACATCGACGATTTCTTCGGAATTGGATAAATATTTGCCTAGAATCGCGAAATAGTCGTTGAACGCTTTAAAACCTTTCTTGACCCAAGGATTGACGGGCGAATAATGGGCCGGATAATCCCTCTTCCTTTGCCCGTGCTCGGAATATGGCATAAGGTGTTGGCACATAAGATTCACGCCGCCCCAATAAAGGGCTTCGGCATCGCGTTTGAGCTCGATTGGGGTAACGTCCCACCCATCGCAAGCGAACATCTCTGATAAAACCTGCTTTTTGCCAAGTTGCGAAGCGACGGAACCGACTTGTTTCGGCGAAACGACGTCTGGCGTGTATCTCCCTAGCCAATCGACACCAGGGATATGCTCATATTCATATAAAGGCATGATCCCAGCGCAGCACCACATCTGAGTATATAAGGATGTCTCCTCAACATAGTGGCCGGTAAGTTTATACGAATTCTTGTCGCACCACTCATAGATATTCTTCGCGAAGGCATGGATCATCAGATCCTGCATCGCTTTCCAATAACGGTATCTGAATTCGCGATATCCTTCTTTCTTGACGAAAAGGAGGCCGATTCCATCAAGCAAATCGTAGTTATAATGTTCCTTGAAATACGATGGCAAAACCCTCGTATATGACGTTCCCCAGCGATAATATTGCGGCTCGTCAGTGAAGAACCCTTTTAATCCGTCCTTGTCGCGTTTCTTATATTCCTCATGCGTTAAGGCAATGAATTTATCCACCACTTCTTTATTAAGAATGTCAGCAGTCGAAGTTGCGATATGATCGTAGATATTGAGCACGTTATCGCCGCTCGTGACGCGAATGAGCGCATCGCCATCCGCGTTATAGCTAACCATCGCATTGGGATCATAAGGACCATATGAGAAGGTCAAGTAATGGTCGCGGTTATTTGGGTCCTCTAAGAGTTTTCCGCCGGCAAACCCGCTTGGCCAGCCGTTTTCGTCATAGGCGTACGCTTCCATGCCGAGTTTCTTGGCTTCTTTCTCACACGCGGCCACGCAGTCGAACCACTTCTCGCCCAAATATGGCGTGGTTAAACCGCCTCTGGCGTGCATGAAGAAGCCTCCGACGCCATTCTCATGCATCCAATCTATCTGTTTGACCAATTCATCAGGTTCAAGTTCGTCATTCCAACTCCAAAACGGGAGACAACGATACATCGCTTCAACATCTTTCATAAAGAGATTACCTCCATAGCCCTTTTATTATCCTTGCTTCTCTAAAAAAGAGAAGACGGGACGAATGGATAGCGAAAAAATGCGCTAAACACATTCTTTAAGCGCAACGCCATAAGAGAACTATGACACAAAAAAGTGGCATACTTGTATTGAGTATGACACAAAAAAGTGGCATACTTTGCTTAGGAGGGTGAATTGTGAGAAGAAAAATAACGGCAGAATTGGAAAAATTCTTCGCTTCCGACGAGAAAAAGGCTTTTTTGCTAAAAGGGGCGAGGCAAGTCGGAAAAACATACGCAATTGAGGATTTCATCTTTTCCCATTACGACGTTACTCAGACAATCAAGATAAACTTCTTATCACAGCCTGAAGCCCGTTATTTTTTCGAATCCGATTCTGGCTCCTTTGCTTCCTTGGATCCTGATACGATTTTCGATCGAATAACCACCAATCCGAATTTTCGAAACGTTAGACTGATTCCTGGAAAGAAAATAGCCATTTTTTTGGATGAGATACAAGAATGTCCGAAAGCGATAACATCATTGAAGTTTTTTGCGCTAAACAGAAAGAAATACGACGTCTATGCCTCAGGCAGTTACCTTGGATTCTCCTTTTTGAACATGTCAGAAGGAGATTCTTTCCCAACGGGATATACGATAACAAAAACATTGAACGGATTAGATTTCGAAGAGTTTTTGTGGGCCGTTGGATTCGATGAGAATTACACCGCAAATTTGAAAAAATCCATAGCAAAAGGCGCATATTTTGATGATGCTACACACGAAAAACTGCTTGATCTGTTCCATAAATACTTAGTTGTCGGCTCTTTGCCGGCGCCCATCAAATCATTTCTCGAAACCAAAGATTTAAATCATGTGCGCGAAATTCTAAAAGACCTCCATGACGATTATTGCTTGGAAATGAACAAACATCTTCTAACGTTCTCGCGGTCACACACGGGAGAAACATATTCGAAAATAATGGCCATTAAAAACAAGGCAGTCTTCGATAGCATCCCGAGCCAACTAAGGCAGCAAAACAAGAAATTCATGTATCGAAGAGTCGCCAAAGGCGGACGTGAAAGGATGTATATCGACAATATCCTCTGGCTTAAAACCGCAGGATTGATAGAAGAGGTGCCAAACGTGAAATCTTTAACCTCTTTCTTGGATGATTACGTCATTGAAGACGACTTCAAGCTTTTTTGCTTCGACACAGGAATTCTTTTGTCGCAATTCGACATGGAAATATCAAACGACATACTGGCCAATAGAGGCGATGGAAATTACGCAGTATCGCTATGTATCGGAGGAATATACGAAAACGCCGTTTCGAATATCCTAAGCAAATATCTTTGCGACGATAAGAATTTCTATTTTTATAAAGATGACAAGTACGAACTAGATTTCGTATATCAGGATGGACACAACATAGCTTTGATTGAGGTTAAATCTGGGAACGACCTTAAAGCCAAATCTTTAGCGGCTTTGTCAAGCGAGCGAAACGACGTTATTCCGATGAGGATCAGTCAAAAACAAGTGAAAGAGAAAACATTCAACGAATATAGTTTCTATTCTTTCGCCCTTTTGTATTCGAAATAATCGAAAACGTGTTTTATTTCGTCGTTAAGGAAATATCGTTTGTAAGCGTGATGTCTTCGGAACCAACGCCTTCGGCAGCGAATGAATAGCTGGTGACGTTGTTTTTGGTAGCCAAAACACGTTTGTTAAGCGAATCGTCATTCATGCAAGAGAATTGATATTCGGTGACATAATAGGTTTCTTTCCCATCGATGAGGTCGATTATCCTTCTCGAATAGAAAGCGATGCCCCATTTATCGTCTGTCTTATCCAATGTCACGTAATGATTTTCCGTGCGCACGCCATCATTGATCGCATGAGTATATCTAAGCGTATACCCAAGCGTCGTCTTAGCGTCCGCAAGGGTAAGCGAGATGTCGTTATATGTAACCGCCCCGACGGTCGTTGATGATCCGACTCCTAGGAACGCTTTCATGCCTTCGTAAACTCCTAAAACGAATGCATAGTCCGTCTTAATGAGCGATATTGCGTCGCTGCGGTACTGATTTAATACAGTCGGGTCTTCGGAAACGATGCCGTTCTTATCCCCGCTTATCAAGAAATACGTATCGACATCGTATTTGATGGTGAATCCAACGTATTTCGTTTCGCCTTCGTAAACGAAATCGCCTCCAGAATAGGTTTCAGCGTTATGGTTGTCAGAATCAAACGTGGTGTCTTTGGCCCCATCGGACTTCTTGGAAACGCGATTCGATTTGACGACGTTGAAATCGTCGTCCGAATATCCGGAAACTGTTACGAAATCATCGATGTTCGTGATTTCTTTGCCAAAGGAGTTGACGCTGCAAGAAGGAAGGACGAATAGCGAAGCCAAAGCCAATAAGAATCCTTTTTTCATATTATCTTCCCCTTTCCGCGCCTTTATTCTCTAATCCGCCACCAATGGCGAATAAGACGGCCGCAAGAACGAAAACTAAAGCGGCAACCACCGCTCCCCATGAGCAATGGCAATAGAAAGAATCGTAAGTCCAATACCTCGCCAAATCGGTCGTCGCCACAGAATATTGGTTACCGATGTTGTTGGAAACCATGAACCATACAGGACTCGCGATGGCGGCGAATGCGCCGATTGCAAACCCTAAGACTGTGAGTTTGGAGAATTTTTCCATCTTCTTGGTGAAGGTGACGAAGAATCCCAAACCGATAAAGAGAACCATGCAGACGAGTAACATAAAGAGCACCCAATTGAAATTCGCCTCGATTGACGTAAGGATATGCACGCCTTTAATGGTGTTGCTCTTAAGATACATCGCGAAATATCCGCCGCCGAATAACGCGTTCGGCCCATAAATCGTCTCAGCCGGGAAAAGCATCGCCCTGGCATTGTCGAATTCGGATGAGGACGAATAGAATTTATATTCGATTAAGACGGTCGGAAGAGTGGCGGTCAAAACGATGGCGATGAAACACACCGCCAAAGCGATCAAACGAATGATGACGCCGGGTCTTTTTAGGGTTGCGAGATCGAAAGAGAAAAACTTCTCTTTTTCTTCGTGGAAATTGTCTTCTTCCAAGGTGGAAACGAGATTCTTCGCCATATTATTCCCCCTCCTTCTTGGCTTTATTTGCCTTCTTGTATTTGATTAGCCAAATCAAGTGTTTAATCGAAGCGACCGCTTTAAGGAAAAGGACGACGATGAGCGGTTTGACTGGGATCGAAGCGAGATCGCCGGTTTCACGTATATGGTCTATGTCGGAAAGTATCTGTCTCTTTTTTCGCGCAATGATCAGCGATAAGACAACACCAGCCACGAAAAGGACTCCACCGATCGCCAAAGCGACCATCGAAACCCAGAATTCCGAGCAGCTCGTATTGACGGTATAGACCTTTTCACCAGTCGTTCTATCGACGGAAGAGGAGAAAGCGAGGTAATAGAAGAAGAAAGCGATGATCAAAAGTATGGCCCCGATCACAAGCGATGATAAAGTGTGGCTTATGTAATGCCTCAGATCATTCGTCTTTTTGTGCAGTTTCTGAACCAAATGACGGACGTCATCCTCGTTATCAAGGGTCTTGACCATCTCGTGCCCACATTGCGAGCACACCGCATTTGAAGAGTCGTTTTTCTTCAAACATTCTTGGCAATACGTCTTCATGTTCTTCTCCTTCTATCAGTAATTATAATTGGGATCTTTCTGTCCGTGAATTCTTAATCCCTCTTTGGCCGCTTTATTTTGCGCATCGATAAGGAATTGATAATAAGAAATCCCTTTGTATATCATCTTGGACGATGTATCGCCGGAAAATTGGACTTTGGAAAAGCCATTGAGTACTATCTGATGGTTGACCATATAGAAAGAGTCGTCCCCGCTATCCTCATCGCTCGCCCAAACGTATAGAAGCAATCTTCCATAGGTTTCGGTTATAGAGGCATTAGGAAGCGATTGGAGCTTGATTCGCTTCGCCTTGGACAAAAGACCTTTGGTGAAATCTTTGGCCGCGTCTCCCCATGGATCGGCTGGCGAATCCTCGCCATGATATATTTCCGGCGTATCGATGTTTTGGTATCTCACGCTTGTGCCGTTATAGAATCCGGCGTTCGTCACTTCGCTTGGATAATTGAATTTGGTGGTGTCACCATCGACGTATGAGCGAACCGTCACATCGATATAGCCGCCTCCTCCAAGGCTTGTTGATCCCTCTTTGAAGAAAGGATAATTCGTAAAAGGCTCGCAAATCCTCGGTCCTTTTAGGATTTCATCTTCGGAAAGAGGACATTCTAACGTTCCCAAACGGGATGAATCCGAATTCGAGTAGCCAATCCAATCATAGGCCTCTATTTGATCGCGCCCTTGCATGTATTCGTTTTTCCTGACCAAATCGACGCCATCGCACCAGGAGATGTTATATCCCAATGTGCCTAACGTATCGTATATATAGGTGCCGTCGCTTATGACCATCGGATACGTCCCTAAACACGGGAATTCGTCATCTAACTTATCGGCGACTTCTTTGATTGAATCGTTCGCGTCCTTATAAGCGACGACATAAGCCTTCTTAGGCCCTAATGTCCCACTCAATTTGATCTCGTAAGGGAGAGAATATGAGCCGGATTTATAGATGATAATCGAATATTTGCTTAAATCTATCGACGTATCGCCGATGTTTCCAATCTCCACTGCCCTATCCGATGTGAAAGACCCTTTATAGAATTCGGTGAATATCAAAGAGGATCCTTCTTTGAAAGGGAGGCCAAGCGAATCATCGGAAGAGGATTCATTCCCCTCAATCGCGCACGAAAAAAGAAGAGACGCGAAAGCTAAAGACAATAAAACACTCTTTTTCGTTATTTTCCCTCGCCGATATAAGAATCGATATCCGCGATCGTCGCGGTTCCGAATTGACTGCAAGTGACGCTTGTGCCAAAAGAGGAATAGCCTCCTTTATATTGGGTATAGAAGGTGACATTAACCGTCGGGGCAATCGGGCCGAAATAGATGTTGACGTAATTGAATTCCATGCCGGAAATGCCAGAAATCGTATCATAGACGCCAAGCGCTTTAGCGAAGCTTATGAGGAGTTCCTTCGACTCATCTGTTGGATTGAGCTTATTAAGCGTGAAATTGCCGCTTAACACGCTCTTATCGGCTTCGCTAAGGACCTTAGAATCGCTTTCCGATTCATGACGTAACAAACGGATATAAGAAGCCTTATTGTCAGCAATCTCCTTCGGATTATGGTAATGCTCTTGGTAAGTTCCGTCATAGACTTTAGAACCAAGCGCGAATACCCATGAAGTCTTTTCATCAACCGTTGTTTTGGCTTTCGACCAAGTATAGACGCCTTGCTCTATCGATTTCTTTTCCGCCAATGAAGCGTCGACGTTGATGAGTCCGGAATATTTGAGGTCCGGATTCTTTGAATCTGGATTCTCGACATATCCAAAGTTTCGATATGTCAAAGAGCATCCTTGGTCGGTGTATATCGCCGTTGATGTCGGCTTGTTGGTATCTTCAAAAAAGTTATATTTCGCGATCGCGCTCATGCTTTGGGAGAAATAATCAAGCACCGTCGTTAACGTTTGCCCACTCGAAACATTTGAAGACGAATTGCTTGAAGAGGAAATTGATTGCTGATCGGCTTGATTGCCGCATCCGCTCAAAGCGAGAAACGCAATTGGAAGAATTAAAGTTTTTGCTATTTTGTTCATGAGAAAAGTTTAATAAATAGATGACTCCTTTTCAATATGAAAAGCCCCTCCGTCGAGGAGGGGCAAGAAGACGATGACAATCGAGGTTATTAAGCCGCGTAAGTAATCTTAACCGAAACGATTTGTCCGTTCGCTCCGGTAGTGGCAATTTGGAAATAAGTAGCGTTCTCGACTGTGCATTTTATCGTTCCGCTAGTATCCTTCCCAATGGCAGTAGCATTCGCTGTATTGAGCGTCGATAGGGCGCTCGTCCCGAAATTGACTGCATATTTAGCAGATTTAGAAGCGGACGAGCTGGTCGTCAATTCAACGCTCAAGATCGCATGAGGGAAAGCTTGGGTGTTATAGATATAACCAGAGTTTTGAGGTATAAAAATTGTGGCATTGCTGTCAAAAGTTTTGATGCCTTTAGCTTCCATCGTAATGTCACCATTGGTAGCAAACTTGGCGGTCACCGTAGAATCAACAGCAGTGGTTCCGCTAACAGCACTATTGGAGAAGGTGGTATTGTCTTTGACCGTCCAGGTATCCGTTACAGTGGCAATGTCCTTTTTGAAGGTCACGTTGACAACGTTCTTACAAGTGACGGTGTAAGAGTAAATGCCATCGGCATCGGCTTTGACGGTCGTGGTTCCGTATGCAGTAGTGACCGTAACAGCATCAACGGCATATCCTTCGGCTGGAGTGGCGTTAACTGTGATCTTCGTTCCATAGACGGCTGGATCGGTAACGCTTAATGTAGCGGTGCCGTTCTCGCCGGCAGTGATCGAAGAAGCATACTTCGTGGTAGTATCGGCTTCGTGAGTAACGACGCATCCAGCGATGTTTGCAACGCCTTTGGCGTCTTCAAACATGACATACATCTTGACTTTATCGCCATTGTTGATGTCAGCCGCAGTCGTTAGAGCATCGGTCGGATTAGAATATTTCCACTTGTTGCCACTCTTGGAGAAGCCATTATAGAGTTTGCCGGACATACCATAGATTATGACGGAATCACCAGTGGAAGGATCAGTCAAATAGGCGTCGCCGTATTTGTCGCCTTTCTTGCCTTCGAGAACACCGTTAACTTCATAGATGGTCGTGGTATCCCAGACATAGCTCTTCGTAGAAGAACTCGCCATTGCTTTGATTTCGGCGATGGTCTTGACGACTGGTTGAACCGCGATCGTCGAAACAGTGACTGAATCGGTATAGGTCTTGCCATTTGCAACGACGACAACGCTGATTTTGGCTTCGCCTTCTTTCAAAGCGGTCAATTTGCTGCCATCGGCTTCAACAGAGACGACGGTTGGATCAGAAGAAGTGCAGGTAACGGAGGTCGGAGTCACATCGCCCGTCAATGAGACGGAAACGCTTCCCGTTTCACCGCCAACGAATAATTGCGATGGGGCAGCGACGGAAAGAGGAGCCTCTTCCCATTCTTCGACGTTGCCATAGACGACTTGGAAGACGTTGTTAAAAGCATTCACATAGCCAGTGAAGGTCACGACGTCGCCAGCTTGGACCAAAGTGGCTTCGGTAGCGCCCGCTCTGGTTTTCTTCCAAGAATCAATGACGTCTTTGGAATAGGTAGCGTTCATGAAAGCGGTGACGGAAACATCGCCAAGAGAGAGGGTGACGGTTAGGTTGCCAGAGTCAGATTTCACGGTGGTGCTAAGAACCTTGGCATTGGAAACTCTAACGAATCTGCTGTCGTCGCCGAATTTGAATTCGCGAGCGTTCGTGGCGTTCATTTCGAGGGTCGCCGGTGTAGTGAGTGTCGATGGGACGGAATCGAGTTTCTTGATCTTAGCTCCGGAGCTAAGTTCGCGGAGACCGCTATAATCGGTGACGGAGCCATTGATGGAATATGCAGCTCCGACTTCGTAATCGGCAGTCGCGGCTTTCTTGGAGCTATCGAAAGCGAGTATCGCGTGATCGCCATCGCCGAAGATCCATCCTTGGCCAGGATAGGCGCCCATATAGATGGCTTCGAGCGAAACCTCGGTGTCAGCGGCAACAACAGCCTTGCCATCCGCGTCAACCTCATAAATGTAGTCAAGGTTCATCTTGGTGACGGCTTTGACAAGAACGTTAATTTCAGCTTCATAAAGGGCGGTTGTGCATCCCTTAAGAGTCACCTTGGCTTTGATTTTGCCATGGACATCGGTGCCACCTTCGAGGGTGTTTGGAGCGGTGACGACGAGCGTCTTCCCGTCTTCGCCGATAGCCAAATTGGCGGCATAGTCGCTAGGAACGGAATAGGCAATGACGAATTCATAGGATTTCGTGCCATCTTCACTGTTCTTCGAGATCTCAGTGGTAAGAGCTTGATTGGTGGAAATACCAGTCGAGGACCAATCGGAATAGGATGTCGTGGCGGCGTTATAAGCCTTGACGGCAATGCTCTTGACTTCGTCAGTCACTGCGCAAACGCCGGTCTCTCCTCCGCCGGCGTCATTCTCTCCGCAGGCCGTAACGCCTACCAAAAAGAACGCGGACGCCAACACTAATAAACTTAATTTTTTCTTCATTTATAATTTTCCTCCTGAAGATAAAATAAGAACCAAAATTATTCTACTACACTCATGTGTAGGGTCAAATCTGCTTTTTTGGTGAGATTGACCTGGTAGGTGGTTTTGCCAGCCTGCGTGATGTACTTGACGACAGCTCCTGTGATGGTGATGTATTCGAGTTTTCTTCCATCGGTGTTTTTGGTGTCTTTGCCATCACTTTGATCGGCGATCGCTTCGGAAATGCTCTTGCTTCCTTTCCAGAAGTCAATGCAATCCTGGATACGGGTCGATGTGTCCGGATAGACGATGCGGATGGAATCGGAAATACGAATGTTCAGACTTTCCTTCGTGTTGTTCTTGTCGTGGCAATACAAGGTGAATGAATACGCAGACGAGGTCGCCGCATTTAGCGTTGCATATCCGCCAGTGCAAACCAAATCAACGGTTACTATGGTGTTAATGTATTTATCATCGGCGAAGGTACCGGCAGAACCAGTAGATGGCTCAACTTTGTCCAAATGCGTTTCCTTATCAAGATACTTGATGTCGTAATCATCCGGATAATAAGCGGAATATGAGACGTCGACGACTTGAAGGGTGCCGTTATATTCGGAAACGATGCCGGAAATCTCCAAATAATTGCCGATCTTTTGTAGCGGCGCGTAAACGATGTATTGAGTGAAGATATACATGCCGTATCTTTGGGTATGATCACCGTTCGCGTCGGTCCAAGAGATGTCGTTACAGACATATGCGGCGCCTTGGTCTGGCCCCACTGCAGCTACATAGGCGTCGAAAGTGACTTTCGATCCAACCCAGTCGAATTTTTCGCCTTTGGAATCGTATCCTTCGACGATCATTCGCAAGTCGATCTTCACTGGATCGGCGTAGTTATAGTCGGGGTCTAGATCATCGCTCCAAACGTGGAGTTTGAACTTCTTGGCTTGAATGTCGGCGTTCGTGAAGGCTTCGGCGTATTCCTTGCCGGAGACGCCTTTGGCTTTCGAATAGCCTTGTTGGCAGATGGCCAAGTTGACGTTGATGAAGTCATCGAGCGTTGGGTTATCGACGGTTGTAACCCAGATATAAACAAGATACCTAGAACCCGTCGAATCAAGCACTGGAGCGTCCTTCCCGCCAGAATCCGTCTTGTCGGTCGATAAGACGATGTGCTTAGCGCTAGCAAGAAGCTCCCCATTATATTTCGAGGCTCCCGCTCCCCAAGGCTCGATCATACCAGTCGACTCAGGTGTATCGATGCAGTTATAACGGCCTTTGATCGTCAAAGAACTGCCCGTCTTCGATTTGAAGTGGGCGGTATCGCCATCGATTTTTTGGACCAACGTGACCTCGCCTATGCCATCAGACAAAAAGCTTTTGTTCGTATAGTCATAGGTGAGTTTCGTCGTCGCGGTGTAATCGATGAATGGGTCGACCGATGAAGCCGGCGGTTCGTCATTATACCCGCAGGCAGCGAGAGAGCAAAGGAAGAGGCCGGTGAATAGATAACCGATTAATTTCTTATGCATTTTCATATAATCACCTCATCAATTGGAGTTGACGCATTCGGAGATGGCTTGGTCGAAAGCCTCATCGACCGACTTTGTGCCTAGCAATACGGCGCTCATGAGCGAGCCGACTTCGGTTCTCGCTTTCGCAGAGCCGACGAAGACCGGCGAATTGAAATATGAATCAAGCATCGTGGACGAAACGCTCGCGACCTTATTCATAAGGCTCGTCGTATCGGCGGCGAAATCCTTATAGATCTCCGTCTCATATGACGAGGTCCTAACCGGCTGATAACCGGTGGAGATAGAATAATTGACGCTGTTCTCGGCTGAGGAAATGAACTTATAGAACTTCCAAGCCGCTTTGAGCTGGGCCGGGGTGGCGTTATTCGACTTGCCATTGAAGAAACAGATCGAAGGGCCTTGCGAAATGACGGCTTTGCGCCCTATATCGTAAGCCGGAACCTCAGCGACGCCGACTTCGAAGTTGCTCGTTTGGTTATAAGTCGTGCCACCAGTCGAGCCGATGCTCATCAAGATTTCTTCGTTTGTGAATTTCGAAGAAGTGTAGGTATTGTTTTCGATGCTTCCTTTGGTGATGAATAAACCTTCATCGTGCTTGGCCTTCAAATCGGCGACCATCGCTTTCGCTTCGGCGTTGTCAAAGAGATAGTGATTGCCGATCGCGCTTGTATAAGGAATATTCCTTTGCTCGCAGAAGGAGATGAACATATTGGAATCAGAATCATATCCTAATGGGGCTGTGATATCGCTTTTGACGGCTTTGATTTCACGGCAAAGATCCCACATTTGGTCCCAAGTCTTCGGAACTTCCCAGCCATTTGCCTCGAAAGCGTCCTTGTTATAGAAAAGGGCTTCCGTCGATTTGGCGAAAGGCACGCTATAAATACCTTCTTTGGTATAGGAAGAGCCTTCTTTCCAGAAGGTGCTCACGTAATCGTCGACGCCATACACTTCGTTGCCATCTTCATCGATATGCGATCCTTCTTCTTTCGTGAAACCGAGTTCAGGATCGTTGACATAGGGAGTCATGTCGGTGACGATGCCTTCGCTTCCGCCGGCCGCAAGATATTCGGCAACGTGATCTGGATAGCAAAAGGCCATGGTCGGAAGGGTCTCGCTCTTAACGCTTTGGAGGATGAGCTCTTGCATCTCAGGATATCCGCCGGCCGCAGAACTTTCGTTGATCGTAATGTCTGGGTTCTCCCTTTCGAAAGCCTTGACCATTCCTTGTAAGATATCGCGGTTTTGCTTGCCCATCGTGTGCCAAAACACGACTGTCACTTTACCGGAATCAGTCGAGTTATTTCCTTCGTTTCCGCAAGAAACCAAGGAGAAAAGCGCAGCCATGGCCAATAAGGCAATGTTTTTCTTCTTCATATTCATAATTTACCTCGTCTTAAAGCAAAGATAGGCGGGAAGAGCATTCCCGCCTATAAGTCGATAATTAAGCTGCGAACAAGCACTCCGCATAAGCGTCTTCGAAGGCTTTGTCGACGGTCTTGGTTCCATTAAGGACGCCGGACATCAAGTTTTCGACTTGCGAACGGGCGGCCGAAGAGCCTTTGAAAGACGGGGATGTGTAATACCATTGCGTGTATTCGGATCCCGTCGCGGCGAATTCAAGAACAGTGTTGACCAAGCTCTTTGAAGAGGTCTTATAAGCACTGTCGGTATAGGAAGAGGTGCGAACTGGGTTATATCCAGTCTCGGATGACCAAATGGCGGAGTTATGGGCGTTGGTGATGTACTTGTAGAATAGCCATGCGCCGACTCTCTGAGTTAAAGAGGAATCGCTCATGAAGCAGATGGACGGCCCTTGCATGATGACTTTGCCGTTATTGATGTCGCATTGTGGCAAAGCGGCGACTCCGGTCTCGAAATCAGAGGAGACGTTATATGTCGTGCCACCGGTGGAACCAATGGACATATAGAGTTCCTGGTTGGTGAACTTCGTTGAGGTATAGGTGCCGCTTCCGAGTTGGGTTTGCGATGTCCAATACCCTTTGGCGCCGTCAATGACGTAGCTTCCATCCGCATTGGTGACGGAGGAATAGCCTTTGATTTTGTTAACGAACTCTTTTGCTTGTTCGTTATTGAAGAGGAAGTGCTCGCTTCCTTCGCCGGTTGTGTACGGGATATTCGCTTGGGCGCAATAGGTGATGAAGAAATTGGCATCGGAGTCGTAGCCGAGAGGAATTGACTCCGGATAAGCCGTCTTGATCGTTTCGCAAAGAGTCCACATTTGGTCCCAAGTCTTTGGAACTTCCCAGCCATTCGTCTCGAAAGCGTCCTTGTTATAGAAAAGGACTTCGGTCGATTTGGAGAACGGCATCGAATAGTAGCCGTTTACGGCGCTGCCGTTAATCGTGTAGTGGCATCCTTCATCCAAATAAGCCGGGATATAGTCCGAAGCGGCGCCATCGCCAAGGCCGTTATCGACGCCTAAGCCGATCAACGACGAATTCATGTAGTTGTCTAGTTTGACGACGGAATCGGATGGAAGGTAATCGGCGACGTGATCAGGGTAGCAATAGGTCATCGTCGGGGTCGTTCCGGCTGGAATGGCGTCGGAAACGTTCTTCCTGACGTCATCGTATCCGCCTTGTTGCGAATGGGTTATTTTGATCCCCGGATAGATGGCATTGAACGCAGTGATCATCTTCTCGAAAGTCTCTTGGTTGGTTTTGCCCATCGTATGCCAGAAGGTGATGTCGCAGCTAAGGTTCTTCAAATCGCCTAGCGCAGCGACTTGTTCGTCGAATTTGGCGAGCGATTCGCCGGAATCAGCGGATTTGCCACCATCTCCCGATTCGCCGCAGCTAGCGATTGCGGCAACCGACAAAAGGGCTAATGCGCAAGTCAACAGTCTTTTCTTCGTCATTACTTTTTTCCTCCAAGTTTTTTTATTTTTGTTTATTACACTCTTACGAGTTGTAACCGATTTTAGCGGCCTATCCTTTGATGCCGGCGCGGCCAACGCCTTTCATGATGTATTTGCGGAAGAAGATGAACAAAAGGAGCAATGGGACGGTGACTAAGATAGTCGCGGCCATTTGAATTCCGTATTGCGGTTCCCCCGCCGTCGTGGAGAAAGAAGAACGCAAGCCGTTGGTGACAAGCCTCCACTCCTCGTTCCCTGCCGTGACAAGTTGCGGCCAGACATAGGAATTCCAAGCGCCCATAAGCTTAAGGATGAAAATCGATATAAGCGTTGGCATGGCTAGCGGCACCATGACGTGCCAAAGGAATTGCCAATCCGATTTGCCGTCCACTTTCGCGGCTAAATAGAGTTCGTTGGGGATTTGCTTGAAATTTTGCCTTAATAGATAGATGTAGAAGACGGATACCCAGAACGGAACGATCATCGATGCGAAGACGGAATCCTTATAGGTAAGCCACCCGGTGACTTGACCGACTCCGAATTCATACCAAGGAAGCTTGGCGACGGTGATGTAGTTGGTGATGACCATCATTTCGCCAGGGATCATCATCGTGGCAAGCAATATCGCGAAAATAACGTTCTTCCCTTTGAAATTAAGACGGGCGAACGCGAAAGCGGCCAGTATCGTCGTTATCAACGTCCCTAACGTGGAAATGACGCCGACGACCAAAGTGTTGCCGACATATCTAACGAAGTCGAATGTATTGAAGACGGTGATGTAGTTGGTCCATAGGACGGTTGCTGGAAAGAAAGTCTGAGTGGTAGAACGGATTTCCGTCGTGCTTTTCAATGAAGTGATGATCATCCAATAGAATGGGAAGAGGATGATGACGCTCATGAAGAGCAAGAAAGCGTACACAATGATCGAAGAGATTATGCGTCCGATCTTTTGAGCTTTCTGAAGCTGAACGGCCGAAGCCCTTCCTTCTTTAATGACGAGGACCATCCCTTTGGTGTCGATGGCCTGATATTCCGGTTTCGCTTCCCTTTCCGCTTGCTTTTGCTCACGGGATTTCATCTTGAAGAGGCGTTGGAAGAAATTTCTCGAATCGTGTTCCATATTAATAATGAACCCTCCTCTTCGAAACCTGGAATTGAATGGCGGTGAAGATCATGATGATGATGAATAGCAACACGGCTGCCGCCGCGCCTCTAGATACGGTGGTAGGCGCACTCAAGCATTCATAGACATAATAGACGATCGTATACATGTTCTTGGTCGACCCGCCATCCGTTGAAGGAGAGCCGAATAAGCCTACGACTGACGTGTATTCCTTAAACGATCCGATGAATGAAGTAATCATTATATAAAGGATTTGCGGGGATAACATCGGAACGGTGACGTGCCAGAAGGTTTTCCATTTGCCTGCGCAGTCGATCTTGGCGGCGTCGTAATATTGCTTATCGATATTCTGTAAAGCGGATAAGAAGATAAGGATCTTATACGGCAACGCATGCCAAACGATATAGATGCATAGGGCGAGCATGCCACTGCCCCATGAAGCACCTCCGGTTATCCACTTATGTTCACCAAGGCCGAATATGAAGTTCAAAATGCCTTTGGAGTCGAACAAAACGGCGAAGACCATGCCAACGGCGATGGCATTGGTTACGTAAGGAACGAAGAATATGGTCTGCAATACCTTCTTAAACGCCTTGATCGAATTCAAACACACGGAAATCAGCAAGGCGATTATGATGGATACCGGAACCGTGACGAAGGTGATAAGCAAGGTATTCGGCAACGCATACGTCAAAACGTCGGTTTGGAAATAAACGCGCGTAACGGCGCCTGCCGAATTGATATAAGACAACCCATCGGCAGTCTCAAAGCAATTCCAGCGGTATACGAGGTTTTGCGCGCCATCTTTGCCGGCCAGCGTCAAAACGGAGAGGAAGTTATCCAAAGTGAAGCCCGAACTGGCTTGGGTCGTATAGTCATAATCCTTAAGGAAGGCGATTATGATGGTGTTGATCAAAGGATAGAAAGTGAAGACGGACAAGAGAATGATGACAGGGGCGAGATATAGCCACGCTTTCCAGTTGTTTTTTTCGCCGGCGTCGGCGGAAACCCTTTCTTTTCTCTTGAAAATCTTAGAGAACTTGGAAAGGAAATTTCGTTTTTTGTTTTCGGTGACAGAATTTTCCATTCCTAGATGATCCTCTCCTCATTTCCTTCGAGAGAGAAGGCAAAGCATTTATGAGGCTTGATAGAGCAATTGACTATGCCGGTAGACACTTTCACAAAGGCATCGACGACGAATTTCGTGTTAGAGATGGCTTCGTCATGGTCGGCGACTAACATTATGTCGCGGCCCATCGTGAGGATTCGCTCGCAGTTAAACGAGAATGTACCTTTGGGATCGATGACGATGCCCTCCGGACGGATTCCGACGGTGCAATCTTGATCTTCGACTTGCTTCTCGGTTATCTCGCGAACGACTTGATCGCCGACATACACTTTGTTGTCCTTGATCTTGCCTTTGAAGAGGTTGATCGGCGGGGTGCCTAAGAAGTTGGCGACGAATTTGTTGCAAGGGTTGTTATAAACGTCCTGTGGAACGCCGCGTTGTTGCTCAACGCCAAGCTTCATGACGACGATTTCATCGGATATCGACATCGCTTCTTCTTGGTCATGGGTGACAAAGATCGTGGTGATGCCGGTCGACTGTTGGATTCTTCTGATCTCTTCACGGGTTTGAAGCCTCAAACGGGCGTCTAAGTTAGATAAAGGCTCATCTAGCAACAATACTTTTGGCTTTTTGACTAAGGCTCTGGCGATGGCGACACGCTGCTGCTGGCCACCCGAGAGTTGGCTTGGCTTTCTTTCCAAATATTCTTCGATTTGAACGATTTTAGCCGTTTCGCGGACGATCTTGTCGATTTCGTCTTTGGTCAATTTTCTCTTTTTGATGTAGGGTTTCCCTTGCTCATCGAGAACTTGATTGCCGTCTTTGTCCAAAACCTTCTCTTCAATGCGAAGGTTGGTAAGAGGGAAGGCGACGTTCTTATAAACGCTCATATGAGGATATAGGGCATAGTTTTGGAAGACCAAACCGATGCCTCTTTTCTCTGGTTCGAGATCGGTAACATCCTCATCTCCGAACCAAATCTCCCCTTCCGTCGGCTCAAGCAAGCCGGCAACCATGTACAGAGTCGTTGATTTGCCACATCCGGAAGGACCGAGCAAACCAACCAATTTTCCATCTGGAATGGTCACGTCCAAAGCGTTCACGGCGTAAGTGTCAGGAATGCCCTTTTTGGGGTTTCCCGGAAAGCATTTGGTAAGATTTTTTAGCCTAATCTCCATAAGCGTCTCCAGTCATTTTCATTATTGTATACTGATTTTACGAGAAATGGCTCCTTCTTTTCAAGACCGCTTCCAAAATACACGAGCAAACATGGTTTTTAAACGCATAAGCGCCCCCATTCACCGCATCCTCAGAGCGAACCGCCTCAGATTGCTTCTTTTTCCTCGAATCATTGAGCAACTAATACGGTTCAAACCTTACTGTTATAGTCTTGCGTTTTAATCCCCATTGTGTCGCTTTTCCTAATTTAAAATTTGGCTCTCCACTTGTCGCATAGTGGGCATAAAACGCATTTTCTACTCGTCGCATAG
>CAZCCJ010000010.1:37440-64033 GCA_964497235.1 uncultured Staphylococcaceae bacterium
GGCTCTCCACTTGTCGCATAGTGGGCATAAAACGCATTTTCTACTCGTCGCATAGCTAGTTTTCCCATTATTATGATTCGCAGTAGACGCTCAAAACTTTATACGTTCGACCTTCAAAACCCAACGAAGAACAACTCTCGATGACTGACATTCACGATAATCCAAAGACAAAATAAGCCAGGGCGTGAATGATACATATGTAACATCAAATTGTCTTTTTCGTAACTCTCAACGCCTAAATATATGGGCAACAAACAACGCCAAAAGAAAAACGTTGCACCATCAAAAAACATCGGAAAGGAGAATAAACGAAAACGTTCTGACGAATTCGTTTGGGTCAGAATATGATTAGAAAACAAACGCTTCTAAAATTCTAAGCGCAAGGAATAAAATACCGCATTTATCGAATCATTTTAGCACTCTGTCCATATTGGATTGAATTTGGCCAAATCTATATGATCAATTGATTTTGGTTAGAATATGGTTAGAATATGGTTAGAAAGGGAGGCACTGCCTATGGCATTCAGGGAATCAGAGACAATCGAATTAAAAGCTTGCGTCACGAACGATATTGAAAAAGAACTTATCGCATTCGCCAACACAAACGGAGGCACGCTTTACATAGGCATCGCAGACGATGGGAAAATTTTAGGCGTGTCCAACCCCGATCAGGAAGCCTTGAGAGTCTCAAACTCCATAAGAGACGGTGTCAAGCCCGATATGAGTAGCTTCATTCACTATGAGACGCTGGACTTGGACGGCAAACACATTATTAGAATCGATGTCCAAAAAGGGACTTGCCGGCCCTATTATCTGGCAGTAAAGGGATTGAGGCCAGAAGGCGTCTATGTAAGACAGGGATTCTCCTCCGTTTCGGCAACCGATTCAGCGATTCGAGAAATGATAAAAGAGGCCGATGACTATTCTTATGAAGAAACAACCTCATTGAATCAGTCGCTAACCTTCGAATATTGCAAAAATGAATTTTCGAAGCGAGGCATCAAGTTAGAAAGAGAGCAAATGAGAACCTTGAGAATGCTTTCACCCGATAATTCATATACCAATCTTGGACTCTTATTATCGGATCAGTGCCCCTACACCATAAAAATCGCAATTTTCGACGGCGAAAACCAAACCAATTTCCAAGATAGACGCGAATTCGGCGGTTCTCTTTTGAGACAGCTCAATGAAGCGTATGAATATATCGAAATCCATAACCAAACCCGCGCCGATTTCGAAGGGTTGCTAAGGATAGACTCAAAAAACTACCCTGATATGGCCATTCGCGAGGCCTTGTTAAATTCCATAATTCATCGGGATTACTCCTATAACGCCAGCACTCTGATAAGCGTATATTCGAATAGGATGGAATTCGTATCGGTTGGCGGCTTGCCTCGCGATATCGATCTCCAAGACATAATGCTAGGCATATCGGTCTGCAAAAATCCAAATTTAGCAAACGCTTTTTATCGCCTTGGGCTCATCGAAGCTTATGGAACCGGAATAAAGAAAATCTATGGCACATATGAAAACGCCGCGGAAAAGCCAAAAATAATCACGACGAATCGCGCGTTTAGCGTCGCGCTCCCAAACATCAATAAATTCAAAAAGATGAGAAAGAGTGAAAAACCCGTCATCAAAAAGAGCGAAAAATTCACGGAAATAGAAAAACAAGTCATTTCCTATCTAAAGGAACACGATTCGATAACCAGGGCCCAAGTGCAAAACATGTTTTCGATAAGCCAGACATCGGCCGGAAGAATATTGAAGCCGATGGTTGAGGAGGGCGTTTTGGAGCCATACAATTCCGGCCGTTCTAGAGAATACGGACTCAAAAGAACCGATATTTTCTAGTTATTTGTCGCGCAAATTTCGCCAAATGGAGTCGTCTCCCAACGGCTTTTTGTCATCGTCGCTTCTTGGCGGTAACAACGGATTACTGTCGCGATCCTCCGCTTTCTTTTGGAGTCTTTCCATCTCTTCATACGAGAGATATACCGATTGTTCGGATGAATCAACCATATAAGTGGTCGCCAAATAATCGTGCAACGTCTGCCCGTCTTTTCTGAATATCATCATCGAGAAAGAGACAATAAGAGGAATCCCGAATGACACTAGCGATAACAATACGATAAGGAACAATTGGATCATTTGCCTGGCAATATATTTTTTCGCCGACGGGGATAATGCTTCGGCGCTAAGCAAAGAAAGCTTCATCGCCTTCATGCCTAACGTCTGTTTCCCTCTCCTTCCTATCGTCAAAGGGATGAGAAGTTCAAATATCAAGAAAGACAAAACGATCGAAAGAGGAATGAGCACGAGGTTTATGTAAATGGTTAGCACATTCCTCGCTTCTAGATACGTCTCATTGTTTTGGATATAGGAGACGGCCCTATCGTATGCGGTCAAATAGAATTCATTCATCTTTTCTTCGGTTAGAGAGGGGTTTTGCTGGGGTTTTCCCGATTCATCAAGCAAGAAATACGAAATGCCATCGCTTGCGCCGATTCTCGTATCCCCTATCTTTTGTTTGTAATAGATCGTTGGGCCGTATTCATCCGAAGAAGGGTCAGTCGAGAAGAAAAGATCCAAGGTGTAGAAATTGGTCAGCGCCTCTTCGATGGTCTTATTCTGTTCTTCATGCGTTTTGCTTCCGTAATATTCCGTCAAAGTGACCAAATTGTTTTCCGTCGACTCGTCGCATACATATAAACCCGAATCCTTCGATATCTGGATGTATGTGTTAAAAGAATCCGTATACAAGGGCATTTGCTCGACGATGAGGCGAGAGAGGAAAAGGAATCCGAAAGCGCCGAAAGACAATAACAAAATCTCGATGATTATCGAAATCATCCTTTTGCCGAATGGGGCCTTGAAATATTCAGCCGTTCTCTTCTCTCCCATCTTCTTTCTTCTTATTCTCCATCTCTGCGTCTCGTATCTTCTTGATATCCGATGTATTTACGTATGTGAGTGAAGCCAAATCGTGGAGCGATTGTTTCTTTGGCGTCACAAACATCAAAATCAAGGACGCTAACGAAAGGAGCAATCCGACGATGGCGAAGACCGACAAATTGAGCGTGAATGTCCCGATTTCTAGAAACGGCATCTCGAAAGCGCCAAGTCCAAAGGACATCACCCCCACCAACGGGATCATGAAGCAATAGGCGATTATCTGAACCAAGCCTCTGATTAGGAAGGAATACCAACGCGGTTTATTTCCATCGGCATCATTGACTTGGAGCTTGGCGACCCTCTTCCCAAGCGTCAAATCACTAAATTGAATCAAGGGGATAAGCAAGAAAGTGATGATGGCAGCCAATATATACGAGACAAGGATGGCGGCCGACTGAAGATACGTTCTTCTCCACATAATGGAGGCGAAATCCAGCACCAAACCTTTGTATTTTTCGTCTTTCACTGCTTCAGAAAAAGCGGCATCATAGGTCTCAGAAAAGAAATTCGAAGCCTCCTCGAACGCTTTCTTAGGTTCATAAGCGTCCGTGTTCCCCGCAAAATATTTAATAAGGTTTTCTTGCGTCGATGCGCTAAAAATGGGTTCCGAATTCGATGGATCGGAAAGGCTGGAATCATATGCGAATATGGTGTTTTCGTATGAGCCATCAACGTTTTCCGGCAATTTCAGGATCTCGACGTTGTATTGCCTTTGGCTCATCTTCGATGACGTCTCGATCCTTCCTTGCATATAGTAATCTTGAACCGCATCGCATTCATATAATCCGGTATAGGAAGACGATTGCTTGGACAAGTAATGATAGAACCACGGCTTCTCGAGATCCGCTTTAAGCATAACGGTGCCGTTGTCTTTCTTTTTGTATAGGCTTCTATCGACCATGATGGCGCTCATTTCCGAAGAAATATTCGCCATCTCATTCGAATATTTGTCGAAGCCGAAAACCTTTTGAAAGCAAACGCCATAAAGGGTCACGGCAAGTATAAAAGCCGTGAAAACGTCGGCAAGCTCCGCGAGGATCCTTCTGAGATTCCCGCCACGCACTACCAAAACGCCATCACTATTGACGTTTTTCTCTTCCTTTTCGACGTAATCTTTCGGCATGGCTCTAATTATGAAACAAATGTCATCGCTCGTAAAAAGAAAAGAACGAACGATAAGCGGCAATCAATCCACGACTATCGCTTCGCGTAGGTCTTTATGTATCGTCTTTATCTCCACGTCTTTAAGCGTAAGGTCATTAACGTAACGGAAATATATCCCTGATGCGGGCAACACCTTACCATAGACATACACCTCAGGATATTCGTATGCGGTTTCTCGAACTTCCCTTTCATAATTCATGACGCCGCCATCGAGTTCCATATGAATATTCGATAAGGAGATGTTCTCCAAATGCCTTTCTTTTAGGCCGCAGACGTTTGAGGTGAATTGCCATGGCTCTTTCTCGTCGTTTTCTTTGATTGAGATATTTTCGGCGACGCCGAACACTTTAGGATCTTGGAAGGAATCGCCTTTCTTGAAGGAATCATAATTCCAGGCAATGCTTTGATACGGTTCGTAAGGGCCTGTAGCGGTAATGTTGGATATATAGATGTTCTTAATCGCTCCAACGCCTCTTCCTTTCGGCCCCCTTAGACGTTTGCCCAGATGGATGAATAGCGGCGCATTGACGTTCGTCATCTTGATGTTGGATATTTTGATGTTATCGACGATGCCTCCGTCGACCGATTCGATGGAGACGCCAGTTATCCTCGTGTTTCTAATATCGATGTCGTGTATGTCGATGTCGTAAAAGCCACCATTGCTCTCCGTGCCAAATTTTATGGCGTTGCAACGAGATGATATAGTGCAGTTTTTTACTTCAATATCCTTGCAAAAGTCCAATCGATTTAAAGAATAAGACGATTTGAAGACGATGCCATCGTCTCCGGAAAGGACGTTGCAATTCGATATATGAACACGCTTTGAGTTGTCAGGCGATATGCCGTCGATATAGACGCGCATCTTAATCCCATCGATTTCAACGTTATCGCAACCAGCGAAATAGATGGCCAAATCTGTCGCATGCAATATCGTAAGCCCTTTTATGGACACGTTCTCGCATTCCTTTAGCGCGACGCATTTGGCGCCTCGATGGACCATGTTACGGACGTTCTCTTCGTCCCAAACCGAACGCATGTCGATCGTCGCATCCCCTTCTAGCGATACATTCTTGACGTTCTCGCCAAGAAATAAGGAACAATGGAAAAAGCTATGCGAGGCGTCTTGATAAAGGGGGTAATCGACTTTCTCATCCCTCTCGTAATCGCCAAAATTCTCGCTGCCTAGAATCATGGCTCCTTTTTCAAAATATAAATGCGTGTCATCCCTTAAATGGATGGTCGAAAGAACGTAGGAACCAAAAGGAAAATAGATGACGTTATCCGGTTTCGAATATAGGTCGATTATCTTTTGAAGACTCTTCGTCTCTAAGGAGCCATCTCCCTTTAGGCCATAATCGAGAACGTTTATTCTCTTCATAATTCAAGGCCGAAATAGTTGACGCAGTTATTGAAGGAGATGTCTTCAACGACTTTTCCAACGAATGGGATGTCATCGGTCATTTGCCCATTTTCCATAAGTTTCCCTAGATAATCGCATAAGATCCTACGGAAATAGTGGTGTCTAGGATAGGATAAGAAGCTTCTGGAATCGGTAAGCATCCCGACGAATGCGGCTAGATGTCCGCAAGAAGCGAGATCGGAAAGATGCTTCTCCATTCCTGGCTTATTGTCTAGGAACCACCAAGCGGGGCCGTATTGTATCTTCCCTTTGAGCGAAGAGTCTTGGAAACAGCCCATCAGCGTGATCATCTCAAGGTTCATCTTGGGATTGAGATTGAAGAGAATCATCGGCGGCAAACGCCCTTCGCTGTTGAGCCTATCCATAAGCCTCGAAAGGTTCTTGATGCTATTGTCCTCGGCGATCGAGTCATAACCGGTATCAAGGCCGAGTTTGGATAGCATCACCGAATTGTTGTTCCTCATTGCTCCGATATGAAGTTCGCTGCGAATGTTGTACTTAGCATATAAGCCAAGCAAGAAATAGGTGAAGTATCCTTTGAATGCTTTGCTTTCCTCTTCGGATATCTGACCGTTTTTTCTCTTAAGGAAGACTTTTGCCGCGTCTTCCTTCTTTGATATCGGATAAACCCCTTCAAGCGCGGTATCGGACGCCACACACCCTACTTTGATGAACGCTTGCAAACGATTTTCGACTGCTTTCTCAAGCTCATCCAATGAGTCGATTGAGCCGAGTTTTGCAAGGAAATCGTTATATTTAGCCGCTTCGATATTCATTATCTTGTCCGCTCTGAAAGCAGGAATGACCTTAAATGAATAATTCTTTTTCTTGATGTCTTCGAACACTTTTAGATCATCGAATATTTCATTGGTCGTGAAAATCGCTTTGACGTTAGAGCCTTCGATCAAGGAGACCGGAGATACATGATGTTCCTTGATATAAGCGTTGCATTCCTCCCAAATCCTATCGGCATTCTTTTCGTTTATTTCAAGTTCGCAGCCGAAGAATTCCTTAAGTTCCGCTTGCGACCAATGATAAAGAGGGTTACCGAACGCGGTTCCAAGAGTTTTGCAGTACGCTTTGAACTTCTCTTTGTTCGGCTTATCGCCAGTTATATAGGATTCATCAATCCCGTAATTGCGCATTAATCTCCATTTGTAATGGTCGCCGCCAAGCCAAACTTCAAAGATATCATTGAATTCTTTGTTCTCTAAAATCTGATACTCGGAAAGGTGACAATGATAATCGAAGATCGGCATCTTCTTCGCATAGTCGAAATAAAGCTTTTTCGCCGTTTCGTTAGTCAACAAAAAATCATCCTTCAAATAACTCATAAAGTTACTCCTTTCTTGAAGAACGCTATCTCTCGCTTATTCTCTTCTTTCGCGTGATATTCTCCATTTATCGTCGATAACACGAGCTCGAACAAACCTTCGTCATCCATCGTCGACGCATTGAAGTCTATCCAATTACCTTTCTTATGCGCCAAAACGGCATTCGAAGATATCTTAAGCGTCGGCACAACGGAACTGAATGGGGTGCCTCTACCAGTCGTGAATAGAATCAATTGGCAACCAGATGCCGCTAACGCGGTCGCGGCGATCAGATCGTTGCCTGGGCCATTTAGGACCGATAGGCCCGGCTTTCTGACGATTTCCGTATAGTCTAAGACGTCGACTATCGGGGTGGAACCCGCCTTCGCGACGCAGCCTAAGGACTTCTCTTCAAGGGTGGTTATCCCGCCTTCCTTATTCCCTGGGCTAGGATTCTCATAGACCGGGAAGCCCAAATCCGTATAGTATTTCTTGAAGTTCGTTATAAGAGCCAAATATTTCTCATAAGTCTCTTTGTCAACGCACTTATTCATGAGTATTTGCTCAGCTCCGAACATCTCCGGAACCTCAGTGAGAATCGAATATCCGCCCAAAGAAACTATCTTGTCGGATATCTTTCCGACGGTTGGGTTGGCGCTGATTCCGCTAAAAGCGTCCGAACCGCCGCATTTAAGTCCGATCGCAAGCTCTCCGATGTCGCATTCCTCTCTTTTTAGATTTTTCGCCTTGGAGACAAAGCCTCTAATAATTTCCATCCCATATCCAATTTCGTCCTCGACTTCCTGGCAATTATAGAAAGCGATGTTATCGCGTTTATAAGGAGCGAGTTTTTCTTTGATCCCATTAATGCCATTGTTCTCGCAGCCAAGTCCGACAAATAAAACGTATGTGGCATTGGGATTTAAAGCCAATGAAACCAATAGATTCGCAATATTTCGCTGATCATCGCCAAGTTGCGAGCAACCGAATTGATGCGTTAAGGCGAATACGCCGTCTATTGAGCCCAAATCAAGTTCCTTTGCCCTCTCTTCAAGCTCTTTGGCAATGCCATTGACGCAACCGACCGTTGGAATTATGTAGATGTCATTTCTTATTCCAGCCCTACCCTTATTCCTAGGATAGCCAAGGAAGGTCATAGATTTCTTATCGATTTTTTTGAGATTTGGATTGTAATCATAGAAAAAAGACTCCGACAAATGGCTTTCAAGATTATGCGAATGGACCCATTCGCCTTTCTTGATGTCGCTCTTCGCGCGTCCTATCGGATAGCCGTATTTGATGACATAGTCGCCTTTCTTGATGTCGCATAAGGCCATTTTGTGGCCATATGGGATTTTGCCATCCCTATCCAAGCAAATGGCGACGTTATCGTTTTTATCGATTGAGATGAAATCCATCAGATGACCTCTTTGCCTTCTTCAATCGTATTGACGAGCGTGACTATTTTGCCAAATAGTCCACTTATGGTCGTTAAATCCATTCCCCAAGCATCGGTGTCAGACAAAAAGTCCTTAATGGTTCTGCCATTATGGAAATAGTTCAGATATCTCTCATCGTCTTTAACCTCGATATCTCTCGATGGAAGATGGCAAATGTATTTATCGCCGCATTTTTCGATATGCCTATACATCACGATCAAATACGCCAAACCAATGCTCATAAGCGGCGGCAACTTGCCATTCTCATGGTAATAATCGAGATAAGAAGGGAGACATCTCGCTTTCCATTTGGATACGGAATTGAGTGCGATGCTCGTTAACTGATGGTTTAAGAAGGGATTGCGAAAACGAGCGCGGACGTCGCTTGCGAATTTCCTCGTCGCCGATACGTCGCTACTCACGAACGGAACGATTTCATTATCCAACGTAGCGTCTATGAATTGGGTAAGTATCCCGCCATCCATCGCGTCGTATACCGTCTCTTTCCCAAGCCATAACGCGGCAGGAACCAAATTCGTATGAGAGCCGTTAAGAACCCTGACTTTCCTCTTCTTGTAATAGGCAATGTCATTGGTCAAAACGACGTCGATGTTATGATGCCCGTCTTTTATCAGATCGCGAATGTTGCCCTTATCTTCGATGGCCCATAACCCAAAAGGCTCGCCAATCGACATAAGTTCGTCTTCTTCGCCGATCAAATCCCATAGATGCTCTTTCGTTTTCTGGTCTTTTGGAAAGCCGGAAACGATGCGATCCACAAGGGTATTGCAGTAATAATTCGATTTTTCGTTCCATTTTTTGAAATCTTCGCCAAGCCCCCACAAATCGATATAGGAATTGACAGAGCGGAGAAGTTCGTCGGCATTGTTGTCTATTAATTCAACAGGCAGCAAATAGATCCCCGGCAATTTGTTCTTATATCTCTCATACAACCATTTTGTGAGTTTGGCAGGATAGGTGATGCTGTCGAAACCATTGACATCGTCTTTGGGGTCGAAACGAATGCCTGCTTCAGTGGTGTTGGATACGAGTATCTTCACGTCAGGGTCTTTGGCCAAGCTGTAGAAAGAGGATTGATCTGCGAAGGGATCAATGACCTTATCGATGACGTCGATCTTATAGACGTCCTCAACGTCTTTGCCGTTTGAAACGCCTCTAAGAACGATGTGGTATTTGTTATCTTGCTTGGCGAATCTCTCTAAGCTTCCATAAGGAATCGGTTTGACGATATCCACAGAATATTCCCCAACCCCTTCCTTATTCAAAGAGTCGAAATAGGCATCGACGAACGTCCTTAGGAAATTGCCTTCCCCTATCTGAATGACCTTAATCATGCTTTTCTCCTTTCCTAACCAATCCTTTGTCGATTAATTCCGGGTAATTGCGTAGGTTTATATACCTATCAAAAACATAATTATAAAACAAAGAAGAAATCGTCAAGAGATAAGGCAAAAGGAATACGATGATGACCAAAATGACGATGTATTTGACGACCATGAAAGAGGTCATCAAAGCCAAGAACAAAGGCGATAGCAAAATGACATCGAATAACAAAACCTTCGGAAACTCCTTGATATACATGAGGATTCCGTTCTTATAGAAACTAAAGAAACCGCCTTGGTAGATGTTGGCTTGAAATAAAACGAATAACATTGGTGGAAGCATAAATGCCAAGAAAAGAACGATAGGGATTGAAGAAAGTATCGCGTTCTCAGTGAGAAAAGGCATTGCCGCGTCGATTATCAAAATCGCCCCGACGAAAGCCATCGCGATCGCGGCGTGTTTATAAACGTTCTTGATGCCAAGCAAGAAGTCTTCTTTGAAGAAAAGAGGCTCGCCCCACACGATTTGGCGAACGATTCGCAAAGCGCCGCAAAAAGGAAGCGCGGCGAGCAATAGAGTGGGAAGAATGATGCATGCGGCCGTGAAATGCGCTTTAAGATTTAAGGAATTCGCGTCTTCTAAGGAAAGCTCGGCGTTGCTCACTCGGTATGACAAGGACAAAACGTAATAGTCCCGGAAGAAAAGAACGGCGAGTAATGGCAAAAGTCCTAGCAGCAAAAAGAGCCCTAGTAAAAGGAACGTCTTCCATCGGAGTTTCAGCACATCGAAAAAGACCTGAGCGCGATTGGCGGGCAAATCGGAATATCCAAAGTCGCTATCTCTCTTCTTTCTCTTCATCGCCTTTTTCTCTTCTTTCGCCGAAGTACGCTTTCATTAGGGAAGACATGCCTGGGTTATCGCTATTAGACGCTTCATACGGCGTGCCAACGAAAACGAATTTTCCATTCTCCATTAGATAAATCTTATCGGCAAGCAACATCGCTTCCCTTAAGTTATGCGTCACATAAAGCGAAGTTACCCCTCTTTTCGACAATGTCTCTTTTATTAACGGGATGATTTTGTTGGCCGCCAATTCATCGACGTTCGATAACGGCTCATCAAGCAAGCAGACATTAGGCGCCTTAACCAAAGCCCTTGCGATCGCCACTCTTTGCTGTTGCCCACCCGATATATGCCTTGGCTTCCTAGTCAGGCACATCTCTATTTGAAGCTCTTTTGCAATCTCGATAACCCTTTCCTTGATCTCATCGATCGGCGCTTTCAAAAGGCGCAAAGGGAAGGCGATGTTATCGAAGACATTCATGTCTGGATATAACGAATATTCCTGGGAAACATAGGAGATATTTCGATTTTTGACTTTGGTTTTCCCAATATCGACATCATCGAAAAAGATTTTTCCATCATAATCGACGCCATCGGTCAAAGTCTTTAGCAAAGTCGTTTTGCCTGAGCCCGATTCGCCCAAAACAACGTTTATCTTTCCATTATCGAAGGAGGCCGTCAAATCATCGAAAACGACGACGTCTTTCTTTTTCTTCTCGCGATAGGAAACGTTAACGTGATCGAAGGAAATCTTTGGCATATCTATCGAACCAATTCTACACCTTCCGGAACGACGATATGTTTCTCGTCCTTAGAAACATCAATCGATATTTGGCCATATGGCGTCGGAATGGTGGCCTTAAAGGAGCTTAAACCAGATAGGTTTGGCTCTATCGACACTTTAGAGAAACCCGGCTCCAAAACCCTTAGTCCGACTATATTCTCGAATATGTATTGTATCGGGCCGCTGCTCCAGCCATGGCATAAGCTATGGCGATATCCTTTGTAACAATATTTGCCATGGTCGCCATGGAAATCCTTTTGGCCTTCTTTCGGAAGCTCATCAATATGGCAAGACCCTTCGATCCATCTAAGATCGAAATCCTCGAAGAATGAGGTCGCTCCGACTTTGAGCATCCCGCCATAATATTCCTTCATTATCTCATTCGCTTTCTGAGGATCTTTCTTCGCGATGGCAGATAAGATGAAATAACTCATATACGTCGACAGTCCTTCTCCTCCGTTTTTAGTCAAGATTTGCAGGGCTTTTTCGAAATCTACGGAATTCGAGAGAACTTGGAAGCTAAGAAGCTGCTTTTCTTGCAAAACCTCGTTATTTTTGCCTTTTCTAAGCCTATTTATAAGTTCTTCGACGCTTTGTTCGTCGTACTCAAAACTCTTAAATGTTTTTAGCGCGTTCTCAAAAACATAAAGCAGCAAATATCGATCGCCTTCTTTTAGATTAGGCGATTCGCTGCTTGGCCAATCGATGAAATAACCTCTTTGGAAACGAGGGGCGGCCTTTGCATAATCAATATCGCCAAGAGGAGAGACGCTATCCAAGAATTGCTTGATGACGCCGTTGATATAAGGAATACGGCCTTTTACGAAATCGATATCGCCCGTCAAACGGTAGTAATCGGAAACGATTTGGATGTACCAAGCTGAATATGTCGGTATCGAGCCGAACCAAGAAGGAAGAGGCGAGTGCTTTTCCGCCTCGATTATCGACTTCTCGATGAAATCTTGCTTTCCAAAAATGTATGTGGCCGCAAGAACCTCTGGCTCCATATCGCCAACCCATACGAGCCTATCTCTCTTGATGCCGTCCCAAAGCATATTCTGAGAGCATAGATGAATGGTGTATCTTGCGGTATCGAATATCCTGTTGATCATTGGATCATCGCATTCAAATGTGCCAAGGTATGGCAAATCGCGAAGTTTGGAAGCGGCAACGATGTTCTTTATCAAATACATCTTGCCAGGCGTAAGAAAGTCGATTCTGACGAAACGGAAGCCGGTATCGCCAACAACAAAATCCGACAAGTCCGGCATATCGACGACCACGTCCCTTACGGCATGATCGTTCGTCGCGTTCTTATAGCCTATATCCGCATTCGCTTCAGATAGCGATTCACCAAAACGGACGCGGATCTGTATCTTGCTCTTTTGCCCTTCTAAATAAGAGGAAAGGATTCGGATGCCGCCTGCTATTTCCTTTCCGAAATCCAATACGATATATCCTTCCCCAAAGCAAGAAAGGCAATTCGAATCGGTAAGAAAAATCTGATCGTAATCATTAACGAACAAAGCGTTTTCGTTATGGACGTTCTCACTTTTGGAGACGACGCGAACCGCTCTTAAAAATGTTGTGACAATCTGACTCATAAATTCCTTTAAGCCTTAAATGGCATGATGTATTCGGCATATCCGGCATCAAGCGAAGAACTATAGACGCCATTATCGAGCTCTTTAAGATAACGCTCACCGCGATAATAGACGGCTACCGCATTGTATTCCGTTCCGAAATCAATCTTGTAATCCATGACGATATTCTGATCGTCTTTCTTGTAGTCTGGATCTAACGCGTTCATCACCATATACATTTTTTGATCGTTGCTCTTGTCTTCGAGCTCCGTGACAAGCGCAACGCTGCCGGAATTGGCGGTGATGTCGTCTTTATCGAATAAAGCGAATTCTTCTTCCTCCATATTCGCAAACCCCGTTGGATAGGCGACTGGGGCGAAGACGAAGGAACTACTCGCCGAATAATCGAAATTGGTGATAACCGGGGCGAAATCCTGCATCTCCTCGCTTATCGTCTGCATCGCATAATATAAATTCGTCTTCTCGCCATATTGTGTTATATAGCTAGTGCCATCGGTGAACCATTCGCCGCTTAGAGAGTTGTTTTGCTTACGCCAATAGGTGAAATAGCCAAACGTCTCAACGCCAAAACCCATATAAGCGTTCATTTGCCATTCCATGCTAGAGAAGGTCGGCGTGGCCATCTTATACGCCCCATTGGTCGTCGCCCCATAGGTTTGGGCGACCGCTTCGAAAGCGATTCCATGTCTTTTCGCCGTGTTCGCAAGCATCTGCAGTCCTCGTAAATGCGTTGAGAAAATCGAATACGAAGTGCCATCGTATCTCATCGGATAGGAGTCCATCAAAATCTTGTCTGGAGCAGCGCATTCGATGTATTTGTCTAGATACGCTTGATAGGCCTCTTCCGAACTCATCGATGCGTATTTGTCGGTATAACGCGATACGTCATTTTCTGAGAATGGGAGGAGATTGGCTTCGATATAGCAATCTTTATTCGCTTTAATGGCCTTATATATCTCACCGAATGCCGGAAGTTCCTTATACGTCGGCTCATCGAGTATCATCACGCCATAAAAAGCATCGTGTTCCGAATAATCTTTCATGCAATCGGATACATATTCGTTCAATTCCTCTTGCGTGGCGTATTTCGCCCCTTCCCCTATAAGCGAAGTTTGGGAAGCCGATAATTTTTGGATGCGGGAATCGAAGACGATGCAACGAGATATGCCGGCTTCCAAACACATATCCATGTTCTTTTTAAGTTGGCTGGTCGCGAAATCTTCACCATTATATGGGTCATTTCCTTGGATCAGCATCGTATTCAAACCGGCTTCTTTATATTCTCTATAGCGCTCAACGGTTCGATAATCCTCTCCTGTCGACATGGCTATGCCGTTTTCCGTATAGCTTCCATCGGTCGGCGAAGCGTATGCGAAAGTTATGAACTCGCCGCTCTTAGAAGAATAATCAGGCGCTTTCCCCTCCAAATCCAAAGGAGCCGCTTGGCAAGACGCTAACGATATCACGCCAAGGGAAGCGATCGCCAAAATGCATTTGCTTTTTCTCATGAATTGACCTCCAAGAACAAGGCATCACCGGCTTCAAGAGACGTCACATATCTCTTAGAGGCGCTGCCTTTTTCATATATTCCATTGTGATATATCCCGAACTCATCGAAGGAAACACCGATTGAAACATCCGTCTCACCAGAAGAAGATGCATACGGATCATGAATGTTGACGATGCAGTACATGCTGCTGTTGCCATTGCTCAATTTGGTGATTAGCAATGAGGCATCAGAAGAAGCATCGATTCCTGCGATGGTGCTAGATAGCGCATCCCCACTGATGGTGGAATTAAGGAAAGACGAGCTCTCGTACTTATATTTCGCCAATCCTTTGCGTAACGTCGTCGTTTCATTCGTTATCTTTTGCACGGCATCGTAAATCGCCGTCTTCGTCCCACTTGATGTAATGAAGGAAGATCCGTCGATCCAAAATTCGCTTTCGCTATTAGAAACCTTTCGCCAATAGGTGAAATAGCCGATCGTCTTCATGCCAAACGCCAAAGCAGAATTGTATTGCATCCTCATATCGCTTGCGGTTGGAGGAACGAACACATAGTCTCCGTCTTCTCCCTTCGTGCAGCCTGAAGATTGGATGACAAGCCCTGGGTTCCTACTATTCTTCGTGGCCACTTCGGAAATTATTTGTACACCTGGGAAATGCTTGGGATTGAAATAATTCGCTTTCGTTGAAGAGTTATAACGCAACGGATAGCTATCCATTATTATCGTTTTCTGCGGGACTTTGTCGCAGAATTCCTGGATGTAATTGGTGTACGCCTGGTATTGGCTCAAGGAAGTGTCTTCGCTTCCAAACATTTGCTTTTGCGTGGCGTAATATGGAAGCAGATTGCAATATCCTTCATAGGATTCGTCGATCGCTTGCAATGCCGTTTCGATCTCCCCTATCGCATCGAAATACGATGTGCTTGGCTCATCGACTAGCATTACGCCTGAGAAAATAGGGTGCGTCGAATAATCTTTGATATACCCTTTCAACGTCGTTATGAGCTCATCCATCGAAGCGAACTCGGCTCCTTCGCCGATAAGAGATGCGGTGCTTTGCGACAATTTGTATATCCGGTTATCGAAGACAATCGCTCGTTTTAGGCCAGCCGCTTCAGCGTTATCGAGATTCTTCTTCGTTTGGCAAGTCGACCAAGTCTCGGTACCGCGATACGGATCGTTAGCCTGTAATAACAACGTATCCATTCCGGCCTCTTTGTATTCCTTATAACGCTCGACGGTTCGATAGTCCTCTCCCGTATCCTTCGAAACGCCATTCTCCGTATATTTGCCATCCGTCGGGCTAGCGTAGCCGAAAGCGTGCATCTCTTCGCCACTTTCGTCGCTTCCTCTGGCAATGCTATACGTGAAATTTATCTCCTCATGCTGCCCATAGAAGACGATGCCGTTATATTTAGACAAATCGACGGCTTCAAGATCGGAGCGAACGTTATAATCCTGATCGAAAACACGGGTTTCTAGCGTTACGGAATTGGTGACGTCATATAGAGAAATTGTGAACTTAACATGCGTCGACGTCACTGAATCCAACGAGACCGTATAACGATATTCGGTATTCTCATCAAGGTTGTTATAGGCAAATTTGCTATCGCCATAAACCGTGATTCTGGATTTGGTGAGGCGGTCTTCGCCAGATACCGACCATCTCCTTGGGCCATAGACGGTGAGCCTGTTGTTATAGACGTCATATGCGCTCTCGGATTTAAGAACGGAGGAGCCAAGATACACGCCCTTATTGGCTACGCTTATGGCTTGTCCTCCGGCGTAGTCGGAAAGGAGACCGACATTTGGAATGTTCTTGCCTTTAAAGCTAATGGTCGCTTGGGAGCCGGAAACGAAGCCATATTCCCCGACGTAAGCGAGTTTCGACTGCGTGCCATCGGAGGATCCAGCGGCGAGAGTCACGCTTCCATCGTTTCCGAATGTGGCGTTTTCGCTGAGCTTGCTCTTTTGAGTCACGAAGTATGAGAAGGTTATGTCTTTGTATTGTCCATAGAAGATGATGTTATGCGCATCTTGTAGCAACACCGACGTATCATGCTGGTTATAAATCGAATTGATGACCGCATTCCCTAACAAATCGCCTGTATCAGCGTTATACAAATTGCAGGTTATTTGGATGGACAGATTATAGGCGAGGGAATCAAGCGATATCGTGTATTTGTAGTTGATCGAATCGGAAAGGCAAGAGATGCCAAATGGATTATTGGAAGTCGGGCTAGCGGTCACTATGCGATATTCGGTTGGGAAATCGCTCGTTCCCGCTTTCGCTAAGCGATATGGCGCATAAACGGTGAGTCTTTCGTTAAACGTCGCTCGGTTATCGCCGGTGTCGGAAGCTAGATAGATGCCCTTACCGCCGCCGAATTGCGATCCGTATGCGGAGTCAGCGAAAACGCAGACATTCGGAATATTCTGCCCTTTGAAGAAAACCGTTATCTCCGAGCCGATGTTATAGTCGCCTTTTAGTCCTAGATAGCCATGATTCGCGCTTCTTGAGGTGCCAGAACCGCTGATCGTGCCTTTCGCTAAGGTGACGGTTCCATCGCTATTCTTCGTGGCGTTGCTTGCTACTTCGCTATCGAGAGAATAATCGAATTCGGTCATGAAGCCTTGGCCATATATGATGATGTTTTTGTTGTCATAGAGTTTTTCGTCGGTTCCGTTTGCCGCGGTATCGATTTGGAGATATTTCGATACGACGGTGCTACCATGGCTGAAAGTTATTTGGATATTCGCCTTGGTCGTATCAGTGAAATCGAGGATTGAGAAAGACAAATATGAGGATTCGGAGTCAGAAGAAGAGGAATATCCGGCACCGCTTATGGCATCGTCGCCATAACGATAAGTCGTCAGATCGCTTGCATCGTCGCTCCAACGATATGGGGCATACGGCATCATCCTAGACGAATTGGTGCTGTCTCCATCCATGTTCTGAATGAAGCTTGTCAAGAAGAGCATCCCCTTGCCGCCGCCTATCGCTTGTCCAGACGCGGAATCGGCGAATAAGCATACATTCGGCATGTTTTTGCCGGTGAAACTGATTTTCAGCGTATTGCCAGGCAAGCATTTCCCGGCGATTCCATAATAAGAGACATCATTTCTTGTAGAGGTGCCTGATAGCTTAATATGCGAACCATTTTCCTCCAAGACGCCGTAACGACTGGAATCCTGATCTCTAAGACAAGTGTAAGTTATGGTCAAGGAAGTAATGTTGACGGCTTTGACGCTATAAATCTCATAGGCGTTGATCCACGAAGAAGAGAAATCGTAAGTGGTTCCAGAGACGACATAAAAGCCATCGATGTTCCCTTGATCGCCGGCGTTGTTGCCATATAGCTGCGAAGAAGAGCCCGCCAAATTGAGTTTCAAAGAATCGGCCGTGTCGAAAACCGCTTTAAAGGATTTGATGGAGGAGAATTCGGCCTTGGGGGTTAAGTATCCATTCGCCAGCATCCTTCCCCAATATCCATCGGCCATTTGGGCATTATAAACGACGTGGGCAAAGTCGTTTTCTTTGGTGTTTGAAAGGAAAATCCTCTCTTTCCTTGTTCCAATCGCATCGACGTCGAGCTTATTCTCGGTTGCGCTAAGAGTCAAAGTGTACGTCAGTTCTTCCGCTTCCGGGGCGAACGTCGTTTTCGATGTTCTTATGAATGCAAAAGTGGCCAAAACGCTTGCAGACGCCACCATGGCGGACAAAAGCACTGTTTTCCTGATTCTTCTCATACGTTCTTAACCTCGATGAATGCCACTTCTCCATTCTTTAGTGAGATGACACACTCTTCTCTAGCGCCTTCTCCTACCGTCCCGTTCTTTTTCTTGACGGTATATGCCTTATCCTCCCCGAAATGAACCGCAACATCCTTGATATGCATCGTTTCGTCCGGGTCGTCCAAATTCATTAGGCAATATAGGCAAGACGCGCCATTGACTAATTTCGTGGCCAATAAGGGCGCATCAGTATCGACTTTGATGCCAACGTCTTCCTCAAGCGAATCGCCTTTCAATGGGGAATTGATTACACATGAGGAAGAATATTCGTAATCTTCTAGCAATCTCTCAATCGATTCATATTCTTCGTGGATCATAGCAACGGCATCGTAGATTTCGGTTTTTCTTCCGTCTCTAGATATGAACGCAGTCCCGTCTGGAAAATATTCGTCGTCGGTTTTGTTGCGTTGCTTCGCCCAGTATGTGAAATAGCTGATTTCATTCGCGCCGAAGCATAATGCGGCGGCATATTGGTATTCAACGGTCCCTTTGTTTAGCTTTCTGAATTTGTCCTTCATATTGACTAGCATCGCCGTCGACTCCAGGACAAAGCCTTTTTTCCTATGGTGTTTCTTAGCCATATCGGAGACTATCTGATAACCGGAAAAATGGGTATTTATCAAAAAATCCCTGCAATTCTCACGTCTAATCGGATATGAATCCATCGTTATCACATCGTGCGGCGTTTTCAAAATGAATTGCTCGATGTAATCGATATACGCTTCTCTTTGGCTATATATAGAAATCGGAGAAAGCTTTTTCTTATCGCCATAGAAGGGAAGCAAATTGCATTGGATATAGATATTAGGACATATCCTTTTCAAGCATCTTTCGATTTGCCCAATCGAATCGAAGCACTTATAAGAAGGCTCATCCACTAACATCACTCCATAGAATGAAGGGTGTTTGGAATAGTCCTTCACGCAATTCTCTAGAAAGGATGTCAAAGCCTCTTCATCCATGAAATCTTCGCCTATCAACCCATTCTCTGTTTTCGATAGATCGTGGATTCTTTTGTCATAGACGATGATCTTATCGATCCCGCCTTTAGAGGCGTTATCCATGTTCTTCTTCGTTTGACTCTTTTCCCACTCTTCGCCCAGATATGGATCATTGGCTTGTAGTAGCAAGACGTCAAAACCGACGTCTTTGTATTCTTTATATCGAGCGGGCGTTCGGAAATCCTCGCCAACCGAAAAGACCTTACCGTCGATATAGTAATTTCCGTCAGTTGGCGAAGAATATCCGTATTTATGCATGTTTACTCCGCAACGGTGTAGTTAGCAAGAACCTCGCTTAAGGTATCGGCGATATAGACCTTGGCAGTCAAGTTCGTGATACGGCTGCCATAGGCGACGATATGATTTCCTGAAACGTCAGGAACATCAGTAGTCGACCTTTCAAGCGTTTGGCTTGCGACCTTCGTCAAGGTTGAACCGCTGACGGTATAGAAGTTGTAGGTAAGCTGATATTTCGTCTCGCTGCTCTTTTTGGTGGAAATGGCGAGGAAATAGGTAGTGTTAGCATCGAGAACGTTATAGCATGCCTTTTTCATTTCAGCTTGATCAGCGACCGTTGTGGCCTTCGCGGTGTTTTTATAGACGCGATAGTCGACTCCAACAAAGTCGTCGGACCAGAAGAAACATTTATCGGCATCGCTAACAAGCGACTTATGCCCGCCATCGGTGAAAAAAGCGATCTGCGGCTTATATTTGCCGGTGAATTCCATTCCGACATAGCCACCACTCTCATATTCGCCAAAGTCCAAATAAGGTGTATCCGGATAGGTATTATCAGCGGCTTTTGCCGTGAATTTTAGTGTATTTGTCGTCAAGTCGAAAGACGCTTTATAGGCTTCCGCCACCTGCATCGTCTTCTTGGTCACTTTATAATCGAACTCGATCTTCTCGGATTGTCCATAGATCAAGAACTTGGTGTTGTTATATATCTCTGGATCGTCAATCGACGTTCCACCGCCGTTTGTGGCGGTGTCGAAGGTCACCTCCTTCGAAAGGGTCGTATTGCTCGTCACGTCGATCAAAGAGACGTTGATATGGCAGATGGTCGTATCGGTGAAGCTACCAAGATAGATTTTGTATTTATATTCGTGGGTATCATTCAAGCTGCCATAGCCACAATTGCTTATGGCATAACTCGGGCGGCGATAAACCGTCGATCCTAAAGCGTTATTGACGGTATCCAAGCGATATGGGCCGTACGGCATCATGCGGGTGTGGTTCGCGTCGGTCGCATTTACGACGCCGGAAGTCATTAGGGCGACGCCCTCAGCCGAATCGTTTCCAAAGACCTTGCCACCATCTCTATCCGAGAAAGCGACGACGTTTGGAAGGTTTTTGCCGGTGAAGCTGATTTCCACTTCATTACCGACACCGACATCGCTTAAAGCCAAGCGAGATAACCCTTGCACACCGGATGTGCTATTCATGACGACGTGGCCATTCGCGTTTTCGATGACGCCATAGGAAGCTTCGTCATCGTTATCAATGCAAGAATATTCGACGTCGACGCTCTTGACGTCGACGGCTCCAGAGGCCTTTAATTCGAAGGTGCCCACGCCATTTTCGAAGGAATAAGCGGTGCCAGAGGCGATATCTTCGAAGTGCGAGAGCACGACGTCAGGATAAGCGCACGATAATTGGTCCTTGTCGGCGCCGCCATGGACCATGAGCTTCCCTTCGCCTTCGTAAACGACGGTTATCTTCTTTAACCCATGGAGTAAACCATTGATATAGAAATAACCACCATCCGAAAGAGAACACCAATAGCCGTCTTTGACGCTCGCTTTGCTATAAACCGCCGTAAGCTTGTTCTTGCTCGTGGTAAAAACAGACTTGGCGTCTTTGCTTGCAATATCCACAGTAAGTTTGTTGTTATTGGCGTCCAATAAGAAGTGATACACGCTTTCTTCCGCATCCAAAACGACGCCATCGCCAAGATTGAGTTGACTCGCGGCTATCGCCGATACTGCCGTCAAAGTGGCGCATGCGCATAGTAATAATCCGATTCTTTTCTTATTCATTTTTATTCTCCTTGTTCTTCTTGTGCATAAACGAATTTATAGTTGAACGTGACCGATTTCTCGTGGCCATAGAAAATGACGTTCTCGCCCAGATTCAAAGTGTCCCCGTTCACGAGCAGACCGCTCAGCCCGCTCATGGTGATGGTTCTATTTGTCACAGTCGCTTTGGTATCGTTATTAACCAATTCGATGGTGAATACAACCGTATCTTCGACGAGGGAATCAATCGTTATGGTGAAAACGTAATTCACTCCATCTTCCATATTGGCATAGCCGAGTTTCGAATCAATTCCGCTTGTGTTGCGGCAACGGGTGTCCCAGCCACCCCCCTGACCAACATTGCTCCAGCGATACGGGCCATATGGCGTCATTCTCTTGGTGTTGGTCGTGTCGGTTGCGAAGTTAATGATGAAGCTGTTGGCTAGATACACGCCTTGGCCGCCACCAATCATCTGTCCTTTGTTCGTATCGCAAAGGAAGGCGATGTTCGGGATGTTTTTGCCAACATAAGAGACCTCTATCTTGTCTCCGACTCCAACTCCGGCATTAAGACCGACATATGAGTCGTCTTGCCTAGTTCCGGAATTGAGTGTGATGGTATTGCCGGTCATTTCCGCTTTATGGGCAACGATGTCCGGCGAAGGAATATTCTCGTTCAAATCGTGCATTTTCAGAGTGATATCACTCTTGAAGGTGCCATAGACGATGATATTGCCGGAACGTGGACCGGTGTAGCCGCTTATGACCTTATCGAATGAAGCAAGCCCAAGCGTCGAACCGTTCGAAAGCACCTCTTCGAGTTCAAGAATGAGCTCCACGCCGGAAGTCGCCTCTTTCGTCGTCACTTTGTAGCGATAATCTTTATCATCCGATAGGTTATTGAGCCCGAAATCGCTTTCTGTCTCTGTCTCAAGACGATCATTATATCCTAGTGCATTATAGGTCGTGTAATCGCTCGGATTGCCACTATCCAACAAATGGTTACCATAGATGGTAAGCCTTCCAAGAAGCGTATTATCGGTGACGCCGCTAGAGACATACATGCCTTCCGTTCCGTCAACCGGACCGCCGATCGCGGAAGCGAATAAACCGATGTTCGGGATGTTTTTGCCAGTGAAATCGAAAGCCAAACCATTTCCGACTCCATAATCGCCTTCAATGGCAACGTAAGCAGCCTTCGCGCCGTATCCTTCGCTTTGATCGCCCGTTCTCTCCATCCTCGAGATGGTAATCGTCCCATCGGCGTTCTTAACTGCGTTTTTGTAGACGTTCCCCCACTTCGCTTTCAAGGTGATAGGCGATTTTATTTCGCTATCGAAATCGTATTTCTCATCGCCTAGATACCAGCCTAAGAACTCATAATCGCCATAGGATTTGGATTTAGTCGGCTTGGATGGTTCGGTGGCTTTCGCTCCATATTCGACGTTTTGAATGGAAACTTCACTGCCGCCATCGCTATCGAAGGTTACGGCGTATTTGCGTTTCGTCGCCGTGTAAGTGGCCGTATAGGTGGCGTCTTTCGTGACCGTCGTTATCGCTGGCGACCAAGTCAAAACGTAGTCGTACTCATCGCTTGATTCCTTGGAGATATCCTCGCCGCCATAAACTGGCGTGTCCCCATATGAATATTCTGATTCATAAAGAGTTGTCGCGCCGTCTTCCGAAAGGAATGTGACGTGATATTTCCTTATCTCCTCTTTCCAAACAGCCGACAAAGTGAAGCTTGAATGCACGGGGGAAGAGAAGTCATATTCCTTCCCGTCTTTCGCCCAATACTCGAAAGCATAGTCGTATTTCGCCGTGCTTTCTTTCGATGGGTCAGTCGGTTTAGTCGCCGTTTCTCCATCTTTGACGGTTTGCGAAGCGATGGACGCCACGTCAAATGAGACGGTCCATTCTTTCTCGGTTGGCGAGCAAGCTGCCAGCAAGCCTACGGTAAGAGAGCTTGCAAGAAGAAGTCTTTTCCCTTTCATAAGTCATCCCCCTTAATTGAATGGGTCATAATTTAGCGGGTAATAGGAGAAAGTCGTCCCATTTGCCGCATTAGAATCAAAAGTTGGGTAGGCGATGATATTGCCAGACAAAGGACCTGTGTAATTGTTTATTGAAAGATTCGTCGTGTCTTCTAACGTCCAGCCGCCATCGTTAGCCAATGAATGGAGCGTCAAGGTCAAAGAAACGTTGGAAGAGGCCGCTTTAAGGATGGAGATCGTGTAGATATATTCCTTTGAATCGTCTAGGTTTCTATATCCATACGGACTGTTTATTTGGCTATAGAGTCGATTGTTATAGCCGATCGTGTCATAGGCGTCGTAATCGCTTGGATTACCGCTATCAAGGCGATATGGCCCATAGACCGTAAGCCTCGTCAATAACGTTTTGTCGTTTGTTCCAGTGGATAAATACAAGCCTTTTCCACCCCCGCACATCGAAGAAAGATCGTCGCAAAACAAAGCGACGTTCGGGATGTTCTTCCCTTTGAAGCGGAAACTGATCTTGTCGTCAGCCCCATAATCGCCTTTGAAGCCGATGAATCCGCTTGTTGCGGAGTGTCCGTTCTTCTTGTCATTCGAATAGCTCACTTTGTCGAATTTGTATGTGCGTTCGGCGGTTTTCGTCCCCTTCGAGAGATAAACACCTTCTTCGATCTTCTCTAGCCCATATTTGACTTGGAAGGTGATGTCCTTATATAAAGAGGAATATAAAGCGAACTTCCCTTTTGTTATCGAATGTTTATCCGTCCAACCGCTGGCATTCAAACTTTTGACGACGTCGCCATACCTTTCATTGGATGTGCCATAATCGAGGATCTCCGTAAGAGTCCACGTGATGTAATGCGTGTAAGTGCCGCTGCTATTCGAATTGCCGGAAATGTAGCACTTCATCGAATAATGTTTATCATCTTCCAAATCTTGGTATCCCCAATATTCATTGCGTTTCTCGACGGCCACCTTGACCGCTTTGGAAGACAGGCATTCTGGACCATAGAGGACGTAACGCGATGTGCCGCCATATTCCCAAGTGAGGAAATATCCTTTGGCCGAATAAGGATCGAAGGGGCTATATGAAAGGCTATTGCCCTCTAGATACATGCCGATGGATGGAAGATTCTTGCCCTTGAATTTGACCTCTAAAGCGTCCCCCAATTTGAAATCATCGTTTAGAACGACATAAGACATGTCGTTATAATTCGAAGCCGGCAAACGATAGATGTCCTCGTTCTCGCCGATGATGACGTTATTCGAATAATATTTCCCGGTTTTATCGTTTTTATAGACGCCGTCATTGCCGTCCTTATTTTTGCGAGCGACGCTGACATTGATGTATCCGGAAGTCGTTTTAGTCCCGTTTTCGACGCGGACGGCAACGCGATATTGCCCCATTTCAGATACAACAAACGAATCTTTTTCAAAAGATACCGATTCCCACTCGCCATAAGTCTCATTCAAATCTATAGGGGCAAAGCGATGCTCAACGCCATAAACGGACAAAGCGGCGTCCTTTGGAGCGTATTGTGGGCGAATGTCATCAATAAGCTCATCGAAATAAACGGTTTCATTTAACGATGCGACATAAGGAACGCTATCGATCGACAAGCTTGGAACGGCGTCGACGACGCTCACCTCTTTTTCAACGGTCTTATCGGAAACGGAATATGAGAAAAGATGCGTTCCAGCAATGACTGGATAATAGACGTGCCCTTTGATTTCCTCGGTTATGGATTTGTTATCGCTATCCGTATAAGTAACACTGATCGAGGCCTTATCGCGCGCCGAACAATAGACGAAATTCTCGACATCGATTGGGCAGCCGACCTCATACGTCCCATGATAAACATCGTCGATTAGTTTCAAAACGACGTTGCCATTAGTCGTTCCGCACGAAGACAAAAGAGCAAAACAAGCGAGAATTGAAAAGATTTTTGCGTTTTTCTTCATCCTTTTAGCCCTCCAACGGTGATATTCGAAAGCATCAATTTCTGACTGCAGCCATATATGACGGCGATAGGAATCATCGAGATGATCATGGCGGCGCTTCTTACTGCGACTGGATTGGAAACATAGCTCGCGGAGCCGTTTTGGAATTCATATAAGCCGTATCCGAGCGTTGGGTAATCCCTTAAATAGATCATGATCGTCGAATAATCGTTCCAAACGGTCAATGAGTTGGTGACGATCAAAGCGATCAAAGTCGGAGCAATCATCGGCAGGATGATCTTGAAAAGAATGGTTAGGTTGTTTGCGCCATCGATTCTCGCCGATTCAGCGTATGAATCGCTGATTCCCGTGAAGACGCCATGCATGATGATGAATGTGAAATCGAATCCCGAGCACCAAGCAATCCAGAATAAATATGGGTTATTCACCATTCCGAGAGCGTCGAACAATCGATAAGAGGTGGAACCTGAACCGAATAGCGGAATCGTTTGAACGAATACGGCGGTGACGTATATCAATTTCTTTCCTGGGAACTCAAATTTGGCGACCGCATATGCCAAAACGGTCGAGGCAATCAAAGAGCACAAGACCTTTGCCGCCGTAAACCAAATCGAATTCCATAGCATCGTAAGAAGGTTTGCTTCCTCGCCATTTGAGGTGACAATCGAGAAATATTCGACGATATGCCCCCACGTCTTTACTTGCGGATCGCCGTTTATCACAAAGAAATCCAAAATCGAGGAAACGCCGTCTCTTTTGATGTTGGCTTTCTCAGTGAAGGAAAGAAGGATTGAAGAATAGATCGGATATATGAAGACCAGCGCCATGATGAAGAAGAAGATGAAAAAGATTATGAGCGTGATCTTCTCGGATTTTGGTTTTCTCTTGAAACTTGCGAATCTTCTCATCTTTTTATACCTGTACAACCGACACGATCTTGTTAAGCAATTTCCTGCCAAGCAAAACGACAGGGACGCTTATCAAGGAAATGCATATCCCTAAAGCGGCCGGATAGCCATAAGGCGCGTTGGCGGCCGAAGTGTTCGAGATTCGATACGTCAAATAATATAAGTAGTATCCCATGGTGGCCATGCCCGGCTGCCCTGTTGCATTAGAGAAAAGGAAGACATTGCCATCGGCGACGAAGATCGAGCATAAGGAAACCGTCAAAAGAGTCGATATCGTAGGCCATGCGCAAGGAAGAGCGATATGGAAGAAGGTGCCCCAGAAACCAAGGCCATCGATCTTGCCTGCCTCAACGAGCTCTGGCGGAACTTTGGCATAAGCGCCTGTGGCAATCACGTTCCCGCCAACCATACCTGTCATAAAGGTCAATGCGATCAGCGTTGGGAAGGCGGTAGCCTCACTATTGAGAAGTCCTTGATTCACCGCCGCATCGTCAAGAACGATGCCTAGTTTCTGAATGATATAGACGACTATGCCA
>CAZCCJ010000011.1:0-61426 GCA_964497235.1 uncultured Staphylococcaceae bacterium
GATTCGTCGCCGGCAAAACGTTCACCGTCTACAGGGGCATGCATTTCGAGCCCGGGGACCCGTTCCTCGGCAAACTGGACGCCGCGATCGAAGCGATGAAGGAGACGAGAACGCCGGCGGAATTCGCCGACCAAGGCTTCATGAGCACGACGAGGAGCGTCGAGACCATGGAAGCTTACGCAAAAACGAACGAAAAAAGCCTCTGCCACGTCTACATGTCCGTCACGATAGAGCCCGGGGTCGCGGCGATGCCCCTATCCGTGAGGCGCGGGACGGCGAGCAAGAAGAACGACAAGGAGATCCTGCTCCGATCCGGCCAGCCGTGTTATATAATCGGAATCAGAAAGATATATGCAAGCGAAGGAACGTTTGATTACCATGTGAATCTGCTCGTCACCGACAGGAGGTTGAAATAATATGCTCATAGACCCAGCCGAACTCCAATCCGTCGCCGTCCAAAAAGGCAACTGCATCCCGATGAGGATGAGCCTAGACGACCCGACCCTCACGTATGAGGAGGTCATGCTTTATTGGATGTGTCGTTGCAGCAACGGCTATGATTTCATAGATCCTGATCGCAATTTTGCGGGGTGGAAGAAAGAAGGCCACCTCGACCGCATATGGTTGAAACTCAGCGCCAGCAAGACCCACCCGATGGAGATAGTCCACCCATGGGACGAGATATTCCCCGAATACAAGAGGAGGATGGAGGGGAGGGAGATCCCGGAATCCATCAAATGATCTTCTTTATATCGTCGAACGAAGAGACCATCTTATAGCAATCTTTGTCGAGTTTCGATTCGATGATGTTTCCATCGTTGAAGCCAATCACAGGGAAACCTGCTAATTTGCCAGATATAACGCCGGCGGAGCTGTCTTCGATGACGATGGCTTCCTTGTTGTCTTTCACGCCTAGGCCGCCTGCTATTTCTTTATAGACCCAGGGATGCGGTTTGACGGCGAATTCGCCTATGGTTCCGTATTGGCTCGGTTCTTTTCTTCTGCCGCCCGTTATTATCGCATCATAGAATTTTAATGGATCGCCCATATCCAAGGTTCTGAAAGCGGACACGATTTCCGGAATCGCCTTATAATCGAGCCCAGAGGTGACAAGACCGATTTTGATGCCTTTGCTTTTTAAGTGCGTCAAGAAATCTTTTAGCCCTTCCCTAGGCACGAATGCGTTCTCTTTGCCCATTCCGTTTTGAGCGGCCAAAAGCTCTTCTTTGGCGACGACGTGATATAAAGACGAAGCCTCGACGATGCTTTGTTTGAAGCCATACTTTTTCTTGCAATAGGCTAAGTGCTCGGCAGTGGAAAAACCTTGCACGTATGGGGCGTCTTCTGGGACTAGATGGAAAGAGGGGTCGCCTAATAATTTGGCGGTTGTCTTCTCGATGATATAGACCCAGAATTCCTCGCTTTTGACGCTTGTGCCGTCTAAATCCATCAGCACGTATTTGATGGTTGATGGAACAATCGGCTTTTCCCATGGGTAATAGCAATCAACATCGTTTTGATGGATGCCGATCAATGCTTTTCCGTCGTTTTCTATGAAGTCTATGTTATTGAGTTTGTAATCGAATGGCATTTTTTCTTCGCTCCAATGCTGAATTATAATGTCTAGTGTAACGCAAAAAAGCCTTTGCGTGAAAAAAGCATTTTCATGCTTATTTATCGCCTGCAAGCCAAATGATGCGAGTTTAACATTCTAAGTGTTGGATACTATCCAAGAGAAAAGGAACGGCCGTATGTTAGATAAGAGATATTTGAGTGACTGGAGACTTAAGGGGAAGGGCGTCGATATGCCCGCCAAAGTCCCTGGCGACATCACGATGGATTTTTATCGCGATGGAAAGATAAAAGACCCTTATGTCCTAGAGAATTACAAGGAAGCGGAATGGATTGGGCATGACGATTTCACCTATGAAACGCATTTCGACGTCACAAAAGAGGAGATTGAGGAGGAATCCAACGTACTCGTCTTCGAAGGCATAGATCTTTTTTCCGATGTTTACTTGAATGGGACTTTGCTAGGAAGCACGAAGAACGCCTTCCTAGAATATAGATTCGAAGCGAAAGGAATCCTCAAAGAGAAAGACAACGTTTTGGAAGTGAAGATGCATAGCACTTTGGAAGCGGCGAATAAACTCGACGTCACGGGCTATGCCGCCACCTTCAATGTGCCGCGCATTTTCCTAAGGAAGCCGCAATGCCATTTCGGATGGGATTGGGCGCCGAAAATCTGCGCATATGGGATAACTGGCAAAGTCTATTTGGAAAGCAAGAACCAATATAAGCTTTCAAGCGTTCACTATAAGACCGACGCCAAAGGCAACGTCAATTTCTTCATCGAGACGAATTACACAACGAAGGACGTCGCCGATATAGATGGCGGAATCCTAAGAAAAGGAACACCATTCGATGGAGATAAATTCATCGTCAAATTGGCTAAGGACGCCGGTTCGAAGGAATTTAACGTCTATGAGCTCGAATATTCCGGAAAGAAGAATTTCCTTTCCGTCAAATACGACGATTTCAAGAAATGGTGGCCAAGGGGATATGGAGAGCAACCGTTATACGATTATGTGGTCGAACTACATCGCGGTGGCAAGAAGATCGATGAGATGAAGGGGAGATTCGCCTTCCGCACCATCGAAGTCGCCGAAGAGGGGAAAGAAAACGGAACCATTGGTTTTGATTTCCTAATCAACGGCAAGAAAATTTATCTTAAGGGCAGCAACTGGGTTCCTCCCGAATGTTTCACCGGCGAGATGAAAGAAGAAAAATATAGAGATATTCTCCTTTTGGCGAAGAAGATGAATCTCAATATCCTTCGCGTATGGGGAGGGGGAAGCTATGAAAGCGACATCTTCTACGACCTATGCGACGAGTACGGAATCATGGTTTGGCAGGATGTGTGCCTAGCTTGTGCGGATATCCCAGAGGACGATAAGGAATTCGTCGATAATCTTCTTGACGAGGTCCGTTATCAGATAAAGAGACTCCGCAACCACCCATCGATCATCTATTGGTGCGGAGGGAATGAGAAAACCGGAACATATGGGAATTGCATCACCCACGGCGATTTCTTGGTCAACTGCATCCTTTATGGCGTCGTTTACGATTTGGACGACAGCCGCCCATATCGTAGGCAATCCCCGCATAGCTACACCGATATAGGGAATGATTGGACGAGTGGAGATTCTCATTCCGGCTCCTTTGAGCCTGCGCTAGAAAAGGGGATGCTAACGTATCGGAATCAAGTCGCTTCGAAGATCGTCCCGTTCACCAGCGAATGTGCGGTCCTTGGCCCATCGAGCGAAGAGACTCTATATAAGATCTTCGGCAGTGAACATATCTGGCCGATGGATGAGATGTGGAACGACAGATTGATGGATAATCCCTATGCCGCGATCAAGATGGATTTCGCCCATCGTGAGATGTATTACGCCGAAAACCTCTATGGGAAGGTCAATAACGTCAACGAATTCGTCAAGAAAGCGATGCTAACGCATGCCGAAGCGCTTAAATGCGAAGCGGAATTCTCCCGTTCCCATCGCCATATAACCGGGGCTTTCCTCAATTGGATGTTCGATGACATCTGGCCGAGCGCGACTTGGTCGATAGTCGATTATTATCTTGAGCCGAAGGAAGCGTACTACGCATTAAGAAGATCATATGCCGATCGTTTGGCTAGCTTCTATTTGGATAAGAATGGCGTTACCCATTTCTTCTTTGATAACTCCACGAACACGCCATTTTCCGGCATCTTAACCTACGGCGCCAAGAAAGCGGACGGTACGGTGATTTTCGAAAAAGAAGTTGAAGTGTCCAATGTTTGCGAGGATGTATATGACGAACCTTTGGACATTAAGGAATTCGATAACGACGTCTATCTATATGCGACGTACGAAGAAGACGGAAAAATCAAAAAATCTCTGTATTCCCCGTCTATGTGGCATGGTTTCCCAACGTCAAGCGATTATGAATACACGCTTAAAAAGATCGATGAGAAACACGCTTTAGTGACTGTTAAAGCGAATTCCTTCGTCAAATCGTTATTCATTCATTTCAAAGATAACTACAAATACCTATACGAAGACAATTACATCGATTTGGAGGCGGGGGAAGAGAGAGGGATTTATATTGAATCCAAAGAACCATCTTCCTTTGATGATATTGTTCTTGAGTCGTTCTAATCGTATTTTAGGCAACAAGCATATTTCCACCTTACCTAGATTTCTTGTCTCCGCCTGAAGCATGTATTTTGCTTGCACTTAGCATAGCGAAGCGAACATGTATTTTATGTATGTTCTTTGGAAATCCTTATATTTATCAGGATTAATTAGAGTGATAAAAAAGACCCCACGTTGTGGGGCCTTCTTGAAGGGAGGGCAATCTTTTATACGCAAGTAGATGCGGAGATTGGCGAGATAACCAACGCTTCCCAGCGGATTTGCCCGAACGTGAGTTTTAACCTCTTGGTGCCGTTATTGACGTTTGTCTTGCCAAATGCGTTGACGCATTCGACGTTTTTTTTGCGTCTCCTTCGGTGGCTGACATATTTTTCCTATGTTATAAGAGGAGATAAGGAAAAGGCCCGGTTCCAGCCGGGCCAAAATTGACATCTGCGAATCGGAAGTTTGTTTCTAAAATAACGCAAAACCCCTGCGAAATTTGGTTTCGCAGGGGGGGGTGATATTAGTTTATAGAGGCGGCATAGAAAGGGCTGATGGTGAAGGAATTATACGATCCCCATCCAACGGTGATGGATAGCCCGGTCGTGCCTTTGTTAATTGATTCGTCGAGGTCGAAGGTCTTACCCTCCACGCTGCTAGAGAGCCCGGAGAAGGTTATCTTGCCGTCCGCGATAGAGACGGTCGTTCCGCCGGCGTCCCACTTATCTGCGCTTCCACTGGGCGCAACGCCGATGTAGTTGGAGGCATTTAGCAGGTCCGAGGTAGGTGTCGCCTGGGCCGTATTCGCGGTATCTGGAATCGCCCCGAGCCAGTAGTCGAACGTCTTGTCGCCGGGGCCGCCGCCTACTTCCATCGTGAAGATGACTTTGGCGTGGGCCGAGAAGTCGAACGCGGGCAAAGTAAGAGTGAAATAGGTATAATCAAGTCCAAGAATCTGGAACTGGAGGGAATCGGTCCTGCTCTCATCTTTGTAGCCGTTGTTGGCGTAGTTATTAACATAGGTCGCGGCAGTGAAACTGCTGTTACCAGTGAGGTTCGCGTAGACGCTGTCCCCGTGGTCATCGAAAGCGAGAACCTTGGTCGTCGCCTTGGCTGCGTCAAGCCAGGCCTGCATCTTTTCGGAGATCGGATAAGCCGTTTTCTCGTATTCCGTCATGAAGTCCCTGTACGAGCTATAGGCCTCCAATTTGTCCAAATAGCCGCTCGCGGGCTCGTCCGGCAAACTCGTCTTGACGCTGTTCATGAGGCCGATGTAATCGCAATCCATGCTGACGTATGGGGTGATGAATAGCCATGCGCCCCAGTTCTTAGGAACGGTGATTTCAAGACCTTTTTTGCCGTTGTAAGTGTCGTCATCGAGTTCGAATGTGACCGTGTTCTTTGTGTAGTTGTTATAGGCGCTAACGTTTTTCCCAATGATGGTAACTTCGAAATTTTTGAATTGATATTCCGTGTACCCCGATTGGTCGCATGCGTCGTTACCTAAGTCGTTGCCGTTTAGGCAAACTCCGTTCCAAACGCCGGTCCTGAACCCAAAGACGAAGCGAACGCCACCGACCTTAGAGAAATCAAAGGCCGGAAGGCCTAGGCCCAAGGAAACAGTGTCATCATTGCCAGGATAGAAGCCTTGGGAACCTTCTGGGGTTCCAGGATAGAGGTGCCAATCGTTTATGTCGGTCACTATGTCCGCGTCGCCGCGGGTGGCAAAGGCTGCGCTGACCCCTTCGGGAGTCGTGTAGTCGCTTGGGTTGTTGGTGAACTTCAGAAGTTTTTCGTTGTCTTCGGTGTAATGGGAGACCGTCCAATGAGCGACTAAAGTGGTGGTTGAAGAGGTGACCGCGGTGACCTTGCTTCCGCTTTCGTCGTACCAGCCGAGGAACCTCTTGCCGCTTATGGCCGCCGGGGCGTCGGGGAGGGATCCCACCTCGACGGTCGCGCTTCCGTCGGCGCTGTTGTCGGCGGTGACGTTCTTGAGGGCCACCGTGACCGGGGCGAGCTCATATGAGAGGCCCGAGACCATGATGTATCCGCGGAGGTCGACGAATTTGATTATGAAATCGGTGAGGCTCGTGGTGGCCGTCGCGCCTCCCGCCGCCGCGCTTTCGGAGAATTTTATGGTGACGTCGCGCCAAGTCCCGTCGCCGGTGACCTTCTCATCGAGGACGACGGGCTTATAGGCGCCGCTGTCCTTGAATTGGCACATCATGTGCCAGTCCTTGCCGTCGCTCGCGCTGGCCGTCGAGACGGCGAACTTGCCGGTCCCCCAATCCTCGTATTTGTAGGAGAAGGATACGGATTCCGCCTTCCTCGCGCTTTCGGGGACCGTGAAGCGGAACTCCGAGCAATAGAGGTTCTTATCCGTCGTGCTATCGACGACGTTGTATGCGTCGCCGGCCTTGTTCGAGCGGGAGAAGTAAATCGCCGTCTTCCCGCCGTCCTCGACCCAGCAAGGCGTCGAGGTGCCCTCCTTGCCGTCGACACCGTCGGCGCCCTGGTCGACGTATTTGAACTTCCCGGTGTTGATGGTGGCGATCTGGTCGTCGTCCGCGCTCGGGGCGTCGGCCGCCACGAGCTTATCGAGCGTGATGTCGGCCTCCGAGACGTGGGTCTTCTCGACGTAGGAGTACCTCGCCTGCTCGGCGCTCGTCTTGCAGCAGTCGTTGCAGTGCCAATGCGCCCTCTCGCCGGTCGTGGTAGTCGTCGGAGCGAAGAACGTCTTCTCGACCATCGTGTGCGAGGCGTCGTGGTCCGCGGCGTAGGCCGGCGCGATGAGGCCGCCGTTGCCAAGCGAGATCCCGACGGCGCCGGCGCCCATGGCGGCCGCGACAGCCGTGAGGGACATAGCCATCAATCTTTTCTTCTTCATAGGTTATTCCTTTCTTTTATTTTGCTGAAACCTTGGTTTTTTGCTGTCTTCTCTGCTAACGGACGATGACATCAAAAAGGCTTCTTTCCCTATAAATAAGATTGTAACCGCTTTCAAAAGGCGCTTTTGTCTATTTGCTCACATTTATAAGCGGTTTTTTTCCATTTCTTTCTTTGCTCTTTGTTTCATTTTTGATTGTTTATTCTCAAAATGGCGCATAACCATCAATTTATATGCACATATGTGCGTCAAAAAAGGTTATATTCTTTTTAACCATGCCGAAGATCGAGCTCAAAAAATTGTCAGTTACTTATAAGAATAAGAAAACCAAGAAGGAAACCCTCGCTTTAAAAGGGGTATCCGAGGTTTTCGAAGATGCTTCTTTTAACGTTATCGTTGGGCCATCGGGCTCTGGGAAGACGACTCTTTTGAAAGCCATCGCCGGACTTGTCGAAATAGAAGGAGACATTTTTGTGGACGACGTCGATATATCGAGTCTATCACCGTCTTTGAGACAAGTGGCATATGTTAGCCAGGAATATGTTTTGTATCCACATATGACGGTATTCGATAACATCGCCTTTCCTCTTAAGGCCATTAAGGCATCCAAAGAAGAGATAATCGAGGAAATCGAGAAGGTTTCTGAAGCTTTAGGGATTAGACACTTATGGAGCAGGAAGCCGAAAGAACTATCTGGTGGACAAATGCAACGTATAGCCTTGGCAAGAGCCATCGTTAAGAAGCCATCTATATATTTGTTCGATGAGCCCTTATCCAATTTGGCTAGTGATATGAGAGAAGAGGAAAGGAAACTCATCAAGGAAGTTTCGAAGAAATATGGGGCGACATCGTTATACGTCACCCATTCGATGAAAGAGGCTTTCGCGATCGCGGATAATATAATCGTGATTAATGATGGCGAGATCGTCGCTAGAGGCTGCGTCGACGAGATTCGCCGCTCATCGGAGCCAACGATAAGAGGCATGATCAATGCAGAATTCAACTCTTTATAGTCCCGAGTCGATCGCAAAACTCAATAAAAGGATCATCGTTTCTTCTCTATTGGTTTCACTATTCGCCGTTTTGATGGTCGTGGAGACTGTGGTTCTGTGCTTTTTCATCTCGGACGAGACGGTGGTTTGGATCACCGTGTTGCTTTCCTTTTCGTTGGTTCTTTTCTCTTGGGCGATTGTCTATTTGGTGACCGCTTACATCGTGGTTTCGCTAGCGAGGAAAAGACTGATCAAAGGCTTCCAAGGAAGTGAAGGAAAGAAATATCAAGGAAAGATAATTTCCGCTTCGAAGATAAGAACCCCGATGAAATTCATCCAAGCCTATGCGGTTGAACTCGATACGGACGAAGGGATAAGAAATTTTTACTACGATGCGGCGTTAGGGGAGCCATCCTTCAAAGAAGGCGATGACGTTTCTTTCTTGATCAAGTCCAATTTCATTTGTGAGGTGGATGCCGATCATGAATAAGGTTTTCAAGAGAATCAAGGAATGGTGGTATCTCTATTTGGTGGCTTTGATATTGCTTCCGATTGGCGTTTCCTATCTGACTTATATGATCAATCTTCCGAGGAATGAGGAGACAATAAGCATTTTCATCGCTTCTTGCGATTCCGATGTGAAGAAGTTAAGAGAGGCTTTAGAAAAAGAAAAACCACAATATCTACGGCAAATCTCCATCAAATCATACGTTTATAGCGATCACGATTTCTCTACCTATTATAACTATTTCGGTTGTCAGGACGTGGATATCGTGGTTCTGCCAGAGAGCAAAATATCCTCTGACGTCGTCTTGTCCAATTACAAGAAACTTGAAACCGACCTCGATAATGGTGCCACCTATTATTATCCAGAAGGCGCTTCATCTCCTTATGGCAAAAGAATTCATAAGCAAGGCGAGGAAAACGGCTTGATAACATATAAAGACGAAACGCATGATGAGGACTATTATTTGTTCTATGGCAAAGATTCGCTTCATTTGGGGGCGATGTCGGATACTAAGTGGGATACCGCGCTCACATTCGCCAAAATCATCGAAGGGGAACAATGAAGAGAAAGAAGGTTAATAAAGATTACGGGGTATCTGACCTACCGCATAATAGGAAGGAGCAGTTTTTCGATATCGCGAAGCATCGCTTCTTCTTATTGCTTGGGCTTGGGCTGTTGCTTCTTCTTTTCTCCTTGCCTTTATTGGCCTCATTGATCTATCGCGATGTGCTTCTAATGGGCCTAGAGGCAAGCGAAGCGGCGTCTGAGACGAAGGAGGCCACCTCTTTTAGCGTCAATCTCCTCTTTTCCGGGCTCTTCGTCGTCTCATTGCTCATCCTTTCGATAGGCTTAGGCGGCATATCGAAAATACTTAAGGAATTGATATATGATGAGCCGATATTCTTCAAGGATGATTTCTTCAAAGGAATCAAAGAAAACTTCAGGCAATATTTGATTCTTGCCGTTTTTGCAGGGATTTTTTGGTTTTTCGCCAATCTGATATACCTTATTGCGAACAATCTTATTCTCAAAGTGGTGTTCGTTGGGATCAACGTCGCTTTAATCTTTCCACCCGTTTTCGTTGGCTTTTTCTTATCCACCGTCTATTCGAATAAGTTCTTCAAGAGCCTTCAAGGCGGCCTTACTATCTACTTCAAAGCCTTCCCATCGGTCTTCCTATCGTTCTTTGCGGTTTATGCCGTATCTTTCCTTCAATATATACCATTGCTATTAGTCAAATATCTGCTTTTAGCGGTAATGTTTGTCGTCTATATGCCTTTCGCATTGCTTGCCTCGTTCTCTAACCAAACGAGGCTATTTGACGACCTTATAAACAAGGATCAATTTCCCGAATATTACCATAAGGGCTTATCGGATTATTACGAAAGATAATTATTTGGTGTCGATGGCATAAAACCGCACGCATATAAGTCTTTGGCAAATTCGTTGGATGGTTAATCGTCTAAAATGCATTTAGGACATTTTATGAGACGTGATATGAAGAAAAAGACAATGGCGTTGGTGTTCGCCGGCATGACGGCTTCCGCTTTCTTATTCCTTTTTGCCTCGACTAGTGGCGTTTTGACGTTCGCTAACGAAGCGAGCGCGAGATGGGTGCATTATGCGAAAAAGGAAGCGACATCGACTTCCAACGGCGTGCGTGAATATTGGGTCAAGTGCGGAGCCAACCATTATCAATTCGAAAAGCCTTCTTCTGGCGTGATCGAAGAAGGAATGACATATGATTTTTCGGGTTTTGTGGCCAATGACCCGCGTTACATAATCTATGTCCCAGCCGAGACGTCCGCTTTCTATTCGCTTAGCGATTCCCTATACGATTTCTCAGAGATGGATTCTTCCAAATATCTGCTCAAAGACGGCTACCATACTTCTAGCGTGTCTAGTGAATTAGGGAATTCGTCGCGTTATGAATTCATCAAAGACGACTATTCCCCCGTTTATTCGTTGATGTGCATGACCGTCACCGACACGATAGGGACGAATGATGAGCTCAAGGCGCTCTCCAAAACGCTTGAAAGCCAAGACGTTTCCGGTTATTACGTTTTGACCGCCGATTTATCTTCGCCCGCCTCTTATACCGATACCGATACCCATGTTTTTAGTGGCACATTCGACGGCCGAGGACATAAGATCGACAATCCAATCGTTTGGGGCAAAAGGCTATTCGGGAAGATAAATGGGGCGACCATCAAGAATGTTGATTTCACGAATATCCAAGTCTTTTGCGTCCTTGGAACGGCGGTGGATAACGTCACGATAGAAAACTGCTCTTTCAGCGTTGGCCCAGCGATGAACACATCGTCCGGAGGGGCGCTCCTATGCGATAACTTGGGTAGCGGCTCCCTTCTTAAGGACGTTTATATCGATATGGGCGAGACGAGCATGAAATGTTCATGGCTTCCGGAAGGGGTCGTCTCCGCAATTGCCTCCTCTAACGTCTCATCGACCGATGATCCTGTGACTTATGACAATGTCACCTTCAGAGGGCTCAATTCTACGAAAATGTATCTGTCTGATACCGCATATAGGGAGCTTCGTCCATCCAAAATAAATTATGTAAGCACTTATTGGTTCATCAAAGACGGAATTTGCAATTACGATATCAAATACGTATCTGGCGATGAGAATATCGAAATCGCCGCCACGATGATAAAGGAAGAGCTTTATAACGCGACTGGAAAGACCTTGACGATGACGTCTATCTCTAGCGATGACGTCTATGAAAATCAGACGTCGAGTATCGTCATTGGATCTATGGCATCGGCGACGACGGAGAAAATAGTCCTTCCAAACGAGACGAGCTCTTATGCGTTAAAGGGCATAGGCAAGGCCATATACCTCAATTCCGTAGATTCGAAGGGCTATCAGCTGGGTGCGCTCAAATTGCTTGAGATATTGGTCGGATACGATTATTTGGGCGGGGAGATATCGACTTATGACGTTAGCGACGCCAACAACATCGATTTGCCTTTCATCGATATTTCCTATACTCCGTCGATCGGCTACCGCAAATGCGATTGGAGCGATATCGGCTTTAGTTCCTCTTTCTATAGCGATTGTTATCGTCTAGGTTATAATGTCGAATACGACAGGTATTTATATTATCTTCGTGCCCCGGCGGTTGGGATATTCACGACTGAGGAATGTTTCCATACGTCTTTGCAGATCATCTATCCAGGAACCTATTATTCTTCGCATCCTTCTTGGTTTGCAGTCGATTCGAGCGGGAATAACTATGGCGACAATTATCGTTTATGGCAACTTTGCTTCACCGCTCATGGGGATAGTGAAGAATATCAATCGCTTTTGACGCAAACGGCATCGACTGTGATATCCCTGTTTAAGAATTGCAGTAACGCAAATATCAAAAGCATCTTATTCGGCACGGCAGATAACAATAACGTCTGCCATTGCGCGACTTGTGAAGCTAAGGCGAGCGAATATGGCTCGATATCGGGAACGGTCGCAAATTTCTGCAACGATTTACGGGATAAGATCTATGAGAATATAGCGGAGACCGGAAGAAGCTCGATTGACGTTGGTTTCTTCTCTTATTGCGGCTATAACAGCGTTCCTCTTAAGGATGGCGTTCCGACGATAACGCTAAAAGACAACGTCTATGTTTTGGTCGCTCCGATTGATGCTAATTTCACATATTCCCTCGATGAAAGCTGCAATAGCTCATCGAAGCAGGTATTCTCCGATTGGGTGAAGGTCGGCGACACGCACGCTTGGCTATATGACACGAACTTTAATAACTACCTCTTCCCATTCAATTCTTATAAAGCCAACGCGCTTAACATCAAAATCCTAAAGGACCTTGGAGTCAAACTTGTCTATTTGCAAGGGCAGCATAATTCCACTCAGCCAAGGACCGGCTTCCATACGTTAAAGAAATACATCTATGCCAAATACATGATCGACGCCGACAATGCCGATTATGATTCTTTGGTCGATAGTTTCTTCGCCTCATATTATGGCGAAGGCGGCACGGAAATGCGCCAGTTCTTCGATGAACTGGTATCGCATCTGGAGAGCATCGAAGCGGATTCAAGCAAGAAAAAGATACTTTATGCGAGCACGAGCGCGTCGATATACGCTTCGATAAACGACCGTGATTTATGGGATTACGACGCTTTGAAGAGTTGGGCTTCGCTATGCGATACGGCCTATTCGAAGGCAAGCAGCGAAAAAGCCAAGAAGCACATCTTGGCCGAATCGATATTCCCGCGTTTTGCGTTATGTTCGTTGTTCACCAAATACACGGATTGGAATGGCGGCAAGATCATAGATTTGAAAGGGACTGGCAAAGCGGCGCTTAAAGCGTACCGCCAGGCTTTCAAAACGGACGCCGATGCGCTGGGAATGACGATGACGACGGAAAGTAAAGCGAATTCTTCCTTAAGCGATTATTATTCCGATTGGGGAATCGCTTAGCTTGTTGATTATTCTTTGAGTTTATGTATTTCGCGGTATTTTCCAGGCGCTAAGCCATACGTCTTTTTGAAGGTGTTCGAGAAATGGGACATCGACGAATGGCCAATCAAATCGCATAATTCGGTTATCGAGATGTCGCTGTTGACTAAGATGTCGCGAGCGCTCGAAAGCTTGACTTTTTGCATATATTCGCCGATTGGCTCGTTCATATATTCCTTGAATAAGCGGGACAAGTGCGTCTTCGAATAGTTTGTCCTTTTGACCACGTCGCTTACGTCCCAATGAAGGTTGTTAGGGTTATTTATCTCAGCCAATAGATCATTTAGCCATCCAGGTCTATTGTTTTCCGATAACGATTCCTTTTGGTTGAACATCGGCTCTAAGAGGTTGAAGACCAAGAAAGAGATGAGGGGAGCGATTTTATCATTCTCTTCGCCTTTCTCCTTTATTTGGCTTAGCAAGAAGACTATCTTTTTCAAACGGGCTTCGCTTAAGACGAAGGAATTGTATTTCTTAGGATCGAATAATTCGAAGAAGGAGGGGATCATCGTGAGAGCTATCTTTTCGAATCTCTCTTTCTTCAAACAGATGCAATAATGACTCGAATTTTCGGCCGTTTCGATGAGCAAATGGGCGTTTTGAGGGAATAAGAACGTGCAATTGAGTTTCTTCTCATGATGCTCGACGCCGTCGATTATCTGAGTGTAGGAGCCTTGGAAGAAGATGATGAATTCATAGAAATCATGATCATGGTATGTCTGATAGCCATGGAAGACGTGGTGGAATTTAAGGAAATCGCCATGGTCCAAGTCCCTATGGGTGGCGTAGGTTAATTTGACAGGTTTCTCAAGATACATATTTGCTATAAAGGATAATGAAAGCCGTATCTTTGTCAATACGTTGATGGCGAAAAAACGCAAATTATGTATAAGGGGTTTTGTATCTTGCTTTCAAACAATATCAACGGAAATCATTCGATGCGTAGCCGATTTTTTGCTCGCTTTAATGCGTTATTCCTTTTTTGCCGCTTTAATGGAGTTAACGAAAACGGAAAGAATAAGCAAACCGAATGAAGGAAAAGAAAACGCCCGAAGCGAATCGGGCGTTATGGCTCTAAGGCTATTCTTAGATTTTCGAAGCGTACAACGGGGTGATGACGAAGGTGTTGTAAGAGCACCAGCCAACGGTCAATACCAATCCTTTGGTGCCGTTATAGACATCGTCGTCCAGATCGAGGGTTTTGTCGATCGAGCTCGATTTGAACGAGATTTTCTTGCCGACTACGCTTACATTCGTGAACTCGGTGTTCCAATTGTTGCCGGTTGGGTCGCAGCTTGGGGCGACGCCGATGAAATTGTCGAGCTTCGTCAAGGAATCCGGTACTGGATATTTCGTCGCGGTCTCCGGGATCGTGCCAAGCCAATATTTCGGCGCGCGGTCGCCTGGGCCTCCGCCGAGGCCCATGGTGAAGGTGACTTTCGCATAATCCGAATATTTGATCGCCGGAAGAGTCATCGTGATATAGGATCCATCCATGCCGTTCATCGCGATTTGGATGCTGTTCTCGATTGAGTATCCGCTTCCTTGCGTGGCGATCGTTTTGCCGCTTCCGGCTAGGGAAGAGATGACGCTTGCGCCCTGATCGGTGAATTCGTGGATCAAAGAAGGGGTCGAGGCGTCGATCCAGGCCTGCATCTTGGATGATATTGGGTAAATGCCGTTTTCGACATCCGTATAGAGGGTTCTCATTTCCTTATAATCGGCGATTTTCTCGATATAGCCGTCGCCGACCGTCGGGGTGTCTGGCAAATCGGATTCTATCTTCATCGCCTCTCCGATATAGTCGCAAAGCAAAGAACGGAACGGCGAGAAGACGAAATAGCCGTATGGGGCGTTGGTGATGGAAACCTTTATGCCTTTCTTCCCAGTATAGACGTCATCCGACAATGTGTAGGTATAGGTCTTATCCTCGCCGACGTTATATATCGACATGGAATTGCCATTGATCGTGACTTTATGGGCATAGACGCCGCTCGCGTTGGTTCCGCAATCGTTATCTTCCAAATAGAAGTTGCCTTGTCCATTTCCATTATTCGAGCCGAAGGTGAAGACGACGGGGCCAGATGAGGAGAAGTCGAAAGCGGGTAAGCGTCTGGCCTCTTCTCCCGTATAGGTGTTTTCTGCGCCGACTCCATCGACTTTTTCTTGCCAGGTGAATAAGACGGCCGAGCCTTCGATATTCGGATATCGGCCGTTAGCGATGTCGTCATCGCTATCGAATTGGCCTCGGACGTTGATTGGTTCGACGCCATCCACCGTTTCGTAATCAGATGCGGTATGGGTGAAGGTTTTCAAGATTTCGTTATTGGCGTAATCGTATTCTTTCGAATAGTGGGCGATGAGGGTCATGTCATCGGTGACATTTTCGACCTTATCTCCGTCCGAATCGTACCAGCCGACGAATTTGCGGCTATCGATCGATGGAGCGGATGGAAGCTTATTTGGAGCGACTTTGACGGTCTTATCGCTTCCGTCGGTTGTAGCGTTCTTAAGAGTGACGTCATATGCGCCTTTTGAGACGTTCACTTTGATCTCGAGGCTCAACGCGAATTCTTCGCATTCGACCTTCATGACGGCGTTGCCTTTGGATTTGGCGACGATTTTCCCATTTTCCCAGGCGGCCACGCCGTCATCGGAAGAGGTGTATTTTAAAGCGTATTCCGCTTTGACGCCCTTTTCCGTGAAGACGATATCCGGGGTGAATTCCGTCTCATATCCACCCTCGCCTTCGAATTTATATGTCGCGAGATTGAGCTCATATCCGTTTTCGCCGTCTTCGAGATTATTCAAAGCTAAGCGAAGAGAGCTATTGGCCACTTTGACTTTGAGCGTTTGAGATAAGGTTATTCCTTTGACTTTCGTATGGATTATATAAGTCGCTTCGCCATAGGAAAGGCCAGTCACCTTGATTTGCGAATTCTCGTACTTCAAGGAAGCGACGGCATCGCTTTCGCCTTCCTTTAGGGATATTTCGAGCGTGGCGTCGATTATTTCTCCCTTATACGTGACATAAGCGTCAATCGCGTAGGTTTGGTCCTTATCAACGCTCACTTCAAGGTCGCTCATCACGATGCGAGGGGCTTGGGAGATGGCGCTTACGGTTATGGAGCAGGTCGCTTTGACGTTTCTGATTGAGGCGGTTATCGTGCAATTCCCGACTTTAAGCGCTTCGACTTTGCCGTTTGTTACAGTGGCGATTGCAGTGTCGCTACTTTCCCAGGCGACGGAGCCGGAGAGGTTTTGAAGCTCATAGGTTAGGGTCACGCTTTCATATTGCTCAAGCGAGACATTCGTTTTACTTAACACGATTTTTTGCTCGGTAAGAGAGGAATCGTTCCCGCTTGGAGAGCTTTCGCCGTTTCCCTCGCCGCAAGCGGCAAGAAGGAAGGCGGAACTAAGGAGAAGTAAGATGGATGATATTTGCTTTTTCATGGCTTTATCCTTTCTTTTTATATGCCCCAAGAATCGAAGACGCTATTCATCGTGGCGTTTTCGTTTAGTTGGGTGACGTTCACTTTATTGCAATCTTCTTTGAACGATTGACGCATGGATTTCAAGGTTTCGGAGCTGTATTTGCCACTATAGTGGTTGAGCAACGCATATCTTGGGAAAATCGATTCGAGCGTTAAGTTTTCGTATAGCGCTTCATAAAGCGTGCGATTCGTTTCCTTGTATTTTAGGATCGCTTCCTTACCTTCCTCGACATAGCCGTTCCAACGGTCGAGTAGTCTCTTCGGCCAGAAACGGGATTGGGCGATGTTGTTATAGATGGTTCCGTTGATGTCGCTGCTATAGGTGGCTTCGATGTATTTGAGTTGCTCTTGCAGCTCATGGAAATACTTGAGCATCGCTTCGCTCGCATCCCCGAAATAGTTGCTGAAGAAGTCGCTCACTATGGAGTTGTAGTCGGTGTTGACGTCGAACAATGAGACGGCGTTAAGATATTCCTTGAAACGCCCGAAGCAAGTGACGGCGCCGTTATTGTGCTGGCCTTCGTTATACATGTACATGCCGTGGTTTTCATATGCGAAACGATAGCTTTCGATCATCGTGTCGTAGGAATTCAATGGATATAGGTAGTGGCTGAAGTTCGTTTCATAGAACCATAAATAGAGCTTGTTCGACAAAGCTCCCCAGCCTTTGATGTAATCGGCGTAGTTCGAATTGTCTTCGTCGTAGAAACTCTTGGTGTAGCAAGCGCTGATCGGAGCGATATAGGGGCCAACGTGCTCATTGCAGACAATATCTTGGCTGGTGGGCACGTAATTGCCGTTCGCATCCTTTTTGACGCAGGGTTGTTCGGTTCTATGATAGGCGAAGAAAAGGATGTTCAATTCGCGTTTCTCTTCACCTGTTTTTTCCGCTTGCTCGGCGAGGTAGGCTTGAATTTTGTCGTCTAGTTTGTTGCAGAAGATGACGACGGAGCCGGAATCGGCGCCGTATTTGCTGACGTTTTCGCGGCAGGCGTCGCATCCGCAGGCATTGCCGTTGTCTTGAATCGTGAAAGTCAATGCGCCGACTGTCTTGTTTTGTTCAAGCTTTTTGACCATCTTGCCATAGACTTCGTCGACCATGGCGTTGAATTCGTCGGTATCGCCATGGGCGGTGTAGCAGATTTGATCGGCATCGCCGTCGCTATACCATTTCGGATGGTTCGTGTAATATTCCGAAGGCGTGCCGTCGGCGTTTACCTTTGGAAGATAATCGAAGGAATTGTGGAAAGCTTGGATATCGGTATCCATATAGAAGGTTTCTGCTGTCGTTAGGAAACCCATCTCATAAGAAGCGGTGTTGGAGATTTTGTTGCTTTGCGTATGGAAGGCGAAATCCGGCCTCTCGACGATGTTGATGTCGGGGAGCGTTTTCCCGTCCTTCGTGTATTTGACGATGTTATAGCTATAGCGAGTGAAGCCGATTGCGTGTTTCAAAAACGTCAAAGCGGCTTGCTGGTATCCATATCCGCCTTCGACGCGGATATAGACGGCGTTGTCTTTTGTGACGATTTGGTAACCGCTTGGGCCAAGGGCCTTATCGGATACTGGGATATTCTTCGATGCTTGGTAACTCTTATCGCCGAGCAAGATGAAATGATCGTCGGTCAAATCGCTTGGCAAGGGGTTCACGGGAAGGGCAACGCCGGTTGCCGATTCTAGATGCGAGGCGATGGTGCTCGCCGCTTTCAAAGCGTTTGAATTGCCCTTTTCGTAATAGATTTTGTAATCCGTTTTGCCGTTATCGATGAATGCCCTGCTCGATTCTTTGACGTCCACTTCGTGAAGGGTTCCTTCTTGCAAGTGTGTTTTACCGTCGTTAGTCGGGCTGATGACGGTGTTGCCATTATCGCCGGAATCGCCGTTATGGTCGCTAGAGCAGCCAGCCAATGCCAATGGCAATAATGAGAGAAGAAGCAATTTATTAAGTTTCTTATTCATTTTCATGCCTCCTTATTTCGTCACCTCGAAGGTTATTGAAGCGTACGCTATATTGCCAGCGCTATCCATCGCCCTGATGCGTAAGGTGTAAGTACCTTCGTTTTGCGGTTTGAACGCGTTGTGCTTATCGAGGTAATAGGTCTGCCCATAAGGCGTTTCGATATAGACGGAGACGATGATGTTTTCGTCTAGATCGTCGCTTACCGTATAGGAAGGGACGATGAAGGTTTCCCCGACTTTGATGGAGGAAGGAACTTCACCGGTGATCTCTATCGTCGGCGCGGTCGCGTCGTCGACATTAATCGCATAGATGAAATTCGTTTTGTTGTCGCTTGAGTCGACTGCGGTATAGGTGATGATGTATTGCCCATATTCGCTTATTTGGATCTGATGCTCTATCGTGGCGTCGATACCGTCCAATGGGTTCCCGTTGGTGTCTTTTACGATGTTTCCGCTTGGATTTTTGACGGTGACGGTGCAAGAGACATTGGGATCATAGACGTCGCCGGCGTCGATCCTATTGATCGTGACGTAATCGCCATAGCTATAGCTTCCGCCATAATCGCCGTGAATTGCGATTCTCGGTCCGCCATAATCGCCCGTCGAATAGGAGATACTTTGGTTGTCGATTTTGCTTAGCCTTAAGCCTGCTCCCTCTTTGGCGTCGACTAACTCCACGGAGATAAGGGCTTTCTTGGAAGAAAAGCCGTTGAATAAGGAGCCATCGTCATAATGATTAATCTTGACGCCGGTGCCGTTAAAGGAGAAATAGCCATCCGAATAGGCCACCGAAAGGCTGTTGTTCTTTAGGAAGCTTGACGAAGTCTCATATGCTCGACCGTCGATTCCATAGGTTATTTCGCCAGAGGAATCGGTTAAAAGGGAAACCGTCACCTTTTCATTCTCGTCGTAGCTATCGGTGAAGACGACATTCACTTTCTTGAAGTTGAAATTCGCCGAATCGGAAGCCATGACGATGGATGAGTTCTCGGCGATGATGGGGTTAGCGAAAACGAAAGAGGCGTCGCCTTTCTTCGTCGCATAGAAGCCGACGTCATTATCGCCGATATCGAAGGTCATATTATCGCCCACTAGATAATTCTCGATGGCGAATCGGTCGATTCCTTTCTTTCTGTTATAAGGGCTGATTACATTGATTTTGTAGGTCTTTTTAACGTTTTTATAGGAATATTCGAGTTCCAATTCCTCTTGGGAGGAGGTGATTTTCGGAACGAAGGAATCTCCGCTTACGGCGTCGTAAGAGAAGCTATCGTTACTTATTTTGACGTTCATCGACACAGGAGTTGGAGTGCCAGACGAATAGTCGTAAATCGTGGCCTCCGGCAATGTGTAGACGCTGTCGGAAATGTAATATTTGAGGAACTTGGGCTCTTCATATAAGACCGCGCCGTCGTTGGCGAGGGCCGTATATTCATATTCGTGGATGTCTTCTTGCCCTAGGATATCCTTTGCGATGAAGGAGACTTTATAGGTCCCAAGCTCTCTCGGAATGAATCCATCTTCGTCGGACTCATATGCTGCGCCGTCTTTCGTCACCATGTAGGAGGTCTCGATGTCACCGCTTCCTCCTTCGACGTCGAATTTCGGGAATGAATAGCGTTCGCCTTGTTTTCCTTCTTTGGCAATCGACTCGTTGTCTTTGATCTTTATCTCCTTGACGTTCTCATCGGTCGTGACGACGACGACTTTGGAAGAGATGTTCCCACTTCGGTCTTTGGCTTCGTAGACGATTCCATAGACGCCTTCGTTCGCCACTTCGAAACGGTTGTTTATAACCGGTACCATGGTCGTCTTGTCGCTACCATAATTGAAATAGACGCGCGAAGTCACTTCGCATTCGCCATCCTTATCATCTTTCGCCGTGGCTTCGAATATCGGATATGTTAATCCTTTTTTCGCGCTGGGCGCTTTTGCGCCAGGCAAATTCACGGCGATTTCTGGGCCTTTTGTGTCGATAATCGTCTCGGTTGAGATATCTTGCCCTAAGAGACTAGTGATGAGGAAATTTGCGGAAGAGAGGCTATATCCGCGAGCATAGATACTCAAATTTACCAAGCTCGAATCGAAACCGTTCCATAATGTGCTGAAATACTTCGGGTCATCGAAATCGATGACGAAGCCGCCCTTATCCGTATATAGTGCTTTTTCGTTGCTATCATACTTAAAACCGATGACTGAACCGTCTTCGCCTGGTTTCCTTGAGGGGTAATAAGGCGAATAGGTGCCATAGAAGCTATGGGTGATAGGCGTGCCATAATCATTGTTGATGTGAATGTTATTCCATTGGGCTTCATAACCGGTGAGCAATTGTCCCGTTCCTTTTGCGGACAGATACGTCCAAGGGGCGGAAACGCCTTCGCCTGACGCTTTCGCACGTATGGTCAATACGTTATCCGGATTATCGACTTCGGACAAAGTGAAATAAAGTTCACTGAAATTGATGACGCCAAGCGTCGAAGGAGTGACGAACAGTTCAATGATGTTGCCGTCTTTCGACAAATCAATCGGCTCGGAGAAGGTTAGTGTTTCTCCTTCCGCCAATGAAACGTATAGTCCTTGCTTGTCATATGTTCTTTCGCTTTTTTCGTATGAGGAGAAGGATTTCGTGCCGTTAAAGGAAACGAATGGGTTTCTCACCAGGAAGGTTTCCGTCTCAGAATAGAATCTGCCGTCTTTTTCGGCACTGAAATGAAGCGTGTAGACGCCGACTTCCGATAAAACGACTTCCGATTGGTAATAGGAAGCGCCGCTAGGGAATTCGATGACGCAGCTATAGGTGACGCCATCTTTGGTCAAAGTCGGCAAGGTGAATTTTGAATTGAGCTTATATTCGTCTTGGATGCTTAGCTCCGCCATCTTCATCTTTGGGCTATCGTTTAAAGCGATAGAAGATGAGGCGGTGAAAGGCAAAATCAGAAGAGAAGGGACGATGAGCAGTCTTTTGTTCTTTTTCATATTATCCTTTGATACCTCCCATGGTTAGGTTGCCGAGTAATTTCTTATGAAAAGCTAAGAAGATGATTAGAACCGGGATCAACATCAACGCCGCGGCGGCCATACGGGCAGGGGCGTTTGACACTTCGTTGATGTTCGTGAAGGCCATCTTATACATGCCGACGGCGATCGTCGGATAGCTTTCCAAATAGATAAGCGGTACCTGATAGTCGTTCCAGAAAGTGATGAAATTGATGAGCATCACGGTGAAGAAGAGGGGACGGACCATCGGCAAAACGATTTGGAGCAGGATCCTGAGGTTGCTTGCGCCATCGATTTTGGCCGCCTCGATATAGGCGTTTGGCAATGAACGGAAATAATTATAGAAGACGATGAAATATAGCCCCAAGAAGTTGGCTTTTAGTAGCCATACGCCCCATATTTGGTCATATAGCCCAAAACGTCTGGCCATCGCGATTTCGGCCGGAAGGTTGCCAACGATCGGCAAAATCATCGTGACGATGACGATCAAATAGATGAGCTTAGAGAATTTATAATCGAATTTGGCGCATAGATAGCTCGTGATGCAAGGAACGATTGAGGCGAAGAAGGCGCATCCTAAAGCGTACAAGAATCCATATAAGAACAAGGATGGAAGCATGACGTATGCGGCTCCATCCGCCGTTTGGATCTCGATATAGAAGAGGTTATAGACGTTCTCGAAGTTAGTGAGGACCCATTCCTTTGGGAAACCGGCCGCGTTCACAAGGAAATCGGTGTTAGGTGCTTTGAAAGCGGTTATGAACGCCCAAGCCAAAAGAATCAATATCGTCAAAGAATAAAGGATCAAGAAGGCGACGATGACGATGGATAGGGGCGAAATTTTCTCGCGTTTCTTGGCTATGGGGCGATGAAAGATATCCATTTTCATTCGTTAATCCTCCGATGGGCCGAGCTTTTCGAGCAATTGCTTGGCGATTAATGTCATTGGGACGGCAATTAAGGTAAGAAGCAAGCCGACAGCGCAGATGTAGGGGTATTCCGATTCGTTTATTCCGGCGCTGATGGTCAAACTATATAGGTAATAGCCGTAGGTTTGGACGGATTCTGGGGCGGTGACCCCGTAGAAAGAGAAGAGGTTCATTTGGCTTGTGAAGATTGAGGCGACGCTGGTGATGGCGAATGTCGTTATCGTCGGATAGATGCCAGGCAACACGATATGGATGAATTCCTGCCAGGCGTTGCATCCGTCGATTTTGGCCGCTTCGATGACGTCGTTTGAAAGACCGCTCATGGCGTTGCTATACATCAAGACGCTCGTGCCGAAGCCCACCAAAATGTTATAGAAGATGATCGCCCAGAAACGGGTGTCCGGATTCGTTATCAAGGCTTTGATGGCGCCGCCAGAAATTTCTGGGATCGCGGTTTCGACGAAATATTGATAAATCGTGACCATGACGATGGCAGAAAGAATCGAGGGCAAGAAAAGCATGACCTTGAAGAAAGATCCCATCGGTAGCTTCTTATAGATGAAATAGGAAAATAAGAGAGCGAGTATCGTCCCGATTGCATAAGTTAATAAGAAATAGAGGAAAGACATGCCAAACGTCGTCATTAGCGTTGGCTCCGTCATCTTCTCGAAAGCGTCCGTCAAAGACTTTATGGTCCAAGTGACTTCACCGCTTAATGCGTCGATGCTTTGGAAGGCGTATAGGAAGCTTCGGGCGTTGACGCCGATATAGAAAATGGCGAATTGGGCGACTGGGAAAAGCATCATCAGAACATAGAACAAGAAGTTTCCGTCGAATAATTTCTTCTTTTTCATAACTGTTCCTTTTGGCTTTCGGGCGTCCGTTAGTTATAGTGCTTCCACTCGTTCTTATAATAGGTGTACATACCTGAGAAATACGTTTCTGCCGAATATCCTTCATCGGTCAGCCCGGTGATGACGTATTGATTCGTTTTGCCGTTCACCGAAGTTTGATATTGGTAATTGGTGTGGAACTTCTTTTGGTTGTTGGCAAAGAAGGTGGTGTTGACGCAAGGATAGACAATGTCGCTATTGGCCTTCCTCTCGTATAGGGAACGGCCATAATAAGTCATTTGCGATAAGTCGTCTTCGCTCATCGAATATGAAAGTGCTTTTGGCGTGTTCGTGGTGACGGTGTATTCGACTAAGGATGTATCGGTGTTACAGAATTTGATGAATTCTTTGACGATGTCTTTCTTATAATCAGCGACGTTCGCTTTCATGAAGCAGAAGGAGAAAAGGTGATCGTAGAGGGTCGTTTTCTTGGTGGAATCCGCTTTTTCCTTGGTTGGCTGTGGGAGAGGCATGAAAGCGAACCGGCGATTCATTCTCGAATAGGATTCGCCTTTGGCTCCGGCCATCTCCTCGAAGATGCCTTTGGCTTCGTTTTCCCACCAGCAGCCATCGCTTAGCATTGCGTATTGCGGGGTTGATTCGTCATTTCCGCCATAGAGGAAGTCTCTTTGTGCGTCGGTATGGGAATAAGCGGTGGTCATCTTCGTTTTGTTGTAATAGCGGTCGTTGGAGATGATGTCGCTGAGGAATTTGATTCCGTAGTATTTTCCAGCCATACGAGAGGTTTCGTATCCATTTTCTGTCGTTAGGGTCGTTGGATTTTCGTCTAATGCAATGGCACCGTCTTTGATCGTAGCCAAGGTATTGACCGTTCCTTCGCAAGTGAAGACCTTCGACATCTCCTCTTTTCCTTCGTAGTTTGTGGCCAACGAATTGACTAATAGATTAAGATAATCCTTGGAGTTTTTGCCGTTGGTTAAGAATGGAACGCAGTCGCTGTTGACGATGTATTGGCAGAGTTCCATGAATTCGTCGTAGGTGGTCGGCAGGCCGTCATCGCTAGTTCCGGAGACGCCATCGGGGCCATCGGATTTCTTGATGTTGGTTTTGTTGATGAACTTGTCGGCTAAGCGCGTGCTGAGCGGATTCTTGGCGAAATAGAATCCTTTTTTATCAAATAAATCAACGTTATACGTGAGCCCGAAATATCCGGAATAGTGTGGCAAGGCATAATAGTGCTTCTCCCCGTTTTCCTCGATTCCGTAGAAGGATTTCTGAGCATCGTCCATCTTGTCGAGGATCGACTTGTCTTCGCCGTCGAGCTTTTCCGTGACGACGTCGGTGATGTCGGCAAGGATGCCGGCCGATTTAAGCCCGAAATAGGAGGATTGCTCGGTAAAAATAACCTCATCCCTGTTCGCCAATATTTTGGTCGAGGAAGCATCGGCTGTGTCCTTGTTGTTATTGATATAGACTTGGACGCCCTTCTTGCCTTCTTCCAAAACGTCGTCTTTGTGGGCGGCTTCGAAACGATCTTTGATTTTGGAAAGCCATTCTGAGCCATATCCGCCGTCATAGTTCCTGACGTATATCTGCGTTTTCGAAGTGTCGATGTTCTCGACGTTCGGCGGGGTGGTGGTTTTGCAACCGACGACGGCGAAGCTCAAAGCGCTTGAGGCTAAGAGCAGTACGTTTTGTTTTCTCATTGGGATATCTCCTTTTTCTGGTTTCGCATCATCCCGATTCTTAGAAAGCGCTTACTTTCCTAATGGTTTGAAACGCATTTTTTCATTTGATGCGTTTTATTACTTTTTTTCTGCCTAAAGAATCGGTAGATGGACTACACATAAAAATAATATTTTTTTCGGCCATTTTTGGTTATACGAAATCTATTTAGATAAATGCTTTTTTTAATCATTGAATCCGCTTTCTTTCTTGGATTGGCATCTAAAAAACCATATATATGGCGACGAAAGCTTTTGGTGGTTGCAAGAAACGATGCTTAACGTTTGACGGAGTTTTTACTGCGGCTCGCCATTTTTTTGATACTTTAAAACGTTTTCCTTATAATCTAGGTACAAGGAGGTCAGAAAATGACCAATAAAAACAAAGGCTTGAAGATGGCCGAGAAAATCATCTTCGTTTTGGCGGCGGCTCTTTACTTCGTTTCGTCTTTTCTCTCGCTTACGGGTAGTGGCACTTCGTCATCGTCCGTGTCACCTTATCCTTCTAGTTATTCGGTTTATTCGACTTTTTCGACTGCCGCCCTCTTGCTTAGCGTCTTTGGCTGGGCGCTTATGGCGCTTGGCTTTGTCGTCGTTCTCTTTTATCCCAAGAAATACGTGATTGGAGTTGCTTTGTTCGTTGCGCAACCCATTTATTTGCTTTCTTACATAATCTCGGTACTGACTTCCTCTTCATCTGTTAGGTTTGGCATCGGAGCCATTCTTTTCCTGGTCGCCGTGGTCTTGACCATCGTTTCGATTGTCCTTCACTCAATCGCTTCATTGATTGATAAAACGGTGGAAGATGAAGAGGCCGTCGAGAAACGCATCAACGTTTTGAAAGCGTACAAAGAATACAAAGACGAAGGCATCATCACCGAAGAGGAATTCCAGATGAAGAAGAACGAAATCTTAGGCCTTCGCGCTAAAAAAGAGGAGAAGAAATAGTCGTTTTCGATTGTTGGTCCTTTGGCGGTCATTTGGCCGCCTTTTTTATCGATATATTTGGTTTTTGCAGGCTTTTTTGATTTTTTTTTCAATGAATTGAGTGGAAAAACATCGTAATTTCGCTATGGTATCGCCCACTTTGAATTGTCTTTTTTCGGCCTTCGAATCGCTAAGGAAGAGAAAAAAGTTGATAAAAATTTATTTTTATGGATACTCTAAAACCTTGAATGTTGCTAATATGTTCGAGTGAATAAAAACGACAAGAAAAAACATCAAAGCGAAAAAGGGCTCATAGATCCTTCCAAAGTCAAGACATTCATCGTCCATCACGAATGCGAATTGCTTGCCTTTCTCCGTGAGAAGATGCCTAAACAATCGCAGCATAACATCCGTCATATGATCGCCAATCATCAAGTGGCCGTCGGCGGTGCTCCGGTGTCTCTTTTCAAAGCGCCTCTTTACCCAGAAGACGAAGTTACGGTCACTTGGAACCCGATAAGAAGGAAAGAGAGGAAAGACCTTCCTATAATCTACGAAGACGACGACATAATCGCCATCAATAAGCCAAGCGGTCTTTTAAGCGTGGCCACAGAGAGGGAAAAAGGCAAAACGGCGTATCGCCTAGTTAGCGATTATGTGACTCAAAAGAATAGGAATAACCGAATCTTCGTCGTCCATCGTTTGGACGAGGATACTTCCGGCGTCCTTATCTTCGCCAAGAGCTATGAGGTGAAGGAAGCGCTTCAGTTACATTGGCAGGAGATCGTCTCCAAACGCGGCTATTACGCGATAGTCGAGGGGGAGGACATCCCTGAGCAAGGACGATTGGAGGATTACCTCACGATTGACGATACTTATACCGTCCATGTGACGAGGAATAAGAAACTAGGGAAGCTTGCGATCACGAATTATCGAAAAATCGCTTGTAAAAATGGCTTATCCCTTCTCGATGTCGATATCGAAACGGGAAGGAAGAACCAGATAAGAGCGCAGCTTGGGCATATCGGATATTACGTAATCGGAGATGACCGTTATGGCGAGCCGTCCGATCCATTGAAAAGGCTTGGATTACACGCTTATCAGCTGACCTTCATCAATCCGATGACCCAAAAGAGCTACGATCTGAAGGCCGATATACCGGAATCGTTCAAGAGGCTCTTCTGGCGAACGAGGAAGCAAGAAGCGGAAGAGAAGCGGATGAAAGAAGAAAAGCGAGCCAAAAAATCGTTCGATAGGGCATATAACAGCGATAAGCCGCTACGGAAGAGGAAAGATAGAAGCGATAAAGGAGGAAAAAGAGCATGGCGCAGGAAAAAAGCAAAACCAAACACCCATTACTCAAAGAATTCATGAAGAAATTAGCCGAGAATTTCTTGGCTGTCTTGCCGATCTTCGCGATTGTCACAATATTGTTCTGCATCCCTGGCATCGTCAATAACGAAACCTCGAAATGGGAAAGCTACGTCGCTTTCGTGATCAGCGCCGTTTTCGTTGGCCTTGGCTTAAGCCTCTTCACGATGGGCGTCGACGAATCAATGTCGAGAATCGGCCAAGCGGTCGGTGAATCTCTATTCAAGAAAAAGAACATCTTCTTCGTTGTCGTGATGACATTTATGATCGGCGTTTTGGTAACTGTGGCCGAGCCTGATTTAAGCGTCATGGCGAGCCAGATCGGATGGGAGAAGATAACGCTTACAGCGTTCGTCGGCATCGGCGTCGGACTATTCGTCGTCTTCGGGGTTCTCCGCATATTGTTCGGGAAAGACCTCCGCATAATGTTCATTTGCTTCTATGCGATCGTCTTCATGCTCGCAAGCATCGTCGATAAGAGGTTCTTGCCGATCGCATTCGATTCAGGAGGCGTCACAACGGGTCCGGTAACAGTTCCGTTTATCCTTGCTTTCGGCGCTGGTCTAGCCGCTTCAAAGGCCAATAATGGAAGAAGCGGGGAAGACGCATTCGGTTTGACGGCCTTGGCTTCGGTTGGTCCAATCATCGCCGTCATGGTGATGTCCTTGTTCATGGACGTCGACAACATGGTATATACGCTTGATGTCAGCCCACTAGAAAGTTTGGGAGGATGGGGCGATTTCACGCCGGTTTTCTTCTCTCTTATCGGTGAGTATTTGCTAGAAGAGCTTAAAAACGTTGCGATTGCGATTGCTCCGATCGCCGCATTCTTCTTCGTCTATAACCTATTCGTCCTCAAATACCGTTGGCGCCAAACGCTTAAGATATACGTCAATTTGCTATACGCATCATTCGGTTTGGTGCTTTTCCTAACTGCTGTAAACGTCGGTTTCTTGCCGACGGCGCAGGAAATCGGGAGAGGGCTTGGCGATAATCAGAGCCTTACGTGGCTGGCGATTCTTATTGGCGGCTTGTTTGGCATTTTCGGCGTCATCGCCGAGCCTGCCGTCCATGTTTTGGTCCATCAAGTCGAAAGCGTTTCCGAAGGCACGATTTCCTCGAAATCCGTTCTTATCGTCTTGGCTTTGGCCGTCGGAGGCGGCGTTGCTTTGGCGGTCACAAGGGCCTATTTCGGTTTCACGATCCTTTATTACATGATACCAGGCTACATAATCGCCTTAGGGCTATCGTTCTTGGTTCCGAAGATATTCACGTCCATCGCATTCGACTCAGGCGGCGTCGCCTCGGGACCTATGGCCTCAACCTTCGTTATGCCATTCGTCGTCGGCTTCACCGTCGCCACCCATGGCGAAAGCGCGGTCTACGAGAATGCGTTCGGATGCGTCGCAATGATCGCTTTGATGCCTTTGATCGTCGTTCAGATGATGGGCTTGACGGCCAAGATGAAAACCGGAATCTCGAATTTCCGCACCCGCAAAGCCTTTATGGGCGAGGACGATCCGGTGATCATAAATTTCTTGGAGGACAAACATGAAGTGGAATCCCTTTAAAAAGAAAACCCTCAAGAGAGAAAGCGTCAACCACGACGCCGGCAATGCAAGCTACGTCCCTCTCTACTTGCTTTTGACGATCGTCAATGACGGTCAAGCGAGCAGCATTGTCAAGATCGCCAGGAATTATGGCGCTTCTGCTAGTTACGTCTGCCATGGACATGGCACGGCGAGCAATGATTTCTACGAGGTTTTCGGCCTTACGCATAGCAACAAGCAAATCGTTTTGACGCCGATTAGATCGGATATGTACCCCAACATCAGAGAAGCGACTTCGAATCGCTTCGCCATCAACGACGCTTCGAAAGGCGTCGCCGCGCTTCTTCCTATATCGAGCGTCATCGGGAAGAACGCCTATAGACTATTGGCCGATGAAAGAGTCGGCTTAGACGCGGAAGGAGCAAAGAAACTTATGGAAAACGTACCAATGAAAGGCGATTTCGAACTCGTCGTCGCGATCGTGAACGATAGCTACACCGACTTGGTCATGGACGCCGCCAAATCGGCCGGAGCCAGAGGCGGCACGATTCTTAATGCGAGAGGCACGGGAAACAAAGACATCGAAAACTTCTTTGGCGTTGTGATAACTCCGGAAAAGCAAATCGTCTTGATCATCGTTCCGAAGAAAATCCGTGACGATGTTCTTTCCGCCATCTATAAAAACGTCGGCCTTAATTCCAAGGGCCAAGGCATCGTCTTCTCCTTGCCTGCCAGCGACGTTTTAGGCGTTGCCGAAGAGCGGCCTGAGGCGAATAAAGAAACTGACGCCGTTGAGGAAAATAAGTAACGAATAGGGAACCACTCAAATGAGCGAAACGGGTGGGGGAATATTCGAGAAAAAAAGGAAGAGGCCTTTTTCCTTCCCTCTTTTCCTTAGAGAGCATTTCCCTTTCCTTTTCGAAATTCGTTCCCTTTTCTATTTCTTCTGGCTTTTGTTTTTTCTAGGCATCTTTTGGATGGCCTATGGGTTATTCACCAATAGCTTCACCCAATTCTATCCATGGACCGATTACTTCGGCCAGTACGTCACGATGACGTATTATTTCCACGATACTTGGAGGAATTTCTTCAAAACAGGGTATTTTGAGTTATATTCCCCATCGACGTATCTCGGTTCCGATAACATCGGATCGAATTCGTATTACGGCCTTTTCGATCCTTTTTTGTTTATTTGCTACATCTTTCCTCGTTCGTGGATTCCCCAAACCTTCGCCATAGCGACGGTCTTCAAGGGCGTTGTGAGCGGGTTTTCGATGCGGGCTTACCTCAAATACATGGGGGTTAAGGAATGGAGTGCGAGGATTGGGGCGATCGCTTTCGCGTTTAACGGCTACATCAATTTCATGGTCGGTTTCCCAAGCTTCGTTTCGATGGCCTTCACCGTTCCTTTGGTGTTATTAGGCATCGAGCAGGTTCTTAAGGAAAAGAAGATTACTTGGCTTGTCATAGGGCTAGCGTTACTCGGGTTCATTTCCTTCTTCTTCCTCGTCGTCGTTTGCATATTCGGTGTGTTATATGCCTTATTCAGGTATTTCCAGACTTTGAAGACAAGAAAAGGTAAAGACCATTTCTTGGTTATCGTTTATGGCGTCGCCGCTTTCGCACTAGGGATTTTGATGAGCGCATGGACGCTTCTTCCGAGCATTAGGGAAAGCACATTGTCCGGAAGGACTTCTTCCATCGCGAAAGCGTACCTCGATAGTTTGACGTCCGCTTTCAAGGGCTTTGATGTCGGAACTGTATTTAGTCTCTTATTCGAGATGGTCGGACGCCATCCTGTGCGGGAAATGCAGGCGATAATTGGATTTTTCTATCCGACGATCGGTTATCGCTATAGCGCGCTGGCCGGTGGCGGATACGACGCTTGGAACGCTTCCTTGTTTTGCTATACGCCATTCGTTTTGCTTCTTTTCATCGGTTTGGTGAACTCATGCCGAGAGAAGAAGATATCGCATATCATCGCTTGGCTGCTTATTTGTTATTTGCTATTCACGAACTTCGCCTATTATTTCTTCTACGCTTTCACGGGCGACGGCTATGGAAGGTGGTACATCGTCTTGATACCGGTGATCATCTATTATGGAGCAAAAGAACTCGATCGTTTGAAGGATGAGCCGAAATGGGTGATCGGCCTAGGCGAAGGGATTGCGATATTCTTAACCGTCTTAACCTGGGTTTTATGCGTGACCTTGGTTCGGAATGTCTCCTTCGACAATCGGATGGACGGTTATTGGCAAACCAGCTACAAAGTTCCATATGAATATGTTTATAACGGCGTCACCCATTCATTCATTTGGGTCATTTACCTTCAAATCGGCTTATTGGTTCTCGAAGCGATTGTTTTCTTGGTTTGGAAGAATAAGAAGATAATCAAGAAAATCGCTTTGGGAAGCGTCATGGCGGAGATAATCCTATGGGGCAACGTCTCCTTCATCGATAACACCCCATGGCGAGTCAACGACAAAACGAACTCCAACGGTCAAGTCGTTTCCTATGGATGGAATGGTGGCAACGCCTATCGCGAAACCGCTACCGAGGCGATGGAGAAAATAAATGCTGAGGACTCTTCTTATTTCCGCACATTCTACGAAGGGAACCCAGAGAACAACGTCGCCATGGCTTTTGGAAGCAACGGCACAAGCACCTTCCATTCTTTGTTCAATTACGACGTCAATCAACTCTCGTTGTATCTATATGCGAATAGACCGACGTATGTAAATAAGGAATACGCGTATGGCGAGGATTATTACAGCCATTCCTGGAGCGCGTTCTACGGCAATAAGCGATATGGAGCCGATTATGCCCTTGGAATCAAGTACTATGCCGTTTTGCAACAAGGATATGGGTCGTTAGAAGGAATCGCCGACAATGTGCCATGGAACAGCACGCTCGTATATGGAGACAGCGCTACGAAATTAAGGTTCTACCGCAACGATTCGTCGATTTTCGGCCATGCGGTAGACAAGGTTTATTCGCAAGGGGCGACGAACGCTTCGTCTGGATACGATTCCTTTTATGGCGGATATGGCAAGCGAGAGGCGATTAGAAACGATCAAGTCTTTCTTGAGGGGGCAATCATATCCGACGATGAGAAAGAGGGGTTTACGAAGGAGACCGATGGGAAGGGCATTTCCTTCATTGATGCGCCTTATTCCTCAACCTTATATCAGGAAGTCGAATACGATATGACTTGCTACACCACCGATTATGAATGGTGGGGGCCGCTTAATGAGAAGACAGGGCAAAGAGAGGGGCCGTCTTATTTCGTGAATGACGAAAATAAGACCGAAAGAAGCATATCGCTCGGTGGGAAATATATTCCCGATATGGAGATCGTCGCTTTGAAGCCAGCTGATGGATCGACTTATTTCAACGACGAATATGAAGGGGCTTATTTCGCCATCAATTACGATTTCTCCTCGATTCTTAAGAACAATAAGAAAACGAGAATCTATTTCATCGGTGATAAGAAGAACGAAGATGGGACAATCAGCGAGAACGTTTTATTGTCTTACGATTACGAGACGATGGTCACGTATGCGAAACGAAAGATGCTTGATGGAGCGGATATCTTTGGCTTCTATCCCGAAGGCAAGGTCAAATACATCTGCTTCAACGCCAAGCCAAGCGATTTCTCCTCCTTAGACGCCGGTAAAGCGGTCGCTACCTTGCCATATGCCATCGACGTCTATATGACCCCGCGAAGCGAAATCGAAGAGATAGAAGACAAATATATGAATGATGGGGAATACGCTTTAAAAGACGTGGTTTACGATAAGAATAGATTCACCTTCTCGACTTCCTTCTCGACTTCCAAAGTCGTGACGACTTCTTTAGGCTACGACGCCGGATGGAAGATAACGGCTAAGAAGGGAGAGGAAACGTTAACCGTAAATACCTATAAGATAAATGGCGGATTCGTTGGCTTCGTGGCGCCGGAAGGGGAAGTGACATATCTTCTTAAATATGAGACGCCATATCTAAAAGAAGGGGCTTTTGCGGCCGCTTTTGCGATTTTTGCATTCGGATCGATACAAATCGGATCCTTCTTGTATCTATATTTCAAGAAGAAGAAGGAATCTCCTATTTCTTGAAGTTCTTAAGATAGAAATCGTATACTTCATTTTTCGGCAGCGATAGCTCTTTGGCGGTGGCTGCTATCGCCTCTTTCGATTTCATCGTCTTGAGTTTCTCTTTTAGCGAGATAAGCAACGAAGAGTCGTCTTTTTGGATTTCTTTTTGCTTGTTCCCTTCGACGACCAAAACCATTTCGCCGATTAAGGTGTCTTCGTCCAAGGCGGCCGCTTCGGATAATGTGGCACGGATGAATTCCTCGTGCTTTTTGGTGAGCTCGCGCCCTATCGATATCTTTCTATCTCCGCCAAGGATGCTCATCATGTCGACAAGCGTTTTTTTGATGCGGTGTGGCGCTTCGTAAAAGATGATCGTGTCTTTGAAATCCTTTAGCGATTCAAGTTCTTTTTTTCTTAGTGTTTCTTTGCTATCCAAAAAGCCATAGAAATAGAAATGGCTTGTATCTAGCCCAGAGGCGGTCAATGCCATTATGGCGGCGTTAGGGCCGTTGATTACGCTGACTTTTATGTCGTTATCCAAACACTTTCTTGCCAAACGTGCGCCGGGATCGCTGATCGTTGGATAACCGGCATCGCTTAGATAGCCGACTTTTTTGCCATCTTTTAGCAAAGCGATTATCTTGTCGCTTGCTTCTTCTTCATTATGCTCATGACACGATATGAGCGGCTTCTTGATATCAAAAAGCATCAAAAGCTTGCCTGTGTTCCTGGTATCTTCGCAAGCGATGTAATCCATTTCTGAGATCGTCTCCTTGGCTCTTGGCGAGAATTCGCCGAGGTTGCCGATTGGACTCGCTATAAGATAGAGGAGAGGCGAAGGGCCGCTAAAATTCAATTCCCTTTTCATCTTTGCTTGGGCTTTTTATATTGCGGGTTATAGTTTCTTTGGCTCTGATCGTCTTTCTTGTCGGCGTCTTTCGTCTTTTCGCCGTGGAGCTTTCTTTCGAGCTCGTCAAGAGAAAGAACCATCGTGTCGGTTTCCGATGATAAGCGGACGGAACGGGATAAGATGTTGAAGCTATCGACTTTGTAGGATCCTTCTTTTAAGAACAATATCGTGCCGACTTTCGGGAATTTCTTTCTTTCCTCGGTATAGAGGTCGTCTTCGTACGCTAAGCAGCAAAGCAACTTCCCACAAGCGCCGCTTAATTTTGGGATATTGAGGGATAGCATCTGGTTTTTGGCTCTCGAGATGCTTATGCCATCGAAGGAATTCAAGAATGTGCTGCAGCATAATAAGAGTCCGCATGGTCCGATGCCGCCTATCGATTTGGCTTTGTCGCGAGGCGGTATTTGACGGAGTTCTATCCGGCAATGGAGCTTTGGGGCCAAGCATTTAAGGAGTTCGCGGAAATCGACGCGGTTATCGGAAGTGTAGGTGATGGTGCATTTCATTCCATCGAGAGAGAATCTCGCTTCGAGTAATCTCATCGGAAGACCGAGCCTTGCGACTTCCTCTCCCGTTATTTCCATTGCGACTTTGGCGTCTTTAAGCCCCATCTCGTAATCGCGTTCGTCGTCTTTTGAGGCATGTCGGATGACGGGGGACAAGGCGAGATCGCTTTTATATTCGTCAGTGCTTTTCGCCAAAGCACTCACGATGGCGATTTCTAGGCCGCTAAGGGATTCGACCACGACTTTCTCACCGATGCGGTAATCGTTGTCATTGGTGCCGAAAAAATAATTCTTCGCCCCGCCCGGGAAATGAACGGCGAGGAAAAAGCGGTATTGTTGTTCTAAGCGATCTTCTTCGTCGATCATAAGCCGTTCTCCTTCGAAATATAGTTGATTACGTGTTCCAATAAAATGCCAGCGGAAATGTTCAGATCCAATAGATTCCGCACCTTCATGATCTCTAGCAGACTTTTACTTAAAGCGGGCAAATCTAGCAAAGGCTTCATAATCTTAACATAACTCTCTAGCAAGAAAGGCGCATTTTCTTTGTAGGAGATGGTTTCTTTGAAGAATACGCAAAGCATGTCGAAGAACATCTTCGATCTCTTTTTGTCGCTTAGCGCTGGGATGATGTCTTTCTCGGAAACCAGGTAAAGCGAGTCTTTGCCAAGCGATATGGCGTCAAGGAAGGAAAGGAGGGCCGCTTTCATATCGAGATAGTCATCGCTAGAGATAAAAGCAGGCATCGCAGCGGAATTGTTGATGAAAAAAGAAGCCAATTCGGCGTCTTCTTTCTTGATTCCGTCTTGCAAAGCGAGTGAGACGATATCTTTTTTTGGCGATAGTAGTAGCCTTATCGTCTCGCAACGGCTTATGATCGTCGGCAATACCTTCGCGATGTTTTCGGTGGTTAAGATCGCATGGACGTAAGAAGGCGGCTCTTCGAGGAATTTGAGAAGCGAATTGACCGCTTCGACGGTCATGTTCTCGACGCCGTTGATGATATAGACGCAGTCGCTCTTCTCTTCCAATGATGTTTTCGAGAAGGAGGAAATCAAGTCTTCGACCTCTTCCTTTTTTATCGTCCCTTCTTCTTCGCCGATGATCCTAAAGCCATTGAAGGTCCTATGCTCTATCCTTTGGCAATAACGGCATTCTTCATCGGCTAAAGGCGAGGGGTTATCGCATAATAGGGTTTTGGCCAAGAATATCGCCGTTTCTAATAATGGGGTGCCTTTTTCGCCACTAAGAAGATAGGCGTGCGATATCCTTTTCGATTTCATCGCATTCGAAAACGTCTTATAGACTAATGGCTGATAATTGAGAAGGTATTCGGAGAATTTCATCGCATTCTAAGTCGTTCTTCTATCGCGTTATAGACGTCTTGGAAGACGCTGTCCTTATCTTTCGAGGCGTCGATCACCACGAAACGGTGCTCGAAACGCTTGGCGAGCATTAAGAAGCCTTCACGTACTTTCTTATGGAAGGAAAGCTTCTCGACGTCGAGTCTATTGACTTCGCGACTCGAGTTGGCGGCGATTCTTTCTAACCCTTTCTCTGGGTCGAGATCGAAAAAGAAAGTCAAATCCGGCTCAAGGCCCTCTGTGGCGAATAGGTTCATTTCCAAGACCTTGTCGATTCCGATGCCTCTTGCGTGGCCTTGATAAGCCAAGGAGGAATCGAGGAAGCGGTCGCAAAGAACGATTTTCCCTTCCTTGAGGCTAGGAATGATTTTCTCGACGATATGCTGCCTTCTTGAAGCGGCGTATAAAAGAGCTTCGGTCCTTTCGTCCATCTCGGTGTTTTTCTTGTCGAGGATGATGTTTCTTATCTCTTCGGAGATAGGCGTTCCGCCTGGCTCTCTCGTCAAGACTATTTGATAGCCTTCGTTTTCGAGTTTTTCAACGACTTTCTTAATGGCGGTGCTTTTGCCAGCTCCTTCTCCGCCTTCAAACGTTATGAACATTGTTATATCCTCTTTCTTCCTTCGAAAGCCTTGCTTAGCGTAAGCGAATCGGCATAGTCCAAGGATGCTCCCATCGGTAGCCCATATCCAAGCCTTGTGACGACGATCTCCTTTTTTTCAAGGAGCTTGGCGATGAATAACGCAGTTGTTTCGCCTTCTAACGTCGGATTGGTGGCAATCACCACTTCTTTGACTTTGTTTTCGTCGATTCTTTTTAGGAGGGCATCGAAGGAAAGGTCATCCACGCTTACGCCTTTAGAGGCGCTTAGCAACCCGCCTAAGATATGGTAGATTCCGTTGAATGAGCCCATTTTCTCTATCGCTAAGGCGTCTTTTGGACTGGCGACGACGCACATATAGGTGTGGTCTCTATTCTCATCGCGGCAGATTTCGCAGGTCTCTTCTTCGGTATATAGTCCGCATTCGGGGCATTTATGGACTTTTTCTTCGCTGTTTTTGATCGCTTCAATGAAGGAAAGCTTATCTTCCCTCGACATATTCAAAACGGCGTAAGCCATCCTTTCGGCGGTACGCGGTCCGACGCTAGGAAGCTTCCCAAAAGCGTCGGTCAATTGGACGATGGTTTTTAGTTCCTTCATTAGAAGGGGAAGGCTCCTTTTCTGCCAGTGACTTTCTCGCTCATCGCCTCTTCTTCCTTGGCGATTTGCTCCAAAGCCTCGTTGATGGCCATGGCTATCGTGTCTTGGATCATGTCGGCGTTATCCGCGCTTAGGGCGTCAGGTTCGATTTTGATTTCTTTCACTTTCTTGCTTCCAAGAACGCAAACCTCGATGATGCCGGCTTTTTTGACGATGAATTCCTTCGTTTCCAAGGCGGCGTGGGCTTTCTCGAGTTCGCGTTGCATGCGTTGCGCTTGCATGAGCATTTGCTGCATTTGATTCATATTTTTTCTCCTTATTTTGGAAGATTCAAAATGATGGTGGATTTGGCTGGCAATTGATTGAGTCGCATCAAGTCGTAGTAACGGTTTTGGACATTGAGCTTCTCATTGTTGTCTAGGGCGTATACGAAGACCTTTCTTCCTAGCAAAGTCTCGATCAATTCCTCTAACGGCTCTTGATTGGCGACCAAATTGGCTTTTTCGGCTAAGCTTGTGTGCTTATAGACGAGCACCAATGCCTCTTTCGATAAGCAATAGGGGGCGCCGCTTGATAATAGTGTTGCCAAAGCGCCGATCTTCTCGTCCATTTTTAGCGAGATGAGTTCCGGCCAACGGTCGACGAGGGATTTGCGTTCGGTCTTATTCGCGAGGATCATGATTTTGAGAATCTCATCCTGCGAGATGTTGAAACGCTCGCCGCTCGTGGCTATTTGCGGGCGTTTGATTTTCGATAGGTCTATGGAGTTTGTAGGAGCGGCCGCACTGGGCGAAGTTTGCTTTCCATCTTCCCATAGCCACCCAGGGACTGGAACGTCAGGGGCTTTTTGCGCTGCTGGTTCTTTCTTCTCGCTTATGACCGCTTTTTGATTTTCATTAGAGGCTGGAGGCTCGACTTTGGCTGGCATGACCTTCTTTTCGTTTTCGAATAACGGTTTGACTATTTCTTTTTGCGGCTGTATAACCGGTTCAGCTTTTTGAATCGGCTCGGGTTTCGCAGGGATTTTTTGATTTATCGCAGGCGAATCGTCCTCTTCTGACGCGAGTTTCAATAGCGATAATTCGAACAATGAGCGGATATCTGATACCATTTTGAAATTGTTTTGGGTCTCCAAAAGGACTCCGATGGTCTTATTTATCGAAGCGATGGAATAAGAAGGGAGAAGTCCTATGGCGTCTTCCTCTTTTAAGACATTAAGCAAGTCGGCCCTCTTCGTTTTCGCGTATACCAGTAAATCTTTTAGGATAGAAATCAAATCGGACAGGAAGCGGCGGATATCTAATCCCTTTGTGACGTATAAATCAGTTTTGGCGATGATGTTTGCGACGTCTCCTTCGCGAAGGCATTTCAACAAGTTGATCTTTTCTTCTTTGCTGGCTAAGCCATAAACGGATAAGACGTCGTTTTCGTTGAGTCTGTCGCCGCTATAGGCGAGGACTTGATCAAGAATCGACAGAGCGTCTCTCATTCCGCCATCGGCCAAATTGATGATGGCTTTGACGCCGGCGTCGTCATATTGGACGTTCTCCTTTTCCAATATCTCTTTGAGTTTTCCGCCCATTTCTTCTTCGTTAAGCTTAGAGAAATCGAAACGTTGGCAACGCGAAAGGATCGTCGGCAGAACTTTGAATGGCTCAGTGGTGCACAAGATGAAGATGACGTTATCCGGGGGTTCTTCGATGGTTTTTAGCAAGGCGTTGAAGGCTCCGGTCGACATCATATGGACTTCGTCGATTATGTAGACTTTGTATTTTCCTTTGATCGGGGAATATTGGACGCCGTCGATTAATTCGCGGACTTGATCGACGCCGTTATTGCTTGCGGCGTCTATTTCGATGACGTCAGGATGGGTTCCTTCGGCGATCGCCACGCAATTCGAGCAATGGCCGCATTGATGGCCGAGCCCTTCCTCGCAATCGAGCGCTTTGGCGAATAGCCTGGCCATTGACGTTTTGCCAGTGCCGCGCGGGCCGGCAAAAAGATAAGCATGGGCCATTTTGTCCTTCGCCAATGCGTTTTTGAGGGTCCGGACGATCGCTTTTTGCCCAGCGACTTCTTCGAATGTCTGAGGACGGTAAGTTAGATAAAGAGCTTTATATGACATAAGTGGGTATCACCTTTTAGGATTATACCTTTCTTCTCCTTTTCTCACTAGAGAATATAGGCGAATTTTTGCGTTGCTCGTCATAAGACCTTAAAGCGCGCAAAGAATAGTGTTCTTTCTTGCCCCATTTCGATGATTGATGCGTTTATCGGGGTTCTTTCCGCCTCTTTATAGAGGAAAGCCCCTTCTTATGTTATAATCCCCGGCGCGTAGGAGCGAGTCATTATGGAAAGCAGCATGAGAAAGAGACTAGAAGCCATTGAGAAGAGGTTTTTGGAAATAGAGGAAGAACTCGCCAAACCGGAAATCGAAGAGGATATCGCAAAGCTCACTTCTTTAAGCAAAGAAAGGGCATCGTTAGAGGAAGCCTACGAATCTTTCGCGAAATATAAAAAGATGGAAGAGGAATTCCAAGAAGCTCTTGAAGCATCGAACGCAAGCGATCCCGAAATGGCGGAGCTAATGAAAGAAGAAAAAAAGAGATTGGAAGGGGAAATGGCCTCGATGGAAGAAGGGCTTAGAACCAAGCTTCTTCCTGCCGATCCAAACGATCACAAAAACATCATCGTCGAGATTCGCGGCGCCGTCGGCGGCGATGAAGCCAATATCTTCGCCGGTGATTTGCTAAGGATGTACACGCGTTTCGCCGAGACGCAGGGTTGGAAAATACAATTCATCGACGGCGAAGAAGGCTCGGCTGGCGGATATTCTTACGTTTCCTTCATGGTTAAGGGAGAGAATGTCTATTCCAAGCTGAAATTCGAAAGCGGCGCTCACCGAGTGCAGCGCGTTCCGAAGACGGAAGCAAGCGGCCGAATCCATACTTCCACGGCAACCGTTTTGGTGATGCCAGAAGCTGAGGAAGTCGACGTCAAAATCAACCCTGCAGACTTAAAAATCGATACCTATCGTTCGCAAGGCGCCGGAGGACAAAACGTCAATAAGACCGAAAGCGCGGTTCGCGTTACCCATTTGCCGACTGGCATCGTCGTAAGCTGCCAAACCGAGAAAGCGCAGCTCCAGAATAAAGAAATCTGCATGAGGATGATTCGTGCGAAAGTGCAGGATTTCTATCAATCGCAACAAGACGACGCTCGGGCATCGGAAAGGAAACTCAAGGTCGGAACCGGCGAAAGAAGCGAGAAGATCAGAACTTACAACTATCCGCAGAACCGCGTTACCGATCATCGAATCGGCTATACGACGAATACCCTCGATCGAGTGATGGAAGGCGAACTCGAACCCCTTATCGAAGCGCTCATTCACTTTGACCAGGAGCAAAAGCTTCTTGAAGGCGACAAATGATGCATACCATCGGCGAAGCCATCAAGGAGATGCATTCTCTATATAAGGAAAAGGGCGTCACGGCGCAAGACCTTCGTTTTTTGGTGATGAATAATGAAGGGTATGAGGAGCCGATAGATGTTCTTTTCGCCAAAGACAAAGAGATGAAGAAATACGATTTGTTCGTTGAGCAATCAAAGAGGCTAGCCAATAACGAGCCCGTCGAATACATCGTAGGAATGGCCTCGTTTTTAAGACACCAGCTTAAGGTCAATGGCGATGTGCTTATCCCACGTGGAGAAACGGAAGAGCTCGTCTCTTTAATAAGCGAGAAGATCAGCGAATACTATAACCCCAAGAATTATCTCGTCGTCGGAGACATCGGCACCGGCAGCGGATGCATACCGATCGGCATCCACGACAATTTCCCGAATTGGCTTCTCGTCGCTTCGGATATCTCTTCAAAGGCAATGGCAGTGGCAAAGGAGAATTTCGAGAAGGAAGGCGTCCATGTCCAAACGCTCATAGGCGATGCGCTAGAACCATATATCGAGAATAAGATCAATCTCGACATCATCGTCTCGAATCCTCCGTATATCCTCTCGAAGGAAGACGCTCAGGAAAGCGTGCGCGATTATGAGCCCGCGAGCGCATTATGGATGGAAAAAGGAAGAAGCGTTTACGAATCCATTTTCCGCGATTATAAGAAGGTAAAGAAGGGGGCTTTGACGATGTTTTTTGAAATTTCGCCAGATTTGGAGCCCTGGCTAATCGAGATAATGGGCAAATATTTGGAAGACTACGATTATTCCTTCCATAAAGACTTGAACGGCGACACGAGGTTCTTGATCGTCGATTTGAAATAGGTGTGTTTATGAACGATTGGAAAGACTATAAAGAAGCGGCCGATGAACTAAAAAAAGGAAAGCTTGTGACTTTCCCGACGGAGACCGTTTATGGGGTTGGTTGCATCTTTGACGATGAGATGGCGTATAAGTCGCTAGTGGAACTAAAAAAGAGGCCTCCGAATAAGCCGATATCGATGATGGCGGATTCCATAGAGACCGTCAAATCCTATTTGGATTGCTCCGATAAGGCTTTTGCCGTTTTGAGCCGCTTCCTTCCTGGCGAATATACTTTCTTATTGAAGGCTAAACCGGATTTATATCCATGGGTCACCCTGAACACCGGGGTCTTGGGGCTTCGCGTGCCCGCTAGTGAAGAAGTAAGGAAAATGCTTAGAGAAGTCGGTAAGCCTGCGTTAGTCACGAGCGCCAATATATCTGGCGAGCCGACGGCGAGAAGATGCGAAGATCTAAGCCCCGTTTTCCTTGAGAAGACTTTCGTGATCGATGGCGAATGCGTCTCACAAGTGGCATCCACGATCGTTGATTTATCAAGCGATGATCCGAAATTGATTCGTCAAGGCAACGCCTCGTTTGAGGAAGTGCTCGCATACTGGAAACGATATTGATCGATTCTATTTTTCTTTGGATGAAATAACTTCATTTTTCTCTTTGCTCACTTATAAAAATCAAAAAATCCACGCAAAACGCCAGCGAATTTGCTTTATTTATCGCATATTTCGCATTTTTGTTGGCTCTTCCACAAAAACCTCATAAGTGCTAATCTTTTCTTTAGGAAGAAAAGGATTATGAAAAGCATTGATAAAGAAGTGTTGAAAGACGCGGCGAACAGGCTTCTTTTCACGATGTCGGACTCCGAATACGACACCTTGGAAAAAGAATTCGCGATTTTGACGAAGCAAATGAAGAAGATTGCGGAAATCAAGGGGGTCGACGATTATGAGCCGATGACCTTCCCATTCCCATGCGAGACGTCGTTTTTAAGGGAAGATGAAGTCGCCGACACTTTATCTCGTGACGAGGCCCTTAAGAACGCCGGCAATAAGCAAGACAACCAAATCAAGTTGCCGAAGGTGGTGTTATGATGAATTACTTGGACTTGCCTTTGAAAGAGCTGCATTCTGCTTTAGTGGCTAAAGAAGTCACTCCTTTGGAACTCGCCAAAGAGGCGATAAAGAGAGCGAAGGAAGATGATAACAACGCTTTCGAATGTATCGATGAGGATGGCGCCATTGAATTCGCGAAAACTTTGACTGAGCCAGAGGCCGATAACCCATTGTGGGGCATTCCGTTTTTTGCTAAAGATAACTTCAGCACCAAGGGGATTCCTTCGACGGCGTCTAGCAATATCCTAAACGGCTATATTCCCGTCTATGACGCTACTGTCATTAAGAAGCTCAAAGATAAGAAGGCCGTATTGCTTGGCAAGACGACCCTTGACGAACTCGCGATGGGCGGGACCGGAACGACTGGTCATCTGGGTCGTACATATAACCCTTATGATCCAAGTCACAAAGTTCAAGTTGGCGGTTCTAGCTGTGGAAGCGCCGCTGCGGTATCCGCTTCGATCGTGCCTTTCGCCCTCGGCAGCGACACCGGCGATTCGGTTAGGAAGCCGGCTTCGTTGGCGGGATTAGTCGGCATCAAGCCGACGTGGGGGAGAATTAGCCGTTATGGGTTATTTCCGTTTGCCCCTTCTCTCGATGCCGTCGGATATTTCAGCCGAGATGTATACGCATCGGCCGCGATATTATCCGTCTTGGCGGGCCGTGATGATCGCGATAGCACGTCAAGCAACAATGATGTCCAAGATTATGTTTCGGCAACTTCCGCTTCTCCGAAAGGACTAAAAGTCGCCGTCATAAAAGAGATAGTCGATAATATTTCCGATAAAACGCTTCTTTCCGCTTTCGATAAATCCATCGAAAAGATGAAAGAAGAAGGGATCGCCGTTGAATACGTCTCCTTTCCAAAAGATCTCCTCGAAAGCGTCTATCCGACCTATATGGTCATAAGCTGCGCCGAAGCCACAAGCAACGACGCCAATTTGGATGGCATTAAATTCGGTCCGTATCGCGGCGGCAACACCTATCAAGAAGTCATGTTCAATGCCCGTAACCAAGGCTTCAGCGAACTCATCAAAAGGCGCTTCGTCATCGGAAGCTATTGCCTTATGAAGGAGAACCAAGACGAACTATTCTTAAGGGCGCAAAAGGTCCGTGCGAAAATCGTGGAGGAACTAAACAACGTTCTTTCCGAATACGATTTCATCTATCTGCCAGCCGCCCCAAGCGTGGCGCCTTCTTTTGAACAAAGCAGCGATCGTTTTAGCGATGAATACTTAATCGCCGATAACCATTTGGCTTTAGGCAATTTCGCCGGTTTGCCTTCAATCACCTTGCCTCTAGCGATGGAAAACGGCTTGCCGTTAGGCATCAATTTCACAGGTCGAGCATATAGGGAAGACAAATTGTTCACGATTGCCGCCGCTTTCGAGAAAATAAGCGGTTTGGCCGAACTAAGCGCACTCAATAAAAAGGAGGGCAATTTATGAATTTCGAAGCGGTCATCGGACTTGAAATACACGTCGAAATGAAGACGAAATCGAAGATGTTTTCGTCTGCCCCTGTCGGTTTTTCGAAGAATCCGAATATCAATATAGCGCCTTTGGACATGGCCTTTCCTGGCACGATGCCAGTCGTCAATAAACAAGCCGTCATCAATGCCATACGAGTAGCGAACGCGCTTCATATGGAAATCGATCCGCTTGTGAGATTCGATAGGAAAAACTATTTCTATAGCGATTTGCCAAAGGGTTTCCAAATCACGCAGCAATTTCATCCAATAGGCCGTAATGGATATCTATACGTCGATACTCCGAAAGGGAAAAAGAAAATAGGCATCGAGCGTATCCATATGGAAGAGGATACCTGCAAACAAGAGCACTTTTTGGACTATACGTTGTTGGACTATAACCGCGCTGGCGTCCCGCTAGTCGAAATCGTCTCGCTACCGGAGATTTCTAACGGCAGTGAGGCCAGGGAATACGCCGAAGCCATAAGAAACATCGTTCTTTATAGCGGAACGTCCGATGGCAAGATGGAAGAAGGATCGCTACGTTGCGACACCAATGTATCCATTCGTCCATATGGCCAAAAGGAATTCGGGACGAAGGTCGAGATAAAGAACATCAATTCATTCAAAAACATCGAAGCGGCCATCGATTATGAGATAGAGAGACAATCGAAGGCCATTCTTATGGGTGAGGCGATACGCCAGGAAACCAGACGTTTTGACGAATCGACCGGAAAGACGGTGTTGATGCGCGTTAAGACGGATGCCGTCGATTACAAATATTTCCCCGAGCCAAACATCACTCCGATTTCTTTAAGCGAAGATTTTATTCATAATGCCATAGAAACGTGCCCTGAATTATACGATGCGAAGATGGAGAGATACCTTAAGGGTGGCTTATCAAAGACGGATGCCGAAATCATATTGGCCAATCCAGATATGGCCTCTTTCTTCGAGAAAGGCATGAATAAAGTCAAGAATTGCAAGGATTTTGCGAATTTCATGATCGTTGAGATCAACGCTCATCTTAACAAGAACTCTTTGACGATAAACGATTTGAAGATGTCGCCGGACACCCTTGCGGAAATTGTCTTGATGCAAGAAGATGGCGGTCTTTCCCATAAGCAATGCGCACAAATATTGGATAAGGTTCTAACTGATTCGCTATCGCCGAAAGAGGCTCAAAAGAGCCTTGGCATCGTCGCTCAGAATAATGATGCGGCGACCATCAAATCGTTTGTGGACGCCGTTCTCGATTCCAATCCTCAATCAATCGCCGATTTCAAAGCAGGCAAAGACAGGGCTTTAGGGTTCCTCGTCGGGCAAGTCATGAAGGCGTCGCACGGTAAAGTGAATCCAGCCGCCGTGTCCAAGATGCTATTAGAGGAGATAGGCAAAAGATGATCGATGAAGAAATAAAGAAATTATCGGAATGGCTAGAAAAGAACACAAAGAGTGAGCTTCCTTCTTTTAAGGAATTACCATCCGTTCCGTTATACATGGAGCAAGTCGTTTCCTATGTCAATAGCACCATATCTGGCTTTTTGAATCAAAAGGACGCTTTAAACCTGACTTCTTTCATGGTTAACAATTATGTTAAGGCCAAGATTATCAAAGAACCTGAACGGAAGAAATATAATGAGGAACACTTAGGGTATTTGCTCGCCATCAGTTTCTTAAAGAGAACCCTTTCGATGTCCGAACTAAGCTTGCTCATCCAAATGGATGCCGATGTGTCGACCGATAAGAGCGCTCTATATCATTTTTTCAGAAGCATGCTCTCCAACGTCATGCACGATTCTTCGGAGAAGACGAAATACCATTTGGACGATTTCTATCGCTTATATGAAAAAATAAAGAAAAACGATCCCGAAAAGGCCGATAAGCTTATGGCCGATTCGCTCGCACTTATGGCTTTGCGCCTATCGGTCAAGGCCAGCGTCTATAGCCTTATTTCTAGCCGTTTGCTTGAAAGTGTGAGCTCTTTGGAAGCCGGCGTCCCATTGCCCGATGACACGGACAAACTCTCCAAAAAGGAAAGAAAGAGAGCGCAAAAGAACGCCATTTCGGAGGCGGAGCGCGTAGCCAAATATGTGGAAAAAGGCGAGAAAAAGCGCAAGGAAGACGAACTAAGGAAAACTAGAGTCGATTTGGAGAAAGCAAGAAAAACGACCGAAAAGTCCATTAAAAACGATAAAAAGAAGGCGAAAAAGAAAGGTAAAAACAAATGAAAACAGTTTTAGTCACCGGCGGCTTAGGCTTTATAGGCAGCGAAGCGGTCATATCCTTGCTCAAAGCCGGTTATGAACCCGTCATCGCGGATAATCTTTCGAATTCGAAGATAGCCGTTTTGGACCGTATCGAAAAGATCACTTCGCATCGTCTTAAATTCTATGAGGTCGATGTGACTAGACGCAAAGATACCTTGCGCATATTCGAGGAAAACCACATTGATGCGGTTATTCATTTCGCTGGTTATAAAGCCGTCGGCGAATCGGTCTATAAGCCAATCGAATATTACGAGAACAATTTGGGGAGCGCTTTGAATATTCTCGACATCATGAAGGAAAAGAACGTCAAAAACTTCATTTTCTCTTCGAGCGCAACGGTTTACGGAATCCCTAAGAGGGTGCCGTCCTATGAAACAGATCCGGTCGGGAATGCGACTAATCCATATGGCGAAACCAAGGTGATGATCGAAAGAATATTGGAGGACGTCGCTAAAGCGGACCCATCTTTCAATATTTGCATCTTGCGTTATTTTAACCCTATCGGCGGACATGAATCCGGATTGCTTGGCGAAGATCCGAATGGCATACCGAACAACTTGATGCCATACATATCGCAAGTGGCGATTGGAAAGCTTCCAATGCTAAAGGTCTATGGAAACGATTACGACACGCCAGATGGAACGGGAGTTCGCGATTTCATCCACGTGGTCGATTTGGCCGAAGGCCATGTCGCCGCCATAAAGAAACTCGAAGAAAACCCTGGTTTGGTCGTCTATAACCTTGGAACCGGACGCGGCACGTCGGTTCTTGAACTTATCGCTGCCTTCGAAAAGGCCAATGGTGTGAAGATACCTTATCAAATGTGCCCGAGGCGCCCAGGCGATGTTCCATCCAATTACGCCAATTGTGACAAAGCGGCGAAAGAACTTGGTTGGAAGGCCAGATTCACAATCGAAGATGCGTGTCGCGATGCCTATCGTTTCCAAAAGAATAATCCAAACGGCATCGAATAAAAGCGAGAACGCCTAGGCTTCGTTTATGAGAAAAACGAGGCCTTTTTTATTTCTTTTTACTGCTATGGAGCGGCTTTATTTTTCGTCCTGGGCCAGCAACGGCGTTTTTGTTCGTCTGTTTCGCTATTGGGGCATTGGTTATTTCAAATGGTATTTTTCCATCGCGTACGCATTGCCTAAGAAAGATGTTGATTGCAGTGCTTAGTGGCAATCCCAACGTCTCAAATAAGGCGGATGCGCTCTTTTTTGTTTCTTTGTCCAAACGGATTGTAATTAGTTCTTTTGTGTCTTTTTTCATGATATACATTTAATATACAATTCATTTCAAATAAATATCAATAATAAATTCAATGTATATAAATATGCTTTCACTATAAAAAGCATTTTTGACATAGCCTTTTTGATTCAAAATTTATGTTGTTGCTGTTTTTCCTTTCTTACTTCTATAGAATTATGGAGAGGAAAAATATATGGAAAACGTTTACGAGACGACTCTTTCTAGCGGCGAGATTGTGCGAGGACGAATTTATTTGTCCGATAATCCGACAAGAAACCTTTTGATTCAGACTGGCATGGGCGAGCATTCGGCCCGTTATGAGCATTTTGCCAAATATCTGAATTCTTTAGGAATCAACGTTTATGTCAACGATGCGATAGGGCAAGGACTCAACGCTCCTAAAGTGGAAGATCAAGAGAAGTGGATGAAAGGCGCTTTCGACAAAAACGTTGAGGCGCTGCATTTAAAGATTGAGGAAATTAAAGAAAACGGTTTGCCAACGTCGTTGATGGGACATTCGATGGGGTCTTTTATGACGCAGCGTTTCCTAGAACTTTATCCTGGAACTCTTGATTCGGTCGTCATTTGCGGTTCCAACGGTCCTGTTAAGGCCAAGATGACGATGGGCTATGCTTTGGCGCATTTGATCGTTAATAAAAAGAATTGGGACAAATACAATCCGTTTTTGGAGAAAGCGGGTTTAGGGCCGTATATCAAGGCAATCAAAAACAGAGACAGCGATTTGGATTGGCTCTCGGTCAATAAAGACAATATAGAAGCGTACCGCAATGATCCTTATTGCGGAGCTCCGACGACTTCTGGTTTCTGGCATGAATTCATATATGGGCTTAAGACGCTATATCAGAAGAAGTGGTTGTCCAAAGTGTCGAAAGACGAGAGGATACTCATCATTTCCGGTGAAAACGATCCGGTCGGCGAAATGGGCAAAGGACCAAGACGCTTGGCGAAGATGTATTCTTCGCTCGGAGTGAAAGACGTCACGACGATTATCTACCCCGTTTTGCGCCATGAGATATTGAACGAAAAAGAGAAGGATGTGGTTTATAAAGACATATCCACCTTCCTCCTTGGATAGTTATCTTCGTATTATTACAATCTTTTGGGTATAATAGACCGGCACGATGGAAAACGCTGTCGGAACTAAGAAAACGCAATATGTGCTAGGTTTTCTAGTATTGCTTTTCTTTTTATTGACCGCTTCGGCATATTTCGTCAATACCAGATATCTTTTTTCAGTGGAGAACGGCGGGGCGGTCAACGATTTCGCCTTTTATATTTGGTCGATAGGGCTTCTTTCCTTTTCCGTCGTGATATTCATCTTCGCAAAAAGGCATTTTTACCTCACCAAATGTTGGCCTTATGCGATCGCCTTGGCGATATTCTTGGTCGCCTCGTTATTGGGGACGTTTTTGTCGGGTCCCTTCATAAACGAAGCTGGCGAAGCCTATAATCTTTCCCTTCCCGATAAGATGAGATCGGCCGTTCATACGGTGTTAACTTACGTGATTATCTATGATTTCATCGCTATTTGTCCATTTTTATCGCGTGGCAAGCGAATATATAAGGTTCTTTATCTTGCTGTTTCGGCCATCGCTTTAGCGGCTATTATCTATAGTTATGTCGCGGAATTCGATATCTATATGACGATGTTTTCGGGAGATCCCGAATTGATCAAGAAGTCGCCGATAGTCCAAAGCTTCACGAGTAACCGCAACGTCTATGGTTTCTTGCTGTTCGCTGGGCTCGCAAGCGAATCGCTTTTGATCGGAAGCGGACGCCGCTTCTATCATTGGTTCTTCTTTTATTTCTATTACGCCAACCTAATATTCCCGTGTTCGAAGACGTGCATGGTGATATCCGTTTTCTTCGCGCTTGCCTTTTTGATCTATAACCTGGTGATTCGGGTGCGCAAACATGTCGTGAAAGCGATACTTCCTTTGACGATATTCTTGGTTGTCCACGGCCTTATATGTTTGTTCGCCTTTGTGGACTTTGGCCCATCTTTTGGGATAGTCCATAACTTCTTCGTGCGTATCTTCGAAGACGCAAAAGAAGGTGGAACGACCACTTTCATGCTTCGTTTTGAGCAAATCAAGAATGCATACGATGTGATTTCCGTTTCGCCGACTTCCCTATGGCTTGGCTTTGGCGATGTGACAGGGATGAACGCGTATTTCCATAGTTTTGCCGAAGTGAATCAATATACTGCCGTTGACTCGAGCATCGCGGTTAGCTTGTTGCAAGGTGGGATATTCGGGGGTGCTTTCTTCTTGCTTGGCTATGGCTACGTATTGGCTTTGGTCATATTGACATTGGTCAAAAGGAAGAACAAAAGTTCATTCTTGTATCTCTTCCTTTTTGTAGCGTGCTTCGCCCGTTCCTTTATGGAGGTGGCGTACCCTGGTTGCCTCAATTGGTCCGGTCTCGCCTTATACGGAATGATCGCCATCCCCGCTTTGTCGGAGATTAGATATCGGAAGACGCTTGCCAAACATATGGAACTATCTGTCGTGGATGTTCAAAAAGAGGAAGAACAGTCTAGCAAAAAGAAGAAAAAAAGAAAAAAACCATGCAAAAAGCCAATGGATATTGGGAAAGTATTCGCTTTCACGATGCCATTTTTCGTTTCTTTCATGGCTGCTTTCCATCAGCTTTTCGCCATTTATGGAAACAATTTCTTCTCCGATTATTGGAATTTTGGCGCAACTGTTATTCTCTATCTGACCATGACGCTTGGGCTTTATTTTTGCTTCTTCTATCTTAAGAACAAAAACGTTTTCTCTGGCCTCGTTTTCCTGGCGTATGCAATCGCGGATCTCATCATTTCGATTGTTGGCATGGCTTGTATGCCTGGCATAGGCGCTTTCTTCTTCTCGATTGGAGGGCTCGCTTTGCTTCTCGTTCTTTCCATTTCGTTACGTGCTTTTAGGACGTTGGAGGGGCAGCTGCTTGTTAGTGCTTATTTCCTTTTGTGGAGTGCCTTCTTCGCTTTGATATCCGAGGTGTTGATGATTTATTTTAGCGACGTGGCATCGCTAAATTCCGTGTTTGGCGTGGCTGGCATCATATTCGCTTTCTCTTTCTTCCATAGCTCTTTGTTTGAATTCTGGGTCTTCCCGTCTTTTGAGAAATTCTTTTCGAAAGCGGACGAAGTCCTTTTGCCATTCATCGATCGGAAAGCGGCCATCAGGCACATTAAGAAGATGCGTTAGCCTATTTCTCGCATTTTTGCCGTATACTTGTTCATAATGGATAAAGAGAAAGCGAAAACGTCAATCTCCTTAGGCATCCTCTTCAATTATTTGAGGATCGCCATATTTTTGATCATTTCTCTTTTCTATCCGCCGTTTTTGCTTTCTTATGTCCATAAAGTCGATAATGGCATATTGACCTTGGCCGTGTCTTTGCTTCAGGTAATCTCCCTCCTTTCTTTTGGCGTGGAGAATTCGTATGTCAGATTCGCGACGAAAAAAGAGAAAGAAGGGGAGGGGGCATTGTCCAAGATAAATGGATCGTATCTTATTCTCTTTTCCTTGGTTTCGATCGTCATTTTTGCGTGTGGGGTCTGCTTTGCCCTTTTGTACCGTTTCGATGTTCTAAAGATTCAAGGCGCCGACTCTCCTTCCTTAATATTTTGGGTGATACTTATCACCAGCATTTCGACGGCGTTTGATTTCTTCCTTTCGCTTTTCATGTGGTTCGAGATTTATCGAAGCCGTTTCGTTTTGCATCAGCTTGCGCTTATAGGCGCAAAGATTCTCACGGTTTCATTCGCGATGCTTTCTCTCGTGCTTGGGGAAGGAATCCTATGGGTTTCTTTGGTCACTTTGATTGTCCAGTTAAGCTATGGGATATTTAATGTGATTTATTCGCTCAAGAAATTGAAAATGTCCATATCCTTTGCACCGATAAAGGAAATAAGGGGCGATTTGCTGGAGATTTTTAGATTTTCGATATTTATCTTCCTAACGATGGCGGTTTCGCAGATAGAGAACAATTCCGGAAAGATAATATTGTCCAATACCTTAGGCGCCTCAAGCGTCACGGTTTTCTCATATGGGCTTCAGTTCTATACATATGCCGCATTATTGTCCAAAGGCGTGAGCGACACTTGCTCGCCGAAAATAAATTCGCTATGCATAAACGGCGAAGCCGAGGAGACGAATAAAATTTTCTTAAAGGCTTCGTTTTTGGAGATGAGCGTTCTTGCGTTGCTTATCGGAGGTTTCGCTTTGGCGGGAAGGGATTTCTTGCTGGCCTGGCTAGGCGATAAGGAATTGACCGATGCCGAGTTGCTACAGATTTACATTATCGCTTTGGCGTCTCTTATCGTGTGGTTCGTGCCGTTAACGGAGAACGTTTCGATCGAAATGGAGAGGGCGAAAAATAAGCATAAGATGCCGTCGCTAGTGAATTTCATCTTGGCTTTGCTAAGCGTGCCTTTGTCGATTGTTCTCACCCTTTATTTGCCGGATGAATGGAGGATATACGGACCGCTTATCGGTTCTTCATTATTCGTTGTGCTTGGTTTCTACGTCTTCAATAACGTCTATTGCAAGAAAGTCTTGAAGATGCCTATAGGAAAATATTTCCTTATTCTCGGCATAATCGCCATAATCGCCGCGATAAGCTTCGTTATTCCGTTTGCCATATTCGAATATGTTTTACCGCTCGATTCCTTGGATTCGTGGCTCTCATTAATCGTTAAAGCGGCTTCCTTCCTAATAATTTACGCCGGATTGTATTTGTCTATCTTTCATAAGACGCTTTTCAAAAAGCGTTCGTAAGGGTCGGAATCGCTCTTCCTAGCGATTTACATATTTTGTATTTTTGTATCATTTTACCGCAAAAAAGGTTTTTTATTTTGCGCAAATTCGGTTTTTTATTTACCGCAAAAAAGGTTTTTTATTTTGCGCAAATTCGGTTTTTTGTTATAATGGCATCAGGAGATGAGGCATGAACGAATATAGGAATAGAATCATTGACGACGAGATAAAATTGAAACTCAAAGTGTTTGGAGCCATTTTGATTTCCGGACCCAAAGGCTGTGGGAAAACGAGATCGGCGAAACAAATATCGAAAAGCTACGTAGAATTTCAGGACGAAGACAAAAGAGAGATGTTACTATCCGTGGCTAATACCGCTCCGAGTAAATTGCTAGAAGGCGAGACTCCGCGGCTTTTCGATGAATGGCAGGATGCCCCGAAATTATGGGGGACCATTAGAAAATTTTGCGATGACAACCCCGAGAAAAAAGGCCAGTTCATCTTGACCGGTTCATCATCAAACGGCATCAATACGCCTCACACAGGAACCTTGAGGATCAGCACCATTGATATGTTGCCATTGTCTTCGTATGAAACTGGCGAATCGAATGGCAGTGTTTCGTTAATAGGATTATTCGATAATCCAAGCTCGTTCGACTCGTGTCGCTCCGACATGGACATCGATGATGTCATATTTGCGATTTGCCGTGGAGGCTGGCCGGCGATTTTCACCTTGTCAAACGATGATGAGAAATTGTTTTTGGCAAAAGATTTGTTCAAACAAACATGTCAAAAGGACGTTTCCAATATCGACGGCGTTAAGAGGAACGCCAATTATGTGAGATCGATTTTGAAGTCTGTCTCTAGAAACATATGCACATTGGCCGATAAGAGCACCGTTTTTGAAGATGTGAATGCGAACTCAGGAATCTCTGAGTCTACATTCAAGGAGTATTACGACGCTTTAGAGAGACTCAACATCATTCAGGATATAGACGCTTGGTGCCCTCAGATAAGATCTAAGAGCGCAATCAGGGCCGGCAAAAAAAGAAATCTTGTCGATCCTTCGATTGCGGTCGCAGCTCTTGGCATTAATCCTAAGTATTTCAATACCGACTTTAAGACACTGGGCTTCTTATTTGAATCCTTGTGCATCAGGGATCTAAAGGTGTATTCCTCTAAACATGGCGGGACAGTTTCTTATTATCATGATCGCTATGGGCTGGAAGCGGATTGCGTTCTTCATTTGGAGGATGGAAGATTTGCTTTGATCGAATTTAAATTGGGCGAACATGATGTGAATCAAGGTGCGAAACACCTTTGCGAGATAGAAAGGCTGATAAGGGAACATAATGAAAAAGAAAAGCAAACTCCTCTGAGGCTGCCGGATTTGAAGATAATCGTCACCGCCTCCGAATACGGTTATAAAAGAGAAGATGGAGTTCTTGTTGTTCCAATAGGCTGTTTAAAAGATTGAACTAAGAATTGAACTATACTGCACATATTTAAATGCAAAAGCCCGAAAGAGACGTTTTCGATGCAGGTTTCTCATCTACGAAACTTAAAAAGATGCGTGTTTCGGAGTTCTTGACAAACCGTTCTTCTAACGAAGCGGCATTTGAATTAGAATAGGCTAGCATGATCGAGTTAGAGAAATTCGTCGTTGATAACGAAGACGGCAATCAAGCGGAACCGTTAAGCGCTTCATTTCCTTATCAGATAAGCGAGATAGAAAGGAAAGACCGAAAGGTTTTCGATTATCTCTCACTTAGATTTGGAATATATGGCTCTGGTTCCATAAGAGGCGATAATTTCCTAATTGAAAAGGAAAATGACTTTTCTAGTCTCTTCATTTTGAAATTATCGATCAAAAACTATGCAGAACTTGAGATTGTTTTGAAGATTCCGGAAGGCGCTTCGCCATATTCATTCAAAAACGAATTAGGGAAGAAGCTTTCTCCTTTGTCGATGGTGGAAGTCAAAACGCAAGAAGACGGCGAGGCCAAGATGATGAAAGTCTTTGAAACGCTGTCGGACTCCGGCGTTTTGTATTTGCTAATCGATGAAAACATTGAAATAAACGCCCAAAACCGCCGTTCGATTCATAAGGCCGTTTTGCGTACAAACCTTTCTTGTTTCTGTTTGCTTGCTAAGTCTGAAGAAAGCAAGAGAAAAGAAACCCCGTTGCCGAAAAGAAAAAAGAAAGAGGCAAAAATTGTTATTCGCGATAACCGCCGTTCTTCCCTTCATAGCGGTTTTCTCTCTTTCGCCAAGGAATGCTATCCAGATCTGCTTTTCTCGATCGTCTTCGCTTTATTTAGCTCGGTCGGGCTTTATTGTGGGACCGCTTTATTGGAGGAAGGGAACACCTTATATGGCGTTCTATCGATCGTGGTCGGCGTCGTGTGTTTCTTTATCGAGAGCAGCGTTCTCATCTCCTTGGCGCCGATGTATCGAAAATACGATTCCAAAACCGGCGATTTCGCCATTTATCATGCGGTTTCCATCGCATCCATTTTGGTTGGATTCGGCCTTTCTTTTCTCGCTTTCTTCATAATGATCAGTGCTTCCTTCCTTTTTGAAAGGGCCTATTTCTCTTCGCTAGCCACGATCGTTAGCTTTGGCGATGCCATGGCGATGGTGGCGGTGGTCCTTTGCTCAGGTGCGCTCAATAGCGCCTTCGGCTCCTTGATTAAGAAATTCGGTTTCAAAAAGAGATAAAGGAACTAGCCCTCTAGCCCCCTTCGTCATATAATATCGGTCGTTTAGAAAGGATTTTATCTACATGGTTAAATTAGTTCTTATCCGTCATGGCCAATCCGAGTGGAATCTCGAAAACAAATTCACCGGATGGACGGATGTCGATCTTTCGGAGAATGGCGTCAATGAAGCGAAAGCCGCCGGCAAACTCCTAAAAGACAACGGGTATCATTTCGACGTCGCTTTCTCCAGCGTCCTTAAACGTGCCAATCGCACGATGGCGCTTGCTCTCCATGAGCTTGGCGAAGATGACATCGAGAAGCATTTCAGCTGGCGTTTGAATGAACGTCATTATGGCGCTTTGCAAGGGCTCAATAAGGCTGACAGCGCAAAGAAATGGGGCGACGAGCAAGTCCATATCTGGCGTCGCAGTGCCGATATCCAACCTCCGGCACTCGAAAAAGACGATCCGCGTTTCCCTGGCAACCAAGAACTTTATCAAAAACTCGTCAAGAGCGGAGAAATGAGCGAGAGTGACCTTCCTCTCACCGAATGTTTGGTCGACACCGCCAAACGCGTGAAGCCTTATTTCGACAAAGAGATCGCGCCGGCCGTCAAAGCGGGCAAGGGCGTTCTCATCGCCGCACATGGCAATAGCTTAAGGGCGCTCGTCATGGAACTTGAGCATTTGACTCCTGAGCAAATAATCAGCGTCGAGATTCCAACCGGCAAGCCTCTTGTCTATGAACTCGATGAAAAGACTCTTCAAGTCTTGAACAAATATTACTTATAATCTCTAAACAAACAAAAATGAGCGGTGATTTGCCGCTCATTTTTTGATATTTGAATAGTTTATGATGTTCGCTAAAAGAAATTTGAGATAGTGTATTTCCGGATTTTTCGAAGCGTGTTTATCGATCCAAGAAAGGCTTCTTTCCTCTTTGATGTCGTCCATAAGCTTAGCCAAGATGATGTCTTTGTTTTTGGCGACGGTGAGGATTTGCTTTTTCGACGGCAGATTCGTTTTGGCGATGTTCGAAATGAGTTCCTCTTCGATCTCGTCGATTCCCCAGATGCGGTAGGGGTTTATCTTGAAGACGCTCGAAAGAAGCTCCAACCCGCGGATATAGAAATCCATCGCGTCTTTCGGTCGCGGCATATCTTTTGTGAACAATGCGTTCTCTATCGTTTTCGAGATGTAAACATTGTTCTTTATCGTCTCTAGCAAAACTTTCTTTGCTCTTTCGCGATACTGTTCTTGCTTCTTAAAGCAATAGGAGAAGCCCCAAGCGTCTCCGAATGTCTTCATGGCGTCCATATATCCGAGCATCATGTTGTTCTTAAGGACGTGCGATTCGAAATAAAGTATCGTCCCAGTGTCCCTAGAAGGTCTGATGCACGTCACGAATGGCGCATCCATTAGCTCCGCATGTTGCGGCGATTTTGGGAAAGCGTGAAGCAACACGGCGACAATTTCCTCGGCTCCCAGTTTGAGCGCAAGATCGATTGGGAGATTATTTACGAAACCGCCATCGACATACTTCTTCCCATTGACGCATTCCATCGGGAAGATCGGCCAGCAAGCGCTTGAGGCATGAAGCCATGGCAATATCATCTCTTCCGGTTCGTCGTTTAGGACGATATCCTTTTCTTTTTTCGTTTTATAATCGGTTGTGACGACGCCTAAAGTGACGTTTGATTTCTTTATTTTCGCTGGGTCGATGGCCCGTTTGACGAGTGCCTTAAAAGGCGTGATGTCGACGCCTTTGTTTTTGATGTAGGTGCCTATTGTTTTCTTCAGGTTTTCCTTTGAGGTTTTTTTGAGGCTGTCGATGATGTTCTCGGAGATGTTGAAGCCTTCCTTCATGACCTCATTTATCGTGACTTCTTCCCATAGCCTTATGCATTCATCGTAGCTATCCGTCGCTACCATCGCGCCATTTATCGCGCCTATTGAAGTGCCGGTGACGATGTCGAAATGAAGCCCTTTCTCCCTTAGGTATCGCCATGCTCCTACTTCATATGCGCCAAGCGAGCCGCCGCCGCATAAAACCAATGCGCGTTTCATTTAAAATGTCTTTTTCCAAAGCTGGTGAATAGAACAATATGAATAGACGGTGCCGTGGCGCACATCGCTGAAAGCGGCCATATTCCCATCTTCCTCTTTCAAGAAGCGAACGGTCGTCCTTTTCGGGGTAACCAGCGCAATCCATTCGATATGGTGAAAAGGCCCAATGGGATGGGCCTCCTCTGCTATCGTGACGATCAATCGACCGTCTTCATGTTTCAAGACCGGGAGATGGTTTTGTGAGGCCATTCCGCCTTCCCTCGCCTCTAGTGGAACCATCTGCGAGCCGCAGCATATGAGCCTGCCTCCTCCATTATGGAGTGAGTGGACGATGTTTCCGCAAGTGGCACAACGATAGAAATTATTGTCTTGTTCCATGACTATTCCCCTTTTCATCAATTATAAGGTTTTTTCTTCTTTTTAACTAGAAGGGGTGGTCAAAATGAATTATTAAGCGATACGAATTATCTTTTTTAGCGATCTCTTTTCGCAGGAATTCTTCGATGGAACTCTTTTTCTTCGATAGAGAGAAGGGGAGAGTGACGTCAAAGGAAATCTTTTTCTCTTTGGCGCATCTTATCAAGCGGAAGTCGTGAAGTTCGATTGATGGGCTTATTTTCTTTAGCAAATTGACGATTTCCTTTTCGAGATTCTCGCATTCAAGGTCGTTTTCCTCGACCGGATCGACGTGAATCAACGTCTCGGCATGCTCTTTTTCCTTTAGTTCCTCTTCGATTTCATCAGCTAAGCGGTGGGCGTCGGAAAGAGACATCGTCTCCGATACCTCCAAATGGAAAGAAATGAATTTCTTCGTTGGCCCATAGCTATGGATGATGAGGTCATGGATCCCTAAAACTTCTTTGCGCCTCAAAGCGGTTTCCCTTATTTCTTTTGCAAGGCTCTTGTCTTGCCTGCCGCCGATTATCGGATCGATGTTCTCGATCATCATCTTGATTCCGGCAACCATTATCAATACGGCGATTCCTAAGCCGAGATAAGGATCGAGGAACCCCCAACCTAAGGTTAGGCTAAGGATGGCGGCCGTCATGACGGCGGTGGTGGCGAAGACGTCGCCGAAAGAATCGATCGCGCTCGCCTTAAGAGCTTTGCTATCGATGGCTTTGCCTAAGGAAAAATAGCAATATCCTTGCAAAACCTTGATTAAAATCGAGACGCCGAGAAGAATGATCGTCAATATATCATAAGAAACAGTTTGACCGCTGATGATTTTGCTGATCGATTCCCTGATTGTTTCGAAAGCGATTAATAAAACCATAAAGGATACGACGAGGCCGGAAACGTATTCTGCTCTCTCGTGGCCGAATGGATGCTTCTCGTCGTCTGGTTTGTTGGCCACTTTGAAGCCGATCAGAGTGACGATGGAAGAGGCCATATCGGAAAGGTTGTTGGCGGCATCGACAAGCAGCGCCATAGGCAAAATAGTCCAGTTCGATTGATAGGCCAAAAAGATCGCGAGCGAAACCTTTATCAACACCAAAACGGTGTTCGAGAAGATGCCGATGAAACTCGCTAAGACGCCATGGGAAACGCGCACTTCCTCTTTCTTCGTGTTCTTATAATCGGGGATGAACAATTTGCGCAGCAATGTGACCATGACAATAAGTTTAAGGAAGAGAAACGATAAAGCAAGTTATTAGGTATCTAGTTTTTAAAACAAGTTGTTCTTGACAAAGTAACTAGAAGAATTAATATCATGTCATGGCACCAAGCAGGACAGAACTACCGAATTACACGAAAAAACAAGAGATAGCCAATAGTTTTTCCCACGCGTTGGGGGTGCTATTCGCTTTGATTGGGGGACCTTTCCTCATCGCTAAAGCGGTCTCGTCCGCTGATCCATGGAAGATTTCCTCAAGTGTAATTTTCACTTTGTCGCTCTTGGCTCTTTATCTTGGAAGCGCCATCTATCATGGGTTCCCGCCCTCTAAAACGAAACGGATACTTCGCGTCCTCGATCATGACAATGTCTTTGTTTTGATAATCGGAACATATGTTCCTTATACGTTGGTCGGGCTTCGTTCTTATAGCGAAGCATGGTGCTACTCGATACTCATTCCTTGCATCATTCTAGGAATAATCGGCATAGTGCTCAATTCGATAGACCTTAAGAAATTCACTGTTTTTTGCATCATCGACTATATCTTAATGGGCTGGCTTATCATCATATCCTTTTATCCTTTGGTGATGAGCATTGGATGGTATCCGGCGTCCTTTTTGCTCTTAATGGGCGGCATCAGCTATACGGTCGGCGCCGTTCTTTATTGCCTTGGCATCAAGAAGACGAAGTGGTTTCACCTCATTTTCCATATCTTTGTTTTGCTTGGGACTCTTTTGATGTTCGTCTCGCTTTATTATTGGGTTTTCTAAAAAGCTTTTATCGATATGGGAAAGGGCCGAAGCTTGGTCTATAATCTTTAGGCTATGACAAGGAAGAAGGACTCAGCAACATTGTTAGAAAACCGCCGCGCTCATTTTGAGTATTTTTTAAGCGATTTCCTTGTCGCCGGTATCGTCCTCACTGGCACCGAGATAAAAAGCCTACGCGCCAGAAACGCGACGATTAGCGACGCTTTCGTGTTTGTGAAGAATGGGGAAGCGTTCATTAGGAATATGCATATCGCCGCTTATAAGGAAGGCAACATCTTTAACGTCGATCATCTGAGGGACAGGAAATTACTGCTCAACAAAAAAGAAATAAAGAAGATGGAAGCTCGTCTTAAAACGGGCGGAGAAACATGCGTTCCGACTAAGCTTTTCTTGTCTCACGGCTATGCGAAACTCGAAATCGCAATGGCAAAAGGGAAGAAATTACACGATAAACGTGATTCTTTGAAGGAAAAAGACCTTAAGAGACGGCTAGAAAAAGGGCGCTCGAACGATTACGAGGATTAAGATGGATTTCTCCGATATCCTGCTCTTTTTGAAAGAAAGAGATTTGACGATGGTCCAATACGAAAGAGAGGCGTATGACGCTTTTCTTAAAGATATAGGTTTTTCGGTGGCCTTTCCTTTCGTCCATATCGCTGGAAGCAATGGGAAGAGCTCTGTCGCGAATTATCTGGCGAACATCTATAGAATCGCGGGATATAAGGTCGCCTCTTTCATAAAACCGTTTTCGCATTCGCCATTAGAGATGACGCGAATCAATGGCGAAATGATGAAAGAAGCGGATTTTGCAAGGATTTTTTCGAAATTCGAAGGAAAAATAAAGGAATATAAGCTAACTTCGTTTGAAATAGAGACGTTCATTTCGTTTGTTTATTTCAACGAGAATGATGTCGATTTGGCCATCATCGAATGCGGAATGGGCGGCGAGAAAGACGCCACCAATGTTTTGGATGCGACGCCTCTCTTATCCATCATCACGAGCGTTTCTTTGGAACACACGAAGTTCTTAGGAGATAGCGTCAAGGAAATAGCGGAGCATAAGGCAGCGATAATCAAAAGGGGATCTAAAGCCTTGATCGGGCCTCTTCCCGTTGACGCCAAGAAAGCGGTCGCCAAAAGGGCGGCTCTTATGAAAGCAGAGCTTTTCGAAACCGAAAGCGTTGAAAACGCAAAATACGAAGCGCCGTATTACCATTTCGATTATGGGCCTTATAAGGGGTTGATGGTTCCTACGTCCGCATATTACGAGGTTACGGATGCTTCGATTGCGTTAGAGGCGATAAAGATTCTTCGCCTTTCTCTTCCCGTCTCCCTTGACGCTATCCAAAAAGGCCTTTTGGATAAGCAGCTCGAATGCCGTTTGGAAAGAATCAAGAACGTTTATATCGATGGGGCGCATAATCCTGAGGCGATAGAGAAGACGATGGAAAGCCTCGCCTCCATGTCCTTAGGCAAAAAGATCCACGTTATCTTTTCCTCATTCAAAGACAAAGACGTCATGAAGAATCTAAGCATCATCAAACGTTATGTTAATGACGTTACTTTGACGACTTTCGACAATAAGAGGGCTAGGGGTATAAGCGATTATCCTGAAAGCGTCAGGAACACTTATCCTTTTAATTCTTCCTATGAATTGGCGGTCAATTTCTTGCTTGTAACCTATCCTAGCGATCCGATTTTGATAATCGGCAGTTTGGAATTCGCTTATCGCGTGAGGGATTACCTCAAAAATGTGCTGAAATATGGATAAAGTCACAAGGAAAATCACATATTCAGCCATCCTTTTGGCTTTTGGAATCGTTTCGACGATGGTTTTCAAAACCATCCCGATGGGTAATTTCTCTTTCCTCCGCTTTTCCTTGACTCCCTCGATTGTTATTTTTGCCTCGATAGCGTTAGGCCCTTTGTATGGCGCGGTAGTCGGCGTCTTTTCCGACATGATACCGGCTTTTTTGCTCCCGCATGGCGCTTATAATTTCTATTTGTCCTTCGTTTATCTTTTGTTAGGTGTCCTTCCTTATTTTTTGTTCAAGTTCGTCAAGCGTTTCCCGAAAATCTTCGGCAATCGGATAGCGGTGTTCTCGTTTTTGGGTTTGCTTTTCTTGGCCCTTGCATCCGTTTTCTATCTTAGCGATTCGCTTGACGCT
>CAZCCJ010000012.1:0-17230 GCA_964497235.1 uncultured Staphylococcaceae bacterium
CGCAGAGGTCGCAATGGCGGTCTTCGTTCCTGTCGATTCCGGTTTCGTAGAGCAAGGCGCTTTTCATGGTCCCACTATATAGCAAAGCGAGGGACAATCCAACATTTATTTTTTTCAATTATGCGAAATAGATAGAATCTACCACTTTTTTATAGATATTTGTAGACCTACGCAAACGGCGCAGGAAATGGATCGTTCAGCATCGCTAGAGGCGCCATTTAAAAACGCTTTTATTCGAAGAATTACTGAGCCTCCCGCCTCCATCATCCTATTAGTATGGGAAATGAATGCACACCACTATTACCTATATACGTTTTCAATCCTAAACATTTATGGATCTTTTAGAACTATTGACGAATGCGATGCCAAAGAAGCTAAAAATTAACGATACCAAGGCCCTCTAGGAGGATGAATACCCCTAATAGAACCAAAATGATTCCACCGATGAGGTTGCAGATGCTGATTTTGCCATGCAGCAAACGGTTGAAGAAACGGCCTCCGAATAATCCAGCCAAAGATATGACGAAGGACATAAAGCATATGATAATGAAAGCGATATAAACCTCATATCCTTGCGCATTCTGGGGTTCAAGGCCAAGGTTGGAATACATGGCGATGCCAACCGCTAAAGCGTCGATGCTATCGGCCACCCCTTGCAACAACACCTTTGGATAGGAGAACGTTTCCGGCTTCTCTTCCTCCGGCTTTATGATTCCTTTAATGCCGTCATAAACCATCTTTAGACCAATCAAGGCGAGCAAGACGAAGCCAATCCAATGATCGTATTTATCTATCCATTCGGCGAATATCTGTCCAAGCAAGAATCCGATCAACGGCATAAGTCCTTGGAAAACGCCAAAAACACCCGCGATGAAGAAATATTTTCTCTTCTTGATATTGCCGAAGACCAAACCGTCGGCAATGCTTAATGCGAAGCAATCCATCGCCAAGGCGAATCCGAGTATGAATGCATTACTTAGCCAAAGCATAAAACAACTGCGATATTCTAATGCCAAAGGATGCTATAAGAAACCCCAAAACGGTTAGCAATGGCTTACTTAATGAATACGAAGAAAAGGTGGATTTTTTCAAATTTTAACGTGCAAAAGCCCCTTGCGTACAGCGCAAAATTCAATAGTCTTTCTTTTCTATTTTTCTTTAAAAACACCATTTTTAGAAAAATGCGATAATTGCTGGTTTTTCAAAAAAGTCTTGTTGAAATTTTCACATTTTTATGCATATTGTCTTGTTGAAATTTTCACATTTTTCGCCATATGGTCTTGTTGAAATTTTCACATTAACATGTAATTATTTTATAGGGGCAACAAAATGTTCAAAAGAAAAGCTTACGATGAATTGCTAAGATTGAAAAACTTATATAAAGGAACTAGAGCGTTCATGTTAGAAGGTGCTAGACGAGTCGGAAAATCCACGATTGCCGAAGAATTCGCCAAAAACGAATACAAATCGTACATCCTTATCGATTTTGCGAACGTCGGAAAGAGAATAAAAGGCCTATTCGAATATATATCCGATCTGGACTATTTCTTTTTGCAGCTTCAGACGATTCTTGACGTAAAGCTCTACAAAAGGGAGTCGGTGATTATTTTCGATGAAGTCCAGCTCTTCCCGGCGGCAAGGCAAGCAATCAAATATTTAGTTAAAGACGGAAGATATGACTATATCGAAACCGGTTCTTTAATATCGATCAAAAAAAATATCCAAGGCATCCTCATACCATCCGAAGAAGTCAAAATACAGGTGAATCCAATGGATTATGAAGAATTTTGCCATGCCACAGGAAAGGAATACAGCTTGCTAGAAGAGCTGTACCATTCAAAATATCCAGCCGGGGAAGCCGTCAATCGCAAATTAGTCAGAGATTTCAGATTGTACATAGCCGTTGGAGGGATGCCTCAAGTCGTTGATGCATATATAAAAAATAACAACTTCGACGATGTCGAAGCCCAAAAACGTAGCATCATCGCTTTATATAAGGAAGACCTAAAAAGAATCGATGGCAGCGGAAGACTTGGACACATTTTCGAATCCATACCATCGCAATTGGCGCTCAAAAGAAAAGCTTTTTCAATTTATAGCGCGACCAAATCCAACGAAACCGAAAAAGACAGCGAAAGGATATCCGACCTAATAGACTCAAAAATAGTGAATCCATGCTATTTGGTCAGAGACCCAAGCGTTAGTTTGAAACTGACTGCCGATTATTCGTCTTACAAACTTTACATGGCAGATACTGGCTTGTTCATAAGCATGCTTTTAGAAAGCAAGAAAAGCAACTATAAAGATATATACCAAAAACTCCTGAGCGACAAACTCGAATTAAATCTCGGATATCTTTACGAAAACATCGTTTCGCAGATGCTTATAGCCAATGGTGAAGAACTATATTATTACACATGGAAAAAGAAAGACTCCACGCACGATTATGAGATTGATTTCCTCACGACTGACGGCAACAAAGTCGTCCCTTTCGAAGTAAAATCAGGGAAAACGTCATCTCATCAATCCATAGACGCTTTCGCCGTCAAATACAGCAGCATCTGCGGACATAGATATTTGCTTTCAAACAAAGATAAAGCTAAAGATCGCGATTTAATCAATGTCCCCTATTACCTATTCGATTTCGTCCTAAAAAGTCTAGATTAAAATCAATCGTTTTTCTTTCCATCCGTCGTCAAAATCGGATCATACAAGTCGATTCTTCGATCGCGGTAAATTCCCCAATCCCTTCTCTCTTTCTTTAATGCTTCCAAATCAAATGAGGCAGTTCTAAACCCCTCTTCTTCTCTATTCATCTCCACGATCATTTCGCCGTGGTTATCACAAATGAAAGAAGAACCGAAGAACTTCATCTCGCTATCCTTCGCCTTTTCGACGCCGACACGGTTAGAAGCCAAAACCGGAACCATATTGGCAGCGGCATGGCCTTTCATGACGTTTTGCCAATGAGGCTTGCTGTCTTTTGGAAGCACCGGCTCTGATCCTATCGCCGTCGGATACAAAAGCAATTCGGCCCCTTGCAAAGCCATAATCCTGGCAGCTTCGGGAAACCATTGATCCCAGCAGATTCCGACCCCGATGACCCCAAAATGCGTCTTGAACGTTTTGAAGCCTGTGTCCCCTGGCGTGAAATAGAATTTCTCTTCATAGCATTCGCCGGTTGGAATATGGCTCTTCCTATATACGCCAAGCAATGAACCATCGCTATCGATCATCGCCATGGAATTGAAATAGGAATTGCTGCTTCTTTCGAAAAAGGAAATCGGCAGAACGACGTTATTTTCCTTCGCGACTTCTTGGAAGGCCTTTATGGTTTTCGACGTCATCACCTCTTCAGCCAAATCAAAGTTTGCGTAATCCTCAACCTGACAAAAATATTTCCCTTCGAATAGTTCAGGCAGCAAAATGACGTTTGCACCATTTTTAGCCGCGTTTTGCACTAGATTTTTGGCTTTTTGAATGTTTTCTTCATAATTCGAAGACATCGAAAACTGCGTTATTGCCACTTTGACGATCATTTCTTGACCTCCGGTATCTGCATCGTGATGCAATGGATGTTGCCACCGCCCAATAGTATCTCAAGGCTATCGATTTGGTGGATCTCCTTGTTAGGGAAAAGCTCTTCCATGATATTTTTCGCTATCGCGTCTTCTTTGACGCCGAAAGAAGGCATAACCACGAAATCCTCTCCTTGATAGAAATTGACGTAAGAAGCCGCCAAGCGCCTGCCGGCTACCCTCTTATCCAAAGTGGATTTGCTGACCCTAAGCCCAAATGTTTCTTCTTTGCTAAGATGCAATGGCGGATTCGGCAATGGCATCTTATGGATGAGGAACGACCTCCCCTTCGCATCCTTGGCTTTCGACAAAGCGCGATAGGTCTCCACGCAATATCTATGCTGCGGATCCTTCTTGTCGCCATCCCAAGCCAGGAGCACTTCCCCAGGTTTGACGAATGCGACCATATTGTCGATGTGCTCATTCGTCTCATCTTGGTAGATGCCATGCGGCACCCAAACGATCTTCTCAGCGCTTAGATATTCGCGGAGCACATCCTCTATTTCCTCTTTTCTTAATGATGGGTTCCTTCCTTTCGAAAGAAGGCACGCTTCGGTGACGATGATCGTCCCTTCGCCGTCGCACGCGATCGACCCTCCTTCCAAAACGAAAGATGGGTGGTAATAAGACAACAGCTTCAGCCGTTTGCTGATCGTTTGCCCAAGCTTATCGTCGTCGCGATAATTGGTATATAGCCCATCAACCGCTCCGCCCCAGGCGTTGAAACGGAAATCGACGGTTCTTATCTGATGGCCGTTGGTCAAGAAAAGAGGCATATTGTCTCTCGCCCAAGCGTCGTTATAGCGAATCGATAATAACGAGACATTCGGAATATCCTGAAACAAAGGGGCAATCTTGCGGTAAATGGAAGGATGGATGCCGACATAGACCTTCTCGTGGGCCGATATCGCTTTGATGACATCGATATACGCTTTAGTGGCTGGAATGGCCCCTTCTCTCCAGGTGTCTTTCCTAAAAGGCATAAGAACGAGGGTCGCGCTATGCTTGTCGCCTTCAAACGGCAAGGCGTACCCATCTAGCGATGGAAGCGTCTTCTTGCTCGTCCAGTAATCGCGAAGCCTCTTCTCATATGTTGGGAATCTCTTCCATTTGTCATTGTCGATGACTTGGAAACCATTTGGATAAGAGGAAAGAAGCTTCATTCCTTTCTCTTGTCTTTTCTTGAAAAAGACGACTCGATCGACGAGTTCCTTGCTCCATACCTCTCCTGGCGCGATCAAAGGTATGCCTGGCGGATACATCATCACTTGCTCTTTCGATATATAACCCACGCATTCATCGATGGGAAGGATCTTGCCAGGCGCATGGAAAGCGCTTCTAGGACGCACTAGTTGAAATGGGAAGGTGTTATCGAAATGATGGTCTTCGTATTTAAGCTCCGGATGATAATGCTCCTTGGATATGTCTTTAAGCGCTTCTATCAAATGATCGATGTGTTTTTTCTTCGTTCCGATGGCCAAAATGCCTAAAATCGCATAAGTCTCGGCAAGTTCCATTTGGATTTCGTATTTCTCTTTCAGCAAGTGGTATAAATCAAAGCCATCCAAATCCAATTTATCGATGCCGATGACCAACTTGCTTTCATCGTAATCATATGAGCCATTGGCCAAGAAATGTTTTTTCCCCTTGTCTAGGAAGCCCGGTATTTTCTTGATTTCGTTTCTGGCGTATTTGCTTAAGCGATACGTTTCTTCCATCGCTTTTTTGCCAGCGCTAGAGGCCATATAGGCCCTTGCGGCGTCAATCGACGCCATCAATATCGCGCTGGGCGAGGTGGTATTGATGATGTTGAGCGAAATCTGAACGTTCTCTGGCGAAAATCTCCCAGTGTGCATTAGCAAAACGCTGCTTTGCGTCAAAGAACCGGCGGTTTTATGGAAAGAGACGCTCGACATATCGGCCCCAGCGTCCATCGCGCTAAGAGGCTGATTCGGAAGATGGAAATAATAATGCGCGCCATGGGCTTCGTCGCACAAAACGGCCATCCCTTTTGAATGGGCGTAATCGACTATCTGCTTAAGCGGGCCAACAGAGCCAAAATACGTCGGATTAATGACGAAAACCGCTTTCGCGCTGGGATTCTTGTTTATCGCCTTCTTCCAATCATCCAACGAAGGTTGGTTGGCGATCTCCAAATCCTGATCGATGGCCGGCATCACGTAAACGGGAATGGCGCCAGACAAAACAATCGCATTGATTATCGATTTATGGACGTTGCGCGGCAAAAGGATTTTCTCACCCGCTTTGACGGCCGTTAGGATCATGGCGATGATGCCACTGGATGTGCCATTGATCAAAAAGAAAGAGTGATCGGCGTGACAAGCCTCCGCCAACAAATCCGTGGCCTCTTTGATGACGCCGCCGGGCTGCGAAAGAGTGTCCATGCCAAGAGGAGCGTTCAAATCGCAACGATACACCTCATGCCCAAACAAATCCGTCGCCGCATTGTCGATATTTCCCATATGATGGCCAGGGACATCGAAAGGCGAGACGTCTTCGCTTACGTATTTGCGGAGAGCGTCGACATATGGTGTTTTCTTTTGGTCATTTCTTCCCATATGGGCAAGATTATCGCATATACGGCTTGAAAGTGGGATTAAATTAATCCCAACTTGATTAGCCCTTCTTTGACTCCGTCTTCCCACACTGGAAGAGTCACGAATGAAGCCGCGCTTTTTACTTCCTCTTGAGCGTTACCCATGGCGACGAAACATCCGACTTCGTCAGCCATCGAAATATCCTGAAGCCCATCTCCGAAGGCGATAGCTTCTTCTTTCTTGATGTCGAAATATCGCAAAATCGCCGCAATTCCGTCGCCTTTTTTATGTGGAACCTCATAAACATCGACGGCTGTGTCGAAAAATCTATAGAAACATAAATGCGGAAAAAGCCTTTCGAAACGGCGGTCGTATTTCTTGTCGATGAATAGCATCAAGGCTATGCAATCGTCGGGAAAATCCCCATCGACCTCAGGGATGGTGTCATGAAATATGCCGTAATAATACGTTTCAGCGTTCTTTGTTAACGGGGCGAATAGCTTTCTTTCCTTCTCGCCAACGAATTCCATCGTCTGATGATGGTAATGACAAAGCTCTTTGAACTTCTCGACGTCTTCCTTTCTGACCGTCGTCTTGAAAACCGTCTCGTCGCCAACAACGGCAAGTCCGCCGGAGCTTGCCACATAGCCATCCCATTCGATTCCTAAATCAAGCGCGCCGAAGGGAACGAAGGATGCATAGGGCCTAGCCGTCGACAAAAACACCTTGATGCCTTTTCTCTTCAAATCCTTTATCGCCTCAAGGCTTTCAGAATCCCACCTTTTGTTCTTATGGTCGTAAATCGTGTTATCGATATCGAAGAAAGCCGCTTTAACCATAGGCGAATTATACTCAGTCGATGGGCGTTAAAAAACTCAAAAGTTTTGGAAGTGTATTTCCATAACTTTGTATTTTCGGATAGTTTTGGAACTGTACTCCCAAAACTTTGGATTTCCATTTCCGTTACAATTAGAAAAAATGCTATTTGTTGGAAAGATTCTTAAATAAATCGCGATATTCCTCATATAGCGATTCGTTTATCTCCATTAACGTCTTTGCATCGCCCTTTATGATTTTCCTATCATAGCTCATGAGGCCGTTTATCTCCCCTTCCACATCCGTTAGTTGGGTGTAAACGGAGACACTGAGTCCTTTCTCTTTTATCAGTTTTCGCGCCGCTTCGTAAGCGCGCCCGATCACCGAGTTCAATTCCTCTTTATCCTTATGATATTTTCCATATCCAAATTTCTTGTCGGCATCCATATGTCCTTCTATTGGCATCGCGTATCCGCCGAATTCCGAAAGGGAAAGGATCCTATTTTTGTCTTTTTTCATCTTAAGCGGCTTCCAATAGATGTGATAGGAAGAGAAATCCCCGACTTTTTTGTCGTACCAGCCCGAAGAAGAGTCTATAAGCCTTCCATCATTCCAAGAACGAAGCTTTTCAGTTAGCCTAACCGTCTCAAATTGTCCCCATCCCTCGTTAAAGAGAGTCCATGCGACGATCGAGGGAATGTTCTTCAAATGCTCATACGTTCTAGACATTTCCTCTTCGAAATGATCTCTCGATTCCTTCAAGTGCCTTCCAAGCCTCTTTGGATGGCTGTCGTTTATCTTGGCGAAATGGAAACAAAACGGAATCGCTCCAATCCATGGGGCGGAATATTTAGAGCCGCCGCTTACGAAGTCCTGGATGACGTACATTCCTAGGCTATCGCATAAATAATACCAGCGCATCGGCTCGATTTTGATGTGCTTTCGAAGGGCATTGAAGCCCATTTCCTTGGCCACTTTTATATCGTTTTCCATAGCTTCAATAGAAGGAGGGGTAAGCCCGCTTTCGGGATAATAGCCTTGATCCAACAATGCACTAAGGAAAGTCGGCTCCCCATTGACGAATAACATCTGGGCGTCGCCTATCTTCCTTCTTTCGATTTTCCTAAAAGCGAACGCCCCTTTGACCAAGTCTTCGCCATAATGCATTTCATAATGATATAGGTTAGGATTCTTGGCGTTCCATGAATGAAAAACATCGCTCATATCGATTCGGAGGTCTGATGAATCATCAAATTCGATTTCTTTGATTTTCTTATCGTCGAAGAAAACGTCGACTTTCGTCTTAAGTGATTCGCCTTGCGTTTTCAAAGAAAAACTCACAATCTTCGAATCGTAATCGGCCGATACGTCTATATGTTCGATATATCCTTTCGATGACAGGAATTCGAGATATACGCTTCCCCAAATGCCCGATGTCGGATGATACCAAACTCCGCCTGGATTATTGCTTTGCTTCCCTCTTGCATAGATAGGGCTATCGGTATCGTCATGAGCGATGACCTCAATCGTTATCTTTTCTCTTCCATTTATCGGGAAATATAACTCGAAGGGAATATAGCCGAAATCGCTTTCGCCAAGTTTCTCGCCATCGACATATATCGTCGCGTGCTGATCGATGGCAGAAAAAACCAAATGGGCGACGGAGTCTCTTTTATCGCTAGGTATCTCCACCGCTTTCTTATAATGCATATAGTCTGATGCGGAGACTTTCGCATTGATGCCGCTTAGCCTCGTCTCGACGCTATAAGGAACGATTATTTCTTTCTCATACACGACGTTCAAAGAAGGCTCTTGGGATAAATTAAAACCCCAAGGCCCATTCAAACTCAAAAAAGAATCGCGTTCAAAATAAGGATTCGGATGCTCGGGCAAGGGGTTCATTGAATCCGTTTTCTCGCCATAAAGTGTTTCGATGTTTTCCATAGTTGGTTTTATTATATTGATTGTCGTTTCGCCTACAACAACGGGAGGGATGAAAATGTTCGATTTGGAATCTATTCAAAAGGAAATAGAAAAAGAAGGAGCCGACGGCTGGCTCATAGTCGATTACGAAAACAAGAACAAAACGCTCGTGTCATTTTTGGGCGAGAAAATGCTAACGAGGAAAATCTTCCTCTATTTCCCAAAAAGCGGAAGACCGCAGATAATCTGCCACAAGATCGACGCCGCCTTCCTTAAGGACGAGGAAACGAAGAGAAATTTCGATTTGAACGTCTACTTATCATGGCAAGAGATGCTAGAAATCGAAAAAACCATATTAAAAAGCGCACGGATTTTGTTGATGGACATCTCTGAATTCGGCTTATTGCCACGCGTTTCTTTGGCTGATTACGGCTCAGTGATGTACGTCAAATCCCTTGGCATAGATGTGAAATCAAGCGCTGATTTGTTGCAGCATTTCTCTGCTTTGTATGGCGAAAGGTCGCTATCGCTCCAAAAAGAAGCCTGCCGAAAAGCCCTTATGATCAAGGATGAGGCTTTTAAGAAAATAAGGGACGACATTTTATCGAAAGGCGAATCCGATGAATATGAGATACAAAAATTCATAGCCAATAGATTCATCGAAGAAGGGATGGTCTATGACGATATGCCGATCGTCGCCGTCAACGCCAATGCAAGCGATCCGCATTATGGGCCAAGCGAAAACGTTTCCTCACCGATCAAACAAGGAGACGTCGTTTTGATAGACATGTGGGCAAAAATGAACGACAAAGACGCCGTTTATGCGGATATCACATGGATGGGCTATGTCGGAGAGACGCTCCCAGAAGAAGTCAAGAAACGCTTTGCAGTTTTACGCAAAGCGATAGAGAAAGGCTTCTCCTTCTTAGAGACAGAGCTACCGAAAAGAAGAGTCGAAGGATATGAGGTCGATAAAGTCGTCCATCAATCGATAATCGACGATGGATATGGGGATGGCATAGTCCATAGAACCGGGCATAACATCGCCGTGGATATCTCCCCTCACGGTCCTGGTGTCAACATCGATGATTTGGAATCCCATGACACTAGAGAAATAATCGATGGGGTCACTTTCTCTTTGGAACCGGGCATCTATTTGAAAGACTTCGGCATGCGAAGCGAAACGGATGTTCGTATAGAAAATAGAAAACCGATATACATGGCCGGACACCAGCTAGAGGTCATACCGATCTTAAAGAAATAATCGAATCTGCCTTATTCGTTTTCGCTAAAAATTGTTTCAAACGCCGCCAAATCAAAAAAGCCTATCCGCCAGTCACGCTGACAGGTAGGCCTTTTTTAGTCCGAATCGATCCAGCCGAATTATTTGATAGCAATGCGATGGTCCGTCTCGACCTCTTTCTTCTCTTTCGGGAAGGACAAGGTCAATAGACCATTTTCGAATTTGGCTTCAACCGATTTCTCATCGACGTCGCCAACGTAATAGCTGCGGCTGGCCGTCCCTTCGAAGCGCTCGCGATGGAGATAATTGCCTTTCTTATCTTTTTCGCTGTCTTCGTTCTTGGTTGAGACGCGGATTGTCAAATAGCCATTTTTGAGCGACAAATCGATGTTTTCCTTTTTGATGCCAGGAAGTTCGATATCCATAATGTAATTGCTTTCGTCGCTCTTGATGTCGGTTTTCATCGCCAAGCCTCTGCTATACTTGGCTCCCCTATACTCTTCTGGTGCGAAGAAGTCGAATAATGGCGAGAAGAAGCCATCGTCGTAAGCGTAATTCATGAGTTCGTTTTTCATAATTTCATTTCCTCCGTTTAGCACTCTCTATCTCTGAGTGCTACACATAGTATAGTCTAGGATTTAGCACTGTCAAGCATTGACTGCTAATTATTTACATTCGCATATATTTCTTGCAATTTTCTAGCAATATCATTTGAGTATGATAAAAATGACGGCAAAAATATTGAACTTTTTTCTTTGGCCGACGCCAAAAAAGCCACATCCAGACACATATCTATATGGAAGGCGATGTTTTTCGATGCTTTCCGTATCGACCAAAGCAAATCATTATCGCCTTCATCGATGGTTTTATCTATGAGCGACAACTCCTCATATACCTTATTTCTTATATCCTTTAAATTTATGCCGCCGTTGATTTGATATGCATATAGCAAGAGCTCATCCTCTATGAGCGGCCTTAAATAGGCGATCACCGCATTCGTCTTTTCTTCGATATTCATTTGCTTATCCTTCAAAACATCCCTTCACCAATAAATAGGGATAAAAACGAATGTTTGTTTCACTTTTCGAAGGCAAAAAGAAAAAAGCTCCCGAAGGAGCCTTAATTAACGAGGATTGATAATTAGGCTTTCTTAGCGAACGCTTTAACGCCGATGGCCAAAGAAAGAAGCGCGCTGATGGCAAGAGAGGCACCGGTAGCAATAAAGCCCCAAGCCAACGTAAGCGTAACCGTTCCAGAAGGAGCAAGCGTCCCGACGAGGAAAGTAAGAACGGCGGAAACGCCAAGCATAAGCCCGGAAAGGATATGCAAGAAACCGGTGAATTTGCCGCCATTGAATCCGAAAATCGTAGCAAGGAGTTGGAACACAGCAGAGATGACAAGCAATACGAAGACCGCGATATAAGTGGATACCGGCGTATCAAACGCGGCAATCGCTTTATTTCCGAACATCAAGTCGTAACCATAGATGGTATCCATCTGAGCGCTGAAAGCGGCGGGAGCAAGAGGGAATAAGAATGCGCATAAGGTGAACACCAATGCGGCAATGCCTAGAATTCCCGGTAAGAATGATTTGTTTTTCATAGAAACACCTCAAAAAATTGAACGAAGTTATATTACTAGCGTTAGAGAGTATGTGCAAGAAATCATGTTTTCGTTTCGAGCGGGCAAAACCACATATCGGATGAGTAACTTAAGACCATAAAAATGCGTTCAACCGATTCCGTTTTGTGAGAAATCGCATTTATCGCTCGTTTTTGAACGAAAAAAGCAAGCGATAAAATCGTTTCTGATCCGAAAGTGACAATTGGGACATCGCCAAAAAGCAAAATTGCATCTCACTTAGCAATAAAACTGAATTATCCGATGTTAAGCCGCTTTTTTCGTCATTAAGCAAAAGAATGACTGAAGCTCTTTTCGCATTCATCGCTTCTATATAGCCAAGGCATTAAATATTTTATCGCTTGTTTTTTATCGCTTGCTAATTATTTATTATCGATTGCATGACATAGAAATAATGTATATATTTCAATTGGAGGAGAAATGCCATGGATGAACCATTCGACCAATCAAGGTTTGAATCCTATCGCGAAGACAATAGGATGGAAATCAAAAAAGCCAGTGGCGGATTGCCTCTTTCTTTATGGGAAACTTATTCCGCATTCGCAAATTCATATGGCGGAGTCATAATTCTCGGCGTCAAAGAGAACCAAGATGGAAGTTGGTCCACCACCGGATTAAAAAATGAAACGCAATTAAAGAAAGAATTTTGGGACACCATCAACAACCCCAACAAAGTAAGCATCAATCTTTTGCGGGAAAAGGACGTCGTAAACCTTTCGTACAAAGGCGACTCAATCATGGTAATCCACGTGCCGGCGGCTCCTCGCGAAACGAAACCAGTTTACATAAACGGCGACATTTTCGGCGGCTCCTTCCGCAGAAATTGGGCGGGCGATTATCGCTGCACCAAGCTTCAGGTCAAAACGATGCTTCGCGATCAGGCCGACAACACGATCGACATGAGCGTGCTCGACGATATCGAACTAGATTCCCTGAATTTAGAGTCAATCCACGCCTACCGCAACATCTTCGCCTCCCTTAAGCCAAGTCACCCTTTTTCGCGCCTTAACGATAACAAGTTCCTTCGGAGCCTTAACGCGGCCGCCATTTCCAAAACCGATGGGAAGCTACACCCCACCGCCGCTGGCTTATTGATGTTTGGAAACGAGTTCGACATAACTAGGCAATTCCCGAACTATTTCCTAGACTATCGAGCCGAAATCAATCCAAAGAACCGTTGGGACGACCGCATACAATCAAGTTCTGGGGATTGGTCAGGCAACGTTTTCGATTTCTATTACCGCGTCTATAACAAGCTCAAACAATCCCTTAATCTCCCCTTCAAGCTTAAGGACGAAAGTAGGATCGATGACACGCCGCTGCATGAAGCCATTCGCGAGGCGCTATCCAATTGTTTAGTGAATGCCGATTATTACGGATCCCGAGGCGTCGTCATAACGCTTAAGCAAAACAAAATCGCTTTCGCGAATCCAGGCTACAGCCGAACTGGCAAAGAACAGATGCTCAAAGGAGGCGTCTCAGACCCCAGGAACAGAGGACTTATGAAAATGTTCAATCTCATAAACATCGGAGAACGTGCCAGAAGCGGCGTCCCAATGATATATGACGTTTGGAAAAAACAGGGTCTAAAAACCCCAAGCATCGAAGAACAATTCGATCCCGACCGCATTATCCTCGTTTTGCCATTGGACAAAAGATTGGGAACAAGACCGATCGTCAAGGAAATGCATAGCAAGAAATTCGACGAAACGAAAGCCATGGTCATGGAATACTTAAGAGACAATGGAAAATCCACATGCGGAGAGTTGGCCGAACATGTCGGCCTCAGTCAACCAAGGATGAGGGCAATCCTTTCTAAAATCGATGAGGTTGAAGCGCTCGGCTTCAATCGCTCCAGAACTTATCGCTTGAAATAGCCATATCAAAACATTGCTCAAAATGCGAAAACTTCATGGCAAAATCATTTTGCTTATGAGAAATATATAGGCGATTTGCAGCATTTTTTCGTTTTTTAAGAGATTGTTATCAACACGCTGCTGGAAGTCATCTCACTCACCGAAACGGTATATTCGAATGTCCCTCCGTTATTCATCTTCGTCTTATTCGGGAAGGAGTTCTTAAATAACGAGAAAGAAAATTTCGAATCAGAGCCGTTGCCGAATAAGGATGTGTCATCAGCTTGGGCGTAAATGGAAGAGAAATCTCTCTTTGCTAATGCATCCATCATCTGTATCAAGCGATAATTCGGAGAAAGGTGATTTCTCGTTTGCCTATCTTCGTCATTGCCATAAGATGGGGTATTCGAATGTGCCAAAACGCAATTGGTCGTTAAAGAAGAGGTATATGACCAATTGGATCTTCCAGATAGCTTTGCCAAACGCGCATCGACGTGATAAATCCTTACGCCCCTTTTCGTGAAACCTTGGACGCCATTGCCTTCGTACTCGTTTTGAGAATCCTTATAGTTGAGGTTCTCCGGAGTGTAATATTCAATCATTATGTATTCGTCGAATGGCGATCCGTTCCACCCTAAAGAGGTCGGTATGATCAAGCATTCGCCGCTTGTTGCCGATGGAGCTAGTCTTATCGACCCCTTCCCCGTCACGACGAAAGGAGCGACCCAGCCAAGCGACCACTTAGAAAAGACGTTATGATCGATGACGTTGGCATCCATCATATCGATGAATCCCATAGGAGAAGAGCCATCGTCTCTAGAAACGACATTGTAGTCATAGTAGTCCTCTAACCCCAACATATGCCCGGTCTCATGGATGAAGGTATGGGCATCGCTTTGGAAGCTGCCATAGCCTTCGTTCATGAAGTCATAGGAGGCCCAGCCATAGGTGCACGCGGAAGGAGAGCTGACGTTTGGATTATTGCTCGCCCAATACGTATACGCCCAACATGTTGGACTATATTCCTTTAGCGTTGTATCGGTTTGATAATCTGGGCAACTATAGATAAGCCAAACGGCGTCGATATAACCATCATTATCGGAATCGAATTCCTTTCCGTCGGTGTTGTATTTGTTCTTGTACCATGAAAGTGCGCTATTGAGGACGTTCTGAACGCCGGCCGTTTCTGAGGAAGAGGCGGCGTCTTCCCTATAAATCTGCGCTGGCGTCTTCCCTGACGCATACCATTCGTCCGCCACCGTTATATCGAGGTTCAGCTTGCCGAAAGAAGAGATGTTATAGAAAGATTCCACGCTTTGCCAAATGTTTTCGGTCCCCTTGAAAGCTTTCTTTATTCTCGTTAGGTTTCTGGAGTTGGCATTCCCCTCATATCCCACAATTGAGACGGGAATCACAAGGATTTTTGGATTTCCGACGCTTTTTAGATAAGGAAGCTCAGCACTTTTTCCGACGTCGCTCATCGTAAACGTGGCCTGCGCATTGCTATATCCATTCCGCGTCTCGCTAGAAAAGGAAGCGTCGCTATAATGCGGATATGAATAATCGGAACTTGAGCCGAGAAGAGAAAAGATATTGCATGACGATAGCGAGATCACCGTAACAACGAACAACGGAATGCGCGTTAAGTAGTTTCTCTTCATATTGGCCTCGCAATAAATATATAGAAATCGTTTGGAAAATAAAGACATAAAAAGCGCCTCCGAAGAGACGCTTCAAGTTGATTGGCAAGTACTAGCCAACGAAATAGATGTTTACAGCGTATGTGCCAACCGATGTCTTTCCAGCAACGACGTTGATGAGCGCTTCGGCCGCATCGGCATTAGGAGCCGCGAAAGTGACTTGCCCATCGTCTTCGATAGAGTATTTGCCAGTGTCGACGTACTTCTTCTCGGATATGATTGCAGTGGCATAAGAGTTCGCGTAAGCCACGGCATTCTCTTCGGTATCGAATTCGAGAACGAAGATGTAGTAATAGCTGTAGTAGTAATAGTACGGGTAGATGCGGATATCGTCTTCGACGAGTATGTCATTCGTAATGTGACTCGATTCAGGCAAGGTCGGAACAGAGTATTTCGTATTTTCCGACGCGTTAATCGCGGCGATCTTCGTATTGGCGTCTGCAATGGTGTCATACGTCCAATACATCGGAGCTTCTTCGGTATAAATCTGAGCCGTGAACACATCATACTTCGATGAATAATAGATGTCGGCTACGATATAGATGGCGCCTTGGGCCTCAACAGCGGCCGTATCGCCGCTTGCTTCGACCGCTTCAATTTGCTCAGAGAATTCGTGGGTATAGTAATAATGCGTATATCCGTCGCTGCTTTCGCTGGCACTCACGACTTGATCGAGCTCATAGCCCTTAGAAACGAGCATCGCAGCGTATTTCTTGGTGAGATTGACGCCATATTGAACCCATTCAAGGCCGGCATAACCACTACCGCTATACGCCAATGGGGAATCCGCATAAGCGGCCGTGACAATACCAGTTGGGAAGACAATATCGGATTCATGGCCGACGAAGACGGAATTGAGGGCTTTCTTCGAAGCTTCGGTGAAATCGGTAGGAGCCTCGAAAGTCTCCGGATTCTTAAGATAGTCGTCGACTGCCTTGACGGTTGTGGTTCCAACGTTATAGATAGTCGCGGTTTGAGTCTGGGTGGAAACGCCAGTTTTGTATTTCAATTTAACTGAAGCGTTGCCGGAACCCTTGCTGAGAGTAAGTTCAAGGGAGGTGACGTAGGAATGATAGATGGTGCTGCTTGATGAATCATAAGCACCAAGCAAATAAGCGAGGTAATAGATTGCCGTGCTATTCCCCGAAGTATAATCGGCGATCATCTTCGTGGTATCGAATTTGAATACATAGCTTTTGTCAGTGTTGCTGCCGCTCGACAAATCGTAATATCCTTTCATGTCATCGGTGGCAAAGACATTGTATGGGGTGATGTAATAGGCGGCGATGTCGCTTCCTAAACCTTGGCAACCAGAGAAGGTCAAAGTGTCGTCGGAATTGACCGTGAAGTAATAGAAGCCTTGGTCTTTGTTGGCTAAGATGCCACTTTTGCTGCCAGAGGCCGCATCTTCAGTAACGAAGGCGTCTGATCCCAAATAATAACGTAACGAAGCGTTCGCGCCCGTCACCTTGAGGGTCAGATTGTTCTTCCCCATCCCGATTATGAAATTCGCTAAAGCGGCGCGGCGTTCCTCAAGCTCCTCAGAGGAAAAGGATCCGCTATCACCACTAGAGGAATTGTCGTTATTTTCACCGCATCCGCATAAAACCATGCCAGCGGCCAAGACACCAAGTAATAATGCACTTTTTTTCATACTCAAAACCCTCCTTGCTCGGGTCGCACAAGTGATAATACAAAGAAAGTTTCAAATTTCAATCATTCTTTTTATGTAGCGCACCTTCAAACACGCCAAAAGAATCCAATGGCGAAAAAAGCCCTAATCCATCGCACATAAGCGTACATTATGCGCATAGGCAAAAAATAATCATTGAAAAATTTAAAAGAGGGAATATCCTACTCGTGCACTTTGTGAGGTAAAGCGTATGAAAAATAAGAAAAAACTACTTGTCATCGC
>CAZCCJ010000012.1:17330-55175 GCA_964497235.1 uncultured Staphylococcaceae bacterium
GCGGCAACGATGACAGCGAGTCGAGCTTCTCCGCCGTCACCGTCGACGGAGATGTCTATCAATTCTCCTTCACCGACAAGGAACTGTCCTATGTCAAGGTCGGAGAGACCATCAATTTGGACGATTATTATTTCGTCGAGATGCAAGACGGCAGCCACATCAACACCTATTCGATTCAAAATACCAATGCCGATTTGAAGGTCGAAGGGCATAACGTCACGCCATTAAAAGTCGGCGAATACGAAATCATGCTCGCCGTCAACAGCGTCAAAGTCTACGTCACGATTAGCTGCAAGAGCGAATATAACATCGAACTCATCGACTTCTTCAATTCCTTTAGAGACAGCGATGGCAAGAACTACACGATCGACTGTGGCACCTACAACAGATACACCAAACGCTTCAGCTATCAGAATTACAGCATCGTCCATAACAAGAACTACGTTGCCGCATATAACAAGAACAACCTCAGTGAGACAAGCGAATCGACTGGCGATTCCGCTTCCTTCATCTTGGCTAACTTAAATGATGGCAATGGCTATATGGGCTATTTCAACGAAGATGGAATGCCTGAATTCGAAAACGGCAAAACGAAGATCGGCAACTACTACATCTGCATGTCGATGCTTCTAGACGGTGCCTCATTCACGTCTGAGTTCGATCCGATAACGAACGAAGAAACGCTCGTCGGCGATGCCGTCCAAGCCAAGACATTCTTGAATTACGGCATGTCGAACTTCGTCGAAAGCCAAGTCGAAGCCTATATATGCACCGAAAAGGAGATGCGTATCCTTGATTTGCTCGATACTGATGACGATGGCAAAAAGGATACCCTCTATTTCGATGTCACGATCGATGGCGATGTGGAAACGGAAGACGGCAAAACAAAGCCCGCTTTCCGCGATTATTCATGGGTGACCGGACGCATAACCAACGTCGGCTCCACCACTTTGGATTTATTGGAGACGGCCATCACCGATAACTCATATGTGCCTGTGCCACTCAATCCGACCGACATCGGCACGACCTTTAACGCTTTGAAGGCGGAGGCGAACTACACCACCACCATGAGCCTTTATGCTTGCGATAGCGACGGCAACGAGATCGATTCCTCTAAGGTCGTCAACTACAGCGCGATGAATCTCTTGACCGGAACCAAGAGCAAGATCGTCGAAAAGAACACCGTCTCCTCTAACGTCAACGTCGAAGCGACTTTGACAATCGGCGGCGAATTAAGGAAGAAGAAAGCCTATTGGATCGATGCCGATGGACAATATTATATCGGCACCTATTCCGCGAAGACCGACACTAAAGACGAAGTCAACACCAAAGAGACGACGACTCTCGATGGCGTTTCCGCCGCCAAAGCCTATATGGTCGACGGCGTCACCCAAGCCAACATCAATAAAGCGGTTTGGAAAAAGAGAAAAATCGATGGGAACAAAGTAACCTACAAAGGAAACATCGGCGATAGCACTAAGACTGAGCAAACCAACGGCTTATTCCAAGAACTCTTCGACCAACTCGGATTGCTGACAATCTCGATTAAGAGCGAAAAAGATAGTGACTATAAGGATTATCTATTCGGCTCATATATGACTGAGACGGGCATGATAACCTACACAGACGGCAGCGGCGATACCTCTTCCTATACCGTGAGCTCTTCATATGAGGAATTCACGATCGACACGAGCACTAACGAAGTGACCGTCAAGGCGCTTATCTATTTGCCTTACGAAGACGTCGAGCAGAAATACATGATGGCGGAATACGTCATTTCGAACGTTGGGAACACCACCAATAGCTTCTCTGGCTATGGAGAAGCCGCGCAAGCGTAACCCTAACCTTATATACTTATAAAAGGAGAACACAATGAAAGCATTCAAGAAGATCAGCAAATCAGTGCTAGGCGTCTTGGTTTTGTCTGCCGCCGGAGTCGGAGCTTTGACGGGTTGCAATTCCCAAACGGATGACCCAGAAGGTTACACCTATAACACCTATCTATCGACTTCGCCATCCAAATGGAACGTCCATAACTGGGAAACAAACGACGAAAGCTATATCCAAGGCTTCACCGAAGCGGGTCTATATGACGTCGTTTTGAATAAAGACCATAACGGCTATAACTTCATCAGCGAAATGGCGGCCGAAATGCCAAAAAGCATCGATCCGACAGAAATGGATTCCGACGAATACGACAGAATCAGCACCCAATATTACGATGACGGCGCGATTTCCAAAGGCGAAATCTGGGAAATACCTCTTAGAAAAACAGCCAAATGGGAAGACGGCACGCCAATAACCGCCGACGATTACGTCAATTCGATGGAGCGCTTGCTTCAGCCGAAATACGCGAACTACCGCGCCGATAGCTACTATAACGGAAACTTCGTCATCGCCAACGCCGAGACCTATTACAAGAACGGCCGTTCCGTCCTTGAGCCGGTCTACAATTATTTGACCCAAGGCAAAGTGGATGGCAAATACTATAACGAAGACGGTTCTAGGATAACCGGGGCGGGAAACCTTAACGGAAACGGAAGCAACCACCTCTATTTGGACTTGGCGAAAGGCGAAAGCCCCTATGCTAAGAGTATTTTTAGCAGCGACGGAAGCAGCGAAACCCTGACTTTCTATAATGTTCTCAATAGCCGCAGCACCAAGAGCTCCGATGCCGTTGAACTCGCGGCCAAGCGCATCACTATCGGCGCCTCCTATTATTATTGGAAATTCGGAAAAGAAGCCGACAAAGCCAACGATATAGATAAGTGGAATGAAATCAAGAAAGCCGACAGCGTCACCCAGTCTATGCTTTCGACCCAAAGCCCATTCGAAATCGGCGAGTTCGACACCAAAGACGTTTATACTTGCGCAACGCTCGATGACAGCGCAACGACCACAAGATATACGACGAAGCTTTTAAAGGATGACCTCAAGACCATCGTCAGCGGGTTAAGCAACACCACTTGGAAGAGCCAAAGCTGGGTTTGGATGATTCCTCTTTCCGACTATATCACCCATAAGCTTTCGGACGACCTTTCGATGGATAACGTCGGCGTCGCCAAAGTCGACGATTACACGATCCGTCTTTATTTGGCTAAGCCGATTTCCGAGCTCGACCTTAAGTTCCAGCTCGCCAGCAACTGGCTCGTCAAAGTAGATCTTTATGACAGCTTGACGAAAACCGTCGGTCAATCTTGGATGACCCAATACGCCACCGCCAGCGTGGATAACTACCGTTCATACGGCCCATACAAACTAACCGGTTTCACTTCCAACACGTCAATCACGATTGAGAGAAACGATCAATGGTATGGCTATACCGATGAATCCTACAAAGCCCAATTCGCCGATTATAGCGAGGAGGACAAGGATCAGTATAAGATGACGAAAATCTATACGAAGATCATCAAGGAGCACACGACCGCCGTCAACGAATTCATGGCTGGCAGGCTCGATGACATCGATCTCAATAAGAGCGACATGCAGCTCTACGGCAATAGCGAGCGCCGCACCACCACTCTCGAATCCTACACCCAAAAAGTCACCTTCAACACCGATCGCGCCAAATTGGCCGGTAGGCAACTAGAAAGTGGGAAAAACAAGACGATCTTGGCCAATAAGAATTTCCGCAAGGGTCTATCTCTCGGCTTAAACCGCAACGATTTCGCCTCACAAACGACAGCTGGCAGCAAAGCCTTCACAGGATTACTCAACAGTTTATACATCTCTAACGTCGTCACGGGCGAGATGTATCGCGACACCGAACAAGCGAAGAAAGTCTACAGCATGATCTATGGCGAACTCGGAGGCACCCCTGAAGACGCCACGAAGAGCGCCCTAGATGAAAGCGCAAACGGATATAACCTTAAATGGGCTATCTATTACGTCAAAGAAGGCATTAAAGAAGAACTTGCCAGCACCGAAAACAAACATTTGGTCGCCGGTGACACCGTCGATATCGAATTCCGCGTCTACGACAACACAAGCGACACTACGATCGGAATGTATAACTTCATCAGCGCCGCATGGAGCAAACTCTTAAGCGACGCTTGCGCGGAACTTAAAAACGAAGATCCTTCTCTCCTTGGCGATAAGAGCATCGGAATCAGCATCAACCTAGTCAAAGACGAAGATTATTATTCCTCTGCTCGCAACGGCGGCTTCGATATGATCTTCTCAATCTGGGGCGGCGCTGCCATCGATCCTTACGGCTTGATGCAAGTCTATCTCGACAAGACGTTCACCAATACCTGCGAATACGGTTTCAAAGGCAAGCAAGGCGACGAATACCTTTGGATTGACTTGGACGGCGATGGCGAAAGCGATAATAACGAGACGCTCTCCTTCGACGCCTGGTATCAAAGGATGAACACCGAGCTTAACGAAGGCTTATACGACGATGACGTCAAAGTCAAAGACGAAGATGTCAGCGAAGACAACAAAGCGAAGCACGAAGCGTGGAAGAAAATCCACGAAGAGAGGCTCACGATATTAGCCGGCACAGAAGCCGGAATCGTCAACCGCTTCGAAGCCATCCCAATCGTTGCGCGCGGCTCCTCTTCCTTAACCGGCCTCAAAGTCGAAAACGCCACAAGCACCTACATCAACCTCGTCGGCTATGGCGGAATCCGCTTCCTCCGTTTCAAATGCAATAACGGCGAATGGAGCAATTTCGTCTCCGAGAACGGCGGAGACCTGACCGACCTCTACGTATAGTCATTTCGATCCTTTATTCCTACGTTTTATAGCACTAAATGGGTGACCAAAAAATGGTCGCCCATTTCATTGCTAATGTAGTATCATTATTGGGCAAAAAAATGAGACAAACGAAACAGACATTGATTTATATCCTCCAACGACTGCTGCTCATGGTCGTCACTTTCATAATCATTTTCTTGATTTGCTTCATTTTGGTGAGAATGCTTCCGATCCCTTTCGATTCCGGCATGGGTGACCCAAACAAAATCCATTTGAAATTAGTTGCCCAAGGACGTGAAAAGTACGACGAAGCCACCGGCGAATACATAACCACGCCGGTTTTGGAACAGCTTTGGAATTTCATCGCCGGGTTATTTAACCCCAATAACGAAGCGCCATGGGGATATTCCTTCACCGGAGCAGGCGATTTCCTTTCCACCCCGGATGAGATCCTCTTCAGCAGAATGGCGCCGACGATTTTGATAAACGTCTACTCAATGATTCTTTCGATACCGCTAGGCATCGCCATCGGCATCTTCATGGCTTTGAAAAAGAACAAATGGCAAGATCACGTCTTAAGCGTCGTCATCATGTTATTCATCTCCGTCCCTAGTTTCGTCTACGCCTTTTTGCTCCAAAACATATTCGCCTACCAATGGCAGATATTGCCACCGATGGTAGATGACGCGAAAAACTTGGCCGAATGGCTTGGGCCTTCGGCGTTCAAGTCGATGATATTGCCGGTCTTAGCCATGAGTTTCGGCTCGATTGCCGGTTTCGCCCGTTACACCCGCGCCGAATTGACGGAAGTCCTTACGAGCGATTTCATGCTCTTAGCCAGAACCAAAGGACTAACGAAAACCCAAGCGACCGTAAGGCACGCTTTCAGAAATTCGCTCGTTCCTATCTTCCCGATGATTCTTGGAACCATCATCAGTGTTTTAAGCGGTTCTTTGATTATCGAAAACATCTTCAGCATCCCAGGCGTTGGAGACATCTACCTCGATTCGATTCAGAAACGCGATTACGACGTCTTCCAATTCGTCTCGATGTTCTATATTGCGATAGGCCTTATCGGAACGCTTGTCGTTGACGTCTCTTATGGACTAGTCGATCCACGCATCAGAATGGGGAGCAAAAAATAATGGAAAACGAAAAAATCCTTGCAAAACCCATCGAAAATGTGGATGTAACGTCTTTGCCGAAAGAACTTTTCAAAGAGGTTCCAGACCATAGTGACCTCCACGATCAGGCTTTCGAAACGAAGCCAGTAAGCTTCTTGAGGGATTCCTTCAACCGCTTCGCAAAGAATAAAGCGTCCATCGTCGCAGCCGTCATCATCTTGATCATCGCTTTATACGCCATCATCGTTCCTTTCGTGATGCCTACCGCCTATGTCGATAGCACCACCTATCCAAACGGTTTCCAAGATTCCTATTTCGGCTTCGTAACCCCTTATTGCTCATGGTTCAAGGGGACAGGATTTTGGGATGGAACCAAAACCAAAACGGTCAAAGAGAAAGATTACATCGCTTTGGAATATGATGATTCCAATCACCAATATTTGGTTAAGACGGAAAACAAAACCGAAAAATTCGTATTGGGCGAAAGAAAAGTCATTTACACGGTCCGTTACGATACCTATGCGATCGGAAACAAAACGGTTTATCTAAAACCGAGCGAATACCAATCATTGAAAGAAGAAGACAAGAAGAGAGAAGCGAACGGACAAGCGACCATTTTAAAGCCCTTAGTCGACATCGATTCCTACATGGCCTCTTACCAAACCGAACTAGAAAACGATCCATTGACAGCCGGAGGCGATGAGACGGAAAAAAACTATCGAAACGAAATCCTCAAAAACATGCGGGATTATTACAAAAACAATTCGCGCATATATTATGCTTTGACGGCAAAGCAAGATAACGGCAAATACAATTCCAACACCTTTAGCCCAGTCTTCACGAAAGACGCTAACGGGAACGATGTCCCAAAAGAGATCTATAAGAAAAACGCCGATGGCAGCTATGCTGAACCAACAGAAAGCGGAGGAACAATCGCTGCCCGTGTCGACTATTACGACTATTTCACCTGGAAAAACGGCTTCGAGCCGCATTTCATCTTCGGCACCAATGAGCATGGCCAAGACATCTTCTTGCGCCTAGCCAAGGGAACGCGCTTCTCTTTGCTTCTTGGCGTTGTGATCAGTGCCATCAACTTCATCATTGGCCTTGTATGGGGAGCCATCAGCGGCTATTACGGCGGCTATGTCGATTTGACGATGGAACGCATCACCGACATCATTTCGAATATCCCTTCCATCATCATCCTCACCATCTGTTCCATTCAATTCAATAACAACGTGGCCTTAAAGGCGAGTATCGGCGAAGCTGGCGTTCTCATCTTGGCTTTCTTGGTTGCTTTCGTCTATAGCGGTTGGATTGGCGTGGCTGGCACGACCCGCATGCAGTTCTATCGTTTCAAAGGGCAAGAATACGTTTTGGCATCCAGAACATTGGGCGCAAAGGATAGAAGACTTATCTTCAAGCACATATTGCCTAACGCCATCGGAACCTTGGTCACCTCAAGCGTCTTGATGATTCCAAGCGTCATCTTCAGCGAATCGACGCTATCTTACTTGAACATCATCGATTTCAGCAAATCGAACCTCTCTTCCATCGGAACTTTGCTTAGCGAAGGTCAATCGGCCGGGCTTCAATATAACCCGCACGTCCTTCTTTTCCCTTGCATAATCATCTCGTTGCTAATGATTTGCTTTAACCTATTCGGCAACGGCTTACGAGATGCCTTCAACACCTCATTAAAAGGAGCGGACGAATGATGGAGAACGAAAACAAGAACGAGAAGATACTCGACGTCAAAAACCTCCGCATCTCTTTCCGCACCAATGGCGGCACCGTGAAAGCCGTACGCGGCATCTCCTTTTCCTTATATCGTGGCAGAACCCTCGCGATCGTCGGCGAATCTGGAAGCGGCAAATCCGTCACCTCCAAAGCGATTCTAGGCATCTTAGCCAATAACAAGATCATCGAAGGCGGCCAGATTGTCTATGACGGCCAAGACCTTTTGAAAATCGACGAAGAGCACTTCCATAAGATCAGAGGCGTCAAAATCTCAATGATCTTCCAAGACCCTCTTAGCTCATTAAACCCAATCATGATCGTCGGCAAGCAACTCACCGAAGCCATGATTCTTAAGCAAAAAGCGGATATTAGAGAAGCCACGCACGACCTCTCCCGTATCAACAAGATATTGCTTGCCTCCGCGAGCCAAGAAGAAGCCAAACAATTTGTCTCGTCTTCGAAAGCCCATAAGCTTCAAAAAGATGACGAAGGCAAAAAGAAAATCGCAATCGACGCCAATCCTCGTGAGCACATATCCCTGTTCGAAGAAGCCGTCGAAAAGGATATCGCTAGACGTATATCCATAATCGAGCAAGTCTTGCCATTCCTTCGCCAAATCATCGACGAATCGTTTATCGGAATTGACACAAATATCGAAAAAACCATTGCAAAAGTCCATCCTTTATACAAAACGATCAAGCAATGCGGCTTAAATTCCTTATCCGAAAAAGATAACACGATCGAAGTCTTCCCGACGATTCTAAAAGACATCAACGAATCGCATAAGGCCTATGCCAAATCGAAGAAAAGGCTAGAAGCGGCATATAAGAAATTCAATGTCACGGATTTCTACTCTTTGCCGCCTTCCGAAAGGGCCAAGCTCCCCGAAGTCATCCAAGAGCATGCCGAGCAAGTCGAAGAACTGCGTAGCGTCTTGAATGAACTCACTAACCACCTACAAAACCTCCTTGACGAAGGAACATCCAAGAAAGACATATATGTCGAGAAGATGATCTCCGAATATGAAGAATCGATAAAGAAGATCGTCTCCAAGCAAGGCCATGGCGAATTCAAAGCCAAAGCCATTCAAATGCTAAAAGAAGTCGGCATCGACGAGCCAGAGAGGCGTTTCAAACAATACCCATTCGAGTTATCGGGCGGCATGAGGCAACGCATCGTCATCGCCATCGCTCTTTGCTCTAGCCCTGAGATCTTGATTTGCGATGAGCCGACGACCGCGCTTGACGTCACCATTCAAGCCCAGATTCTAGAGCTCATAAACAAACTCAAAAGGGAAAGAAACCTTTCCATCGTCTTCATCACCCACGATTTGGGCGTCGTCGCCAATATGGCCGACGATATCGCCGTAATGTATGCCGGGAAGATCGTCGAATACGGCAAGAACACCGAAATATTCTATGATCCGCGCCACCCCTACACTTTAGCGCTTCTCGGCTCAATGCCTGACCTAAACACCAAAGAGCAGCTTAGCGCCATCCCCGGCACCCCGCCGAATATGTTGTTGCCTCCGAAAGGAGACGCTTTCGCGGCGAGAAACGCGCACGCTTTAGCGATCGATTTGGAGATGCAGCCTCCATTTTTCGAGGTGTCGCCGACCCACTACGCCGCCACATGGAACCTTCACGATGACGCGCCTGATTTCCAAGCGCCGGAAATCGTCGTCGAGCGCATTAACGACGCCCTTAGCGCGCACCCCGAATTCACGCCAACCCCAACCAATTACAAGAATTCGATATTGAACGGAATCGGAAAGGAGAAAAAGAGCAATGGCCGAAAGAAAGACTAACGCTTCGAAAAAGGAATCTCCTTCCAAACGCAAGGAATTCCAAAAGAAATTCGATTACGAGAACGCCTCAACCCTTTTGGAAGTCCGCCATCTTAAGCAATATTTCCGCTTCGCTGGGGGAAATGGCCCTTCCAAATACCTTAAAGCGGTCCATGACGTCTCTTTTAGCGTCTATAAAGGCGAGGTCTTTGGGCTTGTCGGCGAGTCAGGATGCGGCAAAACCACAACCGGACGCGACATCATGAAGCTCTATAAGATCACCAGCGGCGACATCTGGTTAGAAGGCATCCGCATCTCCGCCGGAACAAGATGGAACGAGAAAGAAATCAAATTCACCAACCTGCGCCTAAAAAAGGATCTAAAAGAGCTCGGCGACAGGAAAAGGCTGATCATCAAAGCGTACCTCACAGAATATTATCTGACCTATGGCAAGCGCATCCATTTTTCCCAAGCGAACAATGAGCTTCTTTGCGATCCTAGCCTCATCGAAAATTACGAAGAGAAGAAAGTCCTTAACGAGCGCTACCTCAGCAAGCTCTTGCCAATAGAAGAAGAGATAAAGCAAAAGGTCGAAAGGGCAAAATCCATCGTCTCCGTCCAACGCGACAAGATTGCTTCCGCCAAGCGCGATGACAAAAACTATAACAAGAACATCGCCGCGATGGAGGTCATGAAGGTCAACGAGAAATATAAGAGCCTTCTAGAGAAAGTCTCCGCCACAAGCGCCGAATCGCTTAGCGAAGAAGAACTCGCCTCATATAGCAAATACAAGGAAGAGATCCATAAAGCGAAACACGCCAATTTGGCGAGCAAAATACAGATGATCTTCCAAGATCCGATCGCTTCCTTAAATCCTAGGATGACAGTTAGAAACATCATCGCCGAAGGTTTGATCATCCAAGGTTGCCACGATAAGAAATTCATCAACGAAGAAGTGTCGAGAGTTTTGCAATTGGTCGGACTCGTTCCCGAACACGCGAATAGATACCCCCATGAATTCTCCGGCGGCCAGCGCCAGCGTATCGGCATCGCCCGCGCCGTCATCATGAATCCAGAACTAATCGTCGCCGATGAGCCAGTGAGCGCCCTCGACGTCTCCGTCCAAGCTCAGGTCATCAACCTTCTTAATGACCTAAGGAACACTTTGGGATTAACTATCATCTTCATCGCCCACAATCTAAGCGTCGTCAAATATTTCTGCGACCGCATTGCCGTCATGTATTACGGTAACCTCGTTGAGCTCGCGACAAGCGATGAGCTTTTCGCCCATCCTCTTCACCCATATACCAAGAGCTTGCTTTCCGCCGTTCCTTGCCCCGACCCAATCATCGAGTCAAGCCGTCAAAGAATCATCTATAACCCCGCTAAGGAACACGACTATTCGAAACAACAGCCGACCTTTAGGGAAATAACCAAAGGCCATTTCGTGAGAGCCAACGACGAAGAGGCCGCAAGATATTTGGAAGAGCTAAAGAAATAATGGCGAAAAAAGAGGGGAATAACAAAAAAGAACCCTTTTTCACCAAGGATTTTTGGATTTCTGCGATTATTTCCTTCGCCGTTACCATCGCGCTCGGCGCTATGATCGGACTGATCGAATACTTCGGTCAAAGCGGATCCGGCTATCGCGTCGATCCACTAGCCATCAGCGTCGACGCCGTCGCTTTGTCGGGGATATTGATGGCCCTCTTTTTCTTGCTTCAATTCCTGTCGACGAAAGGCGCATTCGATTTCTTGGCCTATTCGTTGAAGACGATCATCTACACCGTCTTCCGACCGAATTACCGCAAAACGGGATTCCCCGCCACCTATTACGACTATAAAGTCCTAAAAGACAGCGAAAATAGAAAACCAATTCTTGCAATTCTATTCGTTTCAATGATATTTATATGCGCGGGAATCATCCTCTATGTTGTCTATAAGACAAAATAAGCAATAATCACAAAGGAGAAGATATGAAAAACATCAAGAAAATCGCATTGCTGTCCGCCTTCGGGGTGGCTATGTTACTCGCCGCGTGCGGCGATGAAGGGAAAGGCGGCGCTAGTAGCTCTTCTAGTAGCACCCCATCATCAAGCAGCAGCTCCTCTTCGAGCAGCTCCTCATCGAAAAGCTCAGTCGTGGCTGATTTGACGAATGATGATTTTCCAAAAGGTGTCACCGAATTCGTCGATGCGGATAACAACACGCAAAAACTAACGAGGGCGAAACTATACGAAAACGCCGGCGATCCACATGTCAATAGTTATCCGACAAATAACAAAAAGCAAAAGCTTTTAGTCGCCCCCATCAAATTCACGAAGGATTCAACGGACAAAAACGACTCAATCGACGCCGATGATAAGCTATTAGAGCAAATCAGGATCACCTTCACCGGCACAGCCGAGGAAACGGCGGCAGTCGGAGGCAATATCTCGGTTCAGGAATTCTACGAAAAAAGCTCCTACGGACATGGCGCCTTCGACGTCGTGATGATCCCGACATGGATCGATTTCGAAATGACGGCCAAAGAATATCAAAGTTATGCGAGTGGAAACGCCGGCATCGTCGCCGCCGAGAAAGTCCGCACGTGGTATATCAAGGAATATGCGAAAGATGGGCATGGGGAACTCGGCGAAAATGCCTCTCCGTTAGATGAATTCGATAGCGACGACGACGGCTATATCGATTTGATTTGGAACGTCTACGCTTATCCATACACCTCAGGAAACACTTCCTTCTGGTGGGCTTATGTCACCTATACGGGAAACGCCCCGGCAAAAGAAGGCGAAAATCCGAACGTCAAAACGCTAGCATGGGCGAGCACCAACTTCATGAGCGAAGCATCGAACGGCTATGAGTCGAGAACCTTCATCCACGAGACCGGCCACACCTTGGGCCTTGATGATTATTACGACTACAACCATGAATGGAGCCCCGCTGGAGGCATCGATTACATGGATCAAAACATCGGCGACCACAATAGCTATAGCAAATTCGCCTACGGCTGGGTCAATCCTTGGGTCATCAGAGAAAGCGATTTGGCCGATGGAAAAGTCGCCGACATCACCTTGCGCCTTGCTTCCTCAAGCGGAGATTGCTTGGTTCTAGCAAGCCCCAATTACAACAACACCGCATTCGACGAATACTTCATGGTCGAGCTCGTCGGCCCTCATGGCCTTTGCGAGAAGGACTACCCTCTTCAAAACGGCTTCACGGAAGACGGCATCCGCATATGGCACGTCGATGCCAGAGCCGTCGGAAGCGCAGACGACTATTCCAAAGAAGAAGTCTTCTCAACGCCTGACGAAGTCGGTCAGAAAGCCACCGATCTCCGTAACGACAACAGCAAATTCGGACGAGACAAGTCCGGCGATTACTGGACAAGCGACTTGAGTGTCAAGCGAAGCTATAGCCAACTCGCGATAATCGAGGCTTCTTGGGATAGCAGCCAATACGCTCAAAACAGCTCGACTTATAAGGCCTCCAACTCCTCCTTGTTCCAAAAGAATTCCAAATTCAACCTCAAGGACAAGAACGGAAAGAAAATCGCTTCCGCGTTCATGCCTAGCCAAACGAATCTATGGAACAAAGCCAAGAAGATCACAAACGGCAGCAAAACGAGCCAGGAACAAACGATCGACGATACGATGACGATCAACTATAACCTCCGCGTCATGGACATCAAAACGGATGCGGATTACGGAGCGATCGCGACTGTTCGTATCAGCTTGATATAAAAATCAAAAAAACACTGCAAAAAGCCTTCTATTCGTTTGGAAGGCTTTAAATTTCAAAAGCTATGAACAAAAGAAAATTTCTCTTCGTATTATCATTATTGCCATTTGTCTCCCTTTTTGGCTGCTCAGGCAGCGATTCTTCAAGCGGCCAAATAGACGATGGCAATTTCGTCATAACACCTAACACCTATAAGAGCGGTTCTTTCCGCCTTGAGCTTGCTAACACGGTTCTTCGAGAAGGAACGACGTTCTATGACGGCACCGATCCCATTCTCTATATGAATGGCAGGAAGTACTCCAAGAAGACGACCTACACCATCAAGTCGGGCAAAAGCACTTATGACGCTGGAGCAAGGCTATCGGCCGGTTCATATACCTTCGAGCTTAAAGCGGCCGATATGAGCGCTAACGAGTCTCTTAAAGGAAGCTTCATCGTCAAGAAAAGCCAAGCGGCGGAAGGAAGCGAAGGGAACGGATACCATACCCTATCGGAAGAGGAAGTTAAGAAGACTTCCGTTAAGAACTTCAATAACATCGGTAGTCTAGGAAGAGGCAAGACTGCATCAATCGGTTCCCCTAACCTTTTGGTCATCCCTTTGATGTTTTCCGACGAAGAGACGGAATATACGAAAAAGGAACTAAATAAAATTGAGAAAGCCTATTTCGGAGAGGCCAGCGAAACATCTTGGGAATCATTGACCTCATATTATAAGAAAAGCTCATATGGAAAACTCAACTTCCAAGGCAAAGTCGTGGAACCATATCAGTACAACATGTCGTGCCTCGACATCGAGAATCAATATTTAAGTGGCAGTCTAAGCGTCAATTCGATCGCCTCAAACGTCGTCAATAACGTCATCAAGAGGGATAATCTCAATCCAAGTGACTACGACACCGATGGCGATGGATATTTGGATGGCATCGAGATAATCTATAAGACCACTAGAAGCGTGACCTCGGCGACCCAAAACCTTTGGTGGTGCTTCACAACGACAATGAATGTCGATCCCGATACGGAAACCCCGAAGATGAACCGTTACTTCTGGTCGCTATATTCGCAAATAGAAACGACTTATTACCAAGATAGCATCGACGCCCATACCCTCGTCCATGAGACCGGGCACATGCTTGGCCTAAACGATTATTATGACTACGATGGGAGTAGCACCCCTGCCGGCTGCGCCGATATGATGGATAGGAATATAGGCGATCATACGGCCTATAGCAAATATCTTTTGGGCTGGGTTACGCCGAAAGTCATAGATGGCACTTCATCGGACTTCAAGATCACCTTGAATTCCTTCACCGACACCGGCGATTGCGTGATCCTAAGGAACACCAATACCGATCCATTCAATGGCACCCCATATGACGAATACCTGATGCTATCCTACGTCACCCCAACCGGAGTCAATGAACAAGATAGCAAAGGCTATGGCGAATATAATTACTCTGGGTATGGCAATCGCGGATATTATTCCAGAAGCGGACTCCAAGTAATGCATATCGATAACCGGATGATCTCCTTCGCTGGTTCAACAGTGGACGATGATGGGGAGTTCGATCGCTCATCGGTCACATATACCGACATATTGACCAACGAAGAGAAGATCGAGACAATCGACGGCAAGAACATCCTCACTTCCTCGCCATCCTTCACTTTGACTTCGAACACGGCATCATATAGCTATTACGTCAACAATGGCACGTTATTAGGAAATTCTAAATATCGCGAAATCACTGCAATTCCCGCATCGAAAAGCCAAACGTTCCAAGGAAAGAACGGCATAAGCGAAATGGGCGTTCAGACGGTTTTATTCGGAACGACCGCATATGGGTGCGGCTCTTCATATTATTCGAACTACGCTTATCAAAAGCTTTTCCCTAACGGCGTGACGTGGAACGATGGCAGCACCAACAACTACGTTTTCGAAATTCTTTCGCAAAGCGATTCATCGATAACCATTCGTTTCATCAAGAACTTCTAATCGTTTGGAAAACAAAAAGAAAGTTAACCTATTTTTTGCTTTGTGTTTTTAGGTTAACTGCTTTTGATGTTCATAAGATATTCGTATCTAGAGATAACGAACTTCGTTATTTTGTCCGCAGCTCTTTCGATCGGTATCTGCGAAATGACCTCCATCACATCTTTTTGATCTATTTTTTTGATAGGTGCTCTTTTGAATGCGATCATCGCGTCTGAATTCTTTCTTAAGAAATCCACGAAAATCTTGATGAGCCCATCGCATTTAGGGTCTTGATCGAGACTCTTGTTATAAGCGAGCAAAGATAGGTTGTTATCGAAATTGGGGGCAAGCGAAACAACCTTTCCCGTCTTCTTGTCTCTCATCAACCCATAATTGTTATTGTGCCTATCGACGTTATAAACAAGGCAATCAAAGAAGAGAAGGGCGATATAGGAATCGGCAATGTCGTCGCCAAAGGTTTTCAAGATATTATAGACATGAGAATAATCCTCATCGTCATCGCATAGCGAATGCATCGGCTCGAAATTGTATTGCGAGGCAAAATTCTTAGTCCTTATATTTCCCTCATAATATTCATATTCGACAGTGTCTATGCCTAATTTTGAGGCGATTTTTGACGAGAATAGCTCAGAGAAGATCTGATCTTCGTCCCCTTTCTTAATCATCCACCACTCATTGCCCATTCGCTTCCAGCATTTCTCAAAGCTACCAATATTCGTTAGCTCAGGAGAGGAGCTTCCAGACTTCATAAACTGCGGTATGCCACCATTCAAGGCGATTTCGCTATAAAAATCGCTATCGAAACGGACATCCTCGTATCTTTTCTTACTGCCAGAGGGCTTGAACCAATAGTTGTCGTTTATGGAGGCGCCATAAGAATATAGCGGCACAAGCGCCTTATTTTTATTCGATATCTTCATGAATTTCAAAAGGACTCTGGCATTGGGGCGCGATAGATCCAAACACCTGTTTTCCAAAAACCCCTCAATACTCTTTGTCCGTTTGACGTAAAAAGGGCAAATCTTTTCGTCGATATAAGTCATGATGCCTTCCTTGAATTTGGCTGCCACCACATCTCCGACCATCAAGGAGCCGGTGAATCGCTTAGCCCTTTCTGAAGGTTTAGAAAGCAAAGAGGCATCGTCCTTAATGTCCTTAAGCTCTTTCCCTAGCGCCTTTCTTTTGGATAATGAAGCCGAGAGTTCGGCGACATGAGATGAAGGAATGTACTCACTATGGAGCTTCCCATTTTCCGGGTATTGCAAATAAAAATACGTCTTCCCTTTTATTTTCTTCTTGCTGATATAGCCTTTCGGAAGTTTTGAAAGTTCTTCGATGATTTGCGTTATTCTATCCACGAACCTATGATACTAATAGTTAACCTATTTTTCAATTTGTGTTTTTTGGTTAACTCACTTGATCGCTTTCCTAGCCGATCATAAGCCCTTCATTTTGCTCTTTCTTTGCTATAGCAAAAAGAGCAAAATATTTCGTGACTTCGCTAGATTTTTGGCTAGAGTAGTCAACTGAGGCAAAAAACGATGAAAAAATTCAAGAAAACCTTATTGATCCTAAGCGCATTATCGCTATCGGCAACACTATTTTCCTGCGGCGAAGCCGATTCCAACAACTCGAGCGATTCTGGCGAGGAGGCAAAAAACACTCTCGTGAGCGTGATGGAGCTCCTCGAAACGCTCAATAACGAAGAAACCAATAACGCCGTATCGGTGAATGTCAAAACTTCCGAGAGAAAGAACGATGACGTAACCGAAACCGAAGAGACCTTCTCCATAGGCAGTGACCATTCAAGTGCTAGCCAAGGTAACATCACCCATAAAAGAAACGGCGCAGTCATGACAAGCGACACCTTCAAAAGGCGTCGTCTAAAGAAAACGGACACGATAATCGACAATACGAAAAGCAGCGTTTACGACCGCATTTACATGGTGACGGACTATGCTTCGAATACATTAAAGAACGATTCCATGACCATCTATTACGTCTTCGATACGGAAGATGAAGCTACGGAAGCCGGATTCTCTTCCGGCTACGTTCTTAGCGAGAACGCCAACGTCGCAACCGGCGCGCAAGCCATCGGCTATCTACACGACACCTTATTGGCCCAAGTCGTCAACGTCCCTTCTTTCAGCGCACAAGACGATGCCTATTTCTATATGACGGAGGAAAACGGATCGACGAAATACACTTATTCCGGCGTTTACACTGAACCTGGCGATTTAGGCGATACCAACACCAATACCGTCAATGCCTCTTTCTACGTCAAAGACAATCGCCTCACCTCCTATAGCTATAGTTACAAATTGGTCGATAAAGCAGATGGAGATAGCGACGATAGCAACGCTTATATATCCGAGATAACGCAAGAAGCCACCATCACTTATGGCGATAGAGAGAGCATATCCAGCGATATCAACGTCGACGATTATTTCCTTAGCGAGGTAAGCGAGGTTCAGCTTTATTCCTCGGGCATCCCGGGAAAAGGATACGAAATCGAAGATCCGTCGCTCATCTCGCAAGAAACCAATTACATCAGCGCTGCCGCGAAAGTCTATTCGCCAACCACCGCACTTGATGTGACACTAACCCCATACCGTTCAAGCAAGCAATCGGTCGTCAAAGTGGATGGATCATATTTCGAAGTAAATGGCAAAGGATCCGCCGATCTGACGTTCAAATACCTCGCCAAGACCGGAAATAACCAATATAGCTATAAGACGATCAAAGTCCCCGTGACGATAATCGGAGCGGCTCCGAAGAGCTTCATGGTCATCGAAAGCAGCAACTATCTGAATGACGACACATTATACCTAGGGCAAACGTATACGCTTAGCATAAGCACCCAGCCTTCTATGGCTGAACAAGGCTACACCTATACCGTCTCTGACGAAGAAACCATAACCGTAACCAAGAAAGACAACGTCTTGACCGTCGTGCCGCAAAAAGAAGCCGATGACGTCTCAATCGTTTTAACTTCCGTCGACGGAAGCCTATCGCAAACTCTAACGTACGCCGTCAAGAAAGACCCGACCGATGACAATAAAGCGTACCTTTCCTCCCATACCTATGACGCCAAAACAAGAGTCATCGGAGACGAAGATAAGCCAATGGAATACGGCTACTTCTATACCGACTTCACTTGTAGTAGCGATGGCACGGGCTACGTCTATTACGCCCCATATGATGAAAATAAGAACATCATCGAAGATCAAAAAGTCAAATGGACCTTCACCTACACGATTTCCTTGGCGAAGATAACCTTCTCCGATTTCGAAGGACCGACAAAGACAAACGATCAAAACGATCAATCGGGCTTAGTCTTCACCGATGGGATAATCAAGAATAACGGGGCAAGAATCGAGATATACGACGCCAATTTAAAACAATTGGTATTTATCGAAAAATGAAAAAATCAGCGCAATTCCTCATTCTTTTTAGCACTTTCTCACTTATATCGTGCGGAAATCAAAACGATTCTTCTTCCTCTTCGCCTAAAACAAAGCAAGAGGAGATAACGGATTTCCTTAATGATTTGAGTTCTTTTTGCGGTTCCTATTCGTCTTATTCATACGAATCAACCCTCTCTAACAACTACTATGGGATAACGACCGACACAACTCAGCGCGGCACGGTGTCGCTATATAACAGCAGCCAAGTCGGCAAACTCATCGATGACGTATATACACAACAAATCGACGATAATGACCCTGACGCTGGAGAAACCCAGACATATATCGATAACGATCGACTCTATGTCTTATATCACTATGACGATCCTAATGAACCTGACGTCAAAAACGTCACCCTCTATGACGAAGAGGAACACGCAAACTATTTATCCATATCCCCTTTCGACGAGGAAAAAAGATTGCTAGACGGCTATTCCGATTATATAGGCCAAGAGAATTACGTCGTTTCCCAATCCTTTCCGGATCTTAAGGATAACAACACTTTCTCATACTCATATAAAGTGGACGCATATAGAGATGGCGCCAAAGAGCAAACGATTTCCTATGATAACACCGTCACCATAAGCGATGGTCATGTAACAAAGTTAGAAAGAGAGATGCAAGTTCTCAAATATATAGGAAAAGAATTGATCAACAGCACCAAGAGTTCAACGAAAAGAACCTACACCTTAGGCGAACCACAGGAATTCGAAGGGACTGTATTTGATCCCGACGATTTCAAAGCTAATAGTTATTAATCTCTTAGCAATGTCGAATGAAGCAGATATTCCGCAGTCGCGTGGTTCGTGGCGATAGGGATATCGTATAAAGCGGCGATCCTTAGGAGCGCTTTAACGTCGGGATCGTGCGGAAGGCTTTCAAGCGGATCCCAGAAGAAGACGACCATTTGAATCTCCCCTTCCGCTATTTTGGCGCCGATTTGCTGATCTCCGCCCAAAGGCCCGCTTAGATAGGGATAGACTTTCAATCCCGTTGCTTCTGACACCTGTTTAGCGGTCGTTCCCGTTCCGCATAACGTGAATTCCTCTAACTTATCGGCATTCTTCTTGACCCATTCAATCATGGTCTTTTTCTTGTTGTCATGAGCAACAAGGGCGATTCTAGTTACTTTTTTCATATTGATATTCTCGTAAAAACGAAATCAAAGATAAAGAACGACTTTATAAGACGATACATAAAAAGGCCTCACCTTTCGGTGAAGCCTTAATAGAATGAGGAGTCGCTTTATTCAACGACGGCCCATGGGCCTTCCGCCAAATCGGCAACACGATCGCAAGCGTAGACGCTCACTTCCTCAGTCTTAGAGCTACTGGAAGCGGAAATCTTGAACGACAAGCTGTTGACAGGGGTGAAAGAATTTATCTTCCAGCTGCCATTAACGGCCTTCTCTTGCGTGATGGTTATAACGCAAGTGCTCTCATCCATCGTCCAAGTGAAGTCCGATGTGCCATCGCTATAACAATAGGAGTTGCCATACCAAGCACCAACGGTCCCGGTTCCATCAGCATTGAAGTTGATGTTAAAACGATCGGAAGCAAACTTGCTCTTATCGCTATTGGATGTAGCGAATGTCACAGTCGGAAGCAACGCTTTAACGCCTTCGACGGTCGCTGGTCCAGCAACGGAGAATTCAAGTTTCTTTCTAACAGACGGATTAACGGTTGACACAATCGTAACATAAGAAGTACCTTCGGATGTTGTAGTAATCGAATAGGTTCCATCATCGTTCTTAACTAAAGTGGAGCCGGTAGGATCGCTTTCGGGCAAAGTAACGGTATATCCTTGCTCAGCGCTAGACGGGTTAACCGAAGCGGTCAAAGTGATTGTCTCACCAGCCATGACGACGGATTTGTCGAAAGAGGCAACGATGCTATATGGTTTTGGATCGACGAACTTAACGTCAATTTCCTTTATGTCGCCAAACCAGTTATCAAACACCAATTTGGTTTCGCCCTTCCCGGCAACCGTATAAGTCGATCCGCTGACGGTAAGGAGCTCTTCATCCTCGGCGCCAGTAAACGTCGGCGTAACGATGGCAATGTCGCTGGAATAGTCTAAGAATTTGAAGTTATTAATCTTGGTGCCGACTTCGAGTTCCAAAACTTCGCCTTCGGCTAAATCGGCCGTGCTCACATATCGTTTGCCAGCCCAATCGTTTTGTACTTCAAGCTCGACTTCATAATCCTCCATCTTGTATTTAGAAACATCGGTCATATTGAGATTGGCTTCACTATGCTTGAAGCCACGAGTCATATTGAAGGTGGAATATGAAGTACTTTCGATGACTGCATCATCAGTCAATTTATCATTGGCGACATCCCAATAAGCGTCATCGGTGTACTTATTATCGACGCAAGATAACTTGCTGACGAATCCATCGCCATCGACGGTGAACGTATTGATATATTGATGGAATTGTTTGCCGCTGAGGTTACTTAAATCATAGGAAACGATTTCCATGGTGTAGGACTTGTTGTTTGTGGCAACAGTCGTATTGACTTCCTTGATTTGGTTGACTAAAGCGTCGCCGGAAGTCTTGATAAGCCCGGCGGTTGAAGTTCCGTTATAAATGTTGTCGGCATAAATGTTGCCAATGCCAAACTCAGTCGCAGCATTGTTGGCGTCGGTCAATTTGATCATCGTCTTGCTGTTATAGTCAGCGCTTTCGATATCATCGGTGACGACGTTATACAAATAAAGTTCATTGGTGGACGCTTTAGCTTTCCACTCATTATAGCTGCTGGAATTGGCTTCCCACTTCTGTTTGTGCTTATAGAATAAACTACTACCGGAATATCCTTGTTCAACGACGTATTTATAGGTGTTATTGCCTGTGCCATTTGCGCCAGAGAACTCCATTTTCATTTTGTTGTTTTCGACAGCATAAACATGGCCCTTACCTTGATACACAGATTCGGTGATGCCCCAAATGCCGTTAAGTTCCCTGTTATAGCTGCTCTTCGGAATCGGAGAGTTCTTCAAAGAGAACGACGCATCCATGAGATAGTCGCCTTGGACTTTGTCACTTTCAATAAGGATATCGGAGATCGATTTCGTGAAAGCGGTCACTTTCTCAACGTTGTTATAGTCATCTTTGGCTAAGGTCGGTATGGCTTCTGAATCGATATCAGAGACCTCAAAGACCTTCGCGTCGCAGATTTCTTTGTCTTCGATTTTGATGGTCGCGCCGCCTTTCGGCATGATGAAGAAGAAATCGCCGACATCATCTTTGGTCACGGCTTCATGGCCATTGACCAAGATCTTGGAGATTTGCTTGTTCATCGGATAGTTTGAGGTACGCTCAACGGTGAAGACGACTTCGTCGCCAGGATAGTATTTGCCATCAGCTGGCGCGTCTTCGACGTCGACGTTGATTCCATCCGGAACATCGATCGTGAGTTTGACGCTGTTATCGACGACTGGGGTCTGAGAAGACTCAGAATCACCGCTATCAGCTGGCGTTGTGCAGGATGATGCGGCCTCTCCGCAAGCGCCTAACCCCAAGAGTGCAGCCGCGGATAATGCGAATAACGCAATGTGCTTTTTCATATTTTTTCCTTTCAGATTTTTATAGGCTTAAGCCTATGCACGTTTGCAAGAATAATTAAGCGCGAAAAAATTTCAAGTATTTTCCTCGATATTCACATTTTATTTTTGAAAAATGGGGCAACCGCATCAGATTGCCCCATTGTTCGCTAAATAGAAGGCTACGCTTTGAGTTCTTTCAATCTATGTTCCAAGACGCGTAGGCCAAGCAAGAGGTTTTTCATCTCGCTTTGCTTAAGGGTATGGATCAAGGCTATTTGGAACTCGATGTCGCGGATCTTTGAATCCTTTGGGTAATTGGGATTATTGAGATTGGCGTTTAGAACCTTATCGTTCTTAAGCGCATCCGCGTAGTTCTTAGAAGGCGCCCTGCTCTTCTTTGGAGTGGGCTTATCCTCTTTCTTAGGAGAGGCGCGATGCAAGTCGCCGACTTTTTTCCCAGCGGCTTCCATCTTCTCTTTCTCTTCGAGGGATTGAGGTTTATCGCTCGAGGAAGTCAATTTCCTTTCCTTAGGCCCGCCGACGAAAAGAGTGACGCCGCTAGGGACGGCAGCCATACCCCCATCGATCGACAAAGGCTTGACCTCTTTCTTCTTCAAAGCAGGAATCGGTTTCTTGGGAGTTGGAGTTAGCTTCTTAGGCTCGCTCTTTTTAGGAGCTTCTTTCACCTCTTTTTTGTTATCCGATCCTTTCTTCGCAGAACCCTTTGAGATTGGTTTAACGGGCTTCTCATTGGCTTCCGCTTTAATTGGTTTCGGCTTCTTTTGAGGCTCTTTTGCAGTGGATTTTTCGATTTTCGAAGGAATTATGGCATCCTTTCGTTTCTCTTCCTTCTGCTTATTTTCGACTAGCGACAACACGAAGGCGTCGCTTTCTTTGACGACATGGATTTTTAGGCTTTTGAAAGCGACGTCCTTACTTTCGCCTGCCTTCATCGAAGCAGTCGAGGAATCCATCTTCTTTAAATCCATGGCGGTTAAATCGACATCTCCATGAACCCCTTTGACGAAAGGAAGAGATGAATCGCGGAAGAGCCAGCCATAATGCTCGCCAAGACGTTCGAAGGCAAAGGAGGCGTTCCTCCCCTTCTCAGTATGGACGATAGGATTGTTCGGCTTTTCCTTTATGATTGTCGATTCTTTCTTAGAATCGGCAACAATGGGTTTAACTTCCTTCTCGTTTTTATTGGCTTCTCGTCTTGAAGGGAGGGCCGCTTTAACGGGCGCGACTAGTTTCTCTTTCTCTTTGGCTAATTGAGGAAGCGTAAAAGCGAGCCTTAGTGACTCCTTCGCCTTCTCATCGAGTTTGGAGATGGCCTCCATCTGAGTCTCAATATCCTTTATCTTCTTATCCTTTGGATAATTCGGATTGGATAAATTCGAGCTGAGGCGTTTGTCTTGCTCTTCGATTATGGACGTTTTGTCGTCCTTTTTAGACGTGAAAGGTTTGTTAAAGTAACCTTTGTTTTCCTCTTTTTTGAAGTCATTCACATATGATTTGTTATTTTGGCGTGGCGAAAAGCCGTTTTCGTTCTCTCCTAAATTCGGCTCCAACCAACCATCTCTTCGAACTTTATAGACGTCGACCGTCTTTCCTCTTTGTGAACCCAGATGATTCAATCCGCGAATGTCGTATGCGAGTTTCTTATCTTGCGTGATGACCAAGACCCTTTGTCTGGTCCTTATCTCATTTACAAGATTGAACAACGCCTTATCGGCGAATCCCGCTAAGGATTTCTTTCCTTTTTCAATCTTGAATATTTTAGTGTGCCAACGATCCTTGCGAAGGATTTTTAGCGCTGCTTTGGCGTCAATCCTCTTGCCGGCGTCTTTGCTTTTCGAATGCTTTTTCAATTCGTCGATGCATTGAGATAAGATGGTTATCTTTTCAATCCAATAGTCATCTTTGTGCAATGAATTCAGAGTCTTCACGAATTCGGGGAAGGATTCTTCCATCAAGGAACACGTATCCACGAATATGCAATCGTAATTGGAGAGCATCTTTGCAAGTCCGCGGTACTTCGTTTCTTGCTCGTACATAACTTTTTTCTTTTTTTCTTTTTACCTCCATCCATCATTGTAACTTAAAAAGAAGAAACAATCTTGAATATTTTCGCGTCTCTCTATCGCCCATTGGACGCTGCAACTATGAAAATGATATGAATTTTCAAACTTTTATATTCAAACATTCAAAACAAAAATCGAGCATTTATCGAATGTTTTTGCTATATTTTTTTGAAACCGCTTTCTGAAAACGCTTTCTGAAAACGCTATCAAAAATACATCGCTTGTTTAGGCCTTATATTAATGCTGCTCCGATAAAAGGAGACGAAAGGAGAGTTCCAATATGTTATTCCACAAGAACGAAATGAACGGTCAAGAGCTCGCCTACAGCGAACTTCTCGAAGAGATCGCCAAAGAAGGTCCTATCTTCTCAGACGATGACGAAACCGCTTCCGAAGAAGAAAACATCGACTAGCTCGGTGACCATTCTCAATCACTCCGCCTTCGGGCGGTTTTTTATTTTCCTCGAAGTGGCAAAGCGACGAATTGTGCTGGCGGCTTGACTTCTTGCCCATCTTAAAATCTCATTGGCGACATCATTGGCGACATTGGTGACATCATTGGTGACATTTGTTAAGATTATTGTAGCAAGGAGAGACGCAATGAACCTTGTTTTAATATATTCGCCATCTCACTCGATTGTTGTTAATAACTTCGCTGTAAAAGTTTAAAATAAGCGCAATGGAAAACGATTTAAATAGCATTATCGCGTCTAACCTCTCTTCCCTAAGAAAAAATAAAGGCCTAACGCAAGGCGAGATCGCCGAGAGGTTCAACTACACCGATAAATCCATTTCAAAATGGGAGAAAGGCGATTCTCTCCCCGATATAAGCGTGCTCAAAGAGCTCGCTGATTTCTATGAGGTTTCCTTGGACTATTTGGTAAACCCCCACTCAGACGACAGTTTATCAAACGCCGCAAAACATTCTCCGAAAGCGTTGTTCAAAGAACGCTGCATCTTCATTTCGCTTGTGATCTGCACGATTATTTCGATTTTTTCAATCGCCTATATAGCGATTCGAATAAACCACGTCGAAAGTTGGAACAGCTTCCAGGCCTTCTTTTGGATGATTCCATCCATCTTTATGGCGACCGCTTTCTTTTCGAGAAGATGGAAATGGAAAACGATGTTTCTCATCTCATCAATCGCTTTCTTCTGGATGTTATGCACGGCCCTATATTTGGAACTTGGCTATGACTTAGGCGAGAAAGGTTGGCAATGCTGGTTCATACTCTTGGCTCCGATACCCCTTACGATAGGGACTCTCTTAGCTGGAAGAATATACAAAACATCTGATAATTACGTGAGATAACGAAAAAGGGAAGCGGTTATCGCTTCCCTTTGATTCGTTACGCTTTAACGGCGTCAGCCTTTCGTATCGTTATCTCATCTTTATCCACGCCAACGACATAAGTGTCTTCGGTGTTAAGATCTCCTTTGACAATCGAAGTCGCCAAGGTCGTCTCGATCTTATCCTGAATGAATCTCTTTATCGGTCTGGCACCAAAGGTCGGAGAATAGGCGTTATCGATGATGTAATCGGATAAGTCGGCATCCCAAGTGACATGATAGAAATTGCTTTCAAGCCTATATGAGAGTTCTTTGAGCATCTTTTCGACTATTTGCTTTTGAACGTCCTTCGACAATGGGTTGAAATAAACGATTTCGTCGATGCGGTTGAGGAATTCCGGCTTGAAGGTCTTATGTAGCAATCCTTCGACCATCTCTTTCTTTCCTTCCAAGATATATTCCGAACCCAGATTACTCGTCATGATGATGATCGTGTTCTTAAAATCGACCAAATGTCCTTGAGAATCCGTCAAACGCCCATCATCAAGTATCTGTAGCAATAAGTTGAATACTTCTGGATCGGCCTTCTCTATTTCATCGAAAAGCACGATCGAATATGGGTTTCTACGCACCTTTTCGGTGAGCTGGCCGCCTTCTTCATAGCCAACGTATCCAGGCGCGGCGCCAATCAAACGGGAAACGCTGTACTTCTCCATATATTCGGACATATCTATGCGGATGATGTTGCTTTCGTTATCGAAGAGAGCTTCAGCGAGCGCTTTCGCGACCTCCGTCTTTCCGACGCCCGTAGGTCCTAAGAACAAGAAGCTCCCGATCGGCCTATTCGGATTTTGGATGCCAGCGCGTTGTCTAAGGATGGCATTCGACACCAATCTAATCGCGTTTTCTTGTCCAATGACCCTCTTTTCGAGGACGTTTTTGAGATCAAGCACTTTTTCGCGGTCGCCTTTTTCGATTCTAGACACCGGTATGCCAGTCATCTTGGCGACGATTTTGGCGATGGCTTCCTCATCCACCACCTCATTCACGAGTCTTTCTTCGTCTTTGGAAGACTTAGTCAACTCTTCAAGTCTCTTTTCTTTTTCCGGAATGACTTTGTATTGGAGCTCTGACGCTTTGACATAGTCACCTTTGGAGAAATAAACCCCCAAATCAAACTTATCTTTCTCGAGCTCGCTCTTAAGGTTCTTGGCTTCCGTCACTTCCGCCTTCTCGACTTGCCACCTCTTAGTTAGATCCTCGCTCTTTGCCTTCGCTTCGCTAAGTTCGTCTTCAAGAGCAAGGAGACGCTTAGCCGAAGATTCGTCCTTCTCTTTTGCCAATTGAACCTTCTCTATTTCTAAGCCTCTTATCTTCCTATTGACCTCATCTAGTTCCGTTGGCATCGATTCGATTTCGACTTTGATGCCAGCGCAGGCTTCGTCCACTAAGTCGATGGCCTTATCAGGCAAGAAACGATTGGTTATATAGCGGTTAGACAAAGTGGCGGCCGCGATCAAAGCGCCGTCGGTTATCTGAACGCCATGGTATCCTTCGAATCTCTCTTTCAAGCCACGAAGTATCGTGATCGTGTCCTCGACCGTCGGTTCGCCGACCATAACGGTTTGGAAACGTCTTTCCAAGGCGCGGTCCTTCTCTATATATTCCCTATATTCGTTTAGTGTCGTCGCGCCAATGCAATCAATCTCTCCTCTCGCTAACATCGGCTTAAGCATATTGGAAGCATCTAGCGCCCCATCGCTTCTGCCAGCCCCGACGATAAGATGGATCTCATCGATGAAAAGGATGATCTTGCCTTCGGACGCTTTAATTTTGTTTAAGACCGCTTTGAGCCTTTCTTCGAATTCGCCACGGTATTTGGCGCCAGCGACAAGCGCTCCCATGTCAAGTTCGTATATCTCTTTGTCTTTGAGCGTATTTGGCACGTCGTCTTTGACTATCCTTTCCGCGAGCCCTTCCACGATTGCCGTCTTTCCGACGCCAGGTTCGCCCAAAAGAATGACGTTGTTTTTCGTCTTTCTAGCCAGGATTTGCACGACTTTTCGGATTTCTTCGTCACGTCCGATGACGGGATCTATCTTCCCAGCCTTAACCTCTTTATTGACGTCTCTTCCAAACTTGTCGAGTATATTTTCGTCTTGGGAATAGTCTTCCATTCCTTGATTCATGTTGTTCATAGTTAGCCTCCTTATGGATACGCAACTATTATAATTGCCTTTTTAGCACTCGCAAGTGTTGAGTGCTAATTCATTTGTCAAGATTTAGAAAAAAGCCACCCAAAGGCGGCTTTCGTTAGAGTGCGTTTTGCAAGGCTTAGGCAGGTAAGTTCGTGAGATAGGAATCGAGCTTTGCAGCGTCATAGAAATAGCTGTAGTCAAGCGTGTAATCGACTGCGGCGCCATCATCGACGCTCGAGCCATCCTCACGCGTGATCATCATGGGGCTCGACATCTGCCATAAGGCTCCATCAACGCTCATGGCATATCCGACCGCGCAATCGCCACCGCCGCTGCGTTGTCCGATTATCTTCGCCCAGCCATTATCCTTGGCGATGCACGGGAAAGCGTTCCCGCATGAGAAGGAATAAGGAGAGGTGAGGATATAGAAATCATATTTCCCAGCATATGAGTCATCGTCGGCGAAATCGCCATCGAGATCCGTATCGTATCTGACGGTTTCGGAGTTCGATGCGCCAGTTACCGGATCCTTCGTATTGATGGTGATGTTCTCATTAGTAATGAAGGATAGGCTCTGGCCAAGCGCCATGACCGCGCCACCGCCATTTAAGGATACATCAAGGACGACCTTTTTGATTGAGTTGTCTTTTTCGATTTCCTTAAAGCAGTTATAAAGGATGCCGAATGTGCTCTTGTTATCGCTTTCGACCTCTTCTTTGGTCGGAGAGGTGCTTGCGCTCGTCAAAGAGAAACCATCGAAAGTGATGATCGCCGTTTGGCCGCTTTTCTTCAAATGATCCAAAGCCGTTTTGAATTCAGACACGCCACGTTGCGTCGAAAGAGCAGTACTTAGGGCTTGGCGCGCTTTAAGACGCTCATCGGTAGCAAATACCTTCCTCAGATAATTGATTTCTCTCGTGGTGTCAGGGGCGACGCTAATTCCCGTCCCATAGGTTCCTGTATGGCCGCCATCCGCGAAGATCAATGCAACAGCGTCGCATAACGCCTCATCGGCGATATCGGAATTGCTTGAAAGCATTTTATCTTTGAGGCCATAAGCCTTAAGCACTCCGTCTAAATCGTTGGCGAAGGCTTTCCCGGAGAGCTTTCCATTCGACGTTTCCATCGCGAATAAGAAAGAGCCGTAATAATAATTCGAATAGCTCTTGCTTCTTTCGCTTATTTTGGCGAGTGGGCCATCATATATGGCTTTCGCATAATCGGTAAGATTGTTGTCTTTATCGGCGAACACGCTAAGAGAGTCGTATAAATAGAAATCGGCGCCGTTGAAGGTAATATTGAGTTTGAATCGGGAGAAGAAAAGGGTTTGATAAACGCTATATGGAGCGTAGACCTCATTTTCGTAAGAGACAAGTTTCATGTTGTAGCGGTCCATATCCCAAATCATGGCATTGCCCGCTATACGGGAGCATTCATCTTCCACGATTTCTGCGGATTTATCAGCGCGCACTTCGAACGTGTCATCATGGATGGTCGTAGTCTCGCCGGCAATGCTTTTGAATAAATCGAAATCTCCCGTGCTTATGGTATTGTTATCGACGTCAAAAACCATCGTGGCCTTGGTGAGTCTATTGGTAACGACGCTGTCGCTCCAAGTATAGATCCCAGTCTCTTGCCCTGGCGTAATGATCTCTTTATGGACGCCGCCAAAGAAATCAGAGAATTTGATATACGGAACGTCTTCCGCCACGCTAAAGAAAGAGCACGGCAAGGAATATGTACTTTCGAGCGTTCCGAAGTAAACCTTAGAATTTAAGGTTTTAACCAACGTGATCTCGCCGCCTGTTTGCGAGTTCGAAGAATCATTTGGCGTGAGCCCCATTTCGCATGATGATAGAGCCGCCAAGGAGATGAGGATGGTTGCTAGATATTTGGTTTTCATTGTGTTCCCCTTATTTTTACCGTTTGAGATTATTCTACAAAGTAGAACGCAAATAAAGAAAAAGTTAATCAAAGATCAAACTAATGGCAAACGCTATCGGTTCTAACGCCTCTGACAAATTAAGAAAACGAAAAAGCCAAGGCGTTAACCCTGGCTTGAATGACATTCGAAAATAAGCGTTAGATGGCCGCGAATAGCTCTTTTGTCAAATAGATGTCCACGTTCTCATGAGTGAGCAAAGATGTGCAAGGCCAAGCAACATCAGCCACGCCTTTCTTTAACGAACGAATGGCGTCTACTTTAGTCATGTCAGAAGCGATTAAAACGATATGCTTGGCGCCATAGATGGTCTTTAGCCCCATGGTTATGGCTTGATGAGGCGTCTCATCTTTGCCGGTGAAGAAACGGGCATTGGCTTGCCTCGTGTTTTCCGTCAGCTCCGCCAAATGGGTCAAAGAATCGAAAGGGGTATCAGGTTCATTGAATCCGACGTGCCCATCGCGTCCGATGCCGAGGATCTGGAGATCTATTCCACCGGCCTCTTTGATCCAGGAATCGTATTCTTTCATGTTCTCAGCGCTTGGGAAATGATTGGCGCCTTCCTTGAAGTCCACGTGATCGAACAGATTCGTCTTCATGAAATAGCGGTATGTGTCCTCTTCCTTCGGAGGATTAACATATTCGTCCAAATTGAAAGATGTGGCCGATTTGAAGGATATTTTTTGATTTTTATAGGCTTCGATGATCGCACCATACAAAGGGAGCGGCGTGGAACCGGTGGCGAGTCCCACGACTGCATTCGGCTTATCACTAAGTAACTTTACGAAATCTTTTGCAATTGCTTCCCCGATTTCCTTAGGGGTGTCCATTATGATGAAACGCATTTCTATTCCTCCTTCATCCATAAAGCTGCGGCGCCTAAAACGCCAGCATCATTGCCCAAATTTGTAACCAGGACGTCGACTTTCGGCGTCCCTTTGAAACCATAATCGCATCGCGCCATCTTTCCTTTGATGGCATCAGTCAGATATTCCCTTTGATTCGATAGCCCGCCGCCAATCAAGATAACCTCAGGCCTAAAGATATTGCAGTAATTGATGAGCCCGACAGCCAAATAATTTTCATATCGATCAACGACTTCTTTAGCGGCCTCATCGCCTAATTTGCTTGTCTCAAACGCGGTCTTTCCATTCACTTTGCCGATATCGCCATCGACATAACCCCACATCTTCGATTCTGGATGCTTTCTCATGGCTTCTTGCGTTTGCCCAATTAACGCCGTCACCGACGCATACGCTTCGAAGCAACCGCAGCGTCCACAAGTGCAAGGTGCGCCATCCATTTCGATGACCATATGGCCGAGTTCGGCGCCTTTGCCTTCATTTCCTTCATATAAGCGACCATTTAGGAACAAACCGCCGCCGACGCCAGTGCCAAGCGTTATAAGAATCGCGTTCTTATAGTTTTTGGCGGCTCCGAAAGTCGCTTCACCAAGCATCGCGACGTTCGCATCGTTGGATATCTTCGTATCTAAGCCGGTCCTATCCTTCAATATCTTCGCGACTGGCAAATCATTCCAGCCAAGGTTATTGCTGAAGCAGCAAATGCCGGTCTCGCTATTGATGGAGCCGGGGCAGCCGATGCCGATTCCGACGAAATCCGAATTGGATAAGCCCGCTTTCTTTATTTCGTCATTAACCAAATCGCCAAGACGGTTGATGGTATCCTCTTGTTTCTCGTTTTTTATTATCGGAAAACCAAATTTCCCTGCAATTCGCCCATCTTTTTCGATGAAAGCGCACTTTATCGATGTTCCGCCGATATCGATTCCAATATATTTCTTCATTTTCCGATCTCCGTGATTATATAGTCTCCAACGCCTTCAAGATGCGCCTTAGAGGAGGCTGGGATAAAGAACGTATCGCCCTTCATGAAATGGATTCCTTCCAATACTCCTTCCCCAGAAACGAAAGTGAGAGACTTGAATGAATGAGCGTCAGTCGCTATATCAGCCAACCCATTAAGGTAATGCGCACTCGAGGAGAAATAAGAGCATTCGCCAATTAGCGGCTTCTTGAATTCCATCTTTTTGTATGGTTCATAGGAGAGCACTTTCAAAGCCTTCTCGACGTGAAGTTCACGCTTATTTCCATTTTTATCAACCCGATCGTAATCATATAGGCGATAAGTGAGGGTGCTGTTTTCTTGGATTTCGATCAAAGTCACGCCGGCGCCTATCGCATGGACGGTGCCGCTTGGAATGAAATAGTCATCGCCAGGCTTCACTTCGACGAAATTCATCAAATCGACGATCGAACCATCGGCGATGGCCTTTTTGACTTCTTCCGGATTCGTCTTCCTTTTCCAACCGACATATAGCCCTGCCCCAGGTTTGGCTTCCAAGACATGCCACATCTCGGTCTTACCGAACTGACCTTCGTTCTTTAAAGCGTATTCGTCGCTCGGATGAACCTGAACGCTTAAATTCGAATCGCTGTCTATCAATTTTATAAGAATCGGGAAAAATTCAAATTTCCCTGCTAAATCGCCTATATCTTCTTTGGTTGCAACATCCTTCAAAGCTTTGCCGGCATCTTCTCCAGAAGCAATGACGCTGGGTCCCGATTCATTGAAAGAAAGTTCCCAGCTTTCGGCGATTTTCTTTGGGCCATAATCCTTGCCATAATAAAGGCGAAGCTTTTCGCCCGCCCAAATATATTCTTTCAATTCGCTTTTAAGCTTAACCGGTTTCATTGTTTTCCCTCGACTATCTACTATATCACTTATTCCCCGTTTGTCGCGAGTTCAGGAAAGCGTTTCTCAAAGTCTTTCGCAATCGATGCGGCCATAGTTGTTCGTTCTGCCGAAAATACAGACGAAATCGGCATCTTCCATCATCTTTGCCTTTTTTATAAAGTCATATTCGTTATATGGTTCGCCAATTGCGTTCGTCCAATAGGTAACTCTAGCTCCGCCATTGCCATAATTAAGGGCCAAAAATCCCGCTTCCTTTCCGATCAACGAAACATATTGCTTATCTTGGGAGGGGATGCACTCCCCTTCGGTGACGCCCTCCCCCAAGAAATTCACTTTGATCATTTTTCCATCTCCCTTTCGATGACGAATTAAGTATAGTTATTTTGCAAAGCAAAAAAGAAGACAAAGAACGAAAAAAGAGTTAAATAGAGATACAAAAAGGACAAAATGGATACAACAACAAAAAAGAACAAACCGACGAGAGAATACGTCTGCCAATATATCGACGCCTGGATGAAAGAGAATGACGTCAGCAACCGAAAAATGGCCGAAGCGCTCAACATTTCAGATGTATCAGTCAGGAGATGGCGTTTAGGCGAATGCGCGCCAGATTTGAATTTATTGGAAAAAGTCTGCGATTTCATGGATATTTCAATCGCCGAACTATTGGGGCAAGAAAAGGCTTATGTGTTGTCAAACAGCGAAAAAGAACTGATTCGTTTATATAGAAAAGATAAGGATTTCAAATCAATAACGAAAAAATACAAAGGCGACGAGCGATTCAAAGCTTTAACAAAAACGGCTCTTTCATTGATCAACGACGGGAAGAAGTGACGACTTCCCAATAACCATTTTTCCTTGCGCCACGCCTTATGAGTTTCCCGGCATTCATCAAAGAAACGATATAACGATGGATCGTCGCTTGCGACTTCCCTAGAGCGACGCTCAATTCCGGTATGGTCATATCCGGTTTTTCCTTTAAAGCATTCAAAATCCTAAGGTCCAAAAGCGTTAAAGCATCATCGCCGGGATCCCGAATCGGCCCGCTAGCCTTATCGACCGGCGCAAGAGACTCAACATTCTTTTCCTTTTCTTTGCGGTAAAAAACGCAGACGAACTTGCCATCCTCAATCTTCATTTCAAAACGAATGCGTTTCTCACGGCATTCCTTCGCTATTTCCGATATTCCGCCGCCAATCCTCTTTGTATAGCCGCCTAAATAAAGAGGAATTAGGAGCAAAGGATTATCACCAGTCGATCCACCTATGTTTTTGATATAAGGCAACGCATTGAAATTTTCTTTATCGGTATCATTCGAGATCGATACGTATTCTTTCGTTATTTTTATTTCGACCATATTGGATTTTGTATAGTCCGAATGGCTATACGCATTGACCAACGCCTCATTTAGAAACGAAAAATTCGACATTTGATCGCTGAAATCATCAGAAACAACCTTCCTAAAATGCGTAAAGCGGGGATAAACGGAACGAATTCCTTCTTGGACACAGTCTAAAATGTTCCCTTTGAACGTCGAATAATCCACAAGTTCGCCGCGATCGTCATAAAACATCTTCTTGAGCTGTACCGGTTTGGAATCACCAAAAAGCAAAAACGCCTCTTTTTCAGCATTTCCCCGCTTATCGAGAAGACCAAGCCTAGATAACGCAGTCTCAGCGTCCGTATACAAATCACTAAGTCTATGGCCGTCATAACCGCGCCTTATCGTTTCGATTAGACGTTTTTCATCAAGTGCGCCATCCAAGTGACCATCAACGGAAAACGATTCCATTCGATGTGAAGGAAGACGAGATAACAATTGTTCGGCAGTCATAGGCGAATCCGCGCCTCTTTCCTGCAAATAATAGTTGCCATATGCGGAATATAGTCCTAATGATCCGGAAAAACTCGCTTTAACTATAATCCCGGCATCGCCTTCGACGGGAACTATCGACACCTTCGGAATTGGACGCAGATGAAGAAGTATTTCTTTCGAGAGATCGTTCATCCCTTGACGAACATTTTTGATTGACGATATTTTTCCTTGTTTATCAACGCCAAAGTAAATGTAGCCAAAACCATATGTGTTCAAAAGCGATGAAGCTGAAATCAGCGCTTCCTTAATCTCTAAGAAGCTTTTTCTATACACACTTCTTCCGCTAGCGTCATTAAAGGACATTTTGCTCATATAATTTATCTTATCATTCTGGCCGTTTTTATCTAGTCATAACGATTCGCAAAAGAGTTGAGTCTCATAATATTCTTCTTTACATATATATTTTTATAAGCCAATTTTTTATTCTTTTATCTACTCACAAGAAAAATTGATAAATTTGCAAATAACTTTTAGTCAATTCGATGCGACAAGAAAAAACGAGAGTTCATTCAGAATAAATCGAATCGTGTGAGACAAACGATTGGACGAGTTTTTGCGGGCATCAGTCGAGATACGATGTGATCATCAAAAAACACTTATTGTTATTTTTACAAATATTTCAGTACACAATCACTCGATTTCTTGTGCTAATAAATTGACATTTTTTAATACGTTTTTCAGTCAAAAAATCAATGAATAAGTTCTCTTTTGGCCTTATACAAAAGATTTTTCGTTCGAAAAATGACTTTTTCAGGAAATTTTGTTTAAAAACATTAGTTAAACACAAAACAATATTGATTTTTTTATACACTTTTTAAAATTTTAAATTGTCTTTTATATAATATTCAGTAATTATCGATTTAATTGATTTTTAGCACTTTTCACCTTAAATTGCCAATCTTTCATTTAGAAAATTTATTTTCTAATATATGATTGATTCCTTGACGTGCGTTTCTCATTCTTGGAATATTCAAAGAAACCATTTTTGAGCGCCGGCCCCAAATAGTGCCTCCTGAGGGTCTCTTTTGAACGTAACCCCATAAGCCGCAGCAATTCATGGGTCGTATAGCTAAAACCCGGCATCGTCTCATTCAATAGTTTTTTGACATATTTGTCGGTCGCGGCAGGAATCTCCATCTCGCTCGCTTCCATTTCAGCCGTTTCACAGGAAACGCCCAAAACGAAGTCAATAAAGTGCGACAAATTTTTTTCTTTCCTTGATTCTCCGATTTTTGAATAGTATTCGTCTCGCTTTTCAAAGAGCACTTTCTCAAATCGCGAGAAAGACATCTTTATTCCCCTGCTTGCCAAGTATGATTCCTGCCAATATTTTGCAATTTGGCAATTCCCGTCAGTAAAAGGGTGAATCATAACGATGGCAAAATGCATAACCGACGACAATACGATCGGAGGCAACAAATCTGCATTTTCTTTGGCCCACATAAACAACTCACGAATCAATAAAGGCACGTTTTTCGCGCTCGGAGGGGTGAAGACGCATTCTTTCCCGTGGAATACCGTTTCCGCTTTATTTCGGTAGTTTCCTGCCCTGTTGAGGATATTCTCGTTAAACGAAGCGTGGATCCTTTTGAAATCATTTGGAGAAAACAAATCGAAAGCTCCTATTTTCTGGTACGTTTTCTGAGCGTTATCGACCATTATCCTCGCACGACTTTCATCAGCATTTTCGCCTACGCCGAATATAGATTTTTGATCGATTTCGACCCCCTCATTTAGGACGGAAAAATACCCTGCTGAGAACGTCTCTTTTGATGTTCTTGTTTCCTTTGAAGTCTCGTTTCCCGAGATGGAGAGTCTTTCGGAAAGAGAAGAGAATCTTGAAGAAAGAAATAGAATTCTGTTTGTAATTGTAAAATTTCTAACATCCCAACCAAATTCTTTTTCTATGTCGGTTATGTTTTTTTCTTTTTTCATTATCTTGCGTATTATCTTAAGTATTATTTAAATAAATGTCCATATTTTATAATTCTTAATCTTTATAATTTATGTCGATATTAACTTATGAAAATGATTTACATACGATTATTTCGTAATAATCATTATTTTTTTAGCTGATTTATTTTTTTATTTATGAAGACTGGCAGAATTATATAAAATTAAATCTTTACATTTTTGTTTTAAATTTCTAATTAGCAGCTTCATTCAGTGAATAAGAATAACGACAAATTATAGCGCTATGACGTGCTTTTTATGATTTCTTTGCCAATAGACTATATAATGTTCGTCGCATGAAAAAAGGAACATTCTCTCGTCGCTCTAACGATGTGTTGTCCTCGTTTTTAGACACCTATAAACCAATCAAAGGAAATAAGGATTATGCCGTTTTCGACTGCGATGGAACATTACTATACGGCGATACCGCCGTCACCGTTTTCGAAGACCAAATCGAATGGCTGAATTACGCCTTTTCGCCAAGCGAAATGGAAAGTGTTTTTCGCACAGAAAACGAGGCCAATTGGAAAAAAGAAATACATGGCATTCCCTTTTCGGCCATGTTAAAACCATTGATCACAGACTATGAATACTTGTGGAACAATGGATTCGTTTCAAAGGATCTTAATAGCCATAAGAGAACGGATTTATGGACAAACGATCCCATATTCATCGATTTTAGGGTTCGAATGAACAGAATCATGATGGCCGTCTATTTATATTATGGTTATGGCGCGTGCGCGTATGCCGCTTACTCGTTATTTTCGGGTTTCACCGAAGACGAATATTATCAGCTATGCGTGCTCTCACATGAAAAACACGAAAAAATCATCGGAATTCAAAATGCAAAAATAGCCAGTCCGTTGTCCAAAGAAGAAGCAATCATCGAGAATGGTCTTCATCCAATCACGGAAATGAGAGATTTGTTGCAAGAGTTACGCAATGTCGGAATAGACCTCTATATCGTATCCGCAAGTCCAGAAAAGACCGTCCAAGAAGCGATGGCTCGTTATAAGTTCCCGGAAGGAATAAAAATACTATCGATAGGCAACAAACTCGACGAAAACGGGAAAATAACGCCAAAAAAAGACACAATCAACAAATCGTATGCTATAAAAACCGGCAAAGCCCTAACAATAAAGAATTCGATATCGCCGAAATACAGCGGAAGAGGGCCAATATTGGTGGCCGGCGACAGCGAAGGCGATGTCGCGATGTTAACGGCATTCAAAGACACGAAAATAAGCCTCTTGCTGAACGACGGCAAAAACAAAGAGACAGACTTGGTTAAAGCAATCGCGATCCACCAGGCGGATAAGCATGGCGCCGCGGATGGCGAAACCATATTTCTATTAGAAGAAAAAGACACCGCGCAGGCGAAATTGACGAAAAAACAGATAACAGCAGAAAAAACGCCTGAGTTGGCTGACATAATAAACAATTTGGAAAATGGGCTTTCCTACAGCGATTTATTAGAGCGATTACACAATAACGACAATTACGGTGACTATGATGCTTATCCAGGCTACCATCGTTTCTAGCCGTGCAATTCATCGAATAAAGTCTTTCAAAAAGCAATATAAAGCAAAATTAAATAGTGTATAATCAACCTGCTTCGTCCGAATGAAAGAATCGTTCAAAGAGGACTGGCAAACACAAGCGGGCATGGCGTAATGGTAGCCGCGATAGA
>CAZCCJ010000013.1:0-8194 GCA_964497235.1 uncultured Staphylococcaceae bacterium
TTTCTAAAGTCCAAAAATATGCACGGAATGCATAAAACGGTGTCCAAAAATATGCACGGAATGCATAAAACGGTGTCCAAAAATATGCACGGAATGCATAAAACGGTGTCCAAAAATATGCAAAAGCTTGATTTATGCCATTTTTTGGCGTTATATAGTTTTGAGTGGGCACAAATATGTTAAAAAGAAAGATATTGAACGATTTGATTTCATGGAAACACACTAAAGATAAGGAGTGTTTGTTTGTCAAAGGCGCTAGACAGGTTGGCAAAACTTTCATCATCGAGCAATTCGGCAAGGAAAATTACAAAAGCTATATTTATATAAACTTTTTCGAAAATCCAAATTTCAAAAATATATTCGAAGGCAGTCTCCAAGCTGATGAGATATACAAAAAGATGTCTTTATACGTCCCCAATTTGAATCTTATTCCCAAAGACACGCTTATATTTTTAGATGAAATTCAAGAATGCCCCAACGCGCGAACGGCGCTGAAATTTCTTGCGATAGACAATCGATACGACGTCGTTGCATCGGGTTCGTTGCTTGGCGTCACTTATAAATCCGTATCGTCGATTCCTGTCGGCTACGAAAAACAAATAACAATGCATCCGCTGGATTTTGAAGAGTTTTTGTGGGCGACCGGTACAAACGAAGAAGCCATCGGTTATATCAAAAGATTTTTTGAACGCAAAGAAAAAGTTGAAGATGGCATTAATCACGAAATGTTCGAAAAATTAAGAGAATACATTGTCGTCGGGGGGATGCCCGATGTTGTTAACGCTTTTGTTAAAACGAGCAATTTTAATGAGGTCCACAAAGCACAAATCAAGATTCTCGAAGATTACAACGATGATATTGTTAAATACGCAGAAACAAGCGAAAAAACTAAAGTCAGAAAATGCTATAACTCGATTCCGAGGCAACTGGCAAAGGAAAATAAAAAATTTCAATACGGGGTCGTGGAAAAAGGCTCCACATCTAGAAAATTTGGCGATAGCATCCAATGGCTGATCAACGCAAATCTCGTTACGCCGGTATATAACGTTTCAACTCCGATTCTTCCGCTCGAAGCTTATTCGAAAGCAGAATATTTCAAAATGTATTTGCACGACGTTGGCTTGCTTGTCGCAATGTATGGCTTCGATGTGAAAAGGTCTATTTTAGAGAATTCTTTATCTGGATTTGCGAAAGGCGCCATTTATGAAAATTTAATATCCACGATGATCACCGCTCGCGGATATAAAGCGTATTACTACAAGGCGGAAAACAATTCGCAGGAAATCGAATTCTTGATTACGCAGAATTCTAAGATAATTCCCATTGAAGTCAAAGCGGGGAATAGTGCCAGCATTTCTCTAAATAATTTCATAAGAGATCACAATCCACCTTATGCATACAAATTCATTACGGGCAACGTTGGTGTGAACGATACAAAAATCACCTTGCCGCTTTATATGGCTATGTTTATTTAGCCGTCTCCTTTGCGTTCGTCCATAGCCGCGGCTATAGCATCACGCTGATGCCGTATTCTCTTCCACGCTTGTCTGGCACCACAAAAGTGACAACAAGTCTAATTCAAATGTCTTTTAAGGCGAGCGCCTCAATGCCGTCTTTTTTAAGTGTTATGCCATTTCTCTGGAGAAATCCTTTGAATGCTGCCAGGAATGCGTATGCATTCAAAATAGATAATCGCAAAAAACCTAGAATTCTAAAGAATTGGCGATTTAAATCTAGCCAAAATTACTTTTTGTTTGATAGCAGCTTGCGGATGACGCTAAGCCTATAACGGTTATATCGCTGGATCAAAATGAAAGGCAAATCGCCTAAAAGGGATGATAGCAATGACGCCACTACGTATATCCATATCTCTTCTGGCGAAATGAGCCATCCGAATAGGATCCCAAATAAGCTGGCAAAGAAACAAATCCAATGAATTATTTCTGCGTTGATGTTGTTTCTTAGCACGGTCTCGATTCCATCTTCATTTGCTCTTCCGTGGACGACGAATTGATTCTCAAAAAGAGTTATCGCTCGTCTCTTTAATTTCTTTATTCCGAGTTTCTCCAGCCGCTCATATTCTTTTCGATTGATGGCAAATATCTTTCCATCGACGTTTATTCTTTTCTTGAATATGGACGTTATGGAACCAATGAAAAGCCTAATGTCAATGTGATATAAGAACATAAAGGAAGTGACGAACAATGCGAAATATGGCTGTTTGCCTTCGAATATGATCGATAAAGAGAGGAAAGCCGCAAAAGCTATATTCACGATAATGGTGATAATGATACAAACCAGCAGCGTTTTGTTCTTCATGCACGTTATTGTACTCCATAGGGATTTGAATATTGAAAAAACGAGGCATTTCGGCCTCGTTTTGATGACAGCCGCTTATTTCGGCTTCTTTTCGCCGCAATTTTCGCAAAATGCGTCTTTATTGGTCGTTTTGCATTTTGGACAGATCCAGAAACTGTCTTCTTCTCGTTTGCATCCGCATTTTGGACAGAATTTGCCGGCATTTTCGGCCTTGCCGCATTTTGGGCATGTCCAAGTGGAGTTTGTTTGTTTTCTTTCGCTTTCGGCGGTGGCATTATGGGACGCGCAAACGCAATTTTCATGTTCGCTCTCTTCTTCGTTGTTTTCGAAGTGGATATGCGACACCGTCCATTTTTTCATCTTAATCGCTAACCAGAGCAAATAAATTCCGAAGGTGATTAGCGACAAGAGGAACCAGACGATGTATTTCCCGAATAGCTGTATTCCTTTGCCGTCGAACGTTAAACGTTTTCCGTCGATTATCATGTGTTTGCTCTCCCAGCGAAGCTTAAGGCAAACGGCCCAAGGATAGGCGATGCCGAAGGTTATCCCAATGATGATCCAAGATAAGATGTTATAGCCGATGAGCTGGAGCAGTTTGCCGTCGAAATGGGATTCGCTTTGAGCGCCTTCCTGACGATCCTTTAGATGCGAATGGGACACCGTCCATTTCTTCATTTTGATGGCGAGCCATAGGCCATAGATGCCGAATGTGATGAGGGTCAAGAGGAACCAGACGATGTATTTCCCGAATAGCTGTATTCCCTTGCCGTCGAAGGAGAGGCGTTTTCCATCGATCACCTGATGCTTGGTCGACCATTTTTCGACGAAGCACACCGCCCAAGGATAGCCGATTCCAAAGGTGATGCCGGTGATAAGCCAACCTAACAAGCGATAGCCGATGAGTTGCAATAACTTTCCATCGAAGTGGGATTTGCCGCTTTTTTCTTCTTTTTTCGCCTTTTTCTCTAGTTCGGTTATTTGAGCGCCCAAAGAGGCGATTTTATCGGCGTCGCCATCTTTAGTGGCTTGATCGTATTCTTTCCGTAACGCTTCAAGCTTTTCTTCGTTTGTTGGGGCTTTTGGCTTGGCGCGCCTTGGCAAGGAATCGGCGAGAAGATAGCCATCAGACAATTTTTTGCTGAAGACGATGAGCGCGGCTGCGGCCAAAATCCAAAGCACCGCCATGACGATTGCCGGAACCAGTTTGCCGCCCGGGGTGTTCGAAATAATCCAATAGGTATACTGTGGCAAGCAGTTGGTGATTGCTTCTGAGATGAGTAGCAACGCAATCGCGCCGAAGCAAATGTATGTTTGGATCCTCCTTTTCTTCTTATAGACACAAAGAAGAACTATTGTGGCGATTAATAGCAATATCGGAAGCAAGAGCATCGTCAAACCATAACCCATGGAAGAGGAAGAGTCTATGCTTAAACACATGAAGTTGAGTAGGGCGGCAATTGCTTCTGACGCCAGGGAAGAGAAAACGAGAACCCGTAGCGAAAGCCTTATCTTCTTCGTGTTATATGCCGCGATGAGAATGAAGATTACGTTGACGATTAAATAAATTGCGGCGACGAATACACTTAAGAGAGTAAATTCCGAGTCGCATATAAAATTTTTCACGTTGAAAACGGTGCCATCGTAATTCCAATCCCCGTGTGCACGCGTTGCGCCTGGGATAGACAGGAATTGGATGAGCAAAGTGAGCAATGAGACCAACAAAAACGACAAATAGACGGGTTTGTATCCTCTTTCGTCTTTCTCAGTCGGTTTAGCGGATGCCGTTTCTTCTTTTGGTTTGGTTATGACGGCCGCTATAGCAGGAGCAGAGACTTTCACCTTTGGAGCGTTCTCTTTCCTTTTTGCTTCTTCTTGTTTTTTGGTCTCTTTTTCGGCTTCTCTTTGGGCTATAAGGGCCGCTTTCTTCTCTTCCAAAGCTTTTCTTTCAGCCTCTTTTTCGGCTTCTTTTGCGATTCTTTCTTGCTCTTTCCTCGCCTCCAAAGCCTTCTTTTCCTCTTCTTTTCTAACTTTTGCCTCAGCGAGTTTCTCTGCCTTGGCTTTCTTTTTCTCTGCCTTGGCGGCTTTGATGTCTATCCTAACGCCTTTGGCGTCATGGACCATCAAGATATACATCGGGATATAAAGAACGATCGGCAGGATCGGTCCGAATAGATATATCCAGACGAGCCAGTCGTTTACGCCGGTGAACAAAGACAAGAAACCGTATTCGTTTTGGTATTCGGGTTTTCCGCTTAAGACATCTTGATGGTGGCTATAAACGATGCCGAAAGTTTCGGCAAATATTAATGCGTAAAGCGACACGTATGCGACAATCAGCAAGATCATGGACGCGACGTTCACGCGATACATTGTTTTGGCTTTCTTGACCCAGCATGTGCATAATCTTATTAGCAAGAAGACCATCGCCGCGACGCATGTCGGCACTACAAACAGTACTTGTGCGTTGAGGAAAGACCTTGCATATCCTGTATTAAGACCGCTCAGACAGACGGAGACGACGCCGAGAACGCCGACCAAAAAGAAAAACAACCAGGCAAGCCAGGCAAATTTAGTGCCTCTTCTTTGCTTCTTCTCTACCATAAGAAAACTCCTTTTCTACGAACGATTTTCAAATAAGTTAGCAAAGGAAGCGCCAACAAAGCGCCAACTTTTAGATATTTATATGCGTCTTTTAAAGCAAATTGTTTTCTATTTCCGCCGCCCATTCGTAAGGGCGCATGTATTCACCATGGAATAGGGATTTATCGCCGTCTAGATAATCCCAATAGTCGCAGCTTATGTTCGCGCAGTTTAAGGACGACCGGCCTCTATTGAACCTAATAATAGAGGATACCCCATATTCTCCTAATTTCATTCTGAGCCTGCTGACGGCATCGCGATATAGCCTCTTCGCAAGCTCTTGGTTCTTATCTATCCATAGCTTCGTTATTGCCTCTTCCAAAGAAACTTCTCCGCCGCGATGATCGACCAATAAAGCGAGCAGTTCTTTTGCCTTTGCCCTCTCAAAATCCACGCAGATCCCGTTTATATACATATCGAAACGCGGGAATGCCTTGAAGACGATTTGAGGATTTTCCAAAGCGAATAGCCTGGCGAAGATTTCTTTGATCGTGTTTGCGTCGTATGGCTTATAGCAGAAGCCGAAGAAGTTCTCTCCAAGCTCCCTCTTTATCGCTTCGACATCTTGCGCATATCCGGTTATGAGGACGATCTTGATCGAATGGTTGATTTCGATTAGTTGCTTGGCGAGTTCAATGCCATCGATATCTGGCATCACGATATCGAGGAATGCGCAGTCGACATAATGGCTCTTGGCGTAGCTTATCGCCTCCTCATATTTCGAGGAGAAGGCGTTTAAGCTCAGATTTGGCACGTCTATCGCGTGTGAGGCGAAAGCCAAAATGGCTTCTTTTTCATCGTCTATCACTAAGGCATTCATCGTTTCTCGTCCTTTCTTGGTATTCTTATTTCCACTTTCGTTCCTTCGTTTATTTTCGATGTTATCGTTACCTTGCCACCGACAACTATTTGAAGGCGTTCCTTCGCATTCTTTAGACCTACCGAATCCTTTTTCGTTTTATTGACGTCGAATCCGATGCCGTTATCTTCGATCGATATGATGTAATTCGATTCGTCCGACGACGTCGATAGGGATATATACCCATCTTCCTTTTCCTCGACGCGGCTATGCTTATAGGAATTTTCGATATATGGCTCAAGGCTTAATGGAGGCAATTCGAAATTTGTTTCGTCTAAGCTAAGCAATAGCTCTATTTTCCTCCCTTTGGCCATATTCTCTAGCTCCACATAATTGAGTATTCTCTCAAGTTCGTTTTCGAATGGTACGAGCTCTGCGTTGGAGGCGTCGATATTGGAACGAAGTTCCTTAGAGAACATCGTGAGCATCTTCTCTCCTTTTTCAGGATCCTCTTTGTATGCACCTTGGATGGAGGAGAGGCAATTGAAGACGTAGTGGGGCTTGATCTGTCGCTTGAGAGAGTCCGCTTTAAGCCTGCTGGCCTTTTCTTCGGCTTTGAGCGCTTTAACGTATTTTTTGGTGTTCGAAACGGTTGATAGGCGATAGAGGATGATTATGATCGCGATGATCGGAAGCATAACGTAAGAGATGCTTTGCTCTGTTCCGGCGATCATGATGTTCTCGAGATCGAAGAAAGTCACCGAATAGTAGGTCAATAAGGAGAATACGATGAATATGAAAGCGATATTCACCTTATTTCCTTCGAATATCCCTCTCGATAAAGGAATTAGCAGAATCGCTAAGCTTAGCAGACTAAGCATACAAGGTATCACTTGGTAGAAAGTGCCCATCAACACGAAATAAAGGACTATTGAGATTAGTGATATCGCTCCGAATGCGATCGGATAGAAAATGTTACGGTTGATGCGTTCGTTCTTGACCAAATGGTGGTATAGGGCGAATGGAATGGCCAAGGAAATCAGCAGATTTATGAAGATTATCGGATTGTACGTGTTGATCTTGATTATCGATAGCACCCTCCAATAGACGTCGATTGAGAAGAAGGTCATCAAGGAAATGACGCCCATAAGTATGGAGAAGGAAAAATCTCTTTTCGTCGCCCCTAGATTGATGATGAAGGAGAAAACGAGAAGACCAAGCATCAAGCCCAAGACGATGAAGCCGATGTTGTTGGTTAAGTATTGCGATGTTGGGTTTCGCCCTAAAGTGTTGATGGCGAGCCTGGCTGGCGAAGTTAGCCCTCCTTGGTAACTCGAAGAGACTTCGAAGACGACGGTAAGGGGATTCGAATCCTTTACGACGTATTCTTTGGTCATATCGTCCCCGCCATTGCTGTAGCAGGTTCCGTTCTTCGCTCTCGTGCCGTACTTAAGGACCAATTCGGAGTTTATGTAAGCGTAAAATCCACCTACGAAATTATTGTTGATGAACCATATCTTCGTCCCTATCGGTAGCCCTTTGACGGTTACCCTATATGAACTATACCCATCATTGCTAAGTTGCTTGCCGTCTATTGTCGTCTCTTTGTAGTGGTGAGGCACGCTTACGCGGCAATCGGGTTCGCCATCATATGATTCCTCGACTATCCATTTGTTATAGAAGAACTCATATTCGCCCTTCATATGCTGTTTGACGTATGTTTCGCCAAACTCATAGCCCGTGAAATCGAGGGAGCAATCGTTCAAATCCGGAAGCCCTTGTTTGCTATTCATATTGACGTCGCTACGAACAAGGGCGAAACAGGTGATGAAGACCGCCAAAAAGGAAAGAAGGACGACGAATATCGACGTTATATTCTTCTTCGTCTCTTTTCGCATTGCCAATATCTTATAACAATTCGGGACCGCTTATGAAGGAGACGTGGCATCGGCAACGCATGGTCCATGTATCGTTATGCCGTTATGGGAATGACGAGTTCCGAATCCAGCGAAAGTCGTCTCGCGAAAAACTATGTGTCTTCGACGACGCTAAAACAGAAAAGTCATGTATATTGGCAAGTAAGTGATTTCGCCATCATAATTCAATGTTTTTGGAGAAATTATTATTTTGTTGAATTTCAGCTGCGGGTATTTTGATTTCAAAGATGACAAGGACGAAGTCGTAAATCTTTTCGTTGATTTGACTTCTATCGCATTCATTTTTCCTTTTATGAATGCGACGAAATCGATTTCGTATCTTTTCCCGTCGTGTTCGAATGTGTGATAACACGCCTTTTTGCCATTGCACGTTTGGCTTTTGCTGTGCTTTCTCTTGCATCCAAGAACGTTGCATTTTCTAAATGAAATTCCGATGAAAAGGTTGCATTTTCTAAATGAAAATTAATGCGGGCATCAACGACTGCAAAGAATGATA
>CAZCCJ010000013.1:8294-32998 GCA_964497235.1 uncultured Staphylococcaceae bacterium
GTTGCATTTTCTAAATGAAAATTAATGCGGGCATCAACGACTGCAAAGAATGATAGAGCGTGGTATTGACGTTCAATGAAAACGAAAATAAGTACCGCTTGATCAAGAAAACGCCTATTCGCGAGCGGAGTCGAATTGCGCAATCTTTATCGTTTGCGATTTTCTTCTGAAACAAATTCTCGTACGACGTTTAACCATGAGCGCACATTCGTCATTCGACAACCTTAAAACACACCTTTTTCTATCTTCTTAGCATTTCAAAACGTGACAAAGTCGCCCATAATTCTCTTATGAGAAAAACTCCACTTTTTTGTGCGCTTCTAGCTTCTACTGCCATCATGTCATCCGTGCTCTTCTCGGGCGAGGTGGCTTTTACCGCAATGGCGGTCGATGAAGCTTCATATAATTGGGTGCATTATGCCGCAAGAGAAGCAACATCTTCTCAAAAAGGAATCAGGGAATACTGGGTCGCCTGTGGGCAAAACCATTATCAATTCACAAAGCCGAATTCCAACCATATAAGCGAAGGCCAAGGATACGATACCAGCGAATTCCTCGATGACGATCCGCGTTATATCGAATGGATAGATGATGGAGTGGCGTTTTATGACGTTTCTTCGTTTTCGTCGGATTTTTCGGAAGTGACGAAATTGAATTCCGGCTATAAAGCGCTCGATGCCGGATCGATCTCGATTGGCGAAACGGGACGCGCGACCTTCGTAAAAGATGGTTCCGTTTCCTATTCGGTTCCGACGATGGCAGTTAGTCAAATAATCGACAGCAATGAGGATCTAACGAAGTTTTGCTCATCGATAAATGGGAAAGCCACCACAGGATATTACGTCGTCACCGCCAACCTTTCGTCTCCTTCCGCAAGCGTGACTATCTCTTCAAAAGAGACGGCTTTTGCAGGTGTTTTTGATGGAAGAGGCCATATAATCGACGGCATTTCCTCCTCCAATAAGCATCTATTCGGTTATTTGTCTGGCGCGACTATTAAAAACGTTTCCTTCTCTAACGCCTCGTCCTTCGGTGTGTTAGCGGAATCGATTGAGAATACGTCAATCATCGATTGTGATTTCAGCCTCTCTTCGACCGCTTCAGCGGTGGGCACCGGCTTTTTGGCGGATAGCCTTTTGGATGGCGTCAGGCTTAGCGACGTCACCATAGATTTCAGCACTTATTCCACCCATTCGGCATCGGAAAAATCGATGACGTACGCTATCGCGGAAAACAATTTGTCTTCCACTAATAAGGTTAGTTATTCCAATGTCGCCTTTAGAGGCCTTAATTCGATAATGATGTACGGAAACGATACGTCCGGAGGATTGCTTAGGCCGAGTGAGATTACCTATCAAAGCACTTTGTCTTTCATCAAAGACGGGGCTTCGTCTTATTCTGTGGCTTATCTATCGGACAATACGGAAAGCCAAACGGCGGCCACTTTCTTCAAAGACGTCATATATAAGGCAAGCAGCATCATTTTGCCCGTCGTTTCCATTTCCAGTGAATCCGTTACTCTCCATAAAGAGCCGAAAGTGTGCTTCCTAGACGCTTCTTTGGCCTCCTCTTTCGGCATTTCCGTTCCTTCTTCCCGCGGCTCCTTCGCTATCTTATCGGCAGGGCAGGCGATTCTTATCTTCGCTAGCGACGCGATGAGCTACCAAGCCGCAACGCTTGAACTGTCGGAGAAACTAGTCGGCTATCGCTATATCGCGCAAGGCGTGGAAACCTACACCTATCAAAGCGGTTCCTCCATCGATCTCCCATATTATTCCTTCTCTTTCTCTCCATCTTTCGGCTACCGCAAATGCGATTGGAGCGATAGCAACGACGGCGATATGTATTCGTTCGGATATAACCAAGGCTATGGCGACTATATGCATTTCATGACGGCGTTAGGAAATACCACTTTCTCAAGTGGGGAGAATTATCACACTTCCCTCCGTGTGCTTGGACCAGTGGAGTTCTATTCGTCGCATCCGAATTGGTTTGCCGTCGATTCGAGCGGGAATACGTATGGTGACGATTATTCGAAATGGCAGCTTTGCTATACGGCTCATGGGGATTCTAGCGAATACGAAAGCATGCTCTCCCAAGCCGTCACCTATGTCAAATGGATCTATGACTCCAAACGAGACAGCGTCAATCAGACCTCCTTCCTATTTGGCATCGCCGATAACGAGAACGTTTGTCATTGCTCTTCATGTGAGCAAGCCGCGAATAACTATGGCTCAATCGCCGGGACCGTCGTTAAATTCGTGAATGACCTATCCGCCCGCTTGTTGCCTTCGGCGCCCGATATAACGATTGGGATGTTCGCATATGAGGGATATGAGGCGGCTCCTTTGAAAAATGGCTCGCCGACGATAACCCTTAATGAAGGCACATACACTTTGATAGCGCCTATAAAGGCCAACTACACCTATGCGCTGACCGATTCGAGAAACGCATCCCATAAGCAGATGTTCGAGGATTGGGCGAAGGTTGGAAAGATCTCCGCTTGGCTATACGACACTAATTTTCTTTATTATCTTTTCCCTTTCAATTCCTTCAAAGCCAATCACGACAATCTCGTTTATTTGAAGGAAAAAGGAGTGGAGATGGTCTATCTCCAAGGGCAACACAATGCCGCGCAGCCAAGGACAGGATTCAATTCCTTCAAGAAATTCTTGGCTGGCAAAACGATGATGGATGTTGCCGAATCGTATGAAGATTTGAAAGACGAATTCTTTGCTAGTTACTATGGCGAAGGCGGGGAGCTGATGGAAGGTTTCTTCGATGAGATGGTCTCGCAACTTGAAACCATCGAAGGCACCTCAAGCTATCAAAGCAAGCTCTATTCGAGTGGGCAAGCCAATATCTATGAAGACATTCAGAATTCCGATTTCTGGAGCTGGGATCAGTTAAAGAAGTGGAGAGAGGCCTGCGATTCGGCGTATGCGCTTGCGACAAGCGACGTCGCAAAACGACATATCTTGATCGAATCGATTTTCCCTCGCTTCGCAACGGCCGTTCTTTATGATTACACAAAGTGGAATGGCACTTTTTCTTGGAATAAAAAAGCCAATCTCAAAGCGTTCCGCGAATCCCTCAAATCCGACTGCGTTTCTCTTGGCATAACGATCTTCCGAGAATCCGGCGTCACCATGGATTATTACTACTATGGCGATGGCGGTTGGGGATTGGACCAGTAGTCGTTCCGCATACGAAAAACTTTGGTTTTAGCAATTAAAAATCGAAATATCCATCGCAATTCCTGGATATTTTAAGCGTTAGGGGAAGAGATGACGCACATAGTGACGTCGCCTCCTATGGCGACTTGGAACTTAGCTTCTGAAGCCGTTATTTCATTGCTCACTCGAGGATAGTCATAGGAAGTGATGAAGGTGTTATTTTGGTAAATCGAAAGAGTCATCGTCGAATCGTCTTTTATCGACGCGGATAGCCCTATCACAGTTCCAGCACCCAAACTTGTGTTGGATACCTTGCCATTATCGACTTCGCGTTTGCCGTCGATGTATTTTTCAGTATATCCATTGGTTCCTATCTCGGCGTAACGCACGTCTCCGCCACGAAGATAGTAGCCATAGCTTCCGATGAAGAGATATGTGCCTCCGCTGGTGAGGGTTTCTTTGAGTTTCACGCTGTAAACGGTTCCGTCATAGCCGACGACATTTCCAATGGCCGACGTCGTGCCAGAAGAAGTCAATGTTATGCTTTCAGAAGAGAAATCGAAAGGAACGTTATAGGTTATCGTAGAAGGTGTTTCTTCTTTCTTCGTTGCCTGGCCGTGCATTATGGCTCTGATGTTATAGATTTGTGTGTCCGTCACGCCGACGCTTAAGAGGAAATTCTCCACCTTTTCCGCTAAAGTGTCGCCGTCGTATGTCTTGATTTTTTCGTACATCTGCTTGAAGTGGTAGGTGGTTCCGTCCTTGGAGTTTCTCTCATCATAAAGAGAGAAGGAGGTGTATTCGTAATCGTGGATCAGATCTTTCTCGCCAACGCCAAGTAAAGCGTTCAATAAGAAGGAATAAGTGCCAGTGCGGTCGGCTCCGCCTGTGCAATGGAGATAAACCGGATAGCGCGTTTCGTCGGACAAAGAAGCGAAGATGTCGCGCACAGCCTCTTTTTCGCTGAAAATCGATTCATAGCCGTTGGCGGTGTGGTATTCGAGCGTGGCGCCTGGGATTGGGCTAGTTGTGAGCCCAGAATCCTCTGGGGTGCCTGGAGCGCGGTTTTCCGTCTGCGTGCGCAAGTCGAAATCGGTCTTGATTTTGAGCGTCTCGCTCATGTATTTCTTGCCCGCTTCGCTTAAGTTGATGTCTTTGTACGCTTCAAAAGTGCTTGGCGATAGAGCGCCTCCGCGGAATATCTTCCCTTGAAGCGTCCTTCCTTCCGAGGTCATATAGCCTCCGACGTCACGGACGTTATGGATGCCGTCTATTTTCATAACTCTCGGTCCTAAGTCAGACGTTAGGAAGGCGATGACGTTGGAGATGTGTTCGCCAGATGGCGTGATGGCGACCATTCTAATGTAATAGGTAGTGGCCTTTTCAAGGTTATGGATATATTGCTCTTGGTTATTGGCATCCGCTTCGGTGGCTTCATATGAAGAGAAAGAAGCGTCTTTGGAACACTCGATTCTGAAGCTTGTCACGTCGCTAAAAGTGTTGATCCAATGGACTTTGTATCCGAGTATCCCATCTTCTTCCGATGAATAGTCATGGACGTTTGGATCATCTGCTTTGAGATAGTTTTCGACCACGCTTTTGAAAGGCGAGCCGCCTTCGGTTGGTGCATAGATTCTTACTAATGGTGCCATTTTGTCTTCTTTCGCCTCGCATCCTTCCCTTTGACAGGATCTAATCATTTTGTCGCCTTCTACGATCCATTCGCCCCAAAGGTGACCTAGTGGGGATTCTCCGTTTTTGGTTTCACTTTCGCCACATCCATCGCGGGTGCAGGTTCTTTCTAACACTTGGCTCTCTAAACAAGTGGCTTGGCTTTTTTCGTGCCATTCGCCGAATGAATGTCCGAGAGCGGATATATCTTCGCTTTTCGTCTCGCCGCAAACAAGGCATCGGTAGGTTTTCTTGCCTTTCGCCACGCAAGTAGCCGCCGTTTCGCTCACGATCTGATAATCATGGGTGTGTGCTGAGTTGTTATTGACATCGGAGCTATCGCCATCGCCGCAAGACGCCAGAACGAACAATGGACTGATGACGGATGCTAAGACGGCTAGAATCTTTCTCTTGTTTTTCATGGATGCCTCCTATGAACGTTTATAAGGCGTATCGAATATTTTTGGATGTGCCTTTATATTATCGTTTCGGATTTGCATAAATTAGGTAAAAAGAGCACTCAAAATGGAAAAAGAGCACAATTGACTTCCCAATGTATATGTAAAAAGAATCAAAAATTGGGATATTTAGGGTGTAAGTAGGGGGATACTACCATGAATAAGAAGTTTTGCGCTATCTTAGCCGGCGGAGTTACCGCCACCATTTTCGCCATAGCGGGCATCCTTGTTTCCTCTAGCGATGCGCTTAAGAACGCCATCGCGGAAGGGGTGACGCACACCCATAGTTCTGGGTGCAAGATCCATCATTATGCGGAAGTTGCTCCGACGTCGAGCACTTATGGAGTCAAGGAATATTGGATTTGCTGCGACGATCCGACCCATAAAGTTGAGTTCTCTGCTCCAACTCCTGGAAGCATAACTGAACAAACTCATTCCGATTTCACAATCGATGAGAATGATGAACGTTATATCGCTCCATACACTTTCCCGGAGGTGTTCAAGACGAAATACGCCTATGGGGATGGCAGCGTGACAGTTACTTCAGCTGGGGAGATAGTCTCATCAACCGGAAGCATATACATCAAAGGCTCAATATTGAAAGAGGCGTATTCGCTTGGGTACACGCATATGCGCTTCCATTCTAAAGCGGATTCCTCCGATGCCGTTCAAATCTGTGGCACACAAGATACTTGGTCGACGTACTTCAGACGATATGACAACGATAACGACAATCGTTATTGGCTCAAATCCTTCAATGACGCCAATCAAGGGCTTAACATCGCTAGTCAAAATGCTAGTGGAGGTGCCGTTACCACGAATTTGACGCTCTCTGATTTCCATTTATACAAATCGGCCACCACCGAATCTTGGAGTACAGGCTCAATGACGAATTGGACGAATACGCAGGCAAACCATACTTATATCGCTTATGAGGATGGTGAGCTCGTCGCCGATAATGTTGGCGATAATAACTCCACATCTGCCATTGAAATACCAGAAAGCTTGATGGGCTCTGACAAATCGGCCTATCATCCGAAGGGAGTTGGACGTGCTTTCTACGTCAAACAATTGGCGTCTGGGTATTCAAGTGCGGACCATACCTCATACAGAATCGTCGTTGGAGATGAAAGCAATTCTGCCGTTGGCTACAATTTCAAGAAAACCGATGGAACGGAGAAAAAGACCACTGACGGGTTCGTTATGCCAGTGCTTGGCGGTTATGCTTCGGAATTTGGTTTATATACCGATAAGTATCATGCTGGCGCGTTGTCGATTGGCTTCGACTATCCGGCGGCCTTCGCTATCCGCATCAATTATGATTTTGTTGCTTCTTATGCGAGCGGCGAGGTGACTAATTATGACTTGATTCCTCTTGCTAATTCCGCCGATGGAAACATGAGGCTTTCGATAGACAACATTACGACGACTGCCGCCTGCCAAATGAACATCCTTTTGCCGAAATCGACAAGTTACACTGGGATTAAACTGAAGATCATTTCTACCGCAGAGCCCTCAATTCAATTCAGAGCAATGGATTACACTGCTACGAAAGCGAACATCTGGTGGCCGTTTGCTGGCACTCTCACGCCGACAGACGAAGGAACATATGAAGCGTCAAATAGCAATTTGACTTTCAAAACTGATAATCCTGGTTGTGCCATAATCGTGGTGTATTCTGCCGCATTGACCAACGCCAAGGTTATATTCGAATATTCTTGGATCGCGTAATTTCTCATTTGAAGCCTTCTATCTCCTGGTAGGAGGCTTTTCTTATGGGCGAAAGGCAAAAAGTAATAATATATTTCCATGAGCCAAGTAACGCTAAACAAATTGGGCATCAGTTACGTCAATAAGAAGGAAGAGACGATTGTTTTCAAGTCTTTGGATATGACCTTCCTTGATGGCTCTACCAATGTGATTCTTGGCGCATCGGGCTCAGGGAAAACATCGATCTTAAGGGCGATATTAGGCAAACTTCCATATGATGGTTCTATTCTTTTCGACGATATGCCAATCGATGGGCTCCCGTTAGAGAAGAGAAATGTATCGTATGTGAGCCAGGAATATTCGCTATACCCGCATTTCACGGTTTTTGAGAACATCGCTTTTCCTTTGAGGTTACTTCATACGCCGAGAGAAGAAATCGAACGAAGGGTCAAGGAAATCACCGCAAAACTCGATATATCGCAATGCTTATCGAGAAAGCCACATTATCTATCGGGTGGCCAACAACAACGTGTCGCCATCGCGAGGGCGATCATAAAGAATCCGGAACTGATTCTTTTCGATGAGCCACTATCGAATCTTGACGCTCCTAAAAGAAGCGAGATCGTCGTCTTGCTTAAGAAGATGTTCTCCGAAACGCATCCGACCGTCATATACGTCACCCATAACTTCTTTGAAGCAGTTAACCTTGGCGATCATATATTCGTCTTGGATGAGGGGAAGGTAGCCTTTGAAGGAAGCGCCGAATATGCCATGAATTCCTTCTTGCCCGTCATCTCCGAATTAAGGGAGGCTTCGAAATGAATGAATTCATCGTCGCTTTCCTAAAGAAAAAGGAAAAAGAGAAGGCTTTTGATATGGTTATTGGGATATTGATGGCCATATTGGCAATACTTTCTTTCGCTTTATATATTGTCTATTACGAACAAATAGGGCAGGTTCTTTTCTATTCCTTATCGATTCCTTCTTTGCTCATTTTCGGATTCCTTGCGATTTATTTCTTCATCAGGTTCGCTGAATCTTCTTATTTGCTCTCTTTCTGCGCTTCTAAGCGCAAGAACCAAAGAGAAATAACGACGGAAATAATCGAAATATCGAGATATACGGTCGATCGTCATTTCGATTCTTATAAAGTAAAAGGAGAAGAAGGATTCTTCTATTGGGCTATGCCTTTAGGAGAGGTTCCGCTAGAAGAAGGGAAAAGGTATTCTCTTCATATTTGGGATAATTGGATCGTCGGTTGGAGGGAAGAGGAATGAAGGATAAGATCCGTTCCTATTTGTCCCGTAACTGGGTGATATATGCGGTTTTTGCGGCGATTTCCATCTTGTCCGTCTCTTTCGCCGGAGTATATCTAGGGAAAACGAAGGAAGAGGAGAAGATCGATATATTGCTTGTGAGCGAGTCCTACGATCATCAAGAATTCGATAATTACCTAACAACGATCAAACCCGATTATCTTAAGGAGCTGAATTATCGTTACGTGTCCCCAAGCGATGGCTATTTCTCCCAGATTCTTGGCACCTATGGCGCCGTTGAAGCGGATCTATTCTTCGTCTCTTTCTCTAAGCTAGAGGAAATAAATTGCGCTTCGTTGATGCTTCCGCTAGAACAAACGAAGGTGAATGAGATATATGGCGAAGGGCACGCATACTATTCTTCGGATGGTTATACATACGGCATCGCCATCTCGCCGCATGGTTTCTCAAATGAGAAGAATGAGGTTTATTACGCTTGTTTCGCGCAAACGTCGTTGCATTTAGGGAAGCTTAATGGGAGCGAGCTAGACGGCGCGCTCGAGGTGGTGAGGGCTTTCTTATGAAGAAGAGGCTATTCCAAAGAAAGCCGAAGAAAGACGATTTCTTGGCGGAGAACCTTCCTTCTTCGAGACCGGCTTTGTTTTGGGATATACTCAAGAACGAATATCGGAAGTTGATGGGCGTTTCGCTTATCCTGATTCTTTTCGCCGTCCCTTTCTTGGCCCTGCATTTCTTTAGCGACGCTTGGATCATCGCTTTGGAAAGGAGTGGCGAAGAGAATGTAGCTTTCCCTCGTTACATATTTTTGGCTTTGAACCCAGTGGCCACCCTTATTTTCGGACTCGGCGTCGCGGGTTCTTTAAGGATAATCAAACGCTTATGCTATTTGGAGCCGGTCTTTTTCTTTGAGGACCTCAAACTCGGCATCAAACAAAATGGCTGGCAATCCGCTTTAAACGCCTTTTTGATTGGGTTATTTTTCTCTGGAACATACATTTTCCGCCTTCTTCATCCTGATGATTTCGTTTGGAATATACCGCTTGGGCTATTCGCTTTGATCATCTATCCGTCTTTCTTATTCGCTTTCCCCATTATCGCCACCTATAAGACGAAAGTGGGCCAAACATTTAGCCTTGGAGCGAGAATGTATCTTAAGACGTTCGTGTTTAGCCTTATTCCTTTGGCTCTTTTCTTATCGCCTTATCTATTCGAGATGATCCCGGATCTGGTTGTTAAATATTTGGTCATTTTAGTTTTCTTGTTCTTCTCCTCGGTTCTTCTGTTGGCTTTCTTCTTATACGAGACGCACTTCCTAGATAAGTACATCAACAAAGAAAATTACCCCGAGCTTTATGATCGGGGCATACATAGGAAGAAGAAAGAATAACCGCTACTTCCTGCTCTTTCCGGGCGTAGTATGGAATTGCTTGGTGTATAGCTTATGGAAATGGGAGACCGACTCGATCCCGATTTCATTGGCGATCGCTTCGATCGTCATCGAGGTTGATTTCAGAAGGTAGTTGGCGTAGTCCATCCTCTTGCGGGTTATATAGGCCACGAAATTCATGCCGAAGCAGGAACGGAATTTCTGACAGAAGTACTTTTCGTTATAACCGGTTGCTTGCCTTATCTTTTCGTAAGCGTCCGGTTTATTGAAGTATTCGGCGATCGCTTCGATGGTTATTTGCTCAAATGGGCTTGTCTTGACCTTGATTGGCGCATCGGCATAAAGCAAGGAAAGAAGATACATGGTGATGATCTTCTCCATCGATTTCCTCTTTTCGATGTCGGTGAGAGCCAAGAAGAAAGACATCCTGCCCTCCAAGAACATGATCTCTTGGGCGTCTAGATGGGCTTTGGCGTAGCCCACTTTCTCCATTTCGTCGAAGAAGGTTTTATTGACGGCGTTCTTCGCCTCTTCGTATATGTCTGGTCTTATCAAGTAGTCGCGGTGGAGGCTTTCTTTCCCTAACGACCTAAAAGAATGGATGGTGCCTGGGAAGATGATACGGAGATCTCCTATCTCCACTCGTTCGGTTTCGTTGCCGATTGAGTGTTCTATCGATCCTTTGGTCATCAAAAAGATTTCGACATATTGGTGTCGATGACTCTCCACATCCGCATCGAGCGTGATCATGGTGTGGAAAGGAATCGGTATGTTCTGGTATTCGCGAATCGTTTGACTCATCTATGGCTATATTATATGAGACAAAAAACAAACTAAGAAGAAGATAATTGCAAAGAAAAATGACTATTGAGCATTTATAGCGAACTACATTCTATAAGCAATGAAAGCGCTTTGAAAGATAATGAAGCCGTTCGGAAAAAAGATAAATCTTTTTAAGCGTTCACCATGGAGGAGAGAGCATGAAAGGAAAGAAAACGTCGTCGGTGTTGCTTCTTGCGGCATCTTTGATTTTAAGCGCCTGCGGAGCCGATCACGTCGATAGCGATTTGTCTTCGTCTTCTTCGCCCTCATCAAGCGATTCTTCTCCTTCAAGCGTCGTCAAAGCGAAATATTCCTTATCCATAACTAACGATGACCCATCGATATCGATTTCTGATATGGATGGCAATTCATTATTAAGCGAATATGAGGAAGATGCTGTAGTTTCCTTCAAAGTCACCGGCCCGGATAATTATGTGATCAGAGTCTATCTGAATGATTTCCAACTCAAATCGAGCGATGGGACTTATTCTTTCTTGATGGCCAGAAACAGCAAAATAGTCGTCGAAGGCGAAATAGCGACTTACCACGTCTCGTTCACCGGAATCAGCATGGTCTCCCTTTCGTATTGCGATAGCGAGGGGAACCCTTTGACGGAAACCCCGGAATCCTTCACCAAAGGCGAGGATGTCTATTTCTCTTTAGGCGCGAATGAGACTGTGGATAAGCGCCACACCTATTTCCATAGTCATTGCTTCGTTCCGAAAATCAAGGACATAGTTCTTACTCCTAATGACAATGGCGTCTATAAAATCGAAGACATCAAAAAGAACACTTCGGTCGAAGTGGTCACTTATGAGCATGAATTCCAGGATGGGAATTGCATTCATTGCCATAAGAGCGAAGAGGCTTTGGCAGTCCATCAGACCAACGAAACGGCCGACGTGACATATAACGAAACGGCGAAAGGCTGGAAGATAAGCGCGGCAGCGGGCAAGAAAGCTTCCGAAGTTGCCATCCGTAAAGCGTACCTCTTATCTTTGTTCGAAAAACACGGAGACACGTTGGAGCTTTCGTTCGGAAATGGCTATTCCTTCGGCTACGATCAAGCGAATGGCAACCCAATGCGTACGACTATGAGTATGGAGACGAGAAGCGAAACGAGTCGCGTCAAATGGTATACGAATGCCTATTTCGCTCCCGATAGCCTTGGGGACGATGGCAGCGACGATTACCGCTCGTATATCAAAATCGAGCGTTCCGACATCGAGAATGAAGCGTGCGATGGGAACATCTATCTTTATTTCAACTATGAAAGCAATAGCACCTTCGTCACCGAAGGGAAGGATACGACGGAAGTGTATTCGGCCTTCATCACGATCGATAAGGCCGTGGCCCACCCGACGCCAGAGCCTCGCCCAGCGACCGTTTTGATCGGCGATTCCGACACATACATCACGAACGTTTCCTATCAAAAGGATTTGGGATATGTTTTGACGCCGAAAACGGCGGGAGCCACTTGCGTCAGAACGACCTTATCGTCTTCGGCGCTTAGCCTCTATCGCGAACAAGGCCGCTCAAAAGTGACGATTGAGATATCCGAGCCATTCGATGGATCGACGAGCAATATCGCCGACACCCTCTTCTCGTTCGCGCCATGGACGTCTACAGGTTTCAACGCTTTGGTGGAGAATGGCGTGGTCGGAAACTATGAGAAAGGAAGTTTCGTGAATGGCGATAAGACCATAACGACCTATAAGGCGACTTTCGATTTGGCTAGCAAGTTCGGCGCCAATTGGGATAGCGTCGGCACCTATTATCTATGGATTGGCATCCACTTCGAGCATTCGCAGAAATTCCGCGATTCGGCCGCCTATATCCATAGCATCACCTTCGCCGAATAGAAAAGGACACAAATGGAACGCTTGCTCATCTCCATCACATCGAATGATCCTTGCTCGCAATATGCGAAAGAGCTTTTGGAACGATATCTATTCAAGGCGATGCCTTCGTTATGCCACGAAAAAGGCGAGAAGGAATTCGTGCTCGCTTTGGCGAAAGACGTTCCTGAATATTCAAATGAGGCGAAGAAAATTACCAAGCAAGACGGTTTCGCTTATTTGCTAGAAGGCGATAAGGCCATTTTCTTATCCAAAACCACGCGCGGTCTCCTTTATAGCGTTGTCACCTATCTTCAAGACGACGTTGGGTGTCGTTTCTATCACGAAGATGAGGAATACATTCCTTCGTTAGATTCGATACCGATGCCTAAAGAGAGAGTGGTGAACCCCCCTTTCGAGATGAGAAATTACCTATGCGGCAAGTGCTACGATGATTGCTGGGAAGATGGATACGTTTCGCCAAAACTCGAAGAGATGACCAAGAACCGCGTTCTTGACGTCTATACGAGAATGGATGAGAAACACGGTGGCGTCGCCCCGGTGTATGCTAGGAATATCTCGCACAATTTCCATTATTATTGCCCATACGAAATATACGGGAAAGACCATCCGGAATTCTTCCAAGAGATTAAGTCCGGGGATAAGAAGATGATGACGATCGACATCACCAACGGCATCAAAGACGAGGATGGATCGTTAGACGATTCTCTCTCCGTAAGCGTGGCCAAAATCGTCATCGAAGAAATGAAAAAGGACATCATTTCCCATCCCGATTGCTCTTATTTCTCCTTGACGCAAGAAGACGGGGACGAATATTTCGACGATCCGCATAACCGCTCTCTCGAAAAGAAATACAAGCGAAGCGGCCTTCTCATCCGTTTCTGTAACGTCGTTGTTAGGGAACTCCGCAAATGGGCGAAGTCGACGCTCGACCGTGAGATACACTTAGTGACTTTTGCCTATTCCTATGCGAAAGAGGCGCCCACCAAAGAAGAAGATGGGAAGATCGTTCCTCTCGATCCATCGGTCGTCGCGGATGAAGGAATGGTCATTCAGCTCGCTTTATTCTCAAATTCTTTCTATTCCTATTTCTCGCCGAAGCAACTTCCCGAGGTGTCGAAGTGCATGCGGGAGTGGAGAGCCATCGCCAAACGCTTCTGGTTTTGGGCATATGACATCGACTACGCGAATTATTACGCCTATTACGACACATTCCACACCATCAAAGAGAATGTGCGCGGATTCCATGACTACGGAATCGAATATCTCTTGATGCAAGGGACACACGATGCCGAAAGGAATTGGCAATCGGACGCCAGAAGCTACGTCTACGACCGTTTGATGTGGGATATGAATCTTGACGAAAAGAAATTGTTAGAGGAATACCTTGCCGCCTATTATGGCCCGGCAGCCAGTTATGTTTCTTCTTTCATTTCCTTATTCCACGATAGATTCGTCTATCTTTTCGGCAAAGGCGAAGACATCCGTTTGGGTACTTGGGGCAATGAAAATTATCCGAGCGTTTTGCCAAAAGATCTCGTTTTGAAGGGGTTAGATATCCTAAAAGAGGGGCGAAATGCAGTGCTTTCTTCGAAATTGGACGAAGCGGATAAGGGGAAATTCATCAAAAGATTATCTGGCGTCATGACCACGCCATTAAACACTTTATATCTCAATTTCGATGCCTATTATCCAAACGGCGACGAGAATAAGAAAAAGGAAATAAAGGAAGAATTCATCCGTATGGCCAAGACGTCTGGCGAGACGAGGGCCCGCGAGACCTTCACCATCGAGCGTTATATCGATTTCGTCGAAAGCGATGAATACAAAATCCGACCGATCTATAAAAACGGCCGCTTCAGCAATGGCGGCGAAAAGGAGGAAGCATGAAGACTTTCAAAAGGCTATCCAAACTGACTCTTGCCTTGTTAGGCAGCGGTCTCATCCTGATGGGATGCGACATGAATGCGGCAGATAGCAGCTCAAGCGCTTCACACGTCCATGTCTTTGGCAAGAACACCTATCCTTGCGAAGACCGCACATGCTTGGAATGCGGGGCGAAGATCGCCGCTACCGAAGCTCATGATGACAAACTCACGAGGGTAGTGGACGCGACTTGCGAAGAAAGAGGGTATTCGGTTTATCGATGCTCCCGCTGCGACAATGTGACTAATGGGTCATATGTTGCCGCGCTAGGGCACGATTACAAGATCGGCGCGACGGTCGCAGCGACTTGCGACCACGTCGGATACACGGAATTCGATTGCTCCCGTTGCTCCTCTTCCTATAAGGAATATGTTCCGGCCGGCGAGCACTCCTTTGATGAAAGCAAAACTGTGGTCGTAGCTGCCACATGCACAAATTACGGCAAGACGACGAAGCATTGCGTGACTTGCGACAAAGATTATGTCGTCTCTTATAGCGATCCGCTTGGCCACGAGCCGACCGCCGGCTCAGATAAGGTCGTCGCTCCCACTTGCGTGAAAAACGGCTATACGAGTCATGTTTGCTCTAGATGCAATGAGACCTATATCGATAGCATCGTCGCCAAATTAAGCCATAATTTCGTGACGATAAACCAATTCGAGGCGACTTGTGAGCATCCTTCTTATAACGAATGTGCTTGCTTGGAATGTGGTCTGACGAAATTCGAAGGTGGCTCAGAAGGCAAAAAAGCCCATTCCTTTGACGATTCGGGGGTTTGTTCCTCTTGTCATAAATCATATTTGTCCGCGAATTTCTTCTCCTTTAGCAAAGGCGATAAGGTTATTCCATATCTTGAGGATTCCTATTACGACCATCTGATGCATAGCGAGGAAAGCGAGGAAAGCATCGTCGGGAAAGTCTCATCCGATGACGTCTCTTATCTTATCTCCAAAGGCGCTAGGGCCATCGTTTTGCAGCTTGGATCATATGAGAATGAAGAAAGGTCATTCTCCTTCGAATTTGGTAGCAAAACGCAAAATGCGAAGGCGATTTGCGGCGATAATTTCGATTTTGAGCGTTTGGCCACCTTCAAAATAACTTTGACTGACGAGGAGGGAGTGCCTTCTAGCGGCATTCTCGATAATGGCGTATCCTTCAAAATCAAACATCAAAAAGGCGAGGACGAAACAAGCGAAGAGGCATTCTATTCCTTCCCGATGCGTTTTAACCTCCTCACCCGTTATAGCGAAGACGACCCATCCTCATATTTGACGGAGGGGGATGCGAATATTTCCTACGTTGATGGAAAAGGATATCGTTTGGATTATTTGAAAGAAACTACCAATAATTCCTTCCTCGCTTACATAAGAAAAGAGAAGATGCAGGCTGAGAAGGATAAAGGGATGGATAAGGTGACGATCACCTTCACGACTTCCTTCGAAGGATATACCTACTCGGGCAACGAATATCAGTGCTCATACGATATATACGCTTACAAATTCATCAACGCGGAAAAATCGGAGAGAGGCCGTTTGGGCACTGCTTGGATTCAAACGGGAACCAAAGGGACGGGGGACACCTATTCCCATACATTCTCCGGCCTCCAAGATATGGATTTCTCACAAAGCGGGCTCGAAATGAATTTCTCGACTTGCGACGTCTTCGCCAAATTCGTCGGCCACGTGTATATTGAAAGCATCGCTTTCGAGGCAAGTGTATGAGTGAGATGGTTCTTCGCGGCATCAAGAAAAAGAAAAGGAACACCTGGCAAGAGAATCTTTTCATCGTCTATTGCATCATCATTCCAGTTGTCTCTTTCTTGGTCTTCTACGTTTACGTCAACTTCAATTCTTTCCTAATGGCCTTCCAACGCCCGAAAAACGGACAATTGACGTGGACGCTCGATAATTTCGCTTGGGTATGGGAAAGGATAACGAAAGGGAGCACGAGCGACGTCGATAATTTGCAGATCGCATTTAAGAACACCTTCTTGACTTTCGGCGTCCAAATCGCCTTGTTCTTCGTCGGACTCATCGTTTCGTATGTTATCTATAAGCAGATTTTAGGATACAGGGCTTTCCGAATCCTCTTCTATCTTCCTTCCATCATCTCAAGCGTCGTCACTTCATTCTTCTATATCGAGCTTATGAATTCGGAAGGATTATCGAGTTTATTGACGAATCTCTTCAATCTCGATTATACGTTGAAATCGCCGTTATCGGATTCGACCTTCTCGAATATGATGATATTACTTAACGTCATATGGCTTGGCATTCCATCCAACCTCATCCTTTGGGGCGGCGCGTTCAGCAGGATCCCGACAGCAGTTCTCGAGTCGGCGAGAATCGATGGATGCGGCTGGGTAAGGGAACTATTCCAAATCATCATCCCGATCATTTGGCCGACATTCGTTATGCTTATCACCACGAATCTCGCCGGAATTTTCAGCGCAAGTGGGGCGGTATTCCTTTTGACTGGTGGCAAGTTCGGCACGCAAACCGTAAGCAATTGGCTATATATGAAAGTCCAAAGCGCGGGAACCGACATGGATCTTAATTTGTATCGCGCTTCGGCACTCGGCCTTGTGCTCACCGTCATCAGCTGCGCGATCGCCGTGCTTTCGCGTTTCTTCTTGAACCGCTACGTTGAGGAGGTGGAATTCTAATGAGAGGATTGCTTCATTATTGGAAAAGCCGCCATTTGACGGTTTCGGAGATCATTCTCCGCGTCATCGCTTTCATTTTCTTCTTGGCGGTGGCGGCGAGTTACGTCTATTTGATCTTCTGGTGCTTCTATTCCGGAGCCAGGAATGCCGGGGATTTCGCTTTGAACCCATTCGGATTCTCTTCTCTTCAACTAGGCAATTACGTCGAGGTGTTCGAAGTCATCGAATCCAATGGTACAAGCTTCTTAGGAATGATCGGCAACAGCCTTTATTTCTCATTCCTCGGCCCATTCCTATGTATCTTCGTCACCTGCCAATTCGCCTATTGCGCGGCCAAATACAAATTCCCTGGGAATAAGATTCTCTATATCCTCGTTTTGGCCGTCACTATCCTTCCGATATACGGAACGGGGAATGGCATGTATAAGCTCTTATATAACCTCGGCTGGATGAACACCCACCTCATGATTCTTACCTCTTTAGGCGGATTCAACATCTACTTCTTGTTCTTCTACGCTTTCTTCCAATCTCTTTCTTGGACCTATGCCGAAGCGGCGCAGGTCGATGGGGCCAATCCTTGGCAGATCTTCTTCCGCGTGATGCTTCCTCAAGCGCTTCCGATGTTCGGATCCTTGTTCTTGATGTGCTGGATCGTCGAATGGAATTCCTACGCATCCGCGCTCATATACCTTCCAAAACTTCCTACTTTGGCTGTTGGAATCTACCAATTCAAGAACCTTACGCTATATCAAAACAGGTCGGATTTGCTATATGCGGCCTGTGCGCTATCAATGCTTCCGCCATTATTGCTATTCGTCTTCTGCAATAAGACATTGATGTCGAATGTCTCGATAGGCGGCATCAAAGAATAATCATGAGAACCGATATATAGGAGGAAAAAATCATGAAAAAAAGCTTATTCGTATCATCGGCTATGGCGCTTCTCGCCATCGCTTCCCTCGCTTCGTGCGGGAAAAACACCCAGGACGCCGATCCGAACACCATTCAGATCTACGCTTGGGAATCGGGATTAGGATTGGATTGGCTTAAGCAAACGGTCGCCGATTTCAACGCCTCTCAAAGCGAATACACAGCCGTTTTGGAGACATCGACGAACGCTTCGACTATCATCAAGACGTTGGATTTAGGGACGTCAAACGCCTACGATCTTTATTTCTCTTCCCTTGGTACCTTCCAATATTACGACAGCTTCGCGACGCTTGACGATGTTCTCGAATATAAGAACGAAGGGGAAAGCAAGACCATCAAAGAGAAATTCTACCCGGGCTTCTTGGATTCGGAACGCGATCCAGATGACGGCAAATACCGCTTGCTGAATTACGGCAACACCGTCGCCGGCATCGTCTATAACTGCGATTTGGTCGATGAGAAAGATCTTCCGCGCACGACTGATGAACTATCGAATTTGGTTCTTGAGCTAGGAAACAAGAAAATCACCCCATGGCTCTTCTACAATGAGCCGGGCGGACTAAATGGATATTGGAACTACGTCTCTTCCGCTTGGGCGGCTCAATACGATGGTTTGGATTATTACTATAACCACCTTATGACTTTGAAAGACGATTCCGGCAATACCCCAAGCCGCGCCGTCTTCGAGAAGAAGGACGGACGTTATAAAGCCCTTAAGGTGATGGAAGACATCATCACTCCGAATACTACCCATTCGCAATGCACGAGCACTAACTTTACGACGGTTCAGAACCTTTATCTGAAAGGGCAAGCCGCTTTGACGGTCAATGGCTCATGGCTACTTAACGAAAACAAATCGACGGCCAACATCAACATGATGAAGACGCCGGTCATCTCTTCGATCGTCGAGAAACTCGAAGACACGAAGATGACGGATGAAGAACTTTCCGAAATCATCAAAAACATCGATGATGGCAAAGCGTATGATGCGGACACCTATTCTTGCTCCTTAAATGACTATAACAGAATAAAAGAGGCGAGAACCGTCATCTATAACAATTCCGCCGAGCAATATATCTTCGCTCCGAATTATTCGAACGCGCTCGATGCGAGCAAGGCTTTCTTGAAATATTTCTTCAAGGATTCATCCATTTTGACTTATATGAACACCTTGCATCTTCCTTCCAATGTGAGGTTAGACAACGCTTCGCTATACGATGGCAGCAACGATTCCAAATGGTCCAAGACGCTCTTTGGGATGGCGGAAAACGAAGGCTTGATGGTTCGTACCTCCAGAAGCCCTGTCCTTCGCGACCATGGCGTCAACGCATTCGCTGGTGTGCAAACCGCCCAATCCTTCTTGGCTGGCAACCCAAGCGATCGCAAGAACGCCGATCAAGTTTGGGACGAGCTCTTGGCTGTGATAGACGAAGGCTGGGAGGCTTGGACGAATGAATAAAAGAAAAAAGAAAATAATATTTGCCCTTGGCGCCGCTTCATTGCTTGGCGTCGGCGTTTCGGCTTCTTTGCTATCGACCCCAGCGACTTCTCTTTCGGCTGGCAGCTCCATCCGTTACGTACTAAGTTCCAATAGCGTCGTCGACGGCTATATAAACTCTGGCGACCTTCGTACGTCGGGAGACGTATCTGGCCTTGGCTCTTCCTTAGTGATTAAAGAAGGGAAAGCCATTGGCAAAATGCGCATCAATAACTATGGCGACGCCGGTTTGACTTACCTATACCGCGCCTCCTTCGATTTGAGCCTTAATTCCTTGGCGGATCAAGGCGCCTTCAGGATTTGCTCTGGACTATCCGGCGTTTCCTCCGCCTATTCGAGTAAAGGCGTTTTGAGCTTTGATATCGAGAAGGCCCATGGCGCCATCTTCTTTAGCGTCACCGAGCACTATGGCGACGATATGGAAACGACATTATTGCCAAAACAAGAGATAGACGCCCTTAAAGAAGGGGCGAAGTCATCTTTTGCGATTGATGTTAAAACGGCTGGCGAAGTTACTTTGAAGATCGACGGCAAGACGATACTAGATGGGGCCGCTCTATTAGAGTCCGGAACCGGCTACTTCGGCTTCATGAGCGAAGGCGATAACGAAGTACGTATCTCTTCGCCCGTCGTCTATGGCTACACATATAACGCCCCGGAAAACGTCCCCGATTATTTGGAGACGTTCGATAAGGAGCCTGGATCGTATAACGCCAATTACTTCTATAGTTCTTCAGACGCAAGCCCCGTCACGCCTAGTTATCTAGCCGTCGACAAAGATGTTGGCGCCCTCCATTTCTCCAATGTGTCGGCATCGCAAATATCCACCAAATACATGTATTCGAATTTTGAGATGGAATTCGAGATACCGCAGCTCCAAAGAACGGCCACATATGACGAAAATGGCAATTTGACCTCGCCTATAACGACCGGTTTCGGAATCGGCTGGGGGATTGAGGATCCGATGTCATCGGCTGGCCAAACATGGACCAATTCAACGTGGCTCCATTTCGAGAACATCGCCATCAATTCGAATCTCGATCACAGTGTTCCTAACGAGCATCCGCGCGTCTTGCTATATACCGCCAAAAAGGCCGTGCATTATGTCGAGTTGTCGAGCAATTTCTTCGATCCGTCGGAAAAGAGGATCCCGACAATCAAAACCCGCATGGTCGACGGAGTTTTGGATGCCTACATCAAATACGACGACGAGGAATACGGCGATTCGATTTTCCATTACGATCTAGGTGAGACGGCCGAAGGGTATCTTAGGATATTGACTTTGGGTGATTCCTCGGTTCCTGCGAAGGGATTGGGATATGCGTCGATATCGAACTTCAGCATCGACAATTGGTCGATTAAGAATCTAGACGCCGCGAAATATCGCCAAGAAACGACCGTCGATTACCGTTCTAATGGCATTAATGGCGGCGACAACTTCAATTACACGACCAAAACCGACGATTCCGATTTGATCGGCAATAAACTTGGCGATGGGGTCAAGGCGAAAAATGCCAATTTTCTAGATAGCCTATTCGCCTTCTTTGATTCCCTTTGGCTAGATTTCGTCTCGCTATTCAGATAGGCGGCACAATAAGGAGAAAACGATGAAACGATTTCCAAAAATATGCGCATTGGCTCTCTTCCCGATCTGCTTGTCCATAATGGGATGCAGCTCTTCCAACAAGAATTGCTCCATCTATAAAGAAGGGATGGATTATAAGACCTCTGAGAAAAGGACCCCAGAGAAGTATAATGCCGTGACGTATGACGCGATTGGCGGGGATGAGGTGATGCCTATCGGCGGATTCTACGTTCCTTACTCTTCTGGCGGCTCGGTTGATGGCCATGCGATGCCGAACTTCTTAACCGAAGAGATTTTCCAGGCTCTTGAGGATTGCGGCATCAACACTTTCGCCTATTCCGTCGACCGCTGGGTGACGGGAGGGAGCAACAACAACCTCGTTAAGGCGTTAGAGCTATGCGAAAAGCACAACATCGGCTATTTCGTCGACACTTACTATATCCGTGGCCAGCTTGGCACGCATACGGAAAGATATCCGATAGAGGATATGGACCTTAGCTACTTGGAAACGCTAATCGATGAGGTTAGCGATAGCGGCAAGCGAAAATCTCTCATCGGTCTTCTTGCAAACGACGAGCCATTCACGCACGAACTCGAAAACATCAATAAGTACGTCGATAAATTCTATACGCTTCAAAACGTGAAAGAGCGCGGATATGACGTGTATATGAATGCGTTAGGCCATTGGGAAGGAAAGTTCGCTTTCTATTCCAATAACATCGATAGCCCGGCGACGTATGATCAATACATGGAATCGTATTTCGCGCCCGAAAACCACGTCAGAATGCTTTCGGTAACCCAATATCCATATACGAGCAGCAAAACAAACGAGAGTCAGCTCACCAGCATGCTTTTCAATGAATTGGCAGCCTATCGCCGCTACGCCAACAAATACGGCGTCGCTTTGTGGCGAATGCTCCAAGCCGGCGGGCAATGGAATGACTCGGCCGAATGGATCGAATCGGTCGATCCCTATCCAAATGAGGCTGAATTATTGTTCGACGTCAACACTTCCTTGGCTTTCGGCGCCAAAGCGATTCAGTACTTCCCACTCATTCAGCCGTTATATTTCGCTTACGAAAAAGGCGGAACGTATGACTTCGAGAACCGCAACGGCCTTATCGGAGCCGATGGGAACCTGACTAGATGGTATTACTACGCGAAACGTGCCAATACTCAGATCAAGGCCATCGACCACATCCTCATGAAGTCGGCGAACGATGGCATATTGGTGCATGGCGACACGGCCACCAAATATATGGTCACCGATGCGTCGTTAGGGGACGTTTTGATTAGCGGCGACTCTTGGAGGGAGCTATCTTCCATAGGCGGCGACGATTGCTTCGTCGGCTGTTTCGACTATCAAGGCGGAACCGCTTTATACTGCGTCAACTATTCCCGTGAGAAAAAAGGAAACATTGAACTCAATTTCAATGACAACTATCGTTATGAAGTCATCCAAAGAGGCGTTTCCGCGGATGTCGTTGGGAATTACGTTCCTTTGACGTTAGACGCTGGAGAAGCTGCTTTGATTGTCTTATCCTAAAGATGCATTTTTAAAAAAGAGAGGAGATTTGCATGGATTATTCATATGTCAGAGATTTTCGTAAGCTTGGTTATGGCATGTTCGTTCATTTCGGTCTTTATAGCAATATAGGGGCAGGGGAATGGTATTTCGAATGCGCCTATAACGGCGGAAGGATAAATAAGCCGATAACGATGGATGAATATATCGCGAAGACCTTCCCGCACTTCAAAGTCAAAGAAGGCTGGGCCAAAGATCTTTGCAAACTCGCCAAGGATGGCGGATGCCGATATATCGCATTGACGACCCGTCATCATGAGGGATTCTCGCTATACGACACCAAAGGGTTAAATGAATACGATGCCCCTCATTCGCCTGCGGGACGCGACCTTATAAAGGAATTCGTCGAAGCTTGCCACGAATACGATATTCTTCCGGTCTTCTATCACACCGTCATCGATTGGTGGCATAAGGATTACCAGGAAGGGAACTTCAACGCCTATTTCGATTATCTCAAGAAATCGATTGAGCTTCTTTGCCTTAATTACGGCCCAGTCGGCGGATTCTGGTTCGATGGGACTTGGGGGCTTCCAGAGGGCGTGACTTTCCCGACGGAAATCTATCGCATGATTCATAAACTTCAGCCTCGCGCCATCATAACCAACAACACCGGACTTGATTTCTGTGGCCAAAAGGGCGCAGAGGAAATCGACTGCGTCACCTTCGAAAGAGGCAAGGCTTTCCCCGTCTCTTCCGATGCTTCCCGTCCTTTGGCGGGCGAAGTCTGCGATTCCATCCATGACCATTGGGGTTATACGAAAGACGACTATTGCTTTAAATCGTATTCCTATTTGCTTAACGAGCTTATCGATACAAGGGTCGCTGGTTGCAACCTGTTGCTTAACGTCGGGCCGAAAGGCGATGGAACAGTTCCGTATTTGGATAAATTGATCATCAAATCCATCGGCTCATGGCTAAAGAAGAACCATTACGTCGTTTTGGATGCCGAGCCTTCTTCCCTTCAAGCGGATGGCGCGACGATATTCGAGAAGGACGGCGAATATTATGCCGTGGTCAAAGACGTCCCGATGGCCGCCGATGTCAACGTCCAACGCAAACTAAGCGATAAGAAAGTCCATTTGAACACGGAGAAGAAAATCGCCTCTGGCAGAATGGTCGATAGGCCGAAAGAGAAATTCTTATTGGAAGATGACCAAACCTTCATTGTCTATCCATATGGCTATGGGACGAGCATGGGCGCGCGTATCGCCAAATTCCGTTTGAAATAATTCATTTTCTATTTTTGCCAAAATGTGAGTTTTGGGATTTATCCCTGTTTTTAGGCGGATTCGTTAAAGCGACTGACAACCTTTTTCGTGGTCATTCGCCGACATGAAAATCCACGCAAAATGAATGGATTTCATTAATAGACATAAATCAAACGTTAAAACTTTTGATGGAAGCCAACACCTGCTTCGATGATATTTCGATTCCTTTTTCGTTTAGATGGAGTAAGTCGCTGCAAATGACTTGATTTCTAATCGGATAGAGGGTTTCGAAGAGATCGTTGATGATTATTCCTTTTGCCCGCAATAGAGGGACTACTGCGTTGTTTAAACGGATGATATCCTCATTGGTTTGATATTTATAATCGTCGGAGACCGGCGTAGTGGTGGCGAAGACGACGTTTGGCGTGATCTTTAGCAAGATATTCGAGATCCTATCCATATTGGCAAGATATTCGTCTATCGGCGTGAATAAGCCGTCGCCAAAGAGATTAGCAACATCCCATAAGCCATTGTTCCAATGTATGACGTCGCTACCTTCGATTTCGCTTTTATAATCGAAAAGCATTCTAAGCGTGTATTTCGAGAAGCGGCAGTTGTCATCCGTCTGGAAGACCTTTATTCCGTCTTTTCCCAATTCTTTGGCCACGATGGGGCCATATAGCAGACGAATGGAATCGCCTAGAAGAGTTACTTTTCTCATATGATTATTCTTTACCAATAAAGAATGAAATTAAAGCCACATCCCTATGTTGTTTTGTGTCTTCTTTCTTAACGATTAAGCAACATTTTAAGCAAGATTTAAGCAAGATGATTGATGTTTTTCAAATACATGCCATCCTCATTCAAGGAGAGAAATGAATGTATAAGCCATCTTTCGACATCACGAATGACATGTTATCGAAGACGATATCGATAATGGAGAGAAT
>CAZCCJ010000013.1:33098-46108 GCA_964497235.1 uncultured Staphylococcaceae bacterium
AGAATGGGCTCATAAAAATGACTTTGCCAGACAAACCGAATAGCAAGAATCAAAAATATATGAAATAGGTCCTTAGCCTTGATAAACGGTGTAGAAAAGACAGGCGAAAACGATGCAGGCGGATAACAATATCGCGCCGGTGATCATTAGATATCCGAAACGCGCTTCGCTTTTCCTTTTGCTGCTAATATAGTCGCCATAAGACATCGTCGCTATCGGCATCGTATGGACGAATTTCGAAGCGATCTTCAAAGCCGTGAACGCCAAGAAATTGAAAGCGCCTAACGTTCCGAAATAAACCAATAGCCCGATTCCGAAGGCAACTAGTCCCACGCATAGGAAAGCGTCGCTCAACTTTCTATATATCTCGACGATATCCGTTTGGCTAAATAGATTCACCAAAGCGAAATAAGCGAAAAGAAGACCGATTTCGACGACGATGGCTATGACGTATCGAATCAGGGTGCTTTTTAAGCTATGCTTCTTCTTTAGCTTCTCCTCTGGCTGCATCTAGTTTTTTGATCTCCACTTTATAGGCTTCGAATTCCTCGTTGTTGCAATAGACGAAATGGCCTGGGCAGACTTCTTGGAAGCTCGGCTTATCCGTCACGTAATTATGAGCGGTGGTGGGGTTATATGTCACCCTTTTTCTTTCCCTCTCGTAATGAGGATCAGGAACCGGTATGGCGGATATCAAACTCTTCGTGTATGGATGTAACGGATGTTTGAATAGCTCCTCGCTTGAAGCGAGTTCGACCATCCTTCCGAAATACATGACGCCAATGCGATCGCAGAAGTATTTGACTACCGAAAGGTCGTGGGCGATGAAGAGGATGGATAACCCCATCTTGTGCCTAATGTCGTTAAGAAGGTTGATGACCTGCGCTTGGATGGAAACGTCGAGGGCGCTTATCGGCTCATCGGCTATGATTAGCTCAGGTTCCATAACGATGGCGCGCGCAATGCCGATACGTTGGCGCTGGCCACCGGAGAATTCGTGAGGATAACGGGATGCGTGCTCTGGCAATAAGCCGACCATGTTAAGGACTTCGATGACTTTCTTGTCGATGAATTCCTTATCGTGGATGCCGCGTATCCTTAAGCCTTCGGCGATGATTTCTCGAACCGTCATGCGGGGGTTAAGGGAAGATATGGGGTCTTGGAAAATCATCTGCATTTTGTTGGTGATTTTTCCTTTTTTCGCGCCATATAGCGCCAAAAGCCTATCGATTTTGAATTTGATTTTTTCCTTCCAAGAAGGATCCTTTGCCAAAAGCTCTTTTTCCTTCTCGTCGAATAGCGCTTTGACGCGCTCGCACTCTTTCTTCGAATATTCCTTCACGCCGTGCTTTTGGTCATGGCGGTGTTCTTTGATGCGCGACACTTGATATGAGACGACTTCCTCTTCGTGTTTTTTTATCGCGTCGATTTTTTCTTGATATGATTCGCGAATCTTCTGGACTTGCGATTCATCGGTCTCTTCAAGTTCTTCTTTGAGCTTTCTTTTGAGTTCTTTTATGGCCGCTTTCGAACGTACTTTCGTCCATTTGATCTCTTTCTCGTTCCACCTCGTTCCGCAAGAGATGACCTGTCCTTTGAAAGTGACTTGTCCGCCGGTTGGCTCATAGAGCTTGATGATGCTTCGACCGGTTGTGGTTTTGCCGCATCCAGATTCACCGACAAGGCCAAAGACCTCGCCTTTATAGATATCGAAGGAAACGTTATTGACGGCTTTAAGCTTGCTTTTGCCGGACATTCTGAAAAACTGCTTCAGATGTCTGACGGAAAGCAATACTTCTTTTTCGTTATTTTCCATCTTTCTCGTCTCCTTTCTTCATGTTGGATAAAATCGCTTTGGCATCTAGGCGCATGGATTTCTTATCGCTCGCTTTGACGCTGGAAGAGGCGAAGGCCTCGTCAGGTTCTTCATTTAATTCGTCATTGAGCTCTTTATCGATGTCTTGGCCGTATTTTTCTTCCATCCTGACGATACGTTCTAAGGCGATTTGAGGCGGATAAACAGTCGGCGCGTCATCCGCTAAGAGCCATGAGCGGGCGAAATGGGTCGGAGTCACCATGTATAGTGGCGGTTCTTTTCGGAAATCGATCTTAAGGGCGTATTTGTTTCTCGCCGCGAAAGCGTCCCCAACCGGCGGATAAATCATATTCGGCGGGGTGCCAGGGATGGCATCGAGTTTCTCTTTGGTGTCGAGGTCTGGCATTGAGCCCAAAAGTGCCCAGGTATAGGGGTGCTTAGGATCATAGAAGATATCGTTTGAGGTCCCGAATTCGACGATCTTACCAGCATACATGACGGCGATTTTGTCGGCCATATTGGCGACGACGCCGAGGTTATGGGTGATGAAGATGACGGAAAGATGCCTCTCTTCCTTGATTTTGTTGATGAGTTCGAGAATCTGGGCTTGGATGGTGACATCAAGCGCAGTGGTCGGCTCGTCACAAATTAGGATTTCGGGGTTGCTCGTCAAAGCGATGGCGATGACGATACGTTGCCTCATGCCGCCTGAGAATTCGAAAGGATATTGCTTGAAGCGTTTCCTTGGCTCAGGGATGCCGACCTCCTTCATAAGCCTTATGGCAACCATCTTAGCCATGAATTTGGTGTGCTTTTTCTTCGTTCCCAAAGCTGTTTTGTTCAATTCGCCATATAAAGAAGCGGCTTCGTCGTTCGCTTTGCATGATTCATTTCTTTGATGATATATGGAAATCAAATTGGAAATGATTCCGGTCATGTTGTCGCGAAGCCTTTCTTCTTCGACGACATTGGCGGGCACTGGCTTAAAGGAAGGCTCTTTGCCTTTCTCTTTCAAAGCGTTCCACTTAGCCACTTCCTTTTCGAATCGTCTCTTTTCTTTCTCATTGGTTTTCCCGGTTGAGAAATAAGTCAAAATGGCCTTTTTGAGCGAATCCTTGAAAGTCAAAGAATAGGAATCCTTGTTGGTGGCGATGGGGTTGATGGTGTTAGAGACAAAAGAGGACATCTCTTTCCAAGAAGCCAACAACTCTTTTTTGTTAAGACCGTCTTTCTTGAACGTTTCAAGCGAATTTTCCAAAAAGGAGGCGGCTTCTGCCGAGGCTTTTTCGCTTTTTGCGTTGTAATAAGCGATGGCGTTATCTAATAATTTTGAGAATTCGGCGACGAATGAATCGTGCTTTTCTTTGACGCTTGCATTTCTTTCCTCAATCGATTTTGAGGTATCGACGTCGCCTGATAAAGCGTAGCCGAAGAAATCCGGCTTCACTTTCGCTAAAGCGGCATCGACCAAAGAAATCAGCTCATTGACATTACCTGCCAAGGAAGCGAATTCGTCTTTTTTCCCTTTCCTCACTTTGCGGAGGAGATAAAGGGGATAGGATTTCTTAAGAATCGCCTGCACTTGCGAATGTATGAATTTTTTGTCGTTGATCAAATACGGATTGATCGTCTTCTTGAGGAGCTTCGCAAGTTCAAGGAAGGTCAAGGTAAGGTCGTTATCGAGATGGTAATCGAGAGCGAACTTAAGTTCTTCCAAGTTGTTTTTCGTGTCCTTGAGGAAGCTATGCGCGTATGAATATTCAAGTTCTTCTTGGACTGCTTTCTTGGCTGCTTCTTGATAGGTCGATAGTAAAGCGTGCTCCTTCTCCTTATCGTCCATAGAAGCGTCTATCGCTTCCGAAATGGCCGTTATCATCATCTTATAGGCCGCTTTGTTCTCGTGACGGTTGCTTCTTGCCTTCAAGACGCTGGCTTCTGTTAACTGCTTTCCGATTTTGATGATCGGATTCAAGGAGCTTAATGGGTCCTGGAAGATCATCGATATCTTTTCGCCCCTGATTTTATGGAGCTCCCATTCGGAGAGTTTCAAGACGTCTTTGCCGTCGTAAAGTATCTCGCCCGATTCGACGATGGCGTTCTTGGCTAAGATGCCCATGACGGCCCTTGTGGTGACGGACTTGCCGCTTCCCGATTCGCCGACGATTGCGAGGGTCTTGCCTTTCTCTAAGTTGAAGGAGACGTCGCGGACGGCCTGAACCTTTCCGGAAATCGTGCGGAAAGAGATCCTAAGATCGCGAACGCGAAGAATAATGTTTTTCTTTTCCATTCTTTTAATCCTCCGATCCTCTTAATGAAGGGTTAAAGGCATCCCTTAAGCCGTTGCCGAATAAGTTAAACGAAATCATGAGTAACGACAATACGATGGCTGGAGCCAAGATGATATGTGGGAAGGTCGTTAGATACTTTTGTCCATTTGATAGCATCGTGCCTAAGGAGGTTATTCCTTTGTCGTTTAGATTGACGATGCTTAAGTACGATAACATCGATTCGCTGAAGATCGTGGCCGGTATCGTTAAGACGGAAGAAGTAATGATCGTTCCGAGCGTGTTCGGGAAGATATGCTTCCACATGACGCGGACGTCGCTGGCGCCCAATGTCCTGGCCGCCAAGACGTATTCTTGGTTCTTATATCGGTAGAACTGCGTTCTCACTAGATATGCAGGCCCAATCCATCCAGTCAACACGAATGCGAATACGAGCGCTCCGAAGGTGCTCATCTTCCCAGTGCTAATCAAGGTGGTGTTGACAATGGAAGCCAAAACGATAAACGGCATATTGCTAAGGATGTCGCTGATGCGCTCCATGACCAAATCCGTGATGCCGCCATAATATCCTTCTATCGCGCCGTATATGGCTCCGATGACGAAGTTCACGGCGAAGGTGCTTATTGATAGAAGCAAAGACAAACCGATGCCGGTTGCCAAACGGGCAGCGATGTCGAACCCTTGGTCATCCGTTCCCATAAGGAAATATGGTTCGACCATGTTGTATTTGTATAGATAGTAGTTGTAGTAGAGGACCCTGACGGTATATTGGCTGCCGTCTGCGCCGCCCTTCTGGAAGAAGGCGATTTCGCCATTAGAATCCAATAAATAGGCGTTTTGCAGGTTTTTTAAGCCTTCCAAGGTTGTGATTCTGTTTCCTGATGCGTCGATTGGATATCCCGCTTTCTCGGTTTTATACCAATAATTCGGGTTATCCCTGATGATGCTATTGTCCTCAAGCTCGTTTTTATCGACCATCGGATAGATGATCTGGATGTTCTTCTCTTTTTCGAAATCTTTGATTTTTTGATATTCGTTTGAGGTTATCGAGGCATAGTAGAAACCGACTTCGTAATACTGATGGACTTTTGCAGAACGATACTCTATGCCGTTTGCTTTATAGGTGTTTGTTATCTCTTTTACAGGATTGAATACCGAATTGACGCCGTTTTCGACGTTCAAAGACTTGCCATCCTTGTCCTCGGCGGCGACGCCAATCGAAACGAGGTTCAGATATCCTTTGACGTTAAGGTCTTTGGAATAGGTGCCATCCGCTATATGAAGAGCCGATAGCGTCTTCGACCATGGCACCATGCATTTATAGGTGCCATCGCAATAATAGGAATCGTGTCCGTTCACAAGCGGGGTCACGATCGCATAGAGGACGACCAAAAGAATGGCAATGGCGCCGATGACGGCCGCTTTCGACTTGCGGAAGCGGATCCAAGCGTCCTTGAAGAAGCCGATCGGTTTGGTATCGAATTTGAGATCATGGATCGCGTCATCCTTCTGGGCAAATTCGAAATCGTCTGGAAGATACAATTCTTTTTCCATTTTATTTTGCCCCCATTCTGATACGCGGATCGATGAATCCGTAGCTGATGTCGACTAAGATGCTGGCCGCTAGGCCAATGAAGATATAGAAAGCGTTGCAGATCATATAGACGTCGTAATCACGTCCATTGATGGAATCGATGAATAGGCTACCGACACCTGGGATTCCGAAGATGCTTTCGATGATTAGCGAACCGCCGATGATGGAGATGAATTCGCTGATTATCGAAGGCAATACAGGGACCATTGAGTTGTTTAGCGCATGTCTCATCGTCGCTTGGCCATTGGTTAAGCCTTTCGCTTTGGCGAGGATCATGTAGTCCTCGGTCAAGCAATCGATGAGCTCCGCTCTAACGAAACGGGTAAGGCCGGCGATGGTGCCGAAAGACAAAGAGACGATGGCCGGTATCATCGAGACGAACATCGTCCAACTGAAATATGAGCCGCCGGCGTCTTGCAAGCTTAGGATTGTCAGGTTGAACCAACCTAATTTGAAGCAGAAGAGGTACTGAACCAAGAAGGCGTATACGAAAGAAGGAACGGAAACGAAGATCATAACTAGAATGCTTATCACCGTGTCCGGCCACTTGTTCTTGAATAAAGCGGCCACGATCCCTAATCCGATTCCTAGCGGTATGCTAAAAACGATGGAATAGACGTTGATTAGCATCGTCGGCGGGAGTCTGTCGAGAAGGACTTTCCAGGCATCGGCGTTTCTGCTGATGACCCAGCTTGTCCCCCAGTCCCACTTCGTTATGATGTTTTTGAAGTAGATCCATAACTGAACAAGAATCGGCTCATAATAGCCCAAAGCCCTCATACGGGTTTCTTTTGCGGCCTTTTCCGCGGCGTTTAGTCCTTCTATGCTCGGAAGTGGCAACGACTTGATGAGCACGAAGCATATGACCATTATGACGAGGAAAGTGACGAACATGAGGCCGATTCTTTTTAAGATATATTTGAACATTCCATTAGCCTCCTATAGACGGTAAAAAGGGGACGTTTTGATTAGACGCCCCCTTTATTAAGCGGGATCTATCTGCTAGTTGTACTTAAGAGCTCCGCCCTCACTGGATACGAATTTAGCCCAGCCTGCATCGTCAAAGTTGTAAGACATATAACGAATGCCGCCGAACCCATAGAAGAAGTTATATGTGTCGGTCACATAGGAGATCTTCATTGATCTAAGCGAAACTGTGGCGTAAGAGCCGACGACAGCGAAGTTATACATGTCGAGGACGCTATTCTCCAAAGTCGCTAAGACGTGAAGTTTGAGTTTGACGTCGGCGGTATAGTATCTGCCTTTCGAGGCACCGATTGCGACTGACCAGCCTTGGTACGTATCGGTTTCTTCCGTCGCTACGCCGTCGCCGTCCCAGTCATAAGAGATTGTGAGTTTTTGGGTTGTCGGATCCCAAGAACGGGTTTCGTTTATATCCGCATAATCCGGATCGCAATAGACACGCATAGTGCTGAATGGATATAAGGCCGCACCGCCCCAAGCGCAGTTGGCGATTTCAATGCTACCGTTTCCGATGGCGTCGTATCTGGTTTCGTCGCCGGTGAAGGATTTCCCTTTGAAGGTTATCTTGCCCTCGAGAGGAGTGTCTTTCGTAGCGGTGGCGATGCATTCATTGATAATACGCGTTTGCGTGCTGCTGCTATTGGTGGTGGCATCGTAATAGCCGATTTCAAGCTCGATCTCTTGACCGTCGGTGTAAGTACCTTTCTTTATGGCGTTGTTATAGGCGGTCGTGAAGAGTGTCTTGGCTTGCGCGACATCCAATCCGGTGACGGCATTATAGGCGGCATCAAGCGTTGGATATTCCTTGCCTTCGCCATATTCCATGCCATAGAGGTCGGTGACGGCTTTCTTGGCTTCGTCGGAATTGCGGTAGACGCTGTTAGGATCGTTCTCGGCATCATAGATGTAGAGAGAGTTGAGAAGCGCATAAGCTTCTTTGTTCCCGGCCGTTCCTTCGGCGTTGAATCTCTTTCTGTTGATGGCCAAAGAGATGGCTTTACGGAATTCGTATTCGGAGAGAATCTGTTTGTTCTTTCCGTTGTCGGCTGTGCTTTCAAGCTTTTTAAGATCGGATAGGTTGCTATCGAAGACAAGACGCATCGTATAAGTGTCATCGACGTGCGAGAGATAGTCGCTATAGCCGTATTTGACTAAATCCGCTTGTTCCAAAGCGATGCTATCGATATCGCCTTTCTCGAAAGCGAGAAGCGCTGAGGCATGCTCTTTATAGACGTCGACGACGATGTCGGTCGTTTGGAATTGGCCTTCATGCTTGCCATCGGTCCAACCGTACCAATTTTCGTTGCGGGTGAACTTGAATTGCTTATCTTCCTGGAAGCTCGATAGCTTATAAGGGCCGAACGAGTCATAGCCTTCCGCGCCGGCTGAAGCGGTGCCATAAGCGCTCGTCTTGACGCCCGATTTGGTGTCGGTCAAGGAACGATAGAGCTCCGGATTGACTAGCCAAACGGATGAAGCGGAGATGTTGAAGTAGAATTGGCTCGTGCCGTATTCGGTGATGTATAGGAGCGTGTAATCATCTATCGCTTGCAAGCCGACATCGGACATGCTGATTTCCGAATAAGAGACCATGCGCGAGCATAAATAAGTTTTAAGCTCTGCTTTGAGATCGTCTCCAGTGAGAGGATTGCTAGCATCATCGGTGAATAGACCGGAGACAACAGTCTCCAAAAGCTCATTCATGATCGCATCGGTGAGTTCAGTCGCTTCAGCGTATTTGGTCAAAAGGTTCTCACCTGCTGAATTGGAGAAATAATAGGCGCCATATTCCGCATAATCGCCAGTCGCCCAATCTTCATAGGAAGTATTATTGATTAGTTCGCCGAACAATGGGGAATTCGCGAAATCGAGGTATTGGGTGGTGCCAGCCGTTACCCCGTTTTCCGGGTCTTCCGTTACGCTGCCGTTGTTGACTAAGTTCGTTTCACCGGAGTTATAGTAGTGGAAGGCGTTGACTATCGAAGTGTCGCCGCTGTAATAGTTGTTCGCACGATAGTTCTTATATTCGTGGTTCAAAAGAAGTTCCATCGAATCGATGTAGGTTTGCGCGTTGATCGCAAGACCGCTGGCGAACTTGGCGCCGTGGTTCAGATCGATCTTCCAGACGCGGCCTCCTTCGCCGTCTTTGATTCCCCATTTCTTTTTGAATTCGGAGTTGACGATCGATTCATCATCGGATACGTCGGAGATGCCGTCCGCCAATTCGTAGACGAGTTGGTAGGCGCCAGGATTCGCTGGATCGTAAGTGTAATCGACGAAGCCGATCTCCGTGTAGCCGGCCACTTCGTCATAGCCACTGTCTTCCCATGTATGTGGGTTCCAGTTGGTTGGTGTGCCAGAGACATAGGAACGCAAGGTGTATTTTCCAACACCGCTATCCCCGCTCCCTTGGCAGCTCGCTAAGGTCATGAGTGCTCCTAGACCTAAGACGAGAAGCGTTTTTCGTTTCATAAAGAAACCTCCTTGTTGCTTATACAAGGCTTCGCTAAGAATGCCTTGGATGGGTTTAAATTACTTGCATTGGGATGTATGTCAAGCATTATTTTTCGCGAATGACATTAAATAGATTAGCAAACAAGAGCATATTTAGTAATTTTATGTTTTGATTGATAAAATTATTCACTTGTGTCTTTATTACAATATTTGTAATAAAAACGAAAAACGAAAAGAAAACGAGGCGTCGGAAGCGGCGCCACGTTTCCCATGCTACGCATAAAAAGAGAATTTATCGCTTCTTTTTGCTTTTGGCTTCTTCTATGGCGACGAGCTCTTTGGCTTCCTTAACCACTTTATGCGGAATCGGCTTCCACGTCACATGCATAAAAAGGCAAATTATATTTAGCGGTATCCCCGACATGTCATAGAGAGGAAAGAGAAAATTCATTAAGATGGCCTCATGCCACTTTAGATGGACTCTCTTCCATTCTCTTATCACCACAACAGAGGAGGTGAAGAAGCCTCCGATATAAGTGCCAACCAGCGTGGAAACGATGTAATTCAGGAATGAATTCCAGGTATTTTGGCCGGTCGCAAGCATAAGCGACAAAGTTATCAGCTGATATAGGAATGGCCAAAGGAACGAGAAGAAGGCGTACGGGAAATAATCCCAATAGGAATCGTATTTCTGCCAAGAAGGCTTCTTAAGGAACGAAAAGAAGAGCTTATAACCGTACTTCCACCAATTGATGAGTCCGCCTTTGCTCCATCTAAGCCTTTGTCTAAAGGATATACGTAAAGAAGAAGGCTGCTCGTCATAATATTCCGCCTCTTCGCAAAAGCCGAATTTGGCGCCTTTTAGGGTGAGATCCGTAGTGGCTTGTCCATCTTCGGTAATATCATGGTATTTCCATCCGTCTTTCAAGAAAGGCGAACGGAGGGCGAAGCCGGTGCCACATAGGGCTTGGGCCTTTGAGCCAACGACTGCTCGTGGTCGCGATACGGATACTGCGCATCTATGCATGTTGATGCCGTTTACGGCCGTTATCCAATTCTCCGACATGTTCTTGATGTTGCGATAGCCCATGCAGACGTCGAAATTCTCACTTAAGATGGCGGAGTTAAGCTTATCTAGAAAAGAAGGGGCCAAGATGTTATCGGAATCGAAGAAGACGTATGCGAAATAATCTTTCTCGATGTCGATTGTCTTCTTCATCTCTTCAAACAAATAGTCGAGGGCATAGCCTTTTCTTGCGCGTTCGGGGTCATGTCTCTCATAAACGAAACATCCCTTTTCTCTAGCTATTTCGGCCGTTTTGTCATTTTTGTCGCAATTGTCGGCGACGACGTATATATCTATCAGTTCTTGCGGATATTCTTGATTTCTAATCGAATCGATGAGGTTGCCGATGACTTTCTCTTCGTTACGTGCTGAAAGAATGAAGGCGTATTTCTCTTTCTTCTTTTGGTCTGGGAACTTCTTTCCTTTGGCAAATAGCCCTATGAGGGTATAGATGAAGCGATATGAACAAAGGAGCCCTATTATGAAAGTGACGCTTGAAAAGACGAGTTGAACATAGGCCTGGAGCGGAATGGCGGTGCCTTTATCTATGGCATCCATCATGAGGTCGATGCCTAGGAAGCCGAACAGCCAGTCTTTGCAAAAGTTCAAAAACTCCATAACGATGGATATTCTAACTTATTTGATGTGCTAAAAGCCAACGCCTATGCGATTACCGCTGTCTATTTTTGTTTTTCCAATTCTTTATTTCGTTCAATCTCGCCTTGTATTTGACTTCCAACCCTTGCTCGGTCGGCCGATAGTAGGATTTGTTTTTTAGGTTATCCGGAAGGCACTGCATGGCCGCCATCTTCTCTTTGGTGTCGTGCGCATAGATATACCCTTCGCCATAACCCAGTTCTTTCATCAGTTTGGTAGGGGCGTTTCTTATATTCATCGGAACGGGTTGATCAAGCTCTTTTATGGCGTCTTCCCTCGCTGAATCGTATGCAAGTTCCATCGCATTGCTCTTTGGCGACATTGACATATAGATGACCGCTTCGGTTAGACAAACTGAACACTCTGGCATCCCGATATCGTGGCAGGCGTCGTAAGCCGAGACGGCAACTTGGAGCGCTTTCGGATCGGCCAAGCCTACGTCTTCGCTGGCGAAGCGGACGACTCTCCTGGCCACGTATAGGGGATCCTCTCCTGCCTCAAGCATCCTGGCGAGCCAATAGACGGCGGCGTCGGGGTCGCTGTTCCTCATCGATTTATGAAGCGCGCTTATGAGGTTATAGTGTTCTTCGCCTTTCTTATCGTATAGGAGCGATTTCTTGCTCGTGACTTGCTCGATCAGCGATTTGTCGACGACGATTTCGCCATCCTTTTTCGGACTGTTTAGGAGCGTCATTTCCAAGGTATTTAACGCATTTCTCGCGTCGCCGTTTGAGAAATTCGCGATAAGGGAAAGGCATTCGTCATCTATCGATATCTTCTCTTCACCAAAGCCGTCTTTCGAGGTTAGCGCCCTCTTAAGCAAGTTCACTATGTCGCTAGAGTCTAACGATTTCAAAACGAAGACCTTGCAACGGCTTAGCAAAGCATTATTCACTTCAAACGATGGGTTTTCCGTCGTCGCGCCGATTAGGATGATGCTTCCCTTTTCGACATAAGGCAAAAAAGCGTCTTGCTGCGCTTTGTTGAAGCGATGTATTTCGTCTATGAACAGAATGGTCTTTGTGCCATAGATGCGGTTCTTGTCCGCTTGTTCCATGACGTTCTTTATCTCTTTGATGCCGCTCGTGACCGCACTATAGGTGATGAATTCCGCTTTGGTTTGGAAAGCGATGATTCTGGCCAATGTGGTTTTCCCGACGCCTGGAGGGCCCCAGAATATCATCGATGGTATTTGGTCGCTTTCGATCAATTTCCTAAGGATCATCCCTTCTCCGACGAGTTGCTTTTGCCCGACGAAATCATCTAGCGTTTTTGGCCTGAGCCTTTCCGCCAGTGGCTCGGTCGAGGCATTCAAGAAAGATAATTGGGATCCCATAATGACAATATTTTAGGATAAGTAGAAATAAAGGGGAAAGATTTTGAGTTTCTGAAGCGCTCGAATTGATAGAGAAGCCGATTCGAATCGTTTGGATGGTTGAAAGGAGATGAGAGGCATGTAAAAAAGTTACTTAAAAAATGGGGAACAAATATGATAGGTAGAAAAGAGGGAATTAGAGGAGCTTGAGAAGCGTTATCGAAGCAAAAAAATTTGAATTTGGCATAGCGATGGGAATCGCCGCATAGGAAAATCCGCACTTCTAAATGAATTCGTTTCGGAAAACAATGGGTTGTTTTTTTCAAGCCCAAGGCGCCGAACTTGACACGATTAGTCTATTTGCTTGACTTCATTCAAATAGAAATCGTAGACGCCCCAAACTCCCTTCGGAGCATGTTCGCCCCAGATCTCCACCAAGACGAAGTCGTCGTAGACTTCGCAGACGGTGCCGGAGGTTCCCTTTGGTATCATCACCTTGTTCAGGCCGTCTTGAGCCAATTTGTCGACCAGCGTAATAACGCGAGTTCCCATTTCCATTTTTTATCACCTCCCGGGATCAATGTAATAAGTCTTAACGTAAAATCCCTTTTGAGCTCCCAGACTGTTGTGACAAGTTTCCCGTTCAACTCGGTTTTTGCAATGCACTTCAAACAGTCTTTTGTATACCTACTATAAGTCAAGGTCCTTATATCCGTATGGCGAAGAATGTCATTTCTTAGCCTTGAAGGTTCTGTTAAAACATATCCCAAAGCGTTCAAAAAAAGCACTTTGACAACCATTTTCATGCTTCTTTACGGCAAAAAGATCCTCTTTGACCG
>CAZCCJ010000014.1:0-42436 GCA_964497235.1 uncultured Staphylococcaceae bacterium
TCAAACACATCAAAGAAAATGTCGATTGGATGTGCGTTTTAATGCAAGAAAAAGCCCAATAAGCGTTAAAAAAACGGATAATTCATGCATTATCCGTTAAATTTGTTGATGGTGGCCCAGGGGGGAATCGAACCCCCGACACAAGGATTTTCAGTCCTTTGCTCTACCAACTGAGCTACCGGGCCGCATGGCGGACCATACGAGATTCGAACTCGTGATCTCCTCCGTGACAGGGAGGCATGTTGGACCGCTACACCAATGGTCCATCCGCCGTGCCTTGATATTATCTTTAAACGCCATTTCGATTGCAAGAGAAAAATGGCCATAGTCGCCATATATCGTCATTTTCGTCTGATTTTCATTCAGATTTCATCTTTTCATAACGCATTTCCGAATCGAAGAATTAAAAAAAGCCCATCGTCACGATGGGCAAACCGAACTCCGTTATCAATAATTCTTGACGCTTAGTTCGAAATAGGATTGAGGGTGATTACAAACCGGGCAGACCTTTGGAGCGAATTTTCCGATTGCGATATGCCCGCAGTTGCGGCATTTCCAGACGGCGATGTCCTTCGAGACGAAGACTACCCCTTCTTTTACGTTATCGAGCAATTTTTTATAACGTTCCTCATGCTCTTTTTCGATCGCGCCGACCATCTTGAATTTGTTGGCGATTTCGATGAAGCCTTCCTCTCTTGCGGTCTCTTCGAACTCCTTATACATGTCGGTCCATTCGTAGTTCTCCCCTTCCGAGGCGGCGAGAAGGTTATCGGCCGTCGAAGGCACTTCCCCGCCATGAAGGTACTTGAACCATAATTTCGCGTGTTCTTTCTCATTGTCCGCCGTCTCTAGAAAGATGGCGGCGATTTGCTCATAGCCTTCTTTCTTGGCTTTCGAGGCGAAGAAGGTGTACTTGTTCCTCGCTTGGCTCTCCCCCGCGAACGCGGTCATCAGATTCTTCTCAGTCTTAGATCCCTTTAGTTCCATGTTGTTTTCTCCTTTATGGCCTCATTATATTGGAAGGAAAAGACGAATCGCAATCGAAACGCTTGAAAAAATATCGCTATGACAAAAAGGATAGATAGGTTCTAGGCTTCCGGATCCTTAGGGGCGGGAAGATATCGGATATATTCGTAATTGTCTAGCGAAGAGCTGACCTCGACCATATAGGTATAGACGGCTTCTCTAAGAAGCTTCGTCCTTTCTCCCAAAGGCTTGCTCATGTCCGGCTCAAAGACGCCGGAGACGTGCATCACGGCGCGAGGAGGGAGGAAACGAAGGATTTTTCGCTTCTCATAGGTGACGCATGTGGCGATGACAGGCCTTCCTAATGAGGCTGGATAGGTGAAAGATTGCTCAGGGAATGGGCGGATGCGCGTGTAATATGGCCAAATGTGGGCCTCAGGGAAAATAAGGATGGCGTTGCCGTGCTGTATATGTTTCTCGACCGCCTCTAAGAAAGGCTTTGTTTGCTCGGGATAGCTAGGAAGCGGCAAGGCGCCGACCATCGTCTCTATAGGCCTAAGGAACTTATTGCTCACCGACTCATTCGAGCATAACACGAAGGTACGTCTAGGAGGGATGAGCCAGACCGGAACGAAGAAGCCGTCGCCGATCGTGGTGTGGTTGCCATAGACGAAAAAGCCTTTCTTCCCCATATGGGTTTTCCGGAATTTCCTTTTCCCCCTGATCCTAAAGCCATAGACCAAATGGCCGACGATCCAAAACAAAGGGATGGCGATGATATAGTAGACGAAGCCGCTACAAAACCAATATAACGGCGATTTGTGGTAGAACTTGAAATTCTTAGGAAGCGGCTTATATTTGAAGCTTTTGGTTCCGGCGAAGTCGTCGTTAAGCAAATCCTTATAGTAAACTGTCTTTTTCTTTTTCATCGATCTTTCTTTTTTAGGGCGTTAGTATGGACCATCTCGACCATCTTGGCCATGCAATCGTCGAAGTCGAATTGTCCGACGTAAGTCTTATAGGCCTCTTGGTTGGCCTTTCTCTCCTCCGGATGCTCATACCAATAGTCGATCATCTTCGCGAGATCCTTGGCATTATCCTCTTTAAAGAGATTCTTCTCGCTTAAAGCGAAAGTCTTAGTAGCGCTTAAAGGAGAGTTGTTGATAAGCGGCGTCAAGCCGCAGGCGATGGCCTCAAGGCACGATATCGCCTCGATTTCGACCCTTGAAGCGTGGACGTATAGATCCGACATCGAAAGGGCCTCGACGAGTTCCGGATGCGTATAGAACTTGAACAATGGGTCGACTTTGTATTTGGCGGCCGCTTTCTTGAGTTCTTCGATACGGGGACCACTACCGGCCAAAATGAGCTTTATATCGTCTTTGTGCTTCGACATTGAGGTGGCTTTTATGAGCAATTTCTGATTCTTCTCTTTGCTATATCGGCCAGTCATGACGATCACGAATTTGCCTTCTAGTTCCGGAGGTCGCTTGACGTCGAGTTTCTTGAAATCGCTCGAGACGCCGTTTGAGATGACGACTCCAGGCGTCTTTTTGCCGATCGCTTCCTCGAATATGCCCTCAATGAAGGCGGTCGGATAATGGATGCAGTCGACGTATTGGTAGAAATGCTTCCACATCCAGCGGTATACGCCGCGGTTGACGCGCTTGCTATGGATAAGATCGAAGAAATGGGCGGTGACGTTTTCCGCCTGGACATGGAAACCGGCGCTCACGGGGATGCCTAGATCCTTACAGAGTTTGACGGTCTTTAGCCCAGCTGGAAAAGGCATCATGATATGGACGGCGTCGACTCCTTCCAACGATTCCTTCAAAGTGCTTTCGACGGCTTTCGCCAAGCACACCCCATTATGGTCGACGATCGGCTGGAAAATGCCGAATTTCCAACGTGGCAATACATAAAAATGATCAACGTCCTTCTTATCTTCGTCAGGGCAGACGATCCGCACCTCATCGCCAGCTTTTTCTAGCGCCTCGATAAGATGCATGGCGGCAATCGTCGTGCCGTTATTGGGCTTCCCTAGGACGTCGCAGATAACAGTTACAAGCATATATTCTCCATGTAAGCGAATTGATGGATATCCGACACTCGCTAAAGCGAATGCGGACGGCCATAAACGCTTAAAGCCACTACATTCTATAATAAAGGGGCGAAAAGAGAAAGCGCATTGTTCGGAGGGCCATCCTAACGATTTTTCGACAAGCGGACGAACGGAATGTGGAAAGATAGCGCAAAAACTAAAAAAAGATTGTCAATCAATCCGCATCGAAGGAATGCATATTGACCTTTTCGACGCTTGCTCAATGTTGAATTCGATTTTCTATGGTCAAGCGTTCGATTTCCTATTTTTTGCAACAGCATTGCAAATTTTACGAAAATACAGTCATCAGCCTTTCGATCACCAACAAAAAAACAGCACTGATTCTTATCGGTGCTGCGATGCTCATTTGGTTGCGGGGAGTGGACTTGAACCACCAGCCTTCAGGTTATGGGCCTGACGAGCTACCATTGCTCTACCCCGCGGCAAGCGTAGTAATGATAGCACCGAAAATCGCTTTGACAAGCACTTTTAATCGGAAATCTGCGTTTGGGCGTCCCTAGATTCGGAAAGACGCTTGATGAGATACATCCTCGTGCCGAAATCGCCAATGACAGAGGTTCCTTCGTTCATTCCCGTCCCCTTCCACACCTCAGGCAGTGGCAAGCCGTTACCAGAGAGGATATTCCCAGAGATTATCGCTTCGAACTTCTCCCCATCGATTCCTTTTTTCTTTGATAAAGCGTTTATGATTGCCCCTTCTTCCTTCAGATGGACAGGCGAAACGTAATTCACAAGCGGTCCGAATTTCAGAAGGGAGTGCGTATATTCGCGACCCTTGACGACATATAGGGAATCGGATTCGAATCCGACGCCGGATAATCTTCTTTCAGCGCCGTTTAAGTCGATGATCCCGTCGAAATGGCCGATTATAGCTTCATTTCCTTTTGCTATCTCCCACCGCTCAAACTGAGTGTCGTCAAGTCGCGAAAGGCGACAAAAAGACCCAAACTCGAAAAGTTCGCGATGCTCTTTATAGAACGAAATCTGTTTCCTTATCGTCTTTTCCTCTAGCGACGAAAGGTCGCCAAGGTTAAGCTCATAGCCCAAGACGCCAAAAGAAGCGACGTCAAATTTGCTCTCCAAAGACGTGAGTCTCATCGTTTGGCTATTCGTCTTCGATGAGACGTGATTGGAAAAGACGCAGGGAGGGAAGAAATAAGAAGCGCTCCTTTGGATATGGATTCTCTCGAATGAGTCGGTGCAATCGCTTAGCCAGCTTTGGTCGAAATAGACCATCATCGCATGGTCGAAACGGTTGCCTCCGGATGCGCAGTTCTCCATTAAAGTCTCTGGGAACCTCTTTCTTATCTCCCCCAATACGCGATATAAGCCGCGCATATAGTCGTAATGGCATGTCCCATTCATTAAAGGCATATCGCCGAATGAGCGGTTATAATCCCATTTAAGATAGGAGACGCCAGGTATCGAGAGGATGTTAGAGACGCACTCGATCACGTAATCCTGGACTTCCTTTTTCCTTAGATCCAAAAGATACTGGTTCCGCCCAAGCAAAGAATCGCCGGATGAATCCCTTAATGCCCAGTCGGGGTGTGTTTTATAGAGCTCGCTATCGGGGGATACCATCTCCGGCTCCATCCATATCCCAAAGGACATCCCCTTCTTTTTGGCGTAGGAGATGAGTCCTTCTAGCCCATGCGGGATCTTCTTCTTATTGACCCACCAATCGCCTAAGCTCGAGGAATCATCGTTCCTTTTCCCAAACCAACCATCGTCGAGTACGAATAATTCCATGCCGAGTTTGGCCGCTTTGTCGATAAGGGAACGAAGAGAGCGTTCGTTGAACTTGAAACCAACCGATTCCCAGCTGTTATAAGCGATGGGCCTATTCTTATCGGCATGACATGAAGGAAGCAAATGCCCTTTCGTGAAGGAAACGAAGTTTTGGCTAAGGCCCCTTCTCCCTTCGCTAGAGAAGCTCATCATCGAAAGAGGCGTCACGAAACTCTCGCCTTTCGAGAGACGTTTCTCAAACATCAAGCCCGATATGCCTTGATTGATTCTTATCTTCCCTGAGACGTCTAGATCGATCATCGCCTCGAAAGAACCGCTATAAAGGAGGGAAAAGCCATAGGAAGGGCCTTGAGTTTCATCTTTATATAAGGAGAAAAACGGCGATATGCGATTCGAGGAGGAGCCGCTATCGCTATATAGCAACGTCGCCCCTAATGGGAGTTTTCTCCTTTCCTCATGGAGCTCATTCGCCCAAGATCCATGGAAACTGCTTAGGAAAAACCCGTCGTTATGAAGCGATAGCGAGGAAGAAGCGACGCGGCGCATGGCAAGCTCCTTTTCGTCATCGTTTTCGATCTCCATATAACGGCACAAAACGTCATTCTCGGGATACAAGAGATAATGGAGGCGAATCGAAACGTTGATTCTTTTCTCGGTAAGCGTGACGATCAGCTCTTCGCCATCGCCATGCGGGAAAGGAAGGCTTTCATCGAATCCGATCGCTCCCCTTATCTCGTGTTTTTGGTAGATGAAGTCGTAGGATGATCCTTCGTTTTCGCGATATATCTCCAAAGACGGCTTTGCGAAAGAGCCATCAAAAGGAAGGGTGAATTCGGAGTTCTCTTTTTCTGGCATCGACAAGGGATCGTTATTCCGATATAACGAGGTGCCCATCGGATTGGTGGGCCTAATAGGAAAAGAAGAAAATTCCCTTTCGTCTTCTAACAGACTTCCATAATGAAGCAAAACGAGATGCTTCTGACCATTAATGCCTAGCAAATAGGAGCTCTTGCGGCCCGACAAGAGGAATTTATCCCCGAAAACTTTGATGCTCATAGTGCTATCATTATAGATATAAAACTGACATTCGGGGTATAGAGCATGAGCAAAAAAGAGCCTTTCTTCAATTACGATTGGTCATTCGTTGATGGATTCGAGGAAGTTTTTGTGACTAATGGTTTGCCCAAGGACTCGAAAAAAGTCGATCTCCCACACTACGCGAGATTGATGCCGAAGCATTACTTCTCCGAAACCGATTACCAAGGCCTTTTCTCATATGAAAAGACATTCGTTTTCGATAAAAACGCCCATAAAGACGAGAAGGTGTTTTTACGGATGGAAGGCGCGATGATCAAAGCACACGTCTATCTTAACGGCGTTGACTTAGGCGAAAAGATAACGAGCTACTTCCCGACCGTTTTCGATCTAAGCGAGGCAACCAAAGAAGGCGAAAACCGCCTTTTGATCGTCGTCGACTCTAGGGAAGATCCCTCGATTCCTCCTTTCGGCTTCGTCGTCGATTACCTCACCTTCGCCGGAATCTATCGCCCTTTGTCGCTTGAATATAAGAATAAAGATTATATAGAAGATACATTCGTATCCGCTTCGATGGATGGCAGAATACATGTCAAAACGACTCTTTCGAGTCCAAGCGATGCAGTTTCCTATCGAATAATGGATGGCGAAAAAACAATCGCTTCTTTTAGCGACAACGAGACGAAAATCGAAGGAATCACGCCTTGGGACATCGACAATCCGAAGCTATATCGGCTCATCGCGCATACCGAAAAAGACGAAAAAGAAACGCTTTTCGGATTTCGCGACGCATTCTGGAAGGAAGATGGCTTCTATCTAAACGGCAAAAAGACGAAGCTAATGGGACTAAACAGGCATCAAAACTTCCCTTATATCGGCGCAAGCGGAACTTCTTCCTTGCAAAAGCTCGACGCCGATATCCTAAAAAGCAAAGCCGGCATCAATTTGGTGAGGACCTCCCACTACCCCCAAAGCGAGGAATTCTTGTCGCGTTGCGACGAAATCGGCTTGCTCGTGATCGATGAGGTGCCTGGATGGCAGCATATCGGGAAAGAGGAAGCGTGGCGAAAGAATTTCAAAGCGATGATCGAACGGATGGTCAAGAAAGAGAGGAACCACCCTTGCTTAATCGCCTATGGGACAAGGATCGACGAAAGCATCGACGACCACGATTTATACGTAAGCGCCAAGGAAATCGCCAAAAGGGAAGATCCATATCGCCAAATCCTAGGCGTCAGGAACTTCAAAAGCAGCGAATTGCTCGAGGATATATACGCTTATAACGACTTCTCGGGAGGAGACTTGCGTCATGGCCTCGATAATCCCACAAGCGTGAAGCCGGCGAAAGGGCACCCATATTTGGTAAGCGAATTCGGCGGCCATATGTTCCCAACCAAATCCTTCGACGCGATCGAAAAGAGAAACGAGCACGTTTTGCGTCATCTACGCGTCCTCAATGACATGTATTCTTATGACAAAATAGCCGGAGCCATCGGCTGGTGCGCGTTCGACTATAACACCCATAAGGAATTCGGAAGCGGCGATCATATCTGTTACCATGGCGTATTCGACATCAATAGGATGCCAAAAGACACCGCCTACGCCTATTTGGCACAGACTTCGAAAACGCCTTTCATCCACGTCGTTGGAAGCAACATAACGGGCGATAACGCCGAGTCGCTTATGAAACCCGTCACCGTCTTATCCAATTGCGAGCGGCTTTCGCTATATTCCAATGGCAAATTCATCGCCGATTTCTATCCGGATAAGAAAGACTACCCCTCCTTGCCGCATGCGCCTTTCATAATCGACGACTGGATCGGCGCATCCTTTCATGAGGAAGGCTTTGGCGAAAAAGTGTCGAGACAATGCGTCAAGCTTCTTAACGCCATCGCCTCAAAAGGGGTCGCTCATATCGGATTCAAGGAATATATGACATACGCAAGAATATTTCTTTCAAAGCGTCTCTCGCTCTCGGACATCACCGATTTATATTACAAATACGTCACCACTTGGGGGAAGGAACCGAAGAGATATCTATTAAAGGGATATATAAACGGAAATGAAGTGATCGAAAAAGGCTTCGGCGTGAATAACGGAGTCAATATCAAAGTCAACGCCTCCACCGCCGTTTTGCATAATGGCGACACCTACGACATGGCGATGGTTTCGCTCGAGGCGATAGACGACTATGGCGATAGATTGCCCTATATGGACGAGGTAATATCGCTTGAAGCCTCTGGTCCCGTCGAAATAGTCGGGCCGTCCGCTTTCCCTCTTTCCGGCGGCGCCTCTTCCTTTTACGTAAGAAGTAAGAAAGAAAAAGGCATAGGGAAAGTCTTAGTCGACGTCAGAGGTGAGAAGAAGGAAGTCGTATTCGAAGTCGAATGAACCGAAGGGAAGAATGAAAAATGAAGATATTGGTGATAAATTCGGCGATAAGCGCCAATTCGATGACGGATAAAATCCTTTCCATGGCTTTGAGCGAAATAAAGATGGAAGGATACGGCGATTCTTTGGAAATACTAAAGCTCGACGAACATAAAGACGAGATACATCCACTTGATTCGATATTCCTTAAAAAGAGAACCGATCTAGTCAAAAGAGGCGATTATAGCGACCCAATATTCAATTTCGCCAAAAAGCTATGCGAGGCGGATTTACTATTGATAGCGGCGCCGTTTTACGATTTGAGCGTGCCCGCTTTATTGAAATGCTTCATCGAGATGACGATGATTGACGGCCTTACCTTTATCGATAAGGGAGACCATGCCGAAGGGCTTCTTAAGGCAAAGAAAATGCTCTTTCTCTATGCATCCGGCTATTCTCTAGGCGAAAAGAATCCAGATTTCGCCTCGACGTGGTTAGGCGGTATAGCGGCGATGTGGGGAATAAAGGGCTTTGATTCTTATCATCTAACCTATCGAGAAGCGGCTTCCATCAAGGAAACGCCAGACGTATTGCGTGAGAAAGTAGACTGGTTTTTACGGTAGTTCAAACAACAAAAAAGTGTGATAAACCATCGGAAAACATAACAAAAAAATGTAACTGAATGTCAAAAACACCACAAAAAAGTGTTGGAAACGTCTAAAAACACCACAAAAAAGTGTAATTATTGATTGAAAAACACCACAAAAAAATGCAATATTTTGCTGTGGAGGCACCTATATGCTCAAAAGGAAAATCGATGATTACTTAAATTCGTGGAAAAGCAATAAAGACCGCAATCCGTTGATCGTGTATGGTGCAAGACAAATAGGAAAAACGACGTCAATCAGAGAATTCGGCAAAAAATACGCCCGATTCATTGAAATCAATTTCGTGGAACACCCCGAATTCAAACAGGCTTTTTCGACTTTCGATGTTGAACAGATAATCAAACGTCTTTCTTTTTTGAATCCAAACTTCGTCTTCGAACCGCATAACACATTGGTTTTCTTCGACGAAATACAGGAATGCGTGAATGCCACAACGTCATTGAAGTTCTTCAAATTGGATGGTAAATACGACGTCATATGTGCTGGTTCGGCGCTTGGTGTCAACACCACCGCAATATCAAGCGTCTCCGTCGGCTATCGCGATGAATTCATCATGCATCAACTCGATTTCGAAGAATACCTTTGGGCCTGCGGATACGATAACGAATTGATGTCTTACCTCCTTGAATGCATGTCGGAGGCTAAGCCTCTCGAAAATCTCTATTACGATAAGCTGCGCGAGCTATATAGGGAATTCATCGTTTTGGGCGGATACCCTAAGATCGTTTCGAATTTCCTTTCCAACAATCGGAATTACAGTAACGTCCTTTCGATGCAAAAGCGGCTCTATGACGACTATGTTGATGACATTTCGAAATATTTGAGCGGAATCGACGTCGCCAAAGCGCAGCGTATGTTCAAATCCATTCCTGCGCAATTGGCGAAGGAAAACCACAAATTCCAGTTCTCCAAGCTCGGACACGGTGCCAGATTCAATGAATATTACGGCGTCGGAGAATGGTTGCGCGATTCCGGATCGGTGTTGATTGCGAACAATTGTCAGTTTTCCTTGCCCCTAAAAGGGAATGAGGAAATCAACAATTTCCGCATGTATTATTCTGATAGCGGATTGCTCATCGCATCGCTCGACGACGAATCGCAAATGGATCTAAGGAACAATATGAATTTCTCGGTCTATAATGGCGCCATATACGAATCGATACTCGCTTCCGAACTAAGGAAACAAGGATACGATCTATACTTTTATCGCAGCCTCGATTCAACGATTGAGCTCGATTTCATCATCCGCTTCATGGATGAGATATTGCCGCTAGAAGTCAAGGCCAAGAATGGACGAGCCGTATCTTTGTCGTCCGTCATCGCCAATAGCAAAATAAATGTCTCACATGGGATCAAATTCGCCGACGCCAACATCGGATATTCGAATGGAATATTCACCTTCCCGCATTCTCTAGCCTTCCTTTTGAAAAGATTTTTAGGCGAAAAGAGAAAAAACGGTTCGTTGATTTAACGGATATCTAGGCACAAAAAAGCCCCAATCGCGATTGGGGCAAGTCCTTTTGAATCGGCTATTCGTCGCTTCCGTCTTTTAGGAAATCGGGGAGCAAACCGGTCAATAGGCCGTTGCTTTCCTCCTCTTCCGCTTTCGAATCGCTTTCTTCCTTCTGCGAGCGGTTGATGGCGATTTCTCGATTGGAAGTCGGCATTTTCACGTCCGGAATGTTTCCGAAGTCGACTTCTTCCTCAAAGTCGGCGGCGATGACGGACAAAACCAAGCATCCATCCAAATTAGGATTGGGGTTGATGGCGGCGCCGAACTTGATATCGACGGCGTTGCCGCTTTGTTCGCTTACCATCGCGACGCAGCGCTGAGCCTCATATAGAGTGACGTTTGGACCGCATGTGGCGAAGCAAATGGCGCGCCTCGCCCCTTTGACTGAGGCTTCTAGAAGCGGCGAATCAAGCGCGGCGGCCGTCGCCTCTTCCGCGCAGTGCTCCCCTTTCCCGACGCCATACCCTATCAAAGCGACGCCGCTGTTCTTGAGCGTGCTCTTAACGTCGGCGAAATCGAGGTTTATCTGAGCCGGGATCAAAATGATGTCGACCACGGTGCGTACGCTTTGCGCGAGAATCCTGTCGCTTTCCTTGAAGGCGGCTTCCATCGGGAGATCGCCTTTGGTCATCAGCAATTTGTCATTGCTCACGACGATGATGCTGTCTACGACTTCGCGGAGGGCGTTTAAGCCTTGGACGCTGTTCTCAATCCTCTTTTGCCCTTCGAAACGGAAAGGCCTCGTGACAATCGCCACGGTAAGGCATCCGCATTCCTTGGCGACTCTAGCGACGACCGGAGCGGCGCCAGTCCCGGTGCCTTTGCCCATGCCGGCCGCGATAAACACCATATCAGCGCCTTCGACTATTTTCTTGATGTCGTCGATATTGGCTTCAGCCGCCTCTTTTCCAACGGCCGGATCGCCGCCGGCGCCTAAGCCTTTCGTCATTTCCCCACCTAACGCGATGCGGTTGGTGGCTTTGCTTGTCGCCAAAGCCTGGCGGTCGGTATTGCAAACGTAGAATTCGACGTTTTGGATATTGTCGTCGATCATTCGATTTACGGCGTTATTGCCGGCTCCGCCGACGCCTATGACGACGATTTTGGCTACTGGTTCGAAATTATCCAAATCCTCATTGCTAAAATTCGCATTATCCATTGATTGACTCCTTTTCTCTGCTTAAAACCCCTATTCCATGGTAGCCGTCTTCCAAATTGCCGCGATATTCGCCGGCAATCAGGATAAGGCCCAAGACGTTCGTGGCGGCAGGATCTCTCGCCCCCATGACGCTAGGAACGTATTTGATGAATTCCCGATTCGGCATGTATTTCTTTAGGAGCGTGACCAATCCGTTCAATTTGCTCCCTCCGCCGATCAAAATGACCGGGAAAGTGCTCGATGCGGCATCGGCTCCGCTTATGTACTTTTCCGCCATCGAGGCGATGGCGTTATTGACATCCTTCGCATATGAAGCGAAGAAAGCATCGATCGCTTCATTGACCTTCGACTGATTCACGCTCTTCGAATCGAATTTCACACCCGATGCGATTAGCGGGGCTCTATAAAGCCGTTCGCGAGGGTTATACCCGTATTTTCGCTTGATTTCCTCGGCTTCACTCGGCATGATGCCAAGCTTTTCGGCAAGCGATTCCGTTATCTTCCGTGACCCAGACGGTATTAAATAGGTGGAGAATAAGCTGGTCTCCCCAATAAAGCTAACGCTCGTTAGATCCTCGCCTATGTCGAGCAAGAAATAATTGTTCGGATAGCGTTTTTCGGAGGCGATGAGCTGCGAAGCGCAATAAGTCGAAACATCGCATCTCCTCACGCGGTACTTCGCCTCTTCGGCGCATTGCCTATATTCTTCGTAATAGGCTTTGGAGATCGCGTGTATCTTCGCTTGTATCGTCAAGGAAGTTCCGCTTTCGCCAAGCGGCGGATTCGAATAAGTTCTTGCGCTATCAACTATGAAGCAATCGGGGACGATGTCCACCACCGCCAAATTGCCAGGCATCACTTGCTTTCGAACGAGGGCCATGACGTTATTCATGTCGATCTTGTCGACGACGGAATTGATGGTCATGGTCATCCCATCCTTTTGGTAGACCGTAAGGCCCATCGGGGGAACGACCAAAGAGATATCGTCGGTGTCGATTTTTAGGCATAGTGCCTCATCGCTAAGCTTCGCGAAAGAGGAAATCGTTTTGGCTACGAGTTCCTTATCAATTATCTTTCCGCATGACGCCGATAAGGCTGGCAGTTCTTTTTCCTCATAGTAAAGGAGGCATGGTTTTCCATTGACTACAGACCCGACTCCGAATTTGGCGTGGGAAGAGGTGATTTCTAATGCTGCGACGTTATTTATCATAGTTTGGCCTTTGAAAGAATGATATAGCATAATACTTGCGATAGCAAGTAGACATTATTAGAAAATTAGTAGTTTTCAACAAGCCAATGAACAAACTACTAATTAATTACTATTTGTTAGCGTTATCCGCACTTTTCTACACAAAAAAAGCCCTCATTTGAGGGCCGTGAAAGAGAGGCTAAGAATTAAATAGCCATTGTGTTATGTGTTATGTAAGTCAATTCTTCTTGATTGAATCCGCTTGTCCTATCCTCCTTTCTTTCTTCTGCTTTATTGCTCGCTTCCTCTTGGGCCCTAGCTTCCGCGATCGTATACGTTATGCCGACGGGGATGGCCGCCAAAGAAAGGAAGAAAATGCCGAAAAGGAAGATGCCAAAGAAACCTCTGGCCCTGTAATAAGCTCTGCCGTGCCCGGTTTTCTCTAATTTATTCTTCATTTTTCTTTCCTCCTATTTTTTCTCTATCGCGCGTAGTTTCGCGCTATGCGAACGGTTGTTTTCTGTCAATTCCATCTCGCTAGGCAAGATGGCCTTCTTCGTCAAATCGACGAATGGCGCCTCTTCGATCTCATTAGGCAAGAGATTCGGCCCATTCCTCGTCCCCTCCACTCTCGTAAGCGAATGGAACGAATTCTTCACGAGCCTATCTTCCAAGCTATGGAAGGTGATGATCGCGATGCGGCCGCCTTTCTTTAAGATTCCAGGGAAATCGTTCAATAGCTTCTTCAGATTGTCTAATTCGCCATTCGTTTCGATCCTTAACGCCTGGAAGATCTGCTTCGCCGGATGGCCCTTTTTCGATAAGGACTTCATCGGTTTGGCCCTTTTGATGATCTCGACCAATTCGCCGGTTGTCTCAATCGGCTTTTTCATTCTTTCCTTGACTATCAAGGAAGCGACGCGGCCGGCATCCTTATCTTCGCCATATAGGCGGAAGATGTTGGCCAACTCTTCGAATGAATAGGTGTTGACGATGGTTTTCGCGCTTTTGGATTGGCTTTGATCCATTCTCATGTCGAGAATGGCGTCTTTCTTGTAGCTGAATCCCCTATCGCCTTCATCGAATTGCGGGGAGCTGACGCCCAAATCGGCCGTTATTCCATCCACTTGATCGACGCCCATTTCCTTGAGTTTGGAAACGAAATCGGCGAAATTGGAATGGATGATGGTGAAGTTATCCCCAATTTCGGAGAGCCTTTCTTTCGACTCATCTATCGCCTCTTGATCCAAGTCGAAGCAGTATAGATGTCCTTTGGGAGCTTTTTTAAGGATAGCGCCCGACGTTCCTCCCCTTCCGAGTGTGAGGTCGACATAGACCCCATCTTCCTTGATGGAGAGGATGTCGATCGTTTCGGACAAGAGGACGCTATAATGGGCGCTCATTCCTTTTCTCCCGTTTTAGACAAGACGTCTGCGATCTCCTCGAATCTGGCTTCTTCCTTAGCGAGATATTCTTCATAAGCTTTCTTATTGAATACCTCGATATGGTCTAAAGCGCCGATGATGACCACTTCTTGCTCAATGCCATAACGGTTTTTGATTTCCATAGGCAAGGTGATGCGATCATGGCCATCGACATCGAGAGGGACGACGCTAGATGCGGCAAGGCGGGTGAAACTCCTCGCATTGCTATCGAAGTACGATAGCGACTCGAGTTTGGACAAGAATTTCTGGAAGGAGTCCTCGGAATATAAAGATATCGCCCCTTCGAATCCTCGAAGGAGATAGAGACGAGACGGCATTTCCCCCATCAATTTGGAAGGAAGCAAAAGCCGGTTCTTCGAATCTAGGTTTCTTATGTAGGTTCCGAAATACTTTCCCACTTTTTCCCACCTTTGATAATAATCTACCATCCGTCTTTCGCTTAAGCAATAAGAAAAAGGAAGTTTTTTCGAAAAAACACATCAGTCGTTTTAAATCTTCTCATTCTTTGCAAAAGGATAAGAAAAAGCCATGCCGTCTTTGGCATGGCCATTCATCTAAAAACGAGCGAAATCAGACTTCTTTATGTAAGACGATTGGAATTCTGGAGATTATGAGAAGACGTGCGAGATCGTCCAAGTCGAAACTATTGCCTGGGAAGATATAGCCTTCGCTTTCGCCATCTTCCTCTTCCATTATGACATTTGAGTTCTCTTCAAAGGAAAGGGCGAGGTCAAAAGGCGTGCAATCGCCAGTGTCCTCCACTTCAAGCGTGGCGTCTATCGCCATATCGACGAGGATCATGTCTTTGACTTTGTAGATCTTCGCCTCATAGTGGCAGGACTTCGCCTTATGGATCGGATAAGGGAAAGCGTATCCGTCAAAGACGGTGTCGAGCGAATAACGCTCTTCCTTGCCTTCATGAATCGCGCTTTTATTGATCTTCGTCATGAACGCACCTCGGCCAAGAATTGGCTACGCAACGCATTAACCGCTTTGTCCATCATTTCCTTCGTCTCCGCTTCTAAGAGGGTTCCATCCTCTTTCCTCATCGTGATGTGAAGCGCGATCGACTTCTTCCCCGATTCGATTTTATCTCCTTGGTAGAGATCGAAGATCGACACCTTCTCGATTCTCTTGTCGAGCTTCGAGATGGCGGCTTTGATGCTTTCGTAAGAAATCGACTCGTCGCAAAGGAAGGCGATGTCTCGGGTGACGCTTGGGAAACGCGATGGGATGTTTGCTTTATCAGGCGAGCTCTTCAAAGCCAATATTTCGTCGAGATCGATTTCGACGACGGCTATCGGCGCTTTGGAAAGGCCGATTCTCTCTTTGTAAGTCGGATGGAGCTCGCCATAAACGGCCACCGGCTTTTTGCCTAGCAAAAGGCGCTCGGCGCGATAGGGATGGAATTCCTCTCCCAAATTCGTATCGCGGCGGAAGCGATTCGGGGAAAGCTTGAGCAAAGAAAGGATGGCGTCGACATAGCCTTTGGCGCTATAGAAATCGTATGGGCGCTTGGATAATTCGCCGCTTAGCTTCTCTTCGCCCGATAAAACGATGGCAAGCCTCTTTCCTTGGTAAGAGACGGCATCGACGTCGCTTATTTCGAAGATGCCGAAATCCTTCTCTTGGCGTGACAGGTTATATAGCGAGACATCGAGCAAAGACGAAAGAAGCGATGTCCTTAGAGATTTCCTTTCCTCAGTCAAAGGGTTCTTTATCGAATAATGCTCGTATTTGCATAGTTCTTCGAATGAAAGCGAGTCTTTCTCGCTCCTTAAGCTGTATGTGATCGTCTCGTATAAGCCGTTATCGCGAAGGAAATGGCGGATGCTTCTGACGCCTTTTTGCTTTTCGCTAAGGCCTCCTGCCCCGTTTAGTGGCAAAGTAGGAAGCGAAGAGACGATGTTTTGATATCCAAGCAAACGGATTGTCTCCTCGGAAAGGTCCTCCTTGGCTTTCAAATCCATGCGGAAGGAAGGGACTTTCGCGACGAATCCATCGCCTTCGAGATCGTTTATTTCGATATGGTCGCGGCGAAGGACGTTAAGAATCGTGTCCTTATCGAAGGAAGTGCCCAAACGTCTGTTGATATAACCGATATCGGTTTCGATGACGGTTTCCTTATGATCGTATTCATCATATGGGGAAATGGAATAGATCTCCGAAGGCTCCGCTTCTTCTTTCAATAACGAAACGATGGCCGTAAGAGCAATCTTTTGGATTTCCGGGGACACCCCTTTCACGAAGCGGGAGCTGCTATCGCTGGATAGCCCAAGCCTCGAAGACGTTCTTCTGATTGAGGCGCCGTCGAATAAAGCGCATTCGACCAAGACGTCTTTGGTGTTTTCGGTGATCGACGCCTCTTTGGAGGTCATGATCCCAGCTAAGCATAATGGGTTAGCGGCATCGCAAACGACCAAATCTCCTTTTTTGAGCTCGAATCTCTTTTCATCGAGCGTCACGAATTCGCCTTCATAATCGTCCTTAACGACGAGTTCATCGTTCTTGATCGCGGAATAATCGTACATATTGACGGGCTCACCGGTCAAAAGCATCACGTAATTGCCGATATCGACCACGTTATTGATCGGCCTGATGCCGGAGCTGACAAGCGCTTCTTTGATGTATTTCGGGGATTCCTTGATCTTTATCCCTTTTAGGAGCGCGCCATGGAATATCTTGCATTTCTCCGTCTCGCTCCCTAGATGGAAGGAGGATGGTTTATCGGAAACCGCATGGAATTCCTCGAGCTTATATGGCGTGTCAAGAACGGCGCTAAGCTCGCGGGCGATGTTCCATACGCTTAGCAAATCGCCGCGGTTGGCGAGGAGCTCAAGTTCCAAAACGACGTCATCGAGGCCAAGGTAACCAAGCACGTTCGTCTCCCCGACTGGCGCATCGCCAGGAAGCTCTTCGATTCCGGAGATCTGCTTTTCGCTTAGATATTTCTTATCGACGCCAAGTTCGAGCAAAGAACAGCACATGCCATCGCTATCGACGCCGCGGATTTGGCTTTTGGCGATCGTGACCTCAGGCAAAACGGCGCCTTCCATGGCGACTATTACCTTGAGGCCTTTTCTCGCATTAGGCGCTCCGCAGACGATCTGATGGATGCCGTATTCCTTCCCTTCGTCGACGGAAAGGATATGGAGATGATCGCTGTCGGGATGATTCTCGCAAGAGAGTATCTCACCGATCACAAGATTCGTCCCTCTCGCCAATCTATCGATCGAATCGACCTCGATCCCGGCGAAAGTCAGCTTAGAAGCGATTTCTTCTGGGGTGTATTTCGACAAATCCAAATATTTGCCGAGCCATTTTAACGATGCCTTCATTTTCTCTCTCCTCTATTTCTCGTGGAAGGATTCCAAGAAGCGGATGTCGTTCGAATAAATCCTTCTGATGTCGTCGATGCCGTATCTAAGCAAGGCGACGCGCTCGATTCCGACGCCGAAAGCGAAACCGCTATAGACGTCAGGATCGTATCCGCACATCCTTAAGACGTTAGGATGGACCTCGCCCGCGCCAAGAATCTCGATCCAACCGGTCCCTTTGCACATTGAGCAGCCCTTGCCGCCGCATTTGGCGCAGCTCACGTCGACTTCGACGCTTGGCTCAGTGAACGGGAAATAGGAGCTTCTGAGCCTGATCTCCCTCTTTTCGCCGAACATCTTCTTGACGAATAGCTCAAGCGTTCCCTTCAAATCCGCGATCGAAATGCCTTTGTCGATAAGAAGCCCTTCGATTTGCCCGAATTGATGGCTATGGGTCATATCGTCGTCGTCTCTCCTATAGCACTTGCCTGGGCAAATGATCCTAAGAGGCTCTTTCTTTTCGTTTTCGAGCATCGCATGGGCCTGGGCAGCCGATGTCTGGGTCCTTAGAAGCAAGGAATCGCTGATATAGAAAGTGTCTTGCATATCGCGGGCAGGGTGATCCTTGGGGACGTTAAGGAGCTCGAAATTGTAGTGATCGCTTTCGACGTCCCTTCCTTCTACCACCTTAAAGCCCATCGAAGCGAAGATGTCGGTCATCTCGTCGACGATTATCCAATATGGGTTGGTGGCCCCGGTTTTATAGGAGCGGGAAGGCAAAGTCAAATCGATCTTCTCGCTCTCGAGCTTTCTCTTGAGCGCCTCCTCGGCGATCGCCTTGGCTTTCGCTTGGTAAGCCGCTTCGACTTTCCCTTTGGCGTCATTGATGAGTTTCCCAAAAGCTCCGCGTTCGCTCGGCTCGATTTCCTTCATATGGCCCATAAGCAAGCTGATCTTGCCTTTCTTCGCCAAATATTTGGCATAATAGGCGTTTAGCGCATTCTCATCGCTTATCGTTTCGATTTCGTTAAGCGCAAGCGCAGTAACTTCCGCCACTTCGTCTTTCGGTTCCATAATTACCTCCTAAATAAAAAGGGCATGGAGAGCGAATAACCGCGGTGCCATCCCCATTCGTGAACTTCTCACGCACTAATATAGCTATAACCCGCAACGGAAGGGATCTCTCCCCTGCTCTCCAAGGTGAATTCGCCGATCGCTCTTTGAGGCGGTTTCTCTATTCGCCCTTTCCCAGTATAAAGAGGAGGATCGGTTACTCTTCTCTTCAACGAACGAGACTATCTTACACTCTTTTCTATGAAAAGGTAGCATTAGGAAAGCCAAATCGAGCGGTCGGAAAGATTGGATGGAAGATCAAAAGAGCATTTTGCATCGTCTAGGAAGGATCCCATCGCCGATATATCGACCGACGATAAGCCGTTATCTTCTCCCAAATCCATCGAAAGAGAGGAGACGATATCGACGTAAACAGGCTCATTTTCATTGAACGCGTACGTTATGTCGGCGGAAAGGGAATTGATCTTGGAAACGAATTCCTTGGCTTCTTTCTTCTTTTCGGCGTCCTCCTCATCATCGAGGAAGGAGTCGATATAATCGTCCGCTTTTTCCTTAAAAGATGCCAAATCGTCGAATCGATAGGAAAGATAGGTGTTAGGGTCCTCGTCATAGCGATAGAAATAAGCGCTTCCCTCGTCTATCGCCTCTTGGACGTTTTTGCGTAGCGATGTTGCGAAAGTCGGCATCTTGGAATTAAGCGGGAAGGCCAAATCGGCCTTTTCAAACGCATCGGTGAAATCGACATAAGAGCGTTCGTTGAATTCCTTTTCCGGATAGACGCTAGAAAGGAAAGCGCGGGTAAGGGCCGCCTTCGAGGCGTCGATATATAGGCCGGTTTCGTTATCGACTGTCGCCAAATAGCCTTTTAACCCTTGACGGAATGGCAAATCCAAGCCGTCTTCCTCGCCTTTTAGCTCCAAATAGATGTCGTTAGAGCCGAATTCCATTTTGCATTCGTCTTTCTTATCGAGGGAAGTCGCCTTGAAGGAAAGATCATCGCAATAGGCGTCTAACGTATAGTGTTTCTTGCCAGAGACTTCGCTAGAAGAGGAGCCATCGGCGCTAAAGGAGCTATCGCTAACGAAGGAGAGGGATATCAATGGCGCGTCCTCGTCTTTGTTTGAAAATGAAAGCCCTTGGCTCTTCTTAGAAAGGTAATTCGATAGTGATCCTTCAAGGTCGCTTAGCGCCAAATTGACATTATCGACCGATTTCTTGGCGTCCTCGTCCGTCGAATCGCTCGAAGAAGGCGAAGAATCTGAATTCGCGTCGCATCCAGCGAGCATCATAAGCGACCCAAAAGCCAATAACGCGATTCTTTCTTTCTTCATTTTCCTTTCCTCCCGCATAGTTCATACATAAGGATGCCGCCGGCCACACCGACGTTAAGCGAATCGATGCCATCCATTTCAATCTTGATCCTCATATCGGACATCTTGTTTATCCTAGGGTCGACGCCCTTGCCCTCGTTTCCTAAGATCAAGGCGAATTTCCTATCGAGCGTCTTCACTTCCCTTAATTGGGTGGCGTCTTTCAAATCGGTGCTTATCAAAAAATAGCCTAGGTCTCTAAGACGATTGACGTCGTCTAAAACATCGTCGTTATCTGAAATTTCAACGTTCAATTTGAAAATCGCCCCTTGCGAAGCCATAAGCACTTTATGCGAATAGGCGTAAGCGGTTCTTTTCGAGAGGTAAACGTTACGATAGCCGAAAGAGAGGGCGCTTCTAAGCAATGTGCCGACGTTGCCTGGGTCTTGCACATCGTCTAGATAGATGATGTCGCCGTCCATATCGAATGAAGCGTCTGCTTTTTTCTTACACAATGCGACTATTCCTTCCGGCGTTTTCGAACTCGCCATCTTCTCGATCACCGGAAGCGAAACGCTATACTGGGGAATGTTGGCCTCTGGGTAATAACGGTCGAGCGAATATATCTCCACCGCCATCTTCGAGGCGATGGCCATTTCGACGAGGTGATAGCCTTCGACTAGGAAAAAATCGCTTTTGCCTTTGCTCTTCGCCAAAGCGGCAATCACCTTAGGGTTGTTTCTTGAGACGATTCTTTCCCTCATAGTCGCGCTGGATCAATTCCTTTCGGCATTCCGGATAATCCGGAAAGGCCGCTAAAAGTTTAGCATAAAAACGCCGTCCATGATTATTTATGAAATCATGCGTCAATTCGTGGGCTATCACGCTATCGATCGTCCTAGGGCGATAATGGACGAGCGTCAACGCGAAGCTTATCTCCCTCTTTCTTGGGTGATAGATGCCGTAGGCGCTTTTTAGCCCTTTGATTTTGAAGCTTATCGGCTTTTTGTTGCCCACTCTCTCCATCCAATATCCGATTCGCGAGGAGATATAGTCGCTAAGCTTTGCCGTTAGATATTTCCTTTTCCCATCTTCGTCTAGCGAATCGTATTCGTCAGACGGTATCTTATTTCCGAAAAGGTAAATATATCCATCGCCAATAGGCTGATTGTCCTCTTTCCTTTTCTTCTTTTTGAGAAGCTTTGGAATCGATTTGGCGACGAATGAATCGAGTTCATCTTCTTTGTAACGAAATGAGGCCCTCACCTCAAAAGAGCCGTCTTTCTTTAGGCTTAGCGAAGCGCTTCCCCTCCTTTTGGAGGTGTATATCAAAAGATAGTCGTAACGGATGCCATCCACTGAAACGCTTCTTGATTCTCGCTTTTCCACTTTCTTTCGGCCCTTGACCATATTTTATCGGCCGGCCTCGATCGTGGCCGCTTCAAGTTGCGAATCGATATCGAGTTCGCGGAATTGCGACATATAAAGGTCGTAATAATGGCCTTTTTTCTTCATGAGGGTTTTATGGTCGCCATCCTCTAGTATCTTCCCATGGTCGAGATAAAGGATGCGGTCGGCCCCGGTCACGGTCGATAGGCGGTGCCCGATGATTATGGATGTCCTCCCCTTCAATAAAGCATTGACGGCTTTTTGGAGTTTGGCTTCCGTCAAAGTGTCGATCGAGGAAGTCGCCTCATCGAGGATGAGGAGCGCGGGATCGCGAAGAAGAGCCCTAGCGAAGGCGATGAGCTGTTTTTGGCCTTGGGAGAGGCTATCGCCGCCTAGATTCAACTCCGAATAGTAGCCATTCGGCTGCTCTTCGATGAAATCGTCGATGCCAACCGTCCTAGCCGCCTCCTTCACCTCTTCCAAAGAAGCGCCGGGTCTGCCATAGGCGATGTTATCGTAATAGCTGCCTTTGAAGACGAAGGGGCTTTGTTGCACGTATCCGATATGCGACCTAAGCCAGCCAAGGGATCTGGTGCGGTATTCGACCCCATCGACTTTTATGGCGCCATCAGTCGGCTCATAGAATCGGCAAAGAAGGTTAACCATCGTCGTCTTGCCACTCCCCGTTTCCCCGACGATCGCGACGCTTGTGCCTTTTTCTATCGATAAATCCATCTCATGGATGACCTCTTGCCCGGAAGAGGAATAAGAGAAAGAGACCTTCTCGAAATCGATTTTCCCGCCGAATGGCTCGTAGTTCTCCGTCTTAGGTTCGAATAAAGTGCCGTATTTCTCGATGACTTCCGGCGAATCCACGATCTCTGGCTTCGCCTCGAGAAGTTGCATGACCTTCTCCGCGCCCGCTTGCGAGGACATGAAATCGGTCATCGTCTCAGCTAGGCTCTGCAATGGATCGTATATCTGGCTAACGAAGGAGATGAAGAGAACTATCGTCGCGGCGGAGATGGCCGCTTTCGTGCCGTCTTCACCCATTTGCGAGGCGCCATAAAAGACGATGACGCTCACCATAATGCCGGAAATGAGGGAAAGAATGGGACTGAGGAAAGCGTTCATCGCATGCGCTTTGTATCGCTTTATCCTAAGATCCTCGGTTATTTCCTTCGCTTCCTTTAGCCTAGCGCTCTCAAGCGCCAAGGATTTGATGGTCTTGGCCCCTTCTATCGTTTCCGAAAGGTATCCTGTGAAGATGGATGAGGCGTTTCTCGCGATGCGATGCGCCTTCAAGATGAGGCGTTGGAAAATCGGAGCGATGAGAGCGACTAGCGGCAAGGAGGCAAGTAATATCAAAGAAAGCTTCCAATCGATCGAGAACATCGTGAAAAGTGCCAAGACTATTTGGAAAGCGGACCATAAAATCGAGTTGAAGCTCCAAGCCAATGTGTCCGATATGGAAGAGGTGTCGCCTTGCATCCTGGCGATTAGCCAACCGCTCGAATTGCGGTCGAAATACGAGAAACTAAGTTCCTGTATTTTCTTGAAAGTGTCGCGCCTAAGATCAATGACTATATGCATCGAAACGAGATTAAGCGCATAGAAACTGCCGAATATAGCGAAGCTTCTAACGAGTATGAAAACCGAGAGGAGTATCACATACACCGCGAAAGTCGTATGGACCTCGATTCCGAAGATGAAGGTTATGTCCATCGGTAACTCAAAGATATTTGGCGTCGTCACAAGCCCTTGGCCGATCTTCTCGCTTACTTCGATCGCCGCGCTATTCATGACCGGGACGAAGCTCGAATCGTAGAAAGTGGCCAAAAGAGTGCAAAGGACGGAAGCCAATACGAGCGGCCAATATCTAAGCGCGTATCGGGAGATCTTGAACCACACCGAAAAATTGAGCTTACTCGGAAGGCGTTCTTCTTGGAAACCTGACTGTGGCATCTATTTTCCTCCTTCCCTTTCGTTTTCCGGCAAAACGCTTTGAATGGAGGTGATTTCGTAATAGAGGCCGCGTTTAAAGAGAAGCTCCTCGTGTGTCCCTTCTTCGAGTAGCCTCCCTTCGCTAAAGAAAAATATGTAATCGGAATCCTTCGCCGTGCTTATACGATGGGTGACGATGATTTTGCTAGAGCCGTTTTTGGCTTCGGCGAGGCGGCTTCTGATCGTGAGGTCGGTCTCGGCGTCGACGGCGCTTAGGCTATCGTCCAAAAAGAGAATCGGCGCGTTGACTAAAAGGGCTCTGGCGATGGCCACCCTTTGCTTTTGGCCACCCGACAATGTGACTCCTTTCTCTCCGACTGGCGTGTCATAGCCTTTGTCGAATTCGTTTATCGCATCGTCCACATCGGCGATTTTGGCCACTTGCCTAATCAACGCGTTCTCCGATTTCGGGTGTGAGATGGCGATGTTATCGGCCACCGAGCGAGAGAAAAGGAAGGGATCTTGGAGGACGCATGCGATGTTTTTCCGCAAATTCCTTTTCGAGAAGGACTTCAAAGGCTTCCCATCTAGATATATCTCGCCGGATGTCGGCTCATATAATCTCGATAACAAGGCATAGATGGTCGATTTGCCAGATCCCGTTTTGCCCATGATGGCGTACGTTTTTCCTTTCGGCAAATGGAAGGATACGTCATGAAGGACTTCCATATCGGGGTCGTCGGGGTAAGCGAAGCTCACGTCCTTGAACTCGATATCGCCTTCTATCGGGCCATCGTATCCATCATCCAAATCCTCATGCGGCGCGTTCAATAAGGCTTGGATCCTATCGCTTGAGGCAAGGGTCTGGCCCATCGCCGAGATTGTTTGGGCGGCTCCTCTCATCGGCCAAACCATCATGTTGACGAAAGTGTAGCTAATGGCCACTGATCCGGCGGATATCTCGCCTTTGAAGCATAGATATATGGCGAACACCAAGCTCATCGAGCGGCTTAGGAAAATCAAGATGTCGCTCGAAGAATAGAAAAAGGACTCCAAAAAACGGTCGTAACGAGACACTTTCTCATAGGCGCCTAGGTTCTTCTCGAATTCCCCTATTTCCCGCTTCTCGGCATTAAAGGCCTTAATCACGCGGACGCCGCTTAGATTGTCGTTAAGCCTATCGATGATACCCGCTTCGGCATCGTCCGCGGCTCGATACGCCCTCCTCACCTTCTTGATGAAATAGAAGGCATAAACGAACAAAAACGGCAAAAGAGCCAAGCTCACGAGAGCCAAAGACCAAGAGGTTTGGAATAAAACGATCACGCAAAAGACGGTCATCCATAAGGCATAAAGGACTTCAGACATATTGCGGATCAAGAATTGGCGGCAGATATCGACGTCCCTCGTGCAAGTCTGAATCAAATCGCCTGATTTGGCCGCTTTGAAATAAGGATACGGAAGAGCCTCCAAATGATCGAATAAAGCGTTTTGCGTCGTTTTGTTTATGGATGAGGACGCCTTGGCCCGTAACCACATGCGGATGAAGCTGATGAGAGCCGTGACGAAGGCCGCACCCATCACCCAATAGCCGATCATCATTTTGTTGTCGACAAGGTATTCGAAACCTTGCCCATTCGATATGAGGCTCGCCACCGCTTTCTCTAGCGAACTCGACTTCTCTAACGCTTCCATTCCCCCAAAGGCATCGACCAGAACGGAAGTCAAAAAACTCGTGAAAACCATGCAAAAGACCATGAAGAACTGGAAAAGATAGGAAAGAAAATAGATCGGCCTATTCCCTTTGAGCATCATTTTTAGCGTCTTCGCAAAGTCCCGCATACGTGGAATATATACCATTTATCGCTTTCTTCAATCATTGTTTATATGCACCCACGGGCGCCTTTTTATGCCTGAAAGCGTTATTTTCTTTCAAAAGAAGGCGTTTATGCGTATAATCCGCCATGTATGGATAAGATTTTGATTTCCGCCTGCTTATTAGGCGACAAGACGAAATACGATGGCGGAGACAACTACCTCCCCTTCATCGAGAAATTAAAGAAAAAATACGAGTTGGTGCCCTTTTGCCCGGAAATGGAAGGAGGGCTTGGATGCCCTCGCTCCCCGAGCGAAATACAAAAAGACGGATCGGTAAAGAATAGCGAAGACAAGGACGTGAGCTCCTTCTTCGCCAAAGGCGCAGAAAAGGCCTATCAAGCCTGCCGTTTTTTCGGCATCAGCATCGCCATATTGAAGGATGGTTCCCCAAGTTGCGGATCGCGTTACGTTTATGACGGCTCTTTCAAAGGCAACAAAATCGAAGGGTTAGGAGTAACGGCCAGGCGTTTGATCGCCGCCGGCATCCGCGTCTATTCGAGCGAAGATAACCTCGAATTCCTATTAGGCGAAACGGAAGAGGAATACGAAAAGAGAAAGCAGGCCAACATCCAAAAGGTCCAAGCAAGGAAAGAAGCCGAAGAGCTCCGTAAAGCCGAGAAAGAAGCCAATGCTGAAAACACCGATAACAACGGTTCCGAGCATAAGAAATACGATAGAAAGCCACGTTCATTCGACAAAAAGCGCTCATTCCATAAAGAAGATGGAGAATATTCATCTCGCCCACGCCGCTCCTACAAAAAGGATGAGGAACGCTCATTCCATAAAGACGAAGAAAGAAGCTTCCATCGCGATGGCGAGCGCCGCTCATATACGAAAGACGGGGAAAGAAGAAGCTATCATAGAGATGGCGAGCATCGCGAGTTCTCCCATCATGACGAAAGAAGGCCGTTTAAGAGAAACGACGGATATAAGAGAGACGGATACCGTAAGGACGGATTCAAAAAACGCGATTCTTTCGGCAAGAAGCCATATGGAGAAAGAAGAAGCGAGGAAGGATTCGAGAGGAAGCCATTCAAAAAATACGGGGAAAGAAAGCCTTTCTCGAATGATGGATACCATAAAGACGGCGAGCGCCGAGCATATAGAAAAGACGGGGAAAGAAGAAATTTCGATAAAGACCATTCCGCTAGAAAATTCGGTCCGAAGAAATATGGCGACAAAAAATTCGGCGACAAGAAATTCGGGGCGAAGAGGTATGGCGACAAAAAACCGTATCGCGCCAGAAGCAAGAAAAGCGAAGACTAATTCCCTTTGAATCGAGACATCAGCGCTCCATATCGGCTCGCTGATGTTTTTAGTATTTCGAATAAAAAATCAAATTTTCGCTGTTTTTAGCTGCATTTTGCGTGCAAAGGGATGAATTGGGAAGCGAACGATCCTTGGCTTTTTTACTTAAAGAAATTCATCATCAGAATCGTGGCTAAGCGAATAAGCATATCTTCATGCATCGCTTGCCTTTTGAATGAAAAAAGCCCATGGAAATTCGACACATGAAGTTTATGTCGCCCCATGGGCAATCGGTTTTCAAACGGATGTTCTAGAAAGCGAAGATGTTGGAAATATAGCAAGTATTGGCGCTTATTGAACCGAATTCGAAGCTTAGCGACGTTGCTGATCCGGCGTTATTCGCGATATTTTGCATATCGACGTTAGATATTTCGTGGGCGATCCAGCCATTGCCTAAATCGCTTTGGGAAGTCCCTTCGACCACCGTTACGCCGCCTAGAGAGATCTTAACGCTCGAAGAAGAAAGGTTTTTGGTATAGAAAACGCTTTTTTTGTCGGTGCCAGAGGCTGGCGGATTCCATTCGGCAGTGCCTGCGCTAGAAAGATCAACGTCAACGACAAGTGAAGAAACGTCCTCGCTTAAGGAGAAGGACATCGCGTTCTTAAGCCCCTCGACGTTCGTCTCTAAGCCATAAGAGCCAAGCTCCGTTTCACCGCCTTTGTATTTGCCAGCCACGCTTGCGAGCAAGATGTCGCCAAAGGAAGCCGCTTTCGCATTTAAAGCGGTCACATCATCCTTCTCATCGATGAATTCCTGCCACATCGCATCCAAGGAATTATAGGAAGCGACTGCACTAACGGCAGCGTCGCGATAGAAAGGAATGAGCTCATCGCTAGAAGGCAAAGTGTCGAAGGCCTTATTGACTGAGTAAATATCGGAAGTCCCATAAACTCCGCTAAAAGCCCACTCCCCTTCGCTCGCCGTTATTCCATCGTCGAAATAGAAGCCGATGCCGCCGTCATTCTTGAAAGCCTTCCATGAGGTGCTATCGAAGGCGATGAGGTTCCATCCCTCCGATAAATCAACATCCATCGAGGAGTTGCCAAGGCTAGTGGCCACTCTGATTTTAGCGGAATAAGGCGCTTTGACGTACATCACGCCTTGGCTATTGAAATCAACTTTATTGAATGCGGTGAAGGTAAGATACGCCGCTTCGCTGATGGAAGAATTCGCCTTCATCGTGAAAGCGTATCCTTTTTCGGTCGAAACCGAGCTGGCGTATTCATAAGAATCGCTTGGGACGTGGCCGACTTTCGAACTCCACTCGCCATCGCTGAAGCTAATCGCCGAGGAGAAAGTGTACATATACGTGTTCATCGCCTTATACACCTTCCCTTCGCCATAGGCGTTAGAAGCGCTGGTAGTATAGATCTCGGTGTAATGTTTGAAAGCGGCGCACTGATCGTCGTAAGGATCATGCCCTTTGATATCGCCTAGCAAAGCATCGAGTTCATCGAATGACATCATATACCTATCGTCGCTTTTCTCGACGTCTGAAAGCGGATTCGTCCCCTCTTCGATTTTGCCGTCCGTTGGGGCGCTAAAATAATGGGAGCCATCCTTGCAACTGACCCAATATTCGCGGATGCCGCCTTTCGTTTTTGTCGCATCCACCGCCGCATAGTGTTTATACACCAAAGAGGTATCGGCCGCCAAAGCGATCGGATTCTCATTTGCTTTGACCGCCATCATCGTTCCTAAGACGAGGAGAGACGAGCACGCGGTTAAGAGCAATGCGCACATTTTTTTGTTTTGTTTCTTCATTTCTTTTCCCTCCGAACGCGCATATGTTATTTAAATAATTGCGTTATTCAATAAAAATGCTCTTCGAAAGACTGATAAAGCGCTTTCTTATGGACCAACATCAAGAAGAAACGCCACTAAAACGCATAGTGCAAAGTTTAGAGAAGCACATGCTAAAAGGCGTATCGATAGCAAAGAAAAAAGGAGGCCGAAGCCCCCTTATCGGCAAACGAGAAACGAATCAAAAGAAAACGCCTTCGGATTTGTCTTTGATTTCCTTCGAGGCAATAAATGGGATGCGGGTCGTATACCCCTCTTCCGCGGCGACGTATTTCTTCGCCCACAAAGAGAATATTTCGGTGTTCCATTTCGCGACGGCGTTGTTATATACCTCTCTGGCAGCAGAGATTTCCTGTTGGAGATAGGAATTTTGCTGCAAAGCGTCCTGAATCTCCTGATGGGCCTTTAGCTCAGGATATCTTTCCAAAACGACGTCAATGGATCTTTGGGCGTTATCGAGCGTGCCTTGCAATTCATTCCTGGCGGCATCGCCATCGGGAGTCGAACCGCCACGCGCCTTGGCGACGTCAACGAACGTTTCTTTGTCTAGTGTGATCGCCTTGTCGATCAGTTTTGCAGTATTTTGAAGGATCGATACGCGCTGGGCCATGTAGTTATCAATCGTCGATGCGTCATGCTGGATCTTTTGCTCAAGTTGCTTAAAATACGATCTTGCATGGTTTTTCTTAACGGCATAGACGAATCCGCCGAGAATAAATATGAACCAAACGGCCACGTTAACGAATTTATCGGTTCCGTTAAGCTCGACCGGAACCTTTTTGTCGATGACGTGAACGTCTCTTCCGTCGTCATTGATCAAGCTGACGTCGGTCTCATCCAATTGTGACATATCGATTTTTCCTTTCTGTTGCTTTTTTTACATTATATTCGTTTTTCGCTGGCTTACATCTTTTATCCGAACGCTTCCTCGAAAAACGGGTCGATATCCCCTTCTTCAAGAACCATCGAGACCATCCCTCGCCTAAAGGAATAGCGACGCGCAACAGCCTTCGCTAGGTGCGCCGTCTCCCCATTCGACACCTTCTCAGAGAAGGCTTTTTTAGAAAGATCGGTATAGGCGAGTTCAAGGATTTTATCTTCGTCGACCCTATCGTATTTCGTCCAATAAACAGGAACATCATGCCAATAGCCGTCATCGCCATAGACCGATATATAATCCACCTTTGGGGTGGTCCTATATGAATAGACGTGCATCGATACGAAATCGGCCTTGCCCTTTTTTCTCGCTGAAATCGACTTGATAAGGACGGGAAGCGAATCGTCACATCCCTTGGGCATGAAAAGCGAACCGTCCATTAAATTCGCAATCGCCTCATGCTCGAAAAAAGAATAGTTCGCTTCGATGTCCTCTTCATAAATCCGCTCGCTCGGCTTATGCATTTGGTAGAGGGGAATCGAAAGAAGGGGCGCCAAATCGAAAAAGAGATGTTCGATGAATTTGTCGCAATAGTCGACAAATGCCTTTTTGGAGGCGGCGCAATCATAAGAGACATAGATGCTAGGATCCGAAGAATAGTCGAAGGACTGGGAATGCTCGGAGATTATATAATTGCACATCCCGTCTTTGATCATATGAAAATCGTCGCCATATGGTTTTGGATCCGATAAGAGAGACATCATGTTCGTTTGGGCGAGTGGCGTGAATAAGAGACGGAACTCGACTTCGTTGTCTCTATCCGTTCCGCCAAAGAAAGTCTCGAACTCCTCATTATACATCTGAGTGAAAGTCGAACCTTCCACAATAGCATCATCCGCCTTTTTCCGTATTTCCTTCATCCGCCTTTTGACCTCTTTCGCCCTTCCCCTTTCGTCAAGCGAATTGATATTCGATGGCTGACGCGAGAAATGTAGATGCGGAGCAGCTTCATTGCCATACGCAAGCATCGTCGAATACGAATAAAATGGTGCTTTATGAATCGAGGAGGCATACAAAACCTCGGAATGATGATGAGTGATGATATTGCCTTTCGAATCCGTCTCATAGGTAGTCCAGTAGATTGTGCGAGAACCAGTGTAGGTTTTGTCGACGTATCTCTCAGAAAGCGTCTTTTTAAGGACGAATGGGTTCCCTTGAATGCTTCCAGACAAAATGCCTAGCGCAGATTCGTTCTCCTCGTTTTCCATAGCAAAGCCGAATTTATCTCGCAAATATCGAAATTTCGCGGCCGATAAATAAGGATCAAGCTCGATGATGTTCGTCACATCATGCATGATTTTAGAGGGGAGCGACCAATCGAATGAAGAATTAAGCGAACGCATATCCTTATAACATTCTTTTAATTTCTTCTTTGACTCTTCATTGGCCTTATCCAACGCCGCCTTCTTGAACTCGAGCTCCTTATTCATCTTCCTCACTATGTAAGCTATCAAGAAAATGCCCAGGGCGATCATAAGAGCAGCGATAAGGAAAAGCCACCACTTCTCCTCCGGATCCAAAGCGCCCAACATGATGCAGACAATCCCGGCAGCGAAAGCAATCACAACGACGAAAACAAAGAAGCCACGCAATCCTTCGAATGAATTGAGTTTATCTTCCATTTCGGTCCGCTTTTTGCAGAGCGCCTCATATTGAAAGACGTGTTTCTTATTTTTTTCGACGTCGATCCCCGTTTCCTTGACGAGCGTATCGAAATATTTTTCGGCCGATTCGTGGTATTGCCTTTTCAATCTTTTCTCGTAAAGATCTTTGGGTTTATAAAGGATTTCCTTTGATTCCATATGGCGTTTTTATGTGAAAGCATTATAGCAAGGCGACGATTGAATTGTCATCTCTCCCAAACGAAACGGAGCATCAAAAAAGGAGGCCGAAGCCCCCTTTTAAATCGAATTAGGATTAATAGATTCTCTTTTCGGTCTTCGGATCGAAGATATGGGCCTTCGGGAAGTCGAAGAGAACCTTCATCTGATCGCCGCTCTTAATCGGATGGGTGAGAGGAATCTTGGCGATGACGTCGGTGCCGCATAAATCGGTATGGACGTAATATTCGTGGCCAAGAAGCTCGGCGACGGTGACGGTGATGTCGAATGGATCGCTCTTGTATTTGGCGGCATGGGTGGCATCGCCTTCGTGGATGTCTTCCGGACGGATGCCGTAGATGACTTCGTGAACGCCGCTATCGATGGCAGCGTTGATTTCATCGAGCGAATTCTTGATGGAAGCGATTTTCTTGGTGAGCTCGGCATCTGGATCCTTAAGCGCAGCGATCTTGGCGGAAAGGTCGGCGATGCGGTTGGTATGGGCTTCTTCCTTCCCTTCTTCCGGCGTTTGGGCCTTAAGGGCTTCGAGGCTTTCTTCCAAAGAGGCGATCTTGGCGGCTTTCTTTGGATCGGCATCGCTAAGGGCCTTCTTCTCATTCCAAGAAGAGGTGGCTTTGTCGAGTTCGGAAGTAAGTTCCGCTTTACGGGCCAAATAGAAATCCTCATGGGCTTTCTTGGCGTCTGCGCTGAGTTTGATCTCATAGCCATTGGAGAACTTGAGGACGCCGTTGTCGTAATTGGCTTTGAGCAAGTTCATGGCTGGGCTGCCGATAAAGGAAGCGACGAAGAGGTTGGCCGGATGGTTATAGATTTCGATCGGGGTGCCGATTTGCTGGATATAGCCGAGTTTCATGACGACGATTCTGGAAGCCATGGTCATAGCCTCAGTCTGGTCGTGGGTGACGTAGATCGTCGTCGCGCCTAGCGATTCGTGGAGCTTGATGATCTCGCTTCTCATCTGGACGCGGAGTTTGGCGTCGAGGTTCGATAACGGCTCGTCCATCAAGAAGACCTTGGCGTTACGAACGATGGCGCGGCCGAGGGCGACACGCTGGCGCTGGCCACCGGAAAGGGCTTTTGGCTTGCGGTCGAGGAATTGCTCGATTTGAAGGATCTTGGCGGCGGCGTGGACGCGCTCGTCGATCTCCTGTTTCGGAAGATGTCTGATCTTAAGACCGAAAGCCATGTTGTTATAGACCGTCATATGCGGATACAAGGCATAGCTTTGGAAGACCATGGCGATGTCGCGGTCTTTCGGCGATTTGTCGTTGGCGTATTCGCCATCGATATATAGCGAGCCGTTGGTGATGTCCTCTAAGCCGGCTATCATACGGAGGGTGGTAGACTTTCCGCATCCGGAAGGACCGACGAAGACGATGAATTCCTGCTTTTTGATGTCGAGAGTGAAATCGAAGACGGCTTGGACGCCGTTGTCATAGACTTTGTCGACGTGGCGCAAAGAGACGTAAGCCAAGTCCTTTGGCTCCCCATCCCCTTCCAAAGCGGCGATTTCCTCTTGTCTCGCTTTTATCTCGTCGCGAGTGACGACGTGAAGGCCGAGTTTATTCTCATCGGCTTTCTTTTTCTTGAATAAGGCCATTATGTTCTCCTTTTGTATTGCGATAAGTTTATCGCATCCAAAAAGAGTTGTCTTGTGCAAAGTGCACAAATCACATAAATGACAATAAAAAGCCTAATTCCGGGAGCAAAGTTGGAAATAGAACTCGAGCAACAAAGCGTTATGGTATTCCCTGATGTCGAGTCCGGTTTGCTCGACGAAGGCATTCAGCCTGTAGTTGAACGTATTCCTATGTATATATAGGAGCTCAGCCGTCAAAGAGGCGTTCATGTTGGAACGAAGATAAGCGCCAGCCGTGAGCATGAGCTCATGGGGAATGTCCTTGAATTCGTTCTTAAGCAAAGGGATTGAGGTGAAATTGCCGAAGCTGAATTCCTTTAATAGCAAATCGGTGATACAGACGACTTGATTGGGGAAATAGGACAATGCCTCAACGAGGAGTTTTTCCGATAACGGCGACCTTTTCGGCGCCTCTAAGAGAGTTATCGTCACGCCCAGATCGTCATGGATGGTGAAGAAAGAGGGAGCCAAGAGGATGCCGAATTTCGAAGGCGCCTCGATATATCCCCTCGTCTCCGAGTCATAAGTTATTCTGAAAGGGATATCGAAGGAAGACAAGGACTCCGAAAAGCCCTTCTTCGAGAATGGGGCGTTCGATATGAAGAAATATAGGCAATCTTTCATCTATCTAAGTATATCCAGTGCGTTCCGACTAGCGAAAGGCGATTCAATATTTTTGCTCCTGCCTTTGGTAATTGACGGCGAGCTTCGCCCTATAAGCCTCTTCCATGTCCGAATAGTCATAGCCCATTAACGGCAATAGGTCCAAGAAACTCGCGAATGCGGCCTCATAATGCGCTTCATCGCGGCTTTCATCGAAAGAAAGGACCTTCTCATAGACTCTGAGAATGCCTTGGCTCAAGGTCAAATCCGCTTTCTTAAGCGCATGCTTATATTCGCTTACCCCTATCGCTAACCCTAACGACAAGATGAAATGGAGCGCGTCGGCGTATTCGTCGAGTATCCTCTCTTTCGGAGACGGCCCTTTTAGCGACCAGAATTTGAAGCAACGGGTTTCATTGGCGAATTCGCCGAGTTCGACGAAGAGGGCGAGAAGCCTCTTTTCGAAAGTCGTCTCATAGGTGACGCCAGGGTGCTTAGAAGCGATATCGGCGTCTAGCCCCTTTTGGAGCTCATAAAGCCCCTTGAAAGAATATTCAGTCATCTTGTTCCACCTCATATGGCGATAAATGCCAGATGTCGTCGTTATAATCCTTGATCGTGCGGTCGCTCGAGAAAAAGCCGGAGCCGGCGATGTTATCGATGGCCGCTTTCGCATAACGGGGCGTATCCAAATAGAAATCCTCGGATTCCTGGCACGCCTTCGAGTAAGAGGCATAGTCCTTCAAGATGAAGTATTGATCGCCCCTATTCATGACCTCGTCGAAGATGATGCGGAAATGGTCTTTATAGGCCCAAGGGCCGCTAAAGAGCGAATCGATGACCCCTTTGATTTCGGGATTCGAGTTGTAGATGTCCCAAGGGTTATATGTTCCTTTTGCGTATTCAGCCTCCACTTCCTCTTTGCTCATGCCGAAGATGATGGCGTTTTCTTTGCCGGCGAAATCGACGATCTCGATATTCGCTCCGTCCATCGTCCCAAGGGTTATGGCGCCATTCATCATAAGCTTCATGTTGCTCGTGCCGCTCGCTTCTTTGCCAGCAGTGCTTATTTGCTCGCTTATATCGGTCGCGGGGATTATCATCTCGCTTAAGGAGACGCCATAGTTCTCAACGAAGACTATCTTCATATACGGAGCGGCGTCCGGATCGTTATTCACGACGTTCGCAACCGATAGGATAAGCTCGATTATCCTCTTCGCATATAGATAACTTGGGGCCGCTTTGGCGCCGAATATGTAGACGCGCTTCTTCATATGGAAGGAAGAAGGATCGGCCTTGAGCTTTTGATATAGGGCCATGATATGGAAGATGTTCAAAAGCTGCCTCTTATAGGCATGGAGCCTCTTTATTTGCGAATCGAAGATGGCGTCCGGATCGATTTCGATGCCGTAGTTTTCCTTGACGAATGAGGCGAACTTCACCTTGTTGTTGCGTTTGATCTCCAAATAGGCCTTTTGGACGGATGGATCCGTGTCGAAGGCGGCGAATTTCTTTATCTCGGACATATCGGTAAGCCAGCCATCGCCGATTTTCTTGGTGATGAGGGAAGCCAATTCGGGATTGCTATACATAAGCCAACGGCGATGGGAGACGCCATTGGTCTTGTTGTTGAATTTATATGGGAATAGCTCATAGAAATTCCTAAAAGTCGATGTCTTCAATATCTCCGAATGGATCTTGGCCACCCCATTGACGCTGAAAGAGGCGTAGATGGCGAGGTTCGCCATATGTATCTGCCCATCTTTGATGATCTGCATCGCGTAACGCTTGTTGTCGCTTACGCCTTTTTCCGATAGATAGACGTTGAAGCGGCGGTTTATCTCCTCGATTATCATGTAAACGCGAGGAAGCATGAGTTGGACGTAATTCACAGGCCATCTCTCAAGGGCCTCAGGCATGACGGTGTGATTGGTGTAGGCGAATAGTTCCCCCACCATCTTCCAAGCCTCATCCCATCCCCAGCCGTATTCGTCCATAAGGAGGCGCATGGTCTCGGGTATCGCCAAAATCGGATGGGTGTCGTTTAGTTGGAAGACATAGTGCTCACTAAGGCGATGAAGGGTCTTGAAACGCCTCATCTCGCCTCTCATCGTGCTTTGTAGCCCAGCGCTAACCAAGAAATATTGCTGTCTAAGCCTCAATATCTTGCCATGTTCGGTGCTATCGTCCGGATATAGCCCAAAGGAAAGTTCTTTAAGAGTCGACAAATAATCGTTGAAAGACATGTCCTTTGGGAGGTTACTCTCACTTGGTTCGGCGCTCCATAGGCGCAAGGTGTTCGCCACGCCATTTCGATAGCCTGGCACGCTGACGTCATAAGGGACGGCGCGGACGGAAGTCGCGTTGACGGTCCTAAGGGCGTATTCGCCATTGGGTTTGATATACGTCTCGGCGTTGCCGCCGAATTGCACTTCCACCGCGTGTTTCGGTTTCCTTACTTCGAAGACAAAGCCGTTAGAGAGCCATTGATCGGGAAGCTCGGTTTGTTGCCCTTTGACGAATTTCTGACGGAAGAAGCCATATTCGTAACGGATGGTGTTGCCGTGGAATGGAAGGCCTAAAGAGGCGGCGCTATCGAGGAAACAGGCGGCAAGCCTGCCTAAGCCGCCATTGCCTAAGCCGGCATCGGGCTCGATCTTCTCAAGATCTTCGATATCGATTCCGAAATCGGCGAGACCGTCCTTGGCGATTTTATAGATGCCAAGGTTCTGCATATTGCTTCTAAGAAGCCTTCCGATCAAGAATTCCATTGAGAAATAGATGCATTGCTTCTTGCCGGTCTTATAGATATCCTCGCGGCAATTTCGCCAATAGTAGCCAGCGTAGTCACGGACCATCTCGCCTAAGATGTCGTATTTCTCGGTGATATGGCTATCCTCGACGCTCCGGCCGTATTTCTCACTTAAGCGGCGTTCGAATTCCTGCTTGAAATCCATTTTGTTGGCGAACATATGTATCTCCTTATTTTGCTACTCGAAAAGCACGCCTATTATCTTATAACTTATAAACGCCCTTTTTAATCGTTTGTTAGCGGTTTCCGAAAAAATCTCGCATCTATTTCTTCGTTTTCTCTTTGACCGATCTCTTCATGATGAAGGCGGCGTAACTGCCGATTTTTAGCGATAGATGGTATGGGCGGCCTTCTGAGGCGCCTTTGCTTGCGAGGCGAACGCCACCGCAATATTGATTACGTCCGCCATAAACGTCTTTGTCGCTATTGAATAGCTCCGTCCATTCGCCATCGTGATAGACGCCGATATCGTATGATTCGTAATAATTCGGGGTCATATTGAAGACGAAAAGGAGGTCGCTATCGCCGACGCATCGCTCGAAAGCGAAGACGCTGTCGAGACTATTGTCGACCATCGTCCAATTAAACGCCTTCGGGTCGTATTCCCTCTCATGCATCGCCCTTTCGCTTCGATAGATGAGGTTAAGATCCCTCACCATCCGTTTCATCGAATCGTGCTTCGGGAAGGCCAAGAGGTTCCAAGGCAAGGACATGTTCTCATTCCATTCGTCGAAAGAGGCTATCTCGTTGCCCATGAAGTTGAGCTTTTTGCCAGGATGGCCGAATTGATAGACGAATAGGTTGCGTAGCAATGCGAACTTCGTCTCATAATCGCCGTGCATCTTGTTTATAAGCGTTCCTTTGCCATGCACCACCTCATCATGCGAAAGAGGGAGCAAGAAGTTCTCGCTATAGAAATAGGCCATCGAGAAAGTGAGCTTATTGTGCTCCCATTTCTTGTATATCGGGTCTTTGGAATAATACGACAGAGTGTCGTTCATCCACCCTAAATCCCACTTATAGTCGAATCCCAAACCGCCAGCCTTCGTGTCTTTCGTGACTTTGTCGTAGTCGGTGCTGTCCTCCGCTATCATGATGACGTCCGGATGGAAGAGATGCATCTTGGCGTTAAGGCGCTTGACGAATTCGATGGCGCCGCCGTTTTCGCCCTTGTCTTTGTTGCCGTCCCAATAGATGAGATTAGCCACCGCATCGAGGCGGACGCCGTCGATATGGAAATAGGAAAGGAAGTAGTTCACGGCGCTCATCAAAAAGCTTCGGACCGGATCCTTGCCCAAATCGAAATAGCAGGATCCCCAAGGCGAGAAAGTATGCGATGGATCGGCGTATTCGTATAATGGCGTACCGTCGAATAGCCTTAAGGCGAAGGAATCGTTCGCGAAATGGATGGGTGCGAAGTCCAAGATGACGCCGATATCCGCTTGATGAAGCCTATCGATCAAGCTCATCAGCTGATAGGGATTGCCATAGCGGGAGTCGACGCTAAAAAAGCCGGTGGCCTGATATCCCCAAGAGCCATCGAACGGATACTGGGTTATCGGCATGATCTCGACATGCGTATAGCCCATCTCCTTTAAATAAGGTATAAGCTCATCCGCGACTTCTTCGTATGAAGGGAAACGCGGTCCCTTCTTTCTCCATGAGCCCAAATGCATCTCGTAGATGGAAAGGGGCTTATCGAAGGAACGGTCGCGCGTTTTCATATGCTTCTCGTCATGCCAAGCGAAGCCGTTGATGTCAAATAACCTAGAGCATGTGAGCGGGCGAAGCTCGCTAAAGAAAGCGAAAGGATCCGCCTTATCGACGTATTCGCCATTCGCATTTTTGAAATGGAATTTATAGCTCTCGTAATTATGAAGCCCCGGTATGAATGTTTCGAAAACGCCGCAATCATCGACTTTTCGCATCTTATCGGCCGAGATGTCCCAGCCATTCCAATCGCCGATCACGGACACATCACTCGCCATCGGGGCGTATAGCCTAAACATAACGCCATTCACTTTCGTCGGCTTGCCGTATTTGTCGCGAAGGTATGGGCTATCCATCGTGACGAAATGGGCTCCGAAATAATCGAAAGCCTCAATCGATTGGCCCATTAGGTAGTCATAGAGTAAGCCAAATGCCATAAGCGCTCCTTGAAATGCTGCCTAGATTATAAGACAACCGAGGAATTCATGAAAGAAAGCTTTCACCATCGTTGAAACTTCGTCAAATCGTTAAGGCTTAGTCACTTTGGCCGCAATCGAGAACAAAGTATCTTTGATGAGGCGCCCTAAAGCGTTAAAATCTTGACGATTAACAAGGAGAATCATCTATGTTCAAAGTTATGGCGGTCAACGCCGGAAGCAGTTCTATCAAGTATAAGCTTTTCGAAATGCCGGAAGAGAAAGTCATCTGTTCGGGACTCGTCGAAAGAATCGGCCACGAAGATGCCCATTTCCGCATCAAGTTCGGGGGCGATAAGCACGACGATTACCTTCCGATCATGGACCATTCCGTCGGCGTCGAGCTCATCTTGAACGCTTTGACGAAATACGGCATCGTCAAGGATTGGAACGAAATCAAAGCGGTCGGACACCGCGTGGTACAGGGTGGCAAATACTTCAATAAGAGCGCCATCTTCGATGACGACACCGAAGCGAAAGTGACCAAGCTCATCCCTTTGGATCCGCTTCATGCGCCGGCCCATTTGATGGGATACCACGCCTTCAAAAAAGCACTACCGGACGCCTTGGCGCTCGCCGTCTTCGACACCGCTTATTTCTGCGACATCGACGACGAAGACAAGCTCTTCCCGATTCCATACGAATACACGGAGAAATACGACATCCGCCGCTATGGGGCGCATGGCACATCGCATAATTATTTGGCCATCAAGGCGCACGAAGACTTCTTAAAGGATAAGGAAGATAGAAGGATAATCACGTGCCACCTTGGAAGTGGTGCCTCTCTTAGCGCGATCCATAACGAAAAAGCCATCGCCACCTCGATGGGACTGACCCCACTAGGCGGAGTCATGATGGGAACGAGATCCGGGGACATCGATCCGTCCGTCTTCAATTACCTCTGCACCTCTCTTGGCCTAAGCGCCGACGAGGTCTATGACATCCTCAACAAAAAGAGCGGCTTCTTAGGCGTGAGCGGCGTTTCCAACGACACCCGCGACGTTCTCGATGAAGCCAAAAAAGGAAATAAGAGAGCGCAAGTCGCAATAAAGCTATGGGCGAGAAGGGTCGCCGACTATATCGGCAGCTATTACATCCGTTTAGGCGGATGCGACCTCATCGTCTTCTCCGGCGGCATCGGCGAAAATGCGAGCGATTATCGTAACGCCGTCTATCAAGACATCAAAGAGGCCCTTCACCTTGAGATGGACGAAAAGAAAAACGAGGAACTTTGCGGCATCGAAGGCCTTATCAGCACCCCTGCTAGCAATATCCAAATGGCCGTCATCCCAACCGATGAGGAGTTAATGATCGCCAAAGACTGCCTCAAAGCCTTGGAAGGGAAGCTCTGATGAAGCTATCTAACGAGATAAAGCAATATGCGAAAACGAGGAAAAAGGAATATTCCTCTTTCTATAAAGCAGTCAAGAAATACGACCGCATCTGCATTTTCAGGCATATAAAGCCCGACTTCGACGCCATGGGCTCGCAAATGGGCCTATATACCTTCTTAAAGGAGAATTTCCCGAATAAGGAAATCCATTATGTGGGCGATAACCACGTCACCTTCACCCCTAGGATATTCCCTGAGACCGAGCGTCTTAACGACCCTTGGTTCGATTTGCCGTTCTTAGCGATCGTAGTCGACGTCGGAGACGACGAAAGGATCGCCGATCCTCGCTATAAGAGGGCCGATTACATAGCTAAGATCGACCATCACCCTTCCAAAAGCGAGATCTCCCCTGCCCCAATCGTCGATTTAGGCAGTGCGAGCGCATCCGAGCTCGTATGTTCGGTTTTGCTCAATTGGAAAGGGACGTCTCTTTCAAAGGAAGCCGCCAAATATTTCTATATCGGAATCGTCGGCGACAGCGGACGTTTCCTCTATAGCAGCGTCTCATCCCACACTTTCGCGATCGCCGAAGCCCTGATCTCCACCGGCATTTCCATCAACTCGATCTATCTATCGATGTATGAAAAGAAGTTGGACGACCTCAAGGTCACGGCATATGTGCTTAACCATTTCGAAGTCTCCCCACATGGAGTCGCCTATTATTGTTTGGATGAGAACGTCCAAAAGGAGCTATCCATCACCTCGGAAAGAGGGAAGGAGAACGTCAATCTCTTCTCCAACATCGAAGGGATCAACGCTTGGTGTTCGATAACCGAAGACCCTAACCCCAAAGATTGGTGCTGGAGAATCAGCATACGTTCAAAAAAAGCCGATATCAGCGGCATTGCCAACAAATGGGGAGGAGGAGGCCATAAGCAGGCATCAGGCGCCAAAATAAAGGATCTATCCGAGCTTCCGGCATTCATCAAAGATCTCGACGACTTATTTTGCTAATCCATAAGTCAATAACAGCCAATGCAATCTCATTAGCAATCAAATGGGTTAACCAACCTAATTGCTAATAGAGATTGCTTTTTATATCACGATCCAATGTATTTATATTAGCAATTGAATGGGTTTACCACGATGATTGCTAACGAGGGTTAAAAATGATCGAACGAAATAAATATCTAAACGAACTCGTCAATTCCAGAGCAACGGAATGATCAAAGTGATCACCGGGGTAAAGAGATGCGGAAAATCCTATTTGCTGAATGAGATATTCAATAAGTACCTATCGGAAAAAGGAATCGACGAAAACCATATAATACGTTTTGCTTTCGACTCAGAAGATGATTTAGAAAAAAATAGGCGAAAACATCTTAGAAACAAATATCAGAAACAAAAAGGTCGATCCTAAGAAATTCATCAAATACATCAATTCGAAAATCGTCGACGACAAAACCTATTTCCTGTTGCTCGATGAAAATTCAACTATTGGATTCATTCGAAGCGGTATTGAACGGCTATCTAAGAAAAAAACAACGTCGACATTTACGTGACCGGTAGCAACGCCAAGCTGCTTTCCAAAGACGTCATCACTGAATTTAGAGAACGAGGATGGGAAATCCGAGTCCATCCCCTATCTTTCAAAGAATTCGCCGATGCGTCTAGCAAAAGCATCGACGAAGCTTATAAGGAATACTCATCTTATGGTGGATTGCCAAAGCTGTTCGATTTCAAAAACGAAAACGACAAAGCCAAATATCTCAAACAGATATTCGAAGAGACCTATATCAACGACATCGTCGAACGCAATGGGCTCAAGAACCAAAACGAAATTTCTTCTCTACTCGATTTTCTAGCCTCTTCGATTGGTTCATTGACCAATCCGACCAAATTAGCAAATTCATTCGTGTCTTTACGCCATACCAAGATGCATCCTGACACCATCAGAAGATACATCTCTTATCTTCTTGATTCATTCTTGATAGAAGCGCCGAAAAGATACGACATATCCGGAAAAGGCTACATAGAATCTCCAAGCAAATATTACTTCGCCGACATCGGATCAAGGAACGCAAGACTCAATTTCCGTGAAATGGAACAGCGAAAATCATGGAAAATATTGTGTATAACGATCTCGTAATAAAAGGCTATAGCGTGGACGTCGGAGTTTTGGACATGTACGAACAAAACAAGAATGGCAAAAGCGTATTAAAACGCACAGAAGTAGATTTCGTCGCAACCAAGCCGATAGACGTTATTACATACAGGTTGCCTAATCGCTGGATTCGCTCGATAAACTCCATCAAGAGCAAAGGCCGTTACTAGGGACGAAGGACGCTTTTAAGAAGATTATCATAGTCAGAGATTCTATACCGACTCATTACAACGAAGATGGCGTCTTGATGATGGGTTTATACGATTTTCTACTAAACGACGAAAGTCTTAAGTATTAGTCGCAGCTCTCCATTCCTAAAAATTCTTGCGGTAGAGTTTTTCCTTTTCTTATGAAAAAAGCATTTTACGCGATCATTCTTTTTCGGTAATGGCTCAGTCGCCGTAACAGTCTCCTTTCCAAGCCACGTCAGAATCAGATTAATCTTTCGAAAAATCCAATAATCTTTCGAAAAATTAAGTAAAAAACGCTACAAACAATACAAAACGATCTAATCGTAGCGATCAACGCTTTGCTATTGTCATATCCAGAAAACACCCTTTAATTCGCGTAATGCGGATGGCTTGCGTCCTCAAGTCGAAACCGAATAGTTTTCATATCATTCGGTAGAATCAGGAGAAGAGACTATAAGCCGAAATAGAATATGCAGTCGCCTTATAT
>CAZCCJ010000014.1:42536-44012 GCA_964497235.1 uncultured Staphylococcaceae bacterium
GTTTTAATTAAAATGTTATTTATTATTTTTATTCTTTTTTGGAATAATTAAACAAAATTATTAATCTATTTTTGTTGTAATACATTTATTTTGAATATATTATATGTTAATAAAGAGGCAGTTATTTATGCGGACAATTCACATGATTGAAAAATCAATAATTAAATCACTTAGCGGAAACAACGATTTATTGATCGAAGGCTTGCCTTTCATTGACAAAAAAATATTGGTTGAATCCATCCTTTCAGAAAACAATTTTGAATGCAAGAAATACGACTTAAGCAATCGTTCGCACATCGATAAGTTAACTTCGTGTTTCAGCGAAAACAGCCCAAAAAGAAGCGACGAAAAACATAGAAAAAACGTCTTAATTCTGCATATCGAGAAAAACATCGGCTTATTAAAAAGTTTACTAAATCAAAATAGTGACGATTTTCGCTATATTTTTGTTAGTGATGTAATCCTTGATAACCTTCAAGACTCTCCAAATTTAGACATATTGACGATCAAACCGCTTAACTTTCTGGAATTCCTTTATTCGTCAGGCCTAAAGGAGGACGATCTAAAAAAATATAGGAACCGAGCGTTCGAAGACATCAACGAGGAGAACGCGTTGACTTCAAAGTTATATTCGTTATTAGACGTCTACTCGCTTATCGGCGGCATCCCTAAGTGCGTGGAAGCCTATTTGTCGTCCGGAAGCTTAAATAAAGCATTGAAAGTGCGTGATGAAGCTTACGCCGAATTCAAGGACTCATTGTTTTCGCTATGCGCTTCTTCTTTGATGTCGCCCGAAACCAAAGATATGAATATGATTCGAAATGCCGGTAAAGCGTTCGACTCGCTCACGCCCTACCTCTCTGGCGATTCATACGATTACAAATTCTCATTCATATCCCCGTCATCAAGAAAGGGCGCATATCTTCCATCCTTCGTTTGGATGAAAAAGAATGGATTCGTGTGTTTGTCCTCGCGAATGGCTCCATCGTCTTTTGTAGCTGACGACGATACTAATTCTTTTAAAGCTTATCTTCCCGATATCGGGCTCGAAATGGCGGCTTTGAAAATTAACGACGCCAATCGGAGCGGCAATCGTTTAATCGACCTATTAATCGCCGATTCGTTGTTTAAAAAAGGCGTTTCGTTACGCTACATGTTCGATTCAAAGACACATGAAAAAATCGATTGCATAGCGGCTTATGACAACCATTATGAGATATACAAAACATCGGGCGACAAAAAATGCTCATCGTTATACTCAAAAGTAGCATCAAATCTGAATGTGCCTAATATTTATAACGTTATGTACGACACAAAGGGAAAGAGCGAGAAAGAGCCATTCACGAACATCAATATCCTAGATACGCTGTTAGATATATGCGCATCGGAAAACGATTTTTCTAGCGAAAAGGAAAAGGATTTGCAAGCGATAGAGATAAATCCGGATTCCTTTTTATCCTAACTATTTCTTTTCGC
>CAZCCJ010000015.1:0-17815 GCA_964497235.1 uncultured Staphylococcaceae bacterium
GCAAGACCATTTCTTCGCTAATTCTAAACTTTCAGTACAATAAAAACCAAACCCATAATCATTAGTGGATTTGCCACCATGATAGAATGGTTTTTCAATAATATCAGGGGACCGTGATAGATAATTAATTTAGATATGTTTTTACTCCGTCTATTGCCATTCATATATCATTGTAATGATGTAAAAACAACATAATGAATATGGCATAAAGCTTATTATTTTATGGTGAAAACCCTATACTAAATGCACTTATTTAATGCGTTGATCAATTTAGTGCACCTAAAGTCTATATTTCGTAATGCGTAATAAATATAGATGGTTGTGTGAATAATTGATGGCATTTCAGAACGGTCAAAATGATTCTAAAATCATTTAGGGGCGGTCATCGCATCAAAACTGAACATTCTTTCCGATCGGAAAGAACGCGCAACGTTGGTTGCGCTTTTTTGTTTGCTTCGTTAATTTGGGCTTGGCAAATGAGAATAAGTTGAAACCATCGAGTCAATCGCGGTGGTTAGAAAGAATGTCGCATGGTGCGTCTTCCTGTCTCTCCTCAAATTCAAAGGAGATCTAGTTGTTTTCGTGTAATCGCTTTCATACAGTTTTGGATTGAGACTTGGGTGAATAATCGGTATTATTATATCGGTAAATTGATACCGAAAAGAAAAAAATGAAGCAACATTCGAAGAATCAATTGCAACGCTACCCGATATATCTCAAGCTTTTCCGTTCGTTGATAGAGAAAGGGGAAGAAACGGTTTCTTCGCCGCAAATCGCGAAAGAACTCGGCTATAGTGAGGAGCAAATTCGTAAGGACCTACAAGCCGTCAGCGATGAGCCTGGCCGCCCGAAGAAAGGCCGCGATCTCCATAAATTGGTTGATACGCTTGAAAACTTTTTGGGTTACCGCGAAAACGTTAAAGCGGTCCTCATCGGCGCCGGTCACCTAGGGAACGCTTTGCTAAATTACCCAAATTTCAAAGAGATGGGGCTATCGATTGTGGCCGCTTTCGATAACGATCCCGAAAAGATCGGCAAGAAAGTCGGATACAAGACCATATACGACATCAAAGACCTTTCGACGATGCTTTCGATAATCGGAGCCAAAATAGCCATTATCTGCGTTCCGATGGAATACGCTCAGAAAGTAACGGATATAGCCATTTCGTGCGGCGTGAAAGCCTTATGGAATTTTGCGCCTACGCATATAAACGTCCCGGAGGGAGTGGCGATTGAAAACGTCAATCTCGCCTCGTCTTTAGCGGTGCTTAGTCACCGCCTTAACGAAGAATTATCCAAGGAGGGATAATATAAATGGAAGAAAACAAGAAAGAAGCTCAGTTATCTGACGCTCAAAAGGAAGTCAACGGCTTAGTCGAAAAAGGACTCAAAGCCCTTGACGAATTCGCCAGCTACGATCAAGAGAAAATCGACTACATCGTCGCTAAGATGTCAGTCGCCGGCCTTGATCATCATGGCTCTTTGGCCCGTTTGGCCATCGAAGAGACGAAACGCGGCGTCTTCGAAGACAAAGCGACGAAGAACCTCTTCGCTTGCGAATACGTCGTCAATAACATGCGCCATACTAAGACTGTTGGAATCATCAAAGACGACCCAGTCACTGGCATCACCGAAATCGCTGAACCAGTCGGCGTCATCGCCGGTCTTACCCCGGTCACCAACCCGACTTCAACCGTTATTTTCAAATCGTTAATATCGATCAAGACGAGAAATCCAATCATCTTTGCTTTCCATCCGAAAGCCCAGAACTCCTCGAAAGCGGCTGCTATCGTCATGCGTGACGCCGCCGTCAAAGCGGGAGCCCCTGAGAATTGCATCCAATGGATTGAACACCCTTCGATGGACGCCACGAGCGCTTTGATGAACCATCCAGGCATTGCCACGATTTTAGCCACTGGCGGAAACTCCATGGTCAAAGCCGCTTATAGTTGTGGCAAGCCGGCACTTGGCGTTGGAGCCGGAAACGTTCCAGTCTATATCGACGAAAGCTGCGACCAAGATCAAACGGTCAATGATGTCGTCATGTCTAAGAATTTCGATAACGGCATGATTTGCGCTTCCGAAAGCGCAATCTTCGTCCATCAGGCCATTTACGATGAGATGAAGAAGAAACTCACTCGTTTCAAAGTCTATTGGGCCAATAAGGAAGAAAAGAAGAAACTCGAAAAATACATGTTCGGCGTGGCAAGCGGAGAGCAAGGCCTTGAGAATGCCCGTCTTAATGCCGACGTCGCCGGCATGAGCGCTTCCTGGATCGCTTCCAAGAGCGGATTCGAAGTTCCAGCCGACACCTCGATCATCGCCGTCGAACTTAAGAAAGTCGGCGTCGAGGAACCATTATCCCGTGAGAAGCTCTCACCGGTGCTTGGCGTCTATAAGGTCAAAGACGCGAACGAAGGCTTTGAACTTTGCGAAAAGATGCTTGAATTCGGCGGTCTTGGACATAGTGCTGGCATACACTGCAAAGAGCAATCGATGGCCGATACCTTCGGCGATAAGATGAAAGCCATTCGTATCATCTGGAATTCTCCGACGACATTCGGCGGCATCGGCAACGTCTATAACAGCTTCTTGCCGTCGTTGACGCTTGGCTGCGGATCCTACGGCCATAATAGCGTGGCTGGAAACACGAGCGCAATCAACCTTCTCAACATCAAGAAAGTCGGCAAAAGGAGAAACACCATGCAATGGTTCAAAGTCCCACAAAAGATCTATTTCGAGCGCAACAGCATTCAATACCTCCGTTCTTGCAAGGATATCGGCAAAGTCTTCATCGTCACCGATAGAAGCATGGTCGAACTCGGATTCTTAAACAAGATCATCGATGAGCTCAATTCCCGCCGTAACCCTGTTACTTATCAATTATTCAGCGAAGTCGAGCCTGACCCAGATATCACGACCGTCCGCAAGGGCGTTTCGATCATGAACGAATTCAAGCCCGATACCATCATCGCTTTAGGCGGTGGATCGCCGATGGACGCCGCAAAAGGCATGTGGATATTCTATGAGCATCCAGAAGTCAACTTCGACGATTTGAAGCAAAAATTCATGGATATCCGCAAACGCGCCTTCAAATACCCGGAACTTGGCAGAAAGAGCAAGCTCATCTGCATTCCTACCACTTCCGGAACTGGCAGTGAAGTCACCCCATTCGCCGTCATCAGCGATAAGGCCAACCTTAAGAAATATCCTTTGACCGACTATAGCCTTACCCCGTCGATCGCCATCGTGGATCCTGAATTCACGACCAATCTCCCAGCGAGAGCGACCGCCGAAACCGGTATGGATGTCCTTACCCATGCGATCGAAGCCTATACTTCCGTCATGGCAAGCGACTTCACCGATGGTCTATGCTTAGAGGCCATCAAACTCGTATTCGAATATTTGCCACGTGCCGTGAAAGACGGGAAACATGACCTAAAAGCCCGCGAGAAGATGCATAACGCCGCGACTATCGCTGGTATGGCCTTCGCCAATAGCTTCTTAGGCTTGGTCCATGGCTTAGCCCATAAGATCGGCGCCGAATATCACACCGTCCATGGCCGTACCTGCGCCATTCTCTTGCCGCACGTCATCCGTTATAACGGCAGTGTTCCTACTAAGTTATCCATCTGGCCGAAGTATGAGGAATATCAGTGCGATAAGAAATATCAGCAGATCTGCAAAATGCTCGATATCCCAGCCGCCACGCCGGAAGAGGCGACCAAAAACCTTGCCGACGCCGTCATGAACCTCGGCAAGGAAATCGGCATCGATATGAACTTCCAATCCATCATTCCAGATGAGGAACTATGGAACAAGAATCTCGAAACCATCGCCTATTTGGCTTACGAAGATCAATGCTCGCCAGCCAATCCGCGCGTTCCTCTCGTTCCAGAGATGATCCAAATCCTAAAGGATGCATATAAGGGTAACTAACAATGGTCAACATCGCGATTTGCGTCGGTTCGAGCTGCCATTTGAAAGGCTCTTATAGCGTCACGCAGGCGATTCGCGACGAAGTGAAGAAACGCGGCCTTGAGGGAGTCGTCTCCCTTAAGGCTGCCTTTTGCTTCGGCAAATGCTCGCATGATGCCGTCACCATCAAAGTCAATGACGAGATCGTCGTTGGCGTGACTCCTGAAAACGTTTCGGAGATTTTTGATTCCCACGTCGTTCCTTTGCTAAAATAAGTGGGATTTGTAGGGGATTTTGCATATGGAACATGTTCTTTCAAGTAAGGAAAACGATTGCAGAGGCTGCTATAAATGCATTCGCGGATGCCCGACTAAATCCATCGCTTTTCATCATGGACAAGCTTCGATCATCCCTGAAGAATGCGTTTTGTGTGGCAGATGTTTCGAAATCTGCCCAGAATCTTGCAAAACCATACGCGACGATATCCCCGTTGTCCATTCCATTTTGTCGCAATCGAAGAAGGTCGTCGTTTCTTTGGCGCCTTCTTTTTTTAGCGCCTTTCCGGGCGTTTCCTTTTCCAGCATCAAGGCTGCGTTATTAAAACTCGGCTTCTTCGACGTTGAGGAAACGGCGTTAGGGGCGACATCGGTCAAAAAGGCCTATGACGAATTGGTCGAAAAGGGTGACAAAGACATCTTAATCAGCACCGCCTGCCATAGCGTGAACCTTCTTTTTGAGAAACACTATCCGGAGTTGCTTCCATATCTTTGCCCAGTCGTGAGCCCCATGCTCGCCCATGCTAAGGCGATCAAAGAAAAAGACCCATCTGCCAAAGTAGTTTTCATCGGTCCTTGCATCGCCAAGAAGGATGAAGCGGATAAACATCGTGACCTCATCGACGCAGCGCTTACGTATCTTGAGCTCCAAAAAATGTTCGACGAAGCTGATATCGTTCCGGAAATCGATGAGAATAATCCGAAAGAAGAACGCTCATTGGCTCGTCTTTTCCCTCTTAGCGGCGGCATCCTCGACACGATGGAAAAGAAGAACAAAAAATACGATTACATATGCGTCGACGGGATGGAACGCTGTCTTTCCATGATCCAAGAGATAAAAGAAGGGAAGATACATAACGCCTTCATCGAGATGAGCGCCTGCGCCGGATCTTGCATCGGCGGGCCGGCTATGAAAAACGAGAATCGTTCCCTTTATAGCGGCTCCATAAGAATCAAAAAGATGGCGGGGGAGAAGGATTTCGACGTCAAAGACGTTCCACTAACGTCATTAACGACGAAATTCGAAAATGAGAAGCATGGCGAAAAGACATTCTCTGAAGAAGACATAGCCAAAGTGCTTGCTAGCATTGGCAAAACGAGCAAGAAAGACGAGCTCAATTGCTCTTGTTGCGGTTATCCTTCGTGTCGCGCGAAAGCCATTGCCGTTTTGGAAGGCAAAGCCTCTTTGGAGATGTGCCTTCCATATTTGATGAAGAAATCGCAAAGCTTCTCGAATACCATCGTCGAATCGATCGACTCCTCTGTCGTCGTGCTTGACGACGATTTGACGATAGAACTCGCGAATCCCGCCGCCGCCAAGCTTTTCTCCGTTAGGAAAGAGATGATAATAGGACATCAGATTTCCGAGTTCCTCGATCCCGAATGCTTTGGATTCGCACTTGGCGGCAACCCCATACATCATCGTAAATTGCGAATGCTGAATGGCGACAAAATAGTTGAGGGATCGATCATCTACGTGGCCGAATATCACATTTTGATCGCTTTGTTAAATGACGTCACGAAAGAGGAAAAAGCGCGCATCAGCAAAGAGGAAATGCTAGAGAAAACGGCCAAAATCACCTCTGAAGTCGTTGATAAGAACATGAGGGCGGTCCAAGAGATAGCCTCATTATTAGGCGAGACGACGGCCGAAACGAAAATCGCTTTGACGAAGCTTCGCGACGTCTTGGAAAACGAGAAGGACGACTGATGGAAGAAGAGGGCCTTTTGGAAGTCGGCTATAGTTCCTTAAACCATGTGGGCGAGGAACTATGCGGCGATCACGTCGAAACGCGTTATGGCGAAGATAAGAAGGTGACGCTTGTTTTGGCGGATGGATTAGGAAGCGGCGTTCAAGCCTCGATTCTTTCGACTTTGACGTCAAACATGCTTGCCTCCCTTATTTCGGGAGGGTTATCGCTCGAAGAAGCCGTCGAAAGCATAATCAAGACGCTGCCGCTAGCCAAAAACCGCGGCAATGTCGCTTATAGCACTTTCACTATCCTTGAAGTTCTTCCGGATTTCACTTTCCATTTGGCCAATTACGACAATCCTACTCCCGTCTATATATCGGGGAATTCCGTCACCCCGCTTGGTTATAGCGAAAGAAACATCCTAGGCAAGAAAGTCTATATCGCCTCAGGGCATCTGAATATGAACGACACTTTGATATTGATGAGCGATGGAGTGCTTCACGCCGGCGTAGGCGAGACATTGAATTTCGGTTGGAGCGAAGAGGAGATTTCCTCTTATATGGGCGCTTTATACGATCCGTCGATATCGAGCAAAAATTTGGCGACTTTGCTAACCGATCACTGTGATGTGCTATATAACGGACGACCGGGCGACGATACCACTTCGGCCGTTTTAAGAAGAAGGAAAAGGGTGAGGGTCCACTATATGGTGGGGCCGGCGACCTCCAAAGAAGACGATGCCAAGATGATGGAACAGTTCTTTTCTCCGGCTGACCGCTATATCGTCAGCGGTGGCACGAGCGCCAAAGTGGCCGCGAGATACCTCAATGAGGAAATAGGCAGCGATTTGGATTATCCAGATCCATCGATTCCGCCGATTTCCTATATAAAAGGCGTCGATTTGGTGACGGAAGGGGTCATCACGCTCAATAAGCTCGTCGCCATGGCCAAAGATCATTTGGGGTCCAATAAAGGCTATTTCGGCTGGAGTTATAAGCAAGATGGCGTATCATTGCTAAGCAAATCGCTATTCGAAGAGGCGACTGACGTCGATTTCTATGTCGGATGCGCCGTCAACCCGGCTCACCAAGACCCGAAATACCATATCGACATCACGATCAAGCTTCAGCTCGTCGACGAACTTGCGAAGCGCCTTAAGGCGATGGGGAAGAACATCGCCGTCCACTATTTCTAAAGGAGACATCCAATGGCAATGCTAAAATTCGACACCCAGGTGCAAGAACTAAAATATCACGTCTTGAAAGAGGTTGCGAAAAGCTACTATAACGGCACTCTTTTGGAAGATATCCCGGATATCCCGAAGAAAATAGCCCCAGGCCCGAGGCCGACGATGAGATGCTGCATATACAAAGAGAGGGCGATTGTCTCCGAGCGCATCAAAATCGCGATGGGAGGAGATAAGAACAATCCCAATATTCTGGAAGTCATCGAGCCGGCGTGCGATGAATGCCCGATCGGCGGCATGCAAGTGAGCGATGCATGTCGTGGATGCTTGGCACACCGTTGCCAACAGGCTTGCCGGCTAAACGCCATTTCCTTTGACGAGCACCTTAGAGCGAGGATAGACAAACAGAAATGCGTCAATTGCGGCTTATGCGCCAAAGCCTGCCCTTATGGAGCCATATTGAACTATCGCCGCCCTTGCGAAAGCGCATGCAAAGTCAAAGCCATCCATAAGAGAGAAGACGGCATAAGCGAAATCGACGAAGAGAAATGCGTAAGATGCGGCGCTTGCAGCTACTCTTGCCCCTTCGGCGCCATCATGGATAAAAGCTACATTCTTCCTTGCATTGACCTAATGAAAGGCAATGAGGAAGGGAAATGGAACGCCTATATGATCGTGGCCCCTTCGATATCGTCGCAATTTCATTACGCGAAACTCGGCCAAGTCATCACCGGCATAAAGAAACTCGGCTTCCATGCCGTGCTTGAAGCCGCTCTTGGAGCGGATATCGTCGCTTATTCCGAAGCCAAGGAACTTTCCGAGAGAGGTTTTTTGACTTCCTCTTGCTGCCCGGCTTTCGTGCGTTACGTCAAAACGGCTTTCCCGGAGCTATCCGATAAGGTGAGCGATTCCTTCTCGCCGATGGCAGCGCTAGCGAGATACATCAAAGAGACCGATTCGACGGCCAAAGTGTGCTTCGTCGGTCCTTGCATCTCCAAAAAGATGGAAGCCCAGGATCCGAAAGTCGCCGAATATGTCGATTGCGTCATCACTTTCGAAGAACTTCAGGCCTTGATAGATAGTCGCGACATCGTCTTGTCGGAACTGCCTGAATCGAATCTCGACAACGCTTCCTATTTCGGGCGCATTTTCGCTAGAAGCGGAGGCCTTAGCGAGGCCGTCGGGCAATCCCTTAAGGAACAAGGCATATCCTTCGAAGTCAAAGGCGCGACCTGTAATGGCTTAGAAGAATGCAAACGGGCCCTCATGGCGAATAAAGGGGCCAACAAACCGAATAATTTCATCGAGGGGATGGCTTGCGTCGGAGGTTGTATCGGTGGGCCATGTTGCCTCACCCATGAGGTGAGAGATGCTGCAAGCGTCGATAAATACGGCCATGAATCGAAAGAGACGACCATCAAAGGATCGCTAAAGAACATCATGGTCTTAGGCGAAGAGGATTAGTTCCTTTTTGAGAAGATATATAAGCCTATTGATACAGCGTTATCGAGATTAAGGGAATCCACTTTTGAGCTTTGCTCGATTAGAAGCGGTTCTCCTAGTTCCAAAAATGAATCGGGAAGCCCTTTGGCTTCGTTTCCGAATATCAGCGAATATGGTTCTTTTATGTCCGCATTCGATAAGGTCGTCTTCGCTTTGAGCATGAAGGGATAGAGGTTATTCTCTTTGAATTCATTCAGATATTCCTCGATGCTATCGTAATAGCGAAATGGCGCATGGAAGAGCGCACCCATGGAGCTCCGGACGACTTTTGGATCGTAGATGTCGGCGGCTGGCCTTATTATCGCTATGCCGCCTATTTCGAATGCGGCCGCGCTTCTGATGATGGTACCGAGATTCCCTTGGTTCATCGGATTAACAAGCACCAAATGATTGCCTTTCGGCAGGATTTCATCGTATTTTTCGAATTCTCCGATGACCATCGTGTTGTCTTTCTCGGACAATTCTTTGAATATCTTCTGATTGTTCGTGATCGTCGGTATTCCGTTCTTTTTGCATAAAGAGAGAAGTTTTTCATAGGTTTCGTCGCGATGTTGCTTTTCATTTATATAGACTCTTCTGACTTTCGAGACTTTATTCAAAAGCAATTCCATCGTGACCGTGGTCCCGATCGCATAAGAGACGTTATCTTTCTTTTGATAATGAATCATGTCCACATTATAGGAGCGAGCGGACCTTTTATGCATCATTTCTTTCTTTAAGCCCCTATATGTTAGAGGAGGGACGACTATGAATGACTATGATGACGTGCTAATCGGAAAGGTGAGCGAGAGGATCAAACTTATTCTCAAAATCGATTTGGGAAACAACGATCGCTGCTTTCTTAAGGAATCGAAGGCGAACGAATTCGTTTCGAGATGGGAGGATTCTTATTTGGCGAAGATTTCGGAAGGGAAGAAAATACTCAAAACACCGAAATATGTATCAAACGACGTAAAAAACAAAAGGCTTTATTTCATTCGCGATTATGTCTTAAAAGAGGGAGGAATCCGTTTCGCTGGGATTGTTCTTTCCTATGAGAAGCAATTGCAGCTTATCGACATAAAAACGTTCGAAGGGAAGGGCTTAGATGAAATCAAATGGCTTAGGGCATGAGATTTTAAATGCGTCGGCTCCGAGGATAATAAAAACGATGCAAACTCGCAATATGACTAAAACAATTTACAAAACCGCTTCTACAGAAGTATAAAACGATTTTGCTCGCCCTAAAGAACTTTGGCTGAAAAACATGGCATAAATATAAGGGCGCTTCAACAATATGAATCCGGCGTGAAAGACATAAACAAAGCCTTGTCGTCGGCCACTACGCATTGTCAAAAACATTGCATCGCGGCATTGAAGACTTGCTCGAAATGATATGAACGGAGAGATGTCTCCTTCAATTGTTTTTGAAAATCTTGCCAGCCAACGCGTTGCTTAGCAAAAGCAGTAATGAAGCGCTTGCCAGATAGATGGCCAACACCGAGAAGCAAGATATGGCGACGCCATTCCATCCATCGTTTTCAGAGAAGAGGAGAGGGACATTGGAATTCGCCAAGAAGTTCTTCGGCTCAAATATCGCGGTGGCGTAGGTGAAAGTCTCGCCGCGGATAAGGTGGTTGAATAAGGAAATCAGATAATAAAGCAAGGGAATCATGGCCACTTCGATTAAGTGAACCATCTTAACTGTGCCTTTTTCTCCGAAAAGAAGCCAATCAAGGAAATAGGCTATTGGGAATAGGATGCTAAGCAACAAGGCATAAGTGATGTCGTTATTCGAGGAAAAATAGGAAGAATTAGATAAGAAAGAAGATAAGGGGTGCGAGAAAAGGAACCCGATTTCCAAAGAAAGGAGGACGAAAGTGACTGGCGGATACACGCCTGCCGCTAAGCGATGGACGCCGTTTTTGGCCAAAGATATCGCGTTTGCGATGATTTCAATCAAGACTAAGATTGAGGAAATGAGAGTTATGACGCTTCCGAAATTGCGAAAAGTGTTCAAAGGGGAGAGAACGCTATCGGAGATCCCAGCCACGCAAAGGGCCGCGATTCCTAAGGCAAGCAATGCCAAGCGATAAATCAAAGAGACGATTTGGTTTCTAATGACCATACGCAATATTTTCATCCTTTATCTTCTCTTTTCAAGTGCGATACTATCCAATATGGTGCGATATCTCCATTTAAGCGACAATCAATACAAAGTAAGGGGAAAAAAGAAGAAAAGGATCGCCGTACGCGCTTTCGTTAGAATGCCAAACGGTGAATATCTGCTTCACGAAATCCATAGGAACGACAGCTTCGGGAAATACGATTATTTTGAATTGCCGGGCGGCAAGGTTGAAAATGGGGAAAGCTATCTCGAGGCTCTCGAAAGAGAGGTTCTTGAAGAAACGGGGTATAAGATTTCGGATATTACATATCTTGGCGAGGTCATCGACTCATATAACCTTTTGAAATGGAAAAACGAAACGCATTATTTTTTGGCTATGGCCGATAAGAAGATTTTAAAGCCTTCTATGCCTAGCCAAGGCGATAAGCTAATCGCCAAAACTTTTGAGGTGACAAAGGAAGAGGCAATCGCCCTTATCGAAAAAACCGCTGACAAAGGCATATCTTTATTGGTGAAAAGAAGGGAGCTTCCTTTTTGGAAAGAACTTGAAATATAGGGATTTTGCAGCGATTTTTTCTTTTTTGTTTTAGCTTGACGCAGATTATAATTATTGAGTTTTAGGAGAAATGAATATGGAACGAGCAAAAGTGATATGCCACATGTACGTTTCGATCGATGGGAAAATCGATGGAAGATATATGGATGAAGAAGGATGCGATCCTTCTGGCGAATATTACGACGAATGGATTTGGAAGAACTCGAATGCCAACGCCAATGGCAGGGCGACGGCGGAAATGTATTTCGCCCACGATAAAATCGATTATTCGAAATACGACGTCAAAGACATCGATTATTCGGATTCGGTGATTAAATACGATCGTTATTGGGTCGTCTTCGACCGCAAAGGAAAATGCGGTTGGTCAAAGAATTCCGTTGTTTATGGCGGCCAAGAAGCGCATGTCATCGAAGTTTTGACGAGAAAAGCTCCAAAGGAGTATTTGGCATATTTAAAAGAAATCGGCATCTCCTATATCGTCGCGGGAGAAGACGAGATGGATTTGGAACTCGCTTTGAGAAAATTGAAAACTTTATTCGGAATCGAGACCTTGATGCTTACCGGAGGGGCTTGGATAAACGGAGCTTTCCATAAAGCGGGTCTCTTAGATGAGCTCTCCTTGGTCATGGCTCCTTATATCGAAGGCAATCACGAAGAAAAAGGATATGCGGAATTAAGCGATTTCGTCGGCGCTAAATACGTCTTCAAGGATTTGAAGCGCTTGCCTGACGGCGGAATTCATCTATTGTTCTTGAGGAATTGAAGAAGCCTTCGCCTCTTTGGAGCCGAAAATCTTCAAAGGGCACAAGACGACTATGACGAAGGAAAGAGCCGCCAAAAGTGAAGCCCATGGCGACAAAGAGCAAAAATGGATGGACAAAGCGCTTATCGCTGCGCCAAGCACAAAAGAAAGGAAAATGCTTAGGTATTCCAAAACGACCAGCCAATTTTCCTTTTCCTTCGTGGATATGGCTTTCGCGATGCCAGAGGAAAGATTCTTCAATAACACAGTCATCATCGTTGAGACGTAGGGATGGTCGTTGAAGCTTACGAAGGCCAGCACTTGCGTTGCCCCATAGAACGCTAAAGAGGAGTTCACGAGATATATCTCGGCTTCTTTGTTTTCGATGAAAGAGAAGGCCAATGCCATCGCTATCCCTAAAGCCATCATAAGCAAGGCGAAGAGATGGAAATCGATTTTCTTAAACCGCCATTTGCTCCGCAGCAATCCTCCCAAAAGGCAAAAGACGACGAATGAAACGACCGAAATGGCGTTCTTTAGTCCAGCCATATATTCCCCATCGATCAAACGAATTATCGAATAAATCGTATTTCCCGTCTCCATCGCGCAAAAAACACCGAAATGCTTTAATGACGTGAGTTCCATATAGCCGCCTAGAAAACTTAATAGGGCTGCGAATAGCAAAGAGAATGTAAAATGCTTTTTCATGACAAATGGCATTCTACTCTTTTGAAGAGGATATGGCGATATAAAGGGGTTATCAAATAAAACTTGCGAAGAGGGCCAAAGACGAATAAACTATACGGCGCTGGCGGAATTGGTGAAGTGGACTAACACAACCGGCTGTGAACCGGCCATTCACGGGTTCGAATCCCGTATCCCGCCCCATTCGAACGACAAATAGATGTGATGCGAATCACATCTTTTTTCTTTTTTTGGCATATGCAGTGCTTTATAAGTTTTTATTGTGCGCAATGGTTTTGTTCTCCAAATGCGTTTGGCTTTTCCTTCGTATACGTGTCGTAAGGTTTTTTATTTGCTTTTTTATAAGTATAATCAAATCAAGAAAAGAGGATTTGGCATGAAATATTGTTCTCATTGTGGTAACGAAATGACGGATGAGGCCGCTTTTTGTTCGAAATGCGGCTTCCCAGCCGAAGAAAAGGAAAGCGAAGAAGCTGAGGTCGTTAACGACGACGGCAAAGAAACGATCAGGCTCATCGCTAGAGTTTTCATGATCATTAGCTGTGTGACCGTTGGTTGGTCGCTCATTCCTCTTATTTGGATGATTCCGATGACTGTCTCATATTGGAAGGCTTGCGAGCAAAAGAGGGATGTGAGCGTGGCTTTTAAAATCTGCACTTTGATATTTGTCAACACCATAGCCGGCATTTTGATGCTTTGTGATTCCATCGGTGACTAATCGAGCGGTTTCCTGTTTTTTTGATTGCCGAAAAGCAAAAATCTTTGATCATATATATGCCGTAAGTTGCCTTTCTTCGTTCATAAACATTTATTTTTTTGATTCATAGATAGATATTTTTCATTCGATTGCAGCTGATGTTTTTTTATGCGCCATCCAAGAGATGGGAGCGAATCCGTTGATTTATCTAGTAATGAAAACTAATATATTTAGTGTCAAAAATTAAAAATTACTTTTTTGACGCACTGGAGGAACGTTATGAGCATAAAAATATATGTCGATGCGGCGAGCAATTTGTTCAAGGAGATTCTAGATAAAAGAAATTCTTCGGTCGTCGTCATGCCGATGTCGCTAAAGATTGGGGAGAAAGAATATCTTTGCTATAGCGACGAAATCGATGTCCCGGCGATGTCGAAGGATTTCTATGGCAAGATGAAGGAGGGGGCCAAGCCGAAGACCTCGCTTATAAATCCATCCATTTTCGTCGAAACGGCGAGAAAAGAAATCGAAAGAGGAGATGAAGTCGTTTTCGTCACTTTGGCAAGCGGCATTTCTGGCACTTATCAGAGCGCATCGTTAGCGGCGAGGGAAGTAAACGACGAATGCGGGAAAGAGGTCGTCAAAGTGATCGATTCCAAAACGGCTGGATTCGGCGAAGGCATGGTGGCTCTTAAAGCGGAGCAATACGCATCCGAAGGGCTATCATTAGAGGAGGTGGTGCGAAAGACCGAAGAATACGTTAAAAGGGTCAGAAGCGAATTCACCGTCGATAACATCAAATATCTTGCAAATACAGGACGAGTTTCCAATTTCACCGCCATTTTGGCGAATGTTTTGATGATTAAGCCTCTCTTATATGGAAGCGATATGGCGAAAATCGTCGTCACTTCGAAGGTGCACGGAAGGAAAAACGCGATCAAGGCGCTCGCCGCGCAAGTGACGAACAACATCGCTGATAAGGACAGCTTGGTTTATATCGCCCATTGCGATTGTCTTGACGATGCGAAAGAACTCGAAAAGAAATTGAATGATGGCGGGATAAAAAATATCGAAATCTATTATTACGATTTAGTGACGGGCTCGCACGTCGGGCCCGGCACCGTCGCCGTCTTCTACGAAGGGCACGACAGAACGATAGAGCATAAATCGCTGATATCAAAAGTTTTGAAGAAATAGCATTTTTGCTATTCTTCATCCATTTGGCTATAATTTCGGCATGATTGATTTGCATTTGCATTTGGATGGCTCTTTAACGCGCGATGAACTCGTCATATTGGCGATGATGTCCGGTGAGAGCGTAGAAGAAGCCAAAAACGCCCGCATCTCCGTCGGCTCGTCGTGCAAGTCGTTAAATGAGTATTTGGAATGTTTCGAATATCCGTTGAAGGTGCTTCAAACGAAAGAATGCATCGCGAAAGCGGTCTATATGCTTATCGGCAGGCTCTCTCGCGATGGTTTGCTATATGCCGAGATCCGTTTCGCGCCGCAACTCCATACGAAGAAGGGGCTATCCCAAAGAGAGGTCGTGATGGCTGCGATCGAAGGATTGGAAAAAGCAAAAAGCGATTATCTCTTTCCCGCGCAGCTCATTTTATGTGCGATGAGGGGAGAGGATAATCTAAAAGAAAACCTTCTTACGGTTGACGCTGCGAAAGAGTTCTTGAAGAAGGGCGTTTGCGCGCTTGATTTGGCTGGCGCCGAAGGCTTATACGAAACATCGCTTTTCGAGCCGGTTTTCAAGAAAGCCAACGATCTCGATATTCCATTTACCATCCACGCTGGCGAAGCGGATGGACCGCAATCGATCTGGTCGGCCGTCAAGATGGGGGCTAAGCGCATCGGCCATGGGGTAAGGGCGATCGAGGACCCTCTTTTGATGTCCTTTCTTTCGATGAGCGGCATTGCTTTGGAGTTATGCCCGACTAGCGAAACGGATACCAAGGCCATCGCCGATATAAAGGCCTTGCCGATTGAGGAATTCATTAGAAAAGGGATAACGGTCACCCTAAACACGGACGATATGACGGTCTCTAATATAACACTCAAAGAGGAATACGAAAAAATCGCAAAAACCTTTCATTTCTCGAACGAAATGATGAATAAACTATGCATAAACGCCATCGAATCAGCATTCTTGGATGGCGATCAAAAGGATTTTTTAAAGGAGCAATTCGAAAAAACATATGGAACAAGAGAGAAAAACTAACCGCTTTTTGGAATTCTTCAAGTATAAGGAAAAAGGAGCCACTCTAAGCGGTGACCTCATCGGCGGTTTGGTCACCTTCTTGGCGATGTGCTATATCCTCCCCGTAAACAGCAGCATCCTTTCTAGCATGGGGATGGATGCCATGGGCGTTTTCGCCAGCACCGCGATCGTCTCAGCTCTCGTTACGATACTCATGGGCCTATTCGCCAATGCTCCGATCGCCCTAAGCGCCGGCATGGGACTCAACGCTTTCTTGGCTTATACGGTCTGCGGATCGCTAGGCTATTCATGGCAGGAGTCGATGCTCTTGCTTACGATCACCGGAATCGTCTTTTTCGCTTTTTCATTGACGCCAATCAGAAAGAAGATAATCGCCGCTTTCCCAAAGGATCTTAAATGCGTCATCTCGGCGGGGCTTGGCGCTTTCATCGCCTTTGTTGGGTTAAAGGGATCTGGCATCATCGCATCCGATGGCAGCACTTTCGTCAAACTCGGCTCTTTGTCTTCTCCTAGCGTCATTTTGGCGATCGTCGGAATCTTCGTCGTCTTGGCTTTGATGTTCATCAAGACGAAAAAAGGACTCTTATCTTCCTTGGCCGTTCCTATATCCATGCTTGCGATCGCCATTATCGGTTACATCATGAGAATCGCCGGCGTCAACGATCCTAGTCTTCCGAACGTCGATCTTCAAAGCGGTTGGGGCATAAATGGATATCAAAATGTCTTTTTCTATGGCGTTTTGGCCGAAGAAACCAATTTTTCCGATATCGGCAACATGCTCGTGAACGTTTTGTCAAAGCCTGGCACCTATGCCGTCATTTTCTCGCTTATTTTCGTTAATTTATTCGACACGACGGCCACTTTGATGGCGGTCGGGAGGGACACGGGAGTCACCGATTCGAATGGCGACTTGAAAAACAACCGCGCCATCATAGCCGATGCCGTTGGCGCTTTGGTTTGCGCCCCATTAGGAACGGCGACAGTCACTTCCTTCGCCGAAAGCACGGTCGGCGTCAAAAGCGGAGCCAGGACCGGTCTCGCTTCTTTATTGACGGGGTCCTTGTTCTTGGTTTCGGCTTTCGTCTATCCTTTATTCCAACTTTTCACCGCTTCATGCGTGAGCGCGGCTGCGCTAGTATCTGTCGGTGCGCTCATCTTCGCCTCGAATTTGGGCGAAATCAATTGGAAGGAGCCTGAGATTTCTTTCTCCGCCTTCATCACGGTGATATTCATCGTCTTGACATATTCTTTGACGAATGGAATCGGATTTGGGCTATTCGCGTATATCGTGATCTCTCTTGCTAGAGGCAAGTGGAAGGGGATATCTTGGATCCTTTATTTGGTCGCCGTCTTTTATCTCGCTTCCTTCGCCGTCAATGAAATAGTCTCGGCGATGGCTGCCAAATAAAAAAAGCGGCTATTCGCCGCCTTAGATGATTTCGGTCACCTTGTATCCGGCATCTTCGATTTTCTTTTTCACGATTTCCGCTTCGAAGCCGTCGGTTTCGAATGAAGCTTCTTTCTTATCGAGATCGACTAGGACGTTTTGATATCCTAGGCTTTCTAAAGCCTCTTTCACGTGTTTAACGCACATTGGGCACATCATGCCTTCGATATGCATTGTCACTTTGCTCATTTCCTTCGCCTCCTTTCTTTTTCTCCTTTGTCTTCGTTTGTGCTTCTTGTCTAATGATAGCAAGTTTAGCCTTAAGGCGTTTAAGACGACGGTGACGCTCGATAGACTCATCGCGGCCGCGCCCATCCAAGGCTTTAATGAGAATAGCCCAAGACCTGAGAAAGCCCCGGCGGCTATTGGGATCATGATAAGATTATAGAAGAAGGCCCAGAAGAGATTCTCTTTGATGTTCCATATTGTGAGTCGCGATAAATGGATCGCTTTGATGACGTCTTTCAATTCGTGCTTGGTGAGGACTAGGGAAGCGCTATCGATGGCGATATCGGTGCCAGATCCGATAGCTATTCCGACATCGGCTTCCGATAATGCGGGAGCATCGTTTATTCCATCTCCGACCATCATCACCTTGCCACTTCTCTTAAGTTCCTTTATGGCTTTTGCTTTATCGCCTGGCAATAATTCATACCGGAAGTCTTCGATTCCTACTTCCTTCGCGATTCGGGTGGCCGTTTTTTCGTTATCTCCCGTCAGCATCACGGGCGTATATCCTTCTTCTTTTAGGATCGAAA
>CAZCCJ010000015.1:17915-41893 GCA_964497235.1 uncultured Staphylococcaceae bacterium
GTCAAAGTCCCCGTTTTGTCGAAGACGACATAATGGCATTTGCTCGCTTCTTCGAGCGCCTCGGCGTTTTTGTATAAGAGACCGTTTTTCGCTCCCTTTCCAGAGGCCACCATGACGGCGACTGGGGTCGCAAGCCCTAAGGCGCATGGACAAGAGATCACCAATACCGATAACGCTCTTTCTAATGCGTAGCTTAGAGTGCCGTCATAATGATCCAACGACGAGACGAAATTCGCCCCGAAAATCATCCAGCAAATAAAGACGATAAGCGCGACTAAGATTATCGTTGGGACGAAGAAAGAGGCCACTTTGTCTGCTATTTTGGCGATTTTTGGTTTCGAAGACGCAGTTTGTTCGACCAATTTGACTATTTTGTTCAAAGTCGTCTCTTCGCCGATTTCCTTCGCTTCAACCTTCAATAGTCCGTCGATGTTTGCGGTGCCGCTATAGACCTTGGATCCTTTTTCCTTATAGACGGGAAGCGATTCGCCGGTTAAGGAGCTTTCGTCGACGCTTGCAAAGCCGTCGATAACGACTCCATCGACTGGGAATCCTTCGCCAGGATGAACGAGGATCACATCGTTTTTCCTTATTTCTTCAGCCAATACCTTTATTTCTTCGCCGTCTTTGATTATTGTAGCCTCTTTCGGTGCGAGGTTAAGCAAAGAGGATATCGCAGAAGTGGTTTTGCCTTTGGAATACGCTTCGAGCGTCTTTCCTAGAAGCACGAAGGTCGGGACCATGCCTGCGCTTTCGAAAGATAGATTCATTGATAGATGCATGACATGTTCCATCGATCCGTCTATCGCCGAAGCGTTCATTAGGAAAAGAATGACCAAACTATACACGAAAGAAACGCCGGATCCCAAAGCGACCAAGCTATCCATATTCGGAGACAAATGAAACAAGGCTTTGAAGCCGGATATGTAGTAATGGAGGTTGATGACGATAATCAAGGAACTTAATACCAATTCCGTGAGTGCTAGGTTCAGAAAATTTTCTCCTAACGCCCCAAGCGGCCAAGAGAGCATTGCGCCCATGCCTATATAGAAAAGGGGTATCAATATGATGAAGGAGGGGATGAGACGGAACAAAAGCCTCTTGGCCTCGTCATTATTCCCATATTTGTCTTTTGAAACGTTTTTCTTCGCACTTTTAGATTCTATAGACGTTGCTTTATAGCCCGCTTTGGCGACGGATTTCTCGATTTTTTCGATATTAGCGGGCGAGACGAAGGAGACATCCATCGAGTTCGTCAAAAGATTGACGTTTACGTTTTTGACGCCGTTTACCGATTTGACGGCTTTCTCGACGTGTGACACGCAAGAAGCGCAACTCATTCCTTCGACTATGAAATGCTCATTTTCGATTTCGTTCATTTTAATCTCTCCATGAGCTCGATCGTTTCGTCGATTATTTCTTCGTCCCCTTTGATAAGTTCATCATGAACGCAAGTCTTCATGTGGGTTTTCAAAATGATTTCGGCGACTTTCTCAAGTCCTTTCTTCGCCGCGGATATCTGTATGAGGATATCGCCGCAATAACGGTTATCGTCTAGCATCTTCTTGATGCCATTAAGCTGTCCGCTGATGCGGTTCAATCGTTTGTTCAAATCGTCCAATTCTCTTTTTTCTCGGTCTCTATGGCGATATGACTTATTATTGCAGCAACATTTTTCCATGGTTTTGCCTCTGATATAAGATACCCCCATAGGGTATATGAAATCAATGAAAAACGCCCGATCATCTTGATGGGCGTTATAGTCACTTGGAGATTGATGAGGCTGCGACTTTAAGATAATCGCCCTCGAAATCTTCTATTTTCCCTTCGTCGATTAATTTCGATAATGCAGGATCTATCGGAAGTTCCGCTAAGAATGGTATCCCAAGTTTTTTGGCTGTATCGACTCCGGTGTTTTCGCCGAACAAGCGGATTTTCTCTTCGCAATGCGGGCATTTCACATAAGCCATGTTCTCGACCAATCCGATTATCTCTATGTTCATTTCTTTCGCCATTTCGACTGATTTGGCAACGACATCTCCGACGAGGTTTTGTGGCGAGGTGACGAAAATGGCGCCATCGATCGGAATCTGTTGGAAAACCGTCAAAGGGACGTCTCCGGTTCCGGGCGGCATATCGATCAGAAGGACATCGAGCTCATCGAAGATACACATGGTGTACATTTGCGACACGAGATTCGATATGAGGCTGCCACGCCATATTATTGGTTTGGTTGGGTCGTCTAAGAGGTTATTCGCGCTTAGTAATTTGATATTATGCTCCGTGACGGCTGGGAAGATGCCGTTTTCGTCGCCATAGGCCTGATAGCCGTTTTGGCCGAACGCTTTCGGGATGGATGGACCGGTGACATCGGCGTCCAAAATCCCTACTTTCTTGCCTTCTTTCATCAAAGACACGGCCAAAAGGGATGTTACCATCGACTTTCCGACCCCGCCTTTCCCGCTCATGACGGCAATGGTTTTTCCGATTTTGCTATTCGGATTCGGTTTCAATTTCTCGATTTTGTTCCTGGCGGCGCAATCGCTTACTCCGCACGTCTCGCACGAATGCGTGCATTTTTCTTCTGACATATATTTACCTCGCTAGGATTATATTCCTTTCGCCCATTCTTTTGTTTATAAAATGAATATCGCCGCGATAGTAGTATGATTATCGCGTATGACAAAGGAAGCGGTGGGAGAGTTAGCCCTTGATACATTGTTCGATTCCTTTAAGGTCTTGGCTTTGGCTTTGACTATATACGTCCTTCTTTCCTTCTTCGAGGCGAAATTAGCCGCTTTATTGGAAAAGAAAAAGAAATGGGGCCCGTTTTTCGGCTCCTTGGTCGGCGCTATCCCTCAATGTGGCATGAGCGTCATCGCCAGTGATCTATATATGAAAAGGCATCTGACGATGGGGACGCTTATCGCCATATTCCTTTCGACTAGCGATGAGGCTTTCCCGATACTCCTAGGCGATTTTTCGGGGAAATGGTATATGGCTTTCTTGATTCTTGGTATCAAGATAGTGGCCGGCACGCTTTTTGGATTCCTCGTCGACTGCGTGGCGAAAAAGAATGAGAAGACGGTGGAAGAGCATCTCGATGGATGCGATGGCGAAAAGGAAATACACCATGGGTGCTGTGGACACGAGATCGAAGAGGAAAAAGAGAATAAGTGGCATGAGCATCTTGTTCACCCTCTTTTGCATTCGCTTAAGATATTCCTTTATACGTATGTCATTTCTTTCTTGTTTGGATTATTGATTCTTGGCGTAGGGGAAGAGGGCATCAATTCTTTCTTATCGAGCAATAGGTATTTCTCTCCTCTCGCGGCGATATTAATCGGAATGATACCCAATTGCGCTTCAAGCGTCCTTCTCTCTAATCTATATATCGCTGGCGCCTTGCCGTTTGGCGCTTTGCTCAGTGGCTTAGTCATGAACGCCGGGCTTGGTCCGCTATATCTATTCAAGAATAAAAGCCATCTTAGGGAAGCATTTCTCATCATGGGGATTTTGATGCTGCTCGCGATTATATTGGGGTATTTATTCATATGGATCTATTAGAAGAGAAGAAAAGAGGCTATAAGCCGAAAAGGAAAGACAGAACCGGGGAAGATATCGATATGCTTCACGAAAGGGAGATGGAGCCGGAAAGCCATTCGAACGGCTCGTATCGTTACCGCGATCACATCGATTCTTATTAAAATCCATGCAGAAACGGCATATTTTTGGTTTTAAAGCGCGTTTGAAAGCGATCTTTCATTTAGCCTCCTATGTTATATTGGCTTTGTTTTCTTTATCGCTTTGCTTCTTTTTCCTCTATTTCGCCATCGCAGACGAAACTCTAAGAAATGAATGGACATTATGGGTTTTCGGCTCTTTCGCGTCTCTTTCCCTTGTTTTGTATTTGATTTTGGCTTTGCTATCGTTTTTGCCGCTTAAACGGACTTTTTCATATTTCAAGAAACTTGATGTCCTTTTCTTAGCCACGCGGCTATCGGTTATTCTTTCCTCTTCTTTCATGCTGCCGTTTCTATATTCGCTGACGGAAAATTCTTTGGCTTCTGGAATCGCCGTTTATGCGATATCCCTCATGGTCATAGAGATATTCTTCTTCGTTTATGGCTTGCTAGCGTACGCCTGGTTCAAAGAAAACCCCACGCGGTATAACTATCAAAAAGAAAAGGAAGACGATTCGAATCTTCCTTTGGATAAACGTTAACTAGGCTAAAGCAGAAGTTCTTTTGCCAGTGCTCGTCCAGATGTAGTCGGCGTAAGAAGGAACGTCGACGAAGGGATTGCGGCCATAGCCGTTTTTGCAAAGATAATCGTTGATTTGGATTTCCATCGCCGTAACCGGATATTTCTTATTCCATTCTAGTAGTAAGCTAAGCCTCCCCATCGTGTGGTTATCCGCCGCGTCGGTGTCTTTGTCGACCAATTCGAATGGTTTATTGCCGTTGCTCGATCCGCCAGAGCCACACGTTCCATAGTATGCCGTAGCTGCATATAGGATCACGCGTGCCGCCTCGCCCCTTGCTCCTTCATATCCATAAGATGCCGGATCCCAAGAGCTCGATGCCGTGCCATAAAAGCTATTTCCACGTCCGGAATTTTCTTTGTTGATGGTCGGGCGGATGATGAAAGGATCATTCGCAGGGCCGCCGTTTTCGCCGCATCCTCTTGAATTCGGCCAAGTGTGTTCCCTGTTGCAAGAGCTGGTTGTCGTCGTTAACGATCCAGAGGAGCCGCTGTTGGGGGCACTATGGTAAAAGGGGACGAAAGTGCTTGAGCCGGCTGGATAAGCGGCCGCTTTAGCGCCGATGCTTAGGCATTGTTTGTAAGAGCAGGTGCTGGTTTTATAGCCTTTGATCAGCTTTTGGAGGTCGGCTCGGAAAGCGTCTCCGTACTTGGTGAAGTCTAATCCTTGCCATTTATCGCTTGGAGTGGGATCGACGTCGATACTATCGTCGCTAGCGGAAGAGGAAGCTTTCTTTTCGCTATAGCCATAGGTGTAGAAGGACACCAAAGCGTCGTTCTTATATTCCTCTTTGCCTCCTTGGAAGGAGCTTTTGTAGTATTCGAGATAGACTTTATCGGAGCTATAGCATTGGAAGTTTCCGTTGCTAACTAGATCGAAGGTGAAGAGCGTTTCATCGTCCTTTAATCCGATGTTCGCGTAACTCTTTCCGTTATTCGTCACGTAACCGGCCCATAGGTAGGTGTTCTTCTCGTTCAGTTTGATGCTTGCGGTGTTTTCGCTAGAGAAAGCAAGCGTTAGCTCGCAAGCGGACGAGCTGAGTTCCAATTCCGACCCGTCGTCTTCGATGGCGTTTACGGAAATGCCTTCGTGGTAATAGGAATAATTTTCTTTCGCGTTTCCCGTGTATGCGTAATAGGTGCCGCTATTCTGGGCGACCATTATGACGCTATCTGCGCTTTTCACCTCGTCGAGCGTATAAAGTTTTTTGTAGCAGTTGTTTGTTTTTTGGTCACTAGGGGTAGAAGTTGAGGAATTATCGTTTTGGCCGCACGCCGATAGAAGCGAGAGAAGGGCGACGGCTAGGATTTTCTTTTTGATTTTCATTTTCGTTCCTTTGGTTTCGGTTGACATAGGATAGCAGTTTAGGATGGTCTTTTGAATGCTTATTGTGATTATTTGACGTCCTATCGAGCGTTTATCATCTTGATGAAAGCGGTGAAGCGTGTAAAATAGGCGTTGCCTTTTGGGGTGTAGCCAAGCGGTAAGGCATGGGTCTCTGAAACCCACATGCACTGGTCCGATCCCAGTCACCCCAGCCAAGTGCGATATGCGGCCATTAGGCCGTTTTTTATTTATTCGGCTTTGACGATGGCCAAGACGATGTTGATCATCTGATGGAAATCGCGAAGGCTTAGGTATTCATAGCGACCGTGATGGTTGTAGCTTCCCGTCCCCAGATTCGGCGTCGGGCAGCCTTTGAAGGAGAAAGTGGCCCCGTCCGTGCCGCCTCTTACTGGCAAATGGACTGGCGTTATGCCAAGGCTTTCGAAGGCTTTTTTGGCGTGTTTTATGGCCCGATCGTCTTTTTCCAAGACTTCGTGCATGTTTCGATAATCGTCGGCTATATTCAAGATGAATTCTCCTCTTGGATACTTCTTCTTCATGAATTCCAGCGCGTTCTCGAAGTCTTTCTTTTGCTTATCTAGCTTCGCATAGTCGTGGTTTCTGATGATGTAGTGGCATTTGCAAGAGGCACTTGAGCCATTGATGCTGATCAGATGGTTGAATCCTTCGTATCCTTCGGTGTATTCGGGCTTATCGAAGGAGGGGAGCAACGAATCGAATTCCATGGCCAAACGAAGGGCGTTCAAGAGTTTGCCTTTGGCTTCGCCTGGATGAATCTCGACGCCTTTTATCTCGATATCCGCATGGGCGCCGTTGAAGTTGTCGATGTCGATGTGCGAAGGATAGTCGCCGTCGATCGTATAGGCATAGTCAGCGCCGAATTTCTTGGCGTCGAAGTGCTCAGGTCCTCTTCCTATTTCCTCGTCTGGCGTGAACAAAATCGACAAAGGATGGTGCTTTATCTCCGGATGATCGTGGAGATAAGAAAGCACGCTCATGATGATGGCGTCGCCCGCTTTATCGTCGCCTCCAAGCAACGTATCACCGCTAGTGACGACCAAAGTGTCGCCGATATGCGTAAGCAAAGAAGGGAAGTCCTTCGGAGACATCGTGACCTCTTCATTCAATTTGATGTCTTTGCCGTCATAATTCTCGATGATTTGCGGCTTGACGCCTTTTCCAGAGCATTCAAGCGCGGTGTCCATATGGGAATTTAGTCCGATGACATCGAGCCCTTTTTCGCCATCTAGATGCGAATATACGCGCCCGTACTCATCGATCTCGGCTTCCATTCCTAGTTCTTCAAGCTCTTCTTTTAGGACTTTTGCCAAGTCCAATTGCTTTTTCGTGCTTGGGGTGAGATTGCTATTTTCATCGCTTTGGGTGTCGATTTTGACGTAACGCAAGAATCTTTCGAGCGCCTTATCTTCTTTCATAAAGTTCTCCATTCCTAACTGACGCGGTTATTTTACTCTCTTTCCCCATTCGTTAAAGCCGATACATAGTATTTTTGATTGCTACTCTTTCCCATAGGTTTACAATATGCGAATGTGGCGCTTGCCATATATTGAGAGGTTAGTCATATGAAACAAGAAATCGTCGGTTCCCTAACGGAAAAGAAAGCTTCGGAAATAGTCGCCGAATATAAGAAGGACAAGAAAAACGACGTCGTTCGCCATGCCTTAAGCAGGCATAGCATTTCGAACGTCATCTTCGATTCCTCGTCTTTAGGGGAAGTCACCCCGGTTTTCTCGATAAATCTCAAAACGATGCCGGTCGCCAATCAAAAACAAAGCGGACGTTGCTGGATATTCGCCGGGCTTAACGTCCTTCGCGAAATCGTCGCCGAGAAGTGCGGACTCAAGAAATTCGAGCTCTCGCAAAACTACATTTCGCTATATGACAAGATCGAGAAGAGCAACTTCGCTTTGGAGAAGATTCTCGAACTCGCCGGTCGCGATCATGACGATAGGGTCCTTCACCATATCCTTATGATGCCAGTCAGCGATGGCGGTCAATGGGACATGTTCGTCAACCTCGTCAAGAAATATGGCTTAGTCCCACAAAACAAATTCCCTGAGACCTTCCAATCCGAGGGAACGAGGGAAAGCGATCAAATAATCAATGCCGCCATCAGAGGCTTTGCCGCCAAAGCCGCGGCCTTAGTCAAAGAAGGCAAGGAAAAGGAAGCCCGCGAACTAAAAGAAGAGACGATGGAGAAGATCTACCATTTCCTCTTGAATTGCTTCGGCGTGCCGCCAAAGACATTCGACTTCGAATATGAGAATGAGAAGGGCTCTTTCGTCGAGAAAGGCATGACCCCTCTTTCGTTCTTCGAGAAATATATCGGCGCTCAAATCGACGAATATCAGTCGATCATCAATTCCCCGACGAAGGATAAGCCGTATCTAAGGACGTATACCATCGATTACCTCGGCAACGTCATCGAAGGGAAGGACATCTGCCATTTGAATTTGCCGATGGAGAGACTAAAAGAACTCATCGTCGCCCAATTAAAGAACAAAGAACCGGTTTGGTTCGGAAGCGACGTCTCTTTCTATCGCGATAGGAATAGCTTCAGCTGGAACCAAGGCGCTTTCGACTATAAGGGAACATTCGGACTATCGATCGACTTCGATAAGGAAAACATGCTCGATTATTGGAATAGCGCGATGAATCATGCGATGGTCATAGTCGGCGTGAATCTTGACGAGGAAGGCAAACCGAATCGCTGGCGCATCGAGAACAGCTGGGGTTCGGACAACGGTTTGAGCGGCTATTACGTGATGAGCAAAGATTGGTTCGACACATTCGTCTATCAAGCCGTCATCAACAAAAAATACTTAAACGAAGAGGAAAAGAAAGCCTTGGAAGGAGATCCGATACACCTCAATCCTTGGGATCCGATGGGAACATTGGCTGACTAGTCGATCGGGATCGGTTATGCCGATCCTTTTTCATATAATTCCCAAAGAGTCAAAAACGGCATTTCATTCATTTTTTGATTGCTATTTCTTAAAAAGAAATTAACATTTGCCCGTATGCCAGAAATCGTCCTCAAAAACATCGGGAAAACCTATCACGCCGGCCAAAGCAATGAAGTCAAAGCGCTTCATGACGTCTCCTTTGAGATAAACAAAGGGGAGTTCGTGGTGATCCTAGGCACCTCAGGGGCTGGCAAAAGCACTTTGCTAAATATATTGGGCGGTATGGATTTGGCCAGCACCGGAACATATCTTTTGTCCGATAATGACGTCACTTCCTACGACGAGAAGCACCTTTCCCATTTCCGAAGGGAAGAAATCGGCTTCGTCTTCCAGTTTTATAACCTCATCCCGAATCTTACGGCGTTAGAGAACGTCGAGCTCGCCGCTTCTTTGTCGAAAAGCCCTTTCGATTCGAAGAAAGTGCTAGAAGAAGTGGGGCTAAGCAAAAGGATGAACAACTTCCCTAGCGAACTATCGGGCGGCGAGCAACAACGCGTCTCGATAGCGAGGGCCATCGTCAAGAATCCGACTTTGCTATTATGCGATGAGCCTACTGGAGCGCTTGATTCGAAGACCGGCGGCTCGATATTGGGGTTACTCAAGAAAGTATCCGAGGAATATAAGAAAACCGTCCTCATCGTCACCCATAACAGCGTTCTCGCCTCTTTAGCCGACCGGCTGATAACGCTTCGCGATGGGAGCATAGAGAAGAACGTCGTAAACGCCTCGCCAAAACGCCCGGAGGACATCGCCTGGTGAAAAAGAAGACGACCATCTCCCTTTTCTTTAGACTCGCCATCCGCGAAATCAAAAAGAATTGGACGCAATTTTTGGCCATTATCTCAATCGGCGCCATCGCCGTCACCCTTTTCGTTGGGCTCGAGGCCAATTCCGTCTCCTTGACTTCTCGCGTCAATCAAACGTATGACGAAGGCAATATGGCGGATTTATGGGTCACTTCCTCTCGATACGATAAGAGGGACGAGAAGAAAATCGCCTCCCTTTTGACTAAAGAAGATAGCTACGAGAAAAGATTCGAATTAACCGCCACGGCTGGCACCCATAGCCTCGTGACCGCCGTTTCGAAGAAGATCCCAACGATCAGCAAGCCCTTCGACTTGGATAAGAGCGAAGAGCAAAGCGACACTTACTTCTGCATAATCGACGAGGCGATAAGCAAGAAAAGCGATGGCATCGATACGTCCGGATTCTATGGCATCGGCGAGAAGCTTTCGATCGTCTATGATCTTTCGAGCTATGATGAGGTTTTCTCGTCGTTGTCTTCTTCTTTCGGCTTCGACGAATATTTCGAGGGCGATTCGAATCCCTTCAAAAACAGCAAATGGACCCTCTCCTTCGTCGTGACCGCCACGATGAAATATCCGGAGAACATCTCGAAGGCGTCCTATGGCACCAGCACGACTTTGATATCCTCTTCGATGTTCGTCTCTTCGCTAAGAAACGAATTCTCTTCGCGTTTCAAAAGCACGCTATCAGAAAGCGAGAGAACGACCGCTTTAAAGAAGATGGCTTCGATTTTCGAAGAGCTTGGCTACCTAGAGGAAAATGATGGCGCATACGATATGGCTCCGAACCAATATGTTTTGAAAATCCCTAGCGAATCCCGCCTGGATTACGTCGAAAAGGCCTTGATCGAACGTTCGAAAAAAGACGGCGCCAGCATCATAAGCGTCAATACGCGCGAGAATATGCCTTTCTTTTTGACGATAACCAACGAAATCGCGCAAGCCGAAGGCTTCACCTATCTTTTCCCATTCGTCTTCTTCTTCGTCGCCATCCTTATCGTATTGGTGACGGCAAGCCAAATGATTTTGAAAGAGCGATCGCAGATCGGCACCCTTAAAGCGCTCGGCGTGAAGAAAAGGGGAATCATCCTTTTCTATGTCGCCATGGTTTGCTCATTGGTATTGCTTGGCATCATAATCGGCGAGATATTAGGGCCTATCATCGTCCCGATCTTGATGGGCAACAAATACAGTTTGATATACACCCTCCCGAAACTCACTTATGTCTTCCCGATTTTGAAAGGGCTTCTTAGCGCGCTCGCTTTCCTAGGGGTTTCTGCATTGACCTCATATTTGGTTGTCAGGAAGGAAGTCTCTTTGCAACCTTCCGAAAGCATGCGCCCGGCCACCCCATCCTTCAAAAGCAGATTCAACAACAAAAAGAAAAACGGCAAGGAATCTTCGCTTTTCCTTTCCGTCAAGATGGCTTTCCGAAATATCCGGGCGAACCTCGTCAAATCGATCATGGTCATCGCTGGGGTGATGGGCTGCACGGCGTTATTGCTCACGGGATATGGAATAGAGGACACCGTTAACTATGGGATCGCCCATGATCTCGATAAGGTCAGCAATTGCGATTTCACGATGACTTTCAGCGAATCGAAGAAAGAAGAGGATTTCGCTAACGACGTGAAAGGCGTTTCGAATATCGATAAGTTCGAGATGTATTCGAGCCTTACCACCAAAGCGGTCTCCCCGGACTCTCTAAGCACCAACACAACGGTTTATGTCCTTAGCGATTCAAAGCACACCCATTTCGCTTTCGCGGAAGGGATGAAGAAAGATGAGGTATGCGTGTCGGAGAAGCTTGAGGAGACGCTTGGCTTGAAAGTGGGGGACGAAATCACTTTCTCAATCGGTAACGTCAACCATAGTTGCAAGATAGCCTTCTTCTATAAGGCTTTCGTCTATAGCGGAATCGCGATCTATGGCGATAACGAGATATTCGAGGGCAAGGCCTTAACGTATAACGGCGCCTATCTCGATTTGCTTGATGAAGGAAAAACCGAGGAGACGAGAGGGGAACTAAAGGCCGCTTTGCCATATCTATTATCGATCCAAAGCAAGCAGGACTGGCGCGATAAGGTGAATAACATTCTCCAAGGCATATTGGTCATGACTGGCGCTGTCAAGGTCTTCGCGATTCTTCTTGCGCTGGTTGTTCTATATAATCTCGCTCTCCTTAATTTCAATGAGAGGTCGAGGGATATCGCCACGCTTAAAGTCCTCGGCTTCAACTTATGGGAGATCATATTGAGCCTACTTGTGGAAACCATGGCTTTGACCCTTTTCGGCGTCATTTTTGGGTTGGCGCTAGGCTATCCATTCATGCTTGCCGTCATGGGGCTAAACAAAGTCGAGCTCGTCACCTATCTCTATCATATTGAGCCTCTCTCTTATGTCCTTAGTTTCGTTATGACCTTCGTCGTCGCTTTCTTCGTGAATCTTTTCTTCGGCTTCCGCTCGAAGAAAATCAAGATGGTCGAGTCTCTCAAAAGCGTGGAATAAAACACACAAAACCGCCTTATTTCCAAAAATAATGGGTTTCTGCATGGATTTTTATAGAGATAAGTAGAAGTTCAGGAATTTTTCGAGCAACGGCTTATGGGCTTCGATGGCTTTGTCTTTCTTCCATTCGATGTAATTGTATTCGGGGTAGGCTATGACGTCTTCGCTAGAAAGGGTCTTGCCCTTCAAGATATAGGTATCGATGCCCTCATCGTTAAAGCATTCGCTATTTTCTAGCCTCTCTTTCGAATAGAAGGAATCGGAGACGGTGTAGACGCCACCTTCTTCGATGACGACGTCATTGAAGGAGACGGCCATGTCTTTGACTAAGGAATAGGCGCCATCAGAGATCAAACCCCTGTTATAGACGATGAAGCTAGGGACGTACCCTTCGCCATATCCAAGCGATTCATTATAGAGCTCACTAAGGCCATATTCGTTTTTGAAAGTCACCCAATCGTCGCTCACTTTGCCGTTTTTCTTATCTTCCTCGCTATCGAAGCGGATGCCGACGGCATCGCAATCGATGTAGTAATTGGTCACGTGATCCTTTTTGTTATATGCGTATAGGAAATTCTGATCGATATAGGAGCAATCGCCGCAGCTTTCTCTGCCATAATAGACCATGAAAGAGGGATCGGGGGAAGAGGAAAATAAATCGTCAAGCTGATTCTTTTCGATTAGTAGGGTGTCGCTAAGATGAATCCTCTTATTTAGCCAAGCGGAGAAGATATCGTATTCGACGAAATCGTCATCGACGCCGTTCGTGCTTCTTTGCTCCAAAATCTCCCCGTTATCGAAAATGACGATGTTCTCTTCGCTCGAAGAATAATTGATGCCGTATGTTTCTCTTCCGCCGCCGAATTCGCTTGGATCGATGCCGTATATGAGCGCATTGTGCTTCTTCATGTATTTCAGGAGCGTCGTTTCGTATCGATACCAGCAAGTGCAGGTGTTGCCTTTTTCGTAAACCAATAGCAAGAAACTCTGCTTCTTGGATATCTTGCCAGCCAAATCGCCATAGCTAAGCGATATGGAGTGGTTTTGGAACTTCATATCCGAGTCGTTTTCGTCGATTTTCTCGTCATATAGCTTCCCATAGTTGAGATAAGAGATCGAATCCTCTTCGGTTGATGAGCAAGCGGATGTTCCAAGCAAGCAAAGAGGGGATAGGACGGCCAATAGGACGTTTTGGATTTTCTTCATATAAGGGATTTTAGAAACCTTCCATTTTCTCGGCAAGAGGAAAAGAGAAAAAATACGTTAGAGACGCTTGAAACGGCGCCAAGAAAACGCGATGGGAAACAGCTTATTTTCCCCTAGGCGTTTTCTTTTGAAACATCAAGCCGTTTCCTTATATATAAAAGGATAAAATTTTTTGCTCTTTTTCTTCAGGCAAAAACCCTATGAAAAGTTCGAAAATATCGATAGAAAGCCCATTTTTACATTTTTGAGGTTTTGCAGTCGGAAAAGCCTTCGAAAAAATGCGAAAAAAAGTGTTTGATTTTTGTTCTCTTTTACCGCATATTTTTCGCCATGAGAAAAACGCGCTCATAAGCAGGCGTTCCTCATTGTCGATTTTGTCCATTGGAGGAGTGAAAAATGGATGTTAACGACCCAATCATTTCGTTGGTCCACGTCTCGAAGGTGTTTGATAAGACCTTCACGGCCGTGAATGATTTCAATCTGGAGATCAAACGCGGCGAATTCGTGACGTTGCTTGGCCCTAGTGGCTGCGGCAAAACGACTACCCTAAGGATGATCGCCGGATTCGATATCCCAACAAGCGGTAAGATCCTCCTTAATGGCGTGGATATCACAAACCTCCCGCCATACCAAAGGCCCGTCAACACCGTTTTCCAGCATTACGCTTTATTCCCGAATCTTGACGTTTATGACAACATCGCTTTCGGGCTTAAGTTAAAGAAAGTTCCGGTCAAGGATAAAAACGGCCGCATCAAAATGAAACACCTTGATGCCAAGACGATCGATGAGAAGGTCGCCAAAGCCCTCGAAATAGTCGATATGGAGGAAATGGAAGACCGCGACATCAACAATCTTTCTGGCGGACAACAGCAAAGGGTCGCCATCGCCCGCGCCATCGTCAATGAGCCGCAGGTGCTTTTGCTCGATGAGCCTCTTAGCGCCCTCGACCATAAGAAGCGTCTCGATATGCAAATCGAGCTTAAGGAGATGCATAAGAAACTCGGCATCACTTTTATTTACGTTACCCACGATCAAGAAGAAGCCCTTTCCATGTCCGACAAGATCGTCGTCATGAAAGACGGTGAAATCGAGCAAGTCGGGACTCCTGAAGAAATATACAATGAGCCATCAAGCGCCTATGTCGCTGACTTCATCGGCGAATCGAATATCTATAACGGCACGATGCTTTCCGGCGGGAAGGTCCGCTTCCTTGGCGGAATCTGGGAGGCGGTCGACGAATTCCCAGTCAACGAGAAAGTCGACGTCGTCATCCGCCCTGAAGACGTGGAGCTTGGCAAAGTCGGAGAAGGCATCGTCAACGGCGTCATCGATTCGAGGGTCTTCAAAGGCGAGGATTATAGCTATGTCATACTCGTAGGCAAAAGCGAAGTCCTTTGTCGCGACAAGAAGAAACACGAAATCGGCGACAAAGTATCGATTTCCGTCGATAAGGAAAACCTCCAAGTCGTCCATAAGGAAGTCACGAAGAACGAATGGGACGACGCCGTCATCAATTCCGATGGAGACATCGAAACGGGCGACGTCGTGCTGCATGCCGATTTGACTCAGCTACTAAAGGGTTCGACGCTAAACGAAAAAGGCGAGCTCGTCGATCCGAAGAACGGCCATACGTACGATTTGACCGACGCTAAAGTGGTGGCCTCTTGCACATTGGAAGACCCCACTATCAGCGACAATCTCGAAATCGGCCTTGCGAAAGGCGTGATCATCCAATCCGTTTGGATCGGCGATCATTATCAATATCTCATCCGTACCGAAGGGGAAGAGGATTTCATCGCCAATTCGCCCTATCAATGGAACAACGGCGATACCGTCTCCGTCGACATCGCCAAAGAGAAGATCAAGTTGCGCCTAAAGAAGGATATCGGCTCCTATGTCGTCGAATAGCTTCGCCCTAAGATGGTCCAAAATGAAGCGCTTCTTCGCGCTTAAACGGAAGCATTTGGCCATCCCATACGCCATCTTCTTGGTGCTCTTCGTCGTCGTGCCGCTAGCCACCATATTGGTGTACGCATTTAGCAAGACGACATACGACGAATATAACAACAAAGTCGTCTCTTTTTCCTTGGACGCCGCCGCGAGCTTCTTCACGAAAAGCTATAAATGGGAAGTTCTCTTCGTTTCTCTTTTCATGGGGCTACAGACGACGGCGATCTGCATTCTATTAAGCTATCCGGCCGCTTTCTTCTTGGCGGATAAGCGCTTCAACAAGAACACGGTCCTAGTGATCCTCTTCATCATGCCAATGTGGATCAATTTCGTCATCAGGACCGGAGCCACCCGCGATTTGCTTAGTTGGATGGGGCTAGACGGCTCCACGCATCCTTGGGGAGCCACGCTTATCGGCATGGTCTATAACTATATCCCCTTCACGATCCTTCCCTTATACACGACGATGCTTAAGCTCGACCATAGCCAAATCGAGGCTTCGTATGACTTGGGGGCCAACCGCGTTCAGACTTTCTTTAGGAACGTCTTGCCTCAGACTCTCCCCGGCATCGTAAGCGCCGCCGAGATGGTCTTTATGCCTGTTATGTCTAGCTACGTCATCAGCGACACCCTATCGGAAGGGAAAATCACCCTCTTCGGTAACTATATCTATTTGGATTTCACCAATTCTTTGTGGAACGAAGGATCCTTCATGGCGATGGTGATGCTAATCATCATCGGCCTATCGATGTTCCTCACGCGTAACGTCGACAAGAACGCCGCTTCAAGCAGGGGAGGTGCCTTATGGTAAGGAAAATGACCAAAGAAAGACGTACTTTCATTTGGAAGTGCATCGGGCAAAGCTATATTTGGCTTCTTCTCATTTTGATGTACCTTCCCGTCTTAGTGCTTATGATCTATAGCTTCACCGTCGGGGAAAACGGCGGAGACCTCAATCTTGGAGAGTGGGGGAAGTTCAGCTTCGATCTCTATATCTCCTTATTCCAAGACGCTCAGATACAAAGGGCGATCGGCAACACCGTCATCATCGCCTTTTTGGCCGCGACACTCGCCACGATCATCGGCACTTTCGGCGCAATAGGCGTCTATGAATCGAAGAAATTCGCGAAACGCTCCTTGGAGTTTTTGACGCAGATCCCAGTCGTCAACCCGGAAATTGTTATCGCTTTGTCTCTTATCGTCGTCTTCGTCGCCCTTGGCGTCCATCTTTCTTTCTGGACGCTTCTTCTAGGCCACTTGGTCTTGACCGTTCCTTTCGTCTATTTGTCCGTCAAGCCTAAGCTCATCCAAATGGATCCCGCGCTATATGAGGCGGCGCTTGATTTAGGCTGCACGCCTCGCCAAGCCCTTAGAAAAGCGGTCTTTCCGGAGATCATCCCCGGCATATTGAGCGGCTTCCTTATCGCCGTGACATTGTCGCTTGACGACTTCATCGTGACGGCGTTCACGACCGGCCCTGGCCTTCTTAGCGGCAATAGCGACATCCAAACCATCTCGACCTATGTCGAAGGCATCATCAAAAAGCATCCTCTTCCGGCTGAACTTCGCGCTTTATGCACGATCATCTTCTTGTTTGTCTTGCTTTTGGCCATTTCCATCACAATCTATCAGAATCACCGCGCCAAAAAGGAAAAGAAACGCAAAGGGAGGGCATATTAATGAAAAAGATTCGTTCATTTTGCTTATTCGGCTTAGGCCTTCTTTTGCTTAGCGGATGCGGCGAAAGCGCATCTAGCAATAGTGACGTCTTAACGATCAACATCGCCAATAGCGACGATTATATCCTCACTTATGACACATCGGATGGCCTTCCTAGGACGTTAGTCGACGATTTCATCGACCTCGTGAAAGAAAAGGACGGCGTCAATCTAAAAATCAATTACAGCGTCTTTAGCACCCAAGAGGAGATCCTTTCCAAAGTCACGGCCGGAACGGCTGCTTATGACTTGGTCAACAGCAGCGACTACATCGTCCAAAAGATGATGTCCCTCGATATGCTTGAGCCATTCGCCAAAGGAGAAGAAAGAAAGAAGCTCTATGGCGAGTCGGCCAAAGATTGGGAGGACTATTACGAAGAATACGCTTCCCCAACCCTCATCTCTTTGCTTAATGGCATAACGGCCAAAGTCAAAACGAAGGACGGGGTGGAGGAAAGAAAACTCGGAGATTACGCGAGAGGGTACATGTGGGGAACCCTAGGCATCACCTATAACCCCGGCTTTTCGACGTATCAAGAACGCGGCTTGAGCGAAAGCGACGTCAAAGTCCAGATGAGCGATTGGAACGCTTTATGGGATTCGAAATACCATGGCACCTTCCAAATCAAGGACTCTATGCGCGATACCTACGCGATAGGCTTAATGCATGTCTACGACAAATATTTCAAAGCCATCCGCGAATGGTATATCGAAGGGTATGACGGAGCGGGTAGCATCTATACGAAGGAAAGCTATCAAAGCGACGTCAAGGTCATCTTCAACAACCTCAATTACCTTGAGGAATTCAACGCCTTGGCGAAGCGGATCGACTCTTCCGCGGAGACCTATACCAAGGAGTCGATACTCAACACCGTCCAAGAGTCGCTTACGACATTGAAAGACAATAGCTTCGGCATGGAAGTCGACAGCGGCAAGACCGATATAACCACGGGCACCAAATCCGGCATCGACACCGCCTGGAGCGGAGATGCCATAACCTCGATGGATCTAGGCGACGCGAATTCATCCAATTCCATATCTCTCTACTATTCCGTCCCTTTGACGGGTGGGAATATCTGGAGCGACAACTGGGTCATGCTCAAAGACAACGTCCATGGGAATGACCTAAAGAAGCAATATTGCCAGAAATTCATCGACTTCATGTCGAATCCGGTAACGGCCGCCAACAACATGGATTACATCGGCTACACCTCTTTCATCGGCGGCGACGCGGTTCTCGAATATATCCGCGACTCCTATGATCCAAGAGCCTATGAGATGTACGTCTATAGCGAAGACGACGAATGGTTTTTGACCGATGACGAAGATAATTACGTCTATAAGGACGGAACAGGCGTCCATGACGATGGCTTGGATTATGGCGAAGTCGATATGACGGGGAGCGATTACGAGTCCGCTTGCGTGAATGGCGTCACGAAGTCTTGGGAAGACTATTCGAATGGCGAATGGCCGGAAATCGATCTCTCATATTTCTTTAACGGCACCCTCTCCGACGATTATCTCGATGACGTTGACACCGTCTTCTATAGCAGCGAGCTTGAGGAAGTGACTGGGAAAAACCTCGCAGGCGAAGAGGAAACGATCCTCGTCGGCCGCCAATTCCTCGCCCAATACCCAGTCGAAGACGAGATGAATAAGGGAACCGTCCTTTGCTCGATGCCATCTTTAGCCATCATGGAAGACTATGGCAATAGCGCTTCCGACGTCCTCACGATGTGGGAGCAAGTGAAAAGCTCTCCTCTGCCAACTTGGGCCATCGTCCTTCTCTCGGTTGAGGCCGCTCTTGCGTTATCGCTAGTCATCACCTTCTTCGTGACGAAGAACGCCTCGAAGAAATTACGACAAAAGAGACGCGAAGAGAGAAAGTCCGCTTAAGAAGGAAAGAACGCGAGAACCGCGTTCTTTTTTTTCATTCAAGACGCTTTAGAAGCGTTTTAAGGGATGGGTTTTAGAAAATGGCAGTCCGAAAATAATCGGTGTAAAGCCCTTACATATGGCAAGGGAAAAAGAAGTCGGTTAATATCTAATATCATGAAAAAGAACATCCTCTATCTCCAAAGCGGAGGTCCGACTTCTGTCATCAACAGTTCCTTATACGGTTTCGTTTCCTTCGCCTTGGAAGAAGATGGAATCGACGGCATTTATGGCGCCAAATTCGGAATCGAAGGGGTTTTGGCAGGGGATTTCGTGAATTTGAGGGAGATATCCAAAGAGGATCTCTCGCTTCTAAAGCAAACCCCCGATATGTATCTTGGGAGCTCAAGGAAGAATCTCTCGCCGGATTTATCATCAGACGAATACCAAAAGATTTTGAAGAACCTTAAGGAACGTCGAATCGACGCCGTCTTCGTCAATGGCGGCAATGATTCTATGTTAACGGCCGATAGGCTATACCGCTTCCTTAAAGATAGCAGCAGCAATGTCAAAGTGTTCGGGATACCGAAAACCATCGATAACGATTTATGCGGATTCGATCATACCCTCGGCTTCCCTAGCGCCGCCCTTCATCTGTTGTCTTTGGTCAAATGCATCGCAATCGACGGGATGAGCTATAAGAAGGGGAAGATACAGTTAGTGGAAGCGATGGGAAGGGATACCGGATGGCTCGCCGCCTCAAGCGATATGCTTCCTTCGCCATATCATCCGGACTTCATTCTCATTCCGGAATACAAATTCGATGAAGAGATGTTTTATAAGAAATTAGAAGAGATCTATTCGAAGAAGGGGCATGCGCTAGTCGTTCTTAGCGAGGGCGTGAACCCTTGCGCTTCCTTAGAAAAGGATCCTTTTGGACATGAGAACCTAGAAGGGGCCGCCAACATATGGGATAAGGCGATTAGAAAGAAACTTGGGCATAAGACAAGAACCACAATCCTTTCTTCCCCTATGCGTAGCGATCCCGTCTTAGCGAGCCAAATCGATATCGATGAGGCGGTAATGGCTGCAAAAGAGGCCATTATGTATTTCGAAAAAGGGCTTAATGGCGTTGTTCCGGCGATAGTGAGAGCAAGCGATTCTCCATATCGTTCATCTTTCTCTCCGATATCTTTGGATAAAGTAGCGGGGGTGGTCCGTTATATACCGAACGAATATCTATGCGATTTGACGAAGATGAGCGATTCCTTTAGGGAATATATGAAGCCTTTGCTCAAAAAACGCGACATCCTCACCGATGAGCAGGGCTTATTCTTATCGGCAAAGCCGCTTAGATAAAGCCGTTTATTCGCTCTGCTGATTTGTTGCATTCTTAGGTCAAAATCGACGAAAACGAAGATTTGTTTTTGCTATTTGTTTATGTAGAATATATAGTGAAAGTAGGGAAAATCCTACTTGTAGGAAGGAGATAAAGATGAACACGTACATTGAACAGGCAAAAGTCATGCCGAAAGGACAAATAACGATTCCACAAGAAATTAGGAAATTGCTTGGTCTAGACGTCGGCGATCGAGTGTCTTTTATAGTCAATGGCAATCAAGTCATGCTTGCCAATTCCTGTGTTTGCGCGCTTAGGCTGCTCCAAAGCGAGATGAATGGCGAGGCGGAAAAAGCGGGGATTCATGGTGAAGATGATGTTAGAAAGATGCTTGAGGAAAGTAAATGAGGGTCTTTCTTGACGCGAATATATTTTTTCAGCCATCCTATTTCCTAATTCAACGCCAGATTTGGCGCTTGTTAAAGCGTTGTCTTATCCTTATGAAGCCGTAGCTTCCGATTATGTGCTTTACGAATTAAGAAGATCATTCGCTAAGAAATTTCCTAGTAAGATCGAATCATTGAATGCTTTTCTTTCGATATTGGCGAATAACATTATGGTGATAAAAGCCGATTGGCGGACAGAAGATGAAACGTCGGATATTAGAGACTCTCATGATATACCCGTTTTAAGAGCTGCGTTGAAGGGGGGGGATGCGACATTTTGATTTCTGGTGACAAAGATTTTTTGGAATCCGATATAAAGAACCCTAAAGTGGTGTCCGCCAAAGAGTTCTTGGAAAAATTTTGATTTTCATCGAGTGTGATTTTCTCATGCTAAGCGTTCTTTCGTGCATTTTATTGCCGTTTAAACGTCGTTCGTTTGTTCCATTCTCTCGTTGATATGGGCCAACGTGAATGCTATAATCCGTTCGCTGCATCCGTAGCCAAGAGGTAAGGCAAGTGACTGCAACTCACTGATCGGCGGTCCGATTCCGCCCGGATGCTCCAATATGAAACGATGGCCGACGAGACGTCGGCCTTTTTCTTATATAAGGCCGTTATCAACGCCCTTATCAGCATTTCGAAAGCGGATGGTTCATGAAAGCTAAGAAAAGGGATTGTAACCGCTTTTATGATAGATGGAATCTATATGTTTCGTTTTAGCGCTTGCATACGCGTATGTATATGTTAATTTAAAGTGTAAAAACCAAAAAGGAGAAGAGAAATGACCAAAATCAAAAAGAGGTTTGGCTCTGTTGTTCTAGGCCTTTTGATGGCATTAGGGGTCGGCGTTAGCATTGGCGCCAGCAATACTCGTGGTGAGATTGCTGAGGTTATGGCTGCGGACGCCACATATGATGCGGAGTCTGTAGGCACTTTCACCGGTAGTGCAACAAGTTCTGGAATATGGTCCGCTAACGGCGGTACTACAGGAGCGAACTATTACAAATTAATAAAATCGGCTTACATTTCTAATTCAAACGCTATTACTGACATCGATGCGTCCGTAGCGCCGAAATTGACGATTAATTTTAGGACTGTTGGCGGAACGAGCTATAAAACAATACTTGTTCAAATGTTCTCCGACAGCACTTTTGAAACGAGCATAAGCGATGTCGTTACGTTTGAGGCGTTTAATGGAACTACGTTAGCTGATGTCTCGAAAACTATATCATTCACAAATACGTCTTATTCCGGAGATGTGTATTTGCGTATTCTATCCGGAAGCGGCAGCGGATCTAATGGACCTGGTGTTGCGAAAATTACTTTCAATTATAAAAAAACCGTTGTTGATGAAAAAGACATAACTGATTTGCAAATAACTGATGGTCTTAATGAAGTCAAAAAAGAATATAAAGACGGTGCGTCCTTTGATCCGACTGGATTGGTTGTTACGGCCACATATGACGATTCAACAACGGAAAATGTTACGAATGATGTTGTGTGGTCGCCAAATCCGTTGGTCGGAGGGATGACAAGCGTCACTGGAACTTATAAAGGAAAGACTGTTATTGTTGATGGGTTAGTCGTTGAAGCTCCGGTTTATACGCTCAATGGAACTATTGCTGGTGGCACAAACGCTTATGCAGAATTCTCGTCAATCACTCAAAACAATATCGAATGGAAAGTCCGTGGCAATACCACGGAAAACCCATGGAGAATTGGTGGGAAATCTTTAACGAATGTTGATATCCCTATCTATAGCCAAACATCCCTCAATTATAATGTGACGGCGATCGATGTAGAATTTGGCAATTTGGATTCTCTTACTGTAAATTCGTTGACTCTGTCTGTGCATGACACCGCTGCGGATGCGGCGAGCGGCGACACAGCGATTTTGTCTATGACACCGACTTTCAAGGCTAACAGCATCGTTTCCGTTGACATGTTGTCTACTCCGCAAAGCAACAAATTTTACAGAATGGTTCTTAATGTAACGGTTTCTGTTACCAAAAATAAATATCTCGAGCTAAAAGCTATAAAATTTTATGGCACCTCTTCTACAGTTCCTTCGCTGACGGTGACAAATGAGCCATCGGACGATGAACTTAAAGTCGGAGATATTGGACAATTTACATGCTCTACCGAAAATGCGACAAATCCTGTTGTAACTTGGGCTTCTGCGTCTACAACTATTATTAGTGTTCTTGATGACGGAACCTATGAGGCTTTGGCGACGGGCAAAGCGACTATATCAGCGACGCTAGCTTGTGATGAATTGTCTACGCCGCTTGTTGTTACTTTCGATGTCGTTGTGAATTATGGTTCAGTTACGATTGAAGAAGCCAATACGATTGCGAACTCTTTGAGCGGCGATACTGTTACTGCCGACTATTATTTGTCCATCACTGGATATATCGTTAATTTAAATGGTGATAGTCAAGCTACCGGAAAAGAAAGAATGATCGTCCTTTCCGATAAAAAGGAAAGCGAAGAAGGCGGCAATCAAATAAACGTCTTTGGTATATATAGCAGCAACGCTTTAAGAGATATCGCCATAATCAACGGAACCGTAACCATCAAAGGGAAACCGGCTAAATATAAAGGAACAGTGCAATTGGCCAGTCCTTCTTATTCGAACTACACCGATGACGCGATTGAATTTGCGACTATGTTCAACGCTGATTTGAAGACGCCGTGCATGGATCCATCCGCCGATAACTCCGCTTCTGTATCTCCGGTATGGTCCGATTTGGAATCGCTTTGGGAGGATGTCGACAGCTACGCCCAAGCGAAACTAAAAGCCGCTACGACTTCCGATAGCGATGAGAACATCAAAAACTTCGCTGGATTATATGATCACATCGTCAACAGATATGAATTGTCGAATTTCGTTGGCAGAACCTTGACGACCTCTTCTTTGAATAGATTCGTCAATAGGAATGAATCCAGAGATCTAACTGCCTTTATTGTCTTTGCTTCAATAGTGGGCATTGCATCCATTGGTGGATTGTTCTTGATCCGCAAGAGAAGAAGAGCGGGCCGCTAATCTTCTTATCTGATTTTCTAGCGTGGTAACCCTTGGCTACCACGCTTTTTTGATATGGAGGGGCAATCTATATGGCCATTAGCTGCTTATATAAAAAAGATGCAGCGCTTTTATTCGTGATGAGTGTCGATGCTTCATCGAACGATTAATGTCTAAAGTCATAAGCCGCTTGTTATCTTGATTTTGCTATGTGAAACAAAATGAATTAAAAACCAACAAAAAGGTTCACATAATATTTGCCAATCGTGTGCTGATGAAAAATGCTGGAGGATAGATCGTCATTCCTGATGAATCAGTTAATGAATGCAAGAAGGTTTTGATCGCTTATTATGAGGATGAAGATAAAAAGGGCGAGATCATTTAATTTTTAAAAGATAAATGTCATCTCGGTTAAAATAAGGTTGTTTTTCAATATGTTATCTATTACAACCCATGTTGAGACGGTTGTGCTGCTCACTTTGAAATAATGCGATAAATACGGGAGTT
>CAZCCJ010000016.1:0-2768 GCA_964497235.1 uncultured Staphylococcaceae bacterium
GAGGGTTCTTGTTTCTTTCGCCATAGGAAATTCGGATATGCATCTTAAAAATTTATCACTCATAGAAACTGGGTGTGGAAGCGGCGAATATGTTCTATCGCCCGCATATGACATTTTGCCGATGAATGTCGTAATGCCAGAAGATGAGGAAGAGTTCGCTTTGACACTGAATGGAAAAAAGAAAAACGTCACAAAAAACGATTTTTTGATTTTCGGCGAACGCTGCGGCTTGGCGAAAACGGCCGTCATCAAAATGATGAAGAAGATCGTTTCTATTGAAGATGAATATGTCGAGATATGCAAAGAGTCTCTTTTGCCAGCAGAAATGAAGGAAAGATTCGTCGCTCTCATCAAGTCAAGATGTGATAGATTGAAGTGAATTTTCATCGCTCGTTTCAGTCAATGATCCTTGTATTGATTTGATCATTCCTTGATATGCTTCCATTCAATGATGTTCAAAAAAACAAAATATTAACGATTGCAGCAATGAATATCCTTACCTTGATAAGGCCAATGAATATTTTATTCCCCTTTGATACGGTGATTTTTCGGTTTGTGATGGCAGCATAAACGCACGAGTTTTTGGAAATTAGCGAATGCATGAGATGGCGCCGGTTTTCGTCAATCACTCAAAAACCCATGCGTTTGTCCTGTTTGGATTCTATTTTAAAAGGATTTTATCAGCATCGCGGTTATAATGAGGTGGCTTAATGAGGTGGCTTTATGAGCATCAATGATTTGACTCTAGAAGAAAAGCTCAAATTGCTTTGTGGCAAGAACAACTGGGCGATCGAGACTTGCGGCGGCAAGGTTCCGGAAGTCCGTGTTTCGGACGGGCCGCATGGTCTTCGCTATGTCACTGGTTTTGATGAGAATGGCGGTGAGGTCATCGCCGAAGCGACGGCTATGCCTTCTCTTTCGGTTGTAGCTAACACCTGGAGCAAAGCCGCCGCTTATGAAGACGGCGGTACGATTGCAGACGATTGTGCGGACCATGGTGTTGATGTCTTACTTGCGCCTGGCGTCAATATCAAAAAGACGCCGCGTTGCGGAAGGAACTGCGAGTATTTTTCCGAAGACCCTTATCTTGCGGGTACGCTTGGCTATGAGTACATAAGCGGCGTCCAAAGCCGCGGCGTAGGCGCATGTTTGAAGCATTTCTGCGCGAACAACGTCGAGAACGGCAGGTCGTCGCAGTCAAGCGAAGTCGACGAAAGAACGTTGAATGAGATCTATTTGAAGCCCTTTGAAATCGCCCTTAAAGCGAATCCGTGGGCGCTGATGTGCTCATATAACCCGGTTAATGGAGTCTACGCATCCGAGAACAAGAAATTGCTCACCGGGGTGTTGCGCGGCAAATTCGGTTTTGATGGTCTTGTTATGTCCGATTGGGGCGCGGTGCATAACGCCTACAAAGCCGTGCGCGCTGGCTTGAATTTAAGGATGCCATATGATAACGATAGTTTCTCCGCATTGAAAGACGCTTACGAGAAAGGATATCTGAGCATCGAAGAGATCAACGAGGGTGTATCGCGTGTTCTTTCTCTTTCTGAAAAAGCGAATTCCACCAAAAAGGTTGCCCAGACGCCTAAGGAAAATCGCCATTCAAATGCGTTGAAAGTGGCCGAAGAGGGAATTGTCCTGCTTAAAAACGAGGATGGAATCCTCCCTATCAAAGACAAAAAGATAGCCGTGAGCGGCGTCTTCGCTCGCACCCCCGCATTTGGCGCGACGCTTTTTTCCGCGGTGGTTAGGACGGCTTATAAGATACCGCATCTAGCGGATGCGATAAGTGAGATAACCGGTCAAAAGGTCGAAAGGACCGATGGCGTTTTGGATAACACGCTCGCAATGGTAAGAGAGGCTTTTTCACAGGCTTACAATGCAGATGTGTGCGTGGTTGTTGTCGGAGATGGGGCGGGAGTGGTTGGCGAAGGCCACGAACGTGCTACGCTTAGGCTTCGCTCTGAGCAAGAAAACTTCATTGTCGAGCTCTCGAAATACAATAAGAACATCGTCGTTGTAATAGAATCGGGCGGCGCAATCGACGTAAGCGCGTTCGAGCCTTATGCAAAGGCGATTATCTTCGCCGGTTTCGCTGGCGAAGGCATGAACGAAGCCCTCGCTAGAATCATCACGGGCAAGGTTTGTCCAAACGGCAAGCTTTCCGAAACCTTCCCCTATGCTCTTTCCGACACCTACATGGAAGAGTATAACGGCGATGGACTTACCGTGGATTATGGAGAAGGCGTATTTGTGGGTTACCGCTACTATGAGCGTTATAACATTCCCGTGCGGTATCCTTTCGGCTTCGGGCTTTCCTATGCCAAGTTCGAATACTCCGATTTGGAGATCGAGAAAACGGGAGAAACCGAATTTACTGTTTCCTATACCATTGAAAACGTTTCGAATGTCGATGGGAAAGAGGTCTCGGAGGTCTACGTGCGCGATGTCATCGCGATGGTCGCCCGCCCCGTAAAGGAGCTTAAGGGGTTTTCTAAAGACTTCATTAAAGCCGGCGAGAAAAAACGCATCAGCGTTAAACTCGATTACTCCTCTTTCGCTTATTATTCGGTCTCACTTGACCGCTGGCTTGTCGAAAACGGGGATTTCGAGATTCTAATTGGCTCCTCAAGCCAAGATATAAGGCTTGTTGGAAAGGTTAAAATCGATCTTCCCGATGATGGGCAACCTTCCCAATGTTGACGCATGGGGAAAAACGACCGCTCATATTGCGAAACCCAAGTAAGCCTTAGTTCTCTTGAATG